>CAYODJ010000005.1:0-94348 GCA_964402715.1 uncultured Victivallaceae bacterium
ATACATCCGGAATACATGTCGGCGGAATGCTGGAATGGGAAAGGTTATGTTAGCTCAGAATGTTGTAAAACCGGGAAAGAAGCGGATGAAACACTCAAAAGCCGGACAGGAAAAACGCCCGGAAAACCCTGACGGATCGGGCGAAATCTGACATATAATCTGACATACAAAATTTAATCGACATAAAACCAAATAAGAATAATTTGAGGGGAAAAAAACGAAATACTGGCGGAGAGAGAGGGATTCGAACCCTCGGTACGGTTGCCCGTACAACGATTTTCGAGACCGTCGCCTTCGACCACTCAGCCATCTCTCCGAAAATGGTCAACCTGTCAGCAGCGGACTGCGGGCATCAGGTGCGCGTACTATAATGCCTGTTCGGTTTTTTTTCCAATGACATCTCTGAAAAACGTCATCCTCCTCAGAGTTAGTCGGACGGAGCGAATGGCCTGCTCGAATGGGAGGGGAGCCATTCCGGCGAATGCAATCGTCCGCCGGAGAAATTAAAGGCCGCTTTTGAAATTCACGGGAGTTCGGCATACATTAAGAACCGTTCTGCAACTCGTGAACCGCAGAGAGAAAACGATGCCGCGCACGACGGAAATCGCGGATGCGGGATCGTCCGGCAGCGGCGGATGAATAAATCAAATCTAGGTCGAGTATGGAAATTTCTTTGTTCAACACGCTGAGCCGCAGCGTGGAGCAGTTCCGGCCCGTCGAGGAGGGCACGGCGAAAATGTACACCTGCGGCCCCACGGTGTACAATTACGCTCATATCGGTAATTTCCGCGCATATGTTTTCGAGGATCTTCTGCGCCGGACGCTGGAATATGCCGGACTGCGTGTGGTTCATGTGATGAATCTGACGGATGTCGACGACAAGACCATCCGCGATTCCCAGGCCGCCGGCATGGCGCTGGGAGACTTTACGGCTCGATACAAACAGGCTTTCTTCGATGATCTCAGGGCGTTGAACATCGAGCCGGCGTCTCGCTATCCGGCGGCCACCGAGCATATCCCGGAGATGATAGCGCTGATCGAGAAACTGTGCAGCAGAGGGTGCGCGTATCAATCGGACGACGGCTGCGTCTATTTTTCCATCGACAGCTTCCCGTCATACGGCAGACTTGCCAGGATTGACAGGAGCAACCAGCGTTCCGGAGTCCGGATAAAGAACGACGAGTACGTCAAGGAGGCGGTCGGCGACTTCGCCTTGTGGAAGGCGCGCGACGCTGCGGACGGCGATGTGTGGTGGGACAGTCCGTGGGGCCCCGGCCGCCCGGGATGGCACATCGAATGCAGCGCCATGAGCATGAAGTATCTGGGAGAGTGTTTCGACATCCACACAGGCGGCGTAGACAACATGTTTCCTCATCATGAGGATGAAATCGCTCAGTGCGAGGCGGCGACCGGAAGACACTGGGTGAATTACTGGCTTCATTGCGCACACCTGATGGTCGACGGCGAGAAGATGTCTAAATCGCTGGGCAACTTCTACACGTTGCGCGACCTGCTGGAACGCGGCTGGTCCGGACGGGAGATACGCTGGGTGCTGATTGGTACGCACTATCGGCGGAAGCTCAATTTCACCTTCAATGCACTGGAGCAGGCGCGCGACATCCTGCGCCGCGTGGATGATCTGATCGGCCGCCTGAGTCGTGGAGAGTTTCAGGATTCGGACACTCCGTCGGAGGTTTCTGACGATCTTACGGAGCTGCTGCAGTCGGCGGAAGCAAAATTCGAGCGGGGAATAAGCGATGATCTGAATATTTCCGGCGCGAATGCGGCTCTTTTTGAACTGCTCAAGGGTGCGAACCGGTTGCTGGATTCCGATGCGCTCGGTGCGTCCGGCTCTCGACGCGTGCTGGAGATGCTGCGGAGTTTCGACAGAGTTTTCGGTTGCCTGACGGTCGGCGGAGCTGAAGCTCAGTCCGCACCCGGCGGCGACGCCGCTCCGGAGCGGGTTGTCGCCTTGGCGGAGGAGCGTCGTGCGGCGCGGCAGGCGAGGAATTTTGCCGAATCCGATCGGCTGCGTGACGAGATCGGTCGTGCCGGATTCACCATTGAAGACGTCCCCGGCGGATCCTACCGATTGAAGAAACGCTGACGGGCGTTCTGTGTCATTCGTTCCGATCTTCGCGTCTCTGTCCGGATTATCCGTGCATGCTAAAACATGTGCCCCATCCGTTCCTTTTTGGTACGCAGGTATCCGGCGTTGTCTTTGCCGGGCGGAATGACGATGGGCACCCTTTCGGTCACCGAGATGCCGAATCCCGCAAGTCCGACCAGCTTCAGCGGATTGTTGGTCATCAGCCGGATTGACTTCAGTCCGAGATCCAGCAGAATCTGCACACCGATGCCGTAGTCGCGCAGATCCGCGGGGAATCCGAGCTTCCTGTTTGCGTCGACGGTGTCGTATCCCTCGTCCTGGAGTTTGTAGGCGCTGATCTTGTTGAAAATGCCGATGCCACGTCCCTCCTGGCGCAGATAAACGATGACTCCGGAACCGTTCTGAACTATCAGTCGCATGGCGTGATGCAGCTGATCGCCGCAGTCGCAGCGGAGAGAACCGAAAACATCTCCGGTGAGGCATTCGCTGTGAACGCGTACAAGCACGTTTTCCTTGTTGACGATGTCGCCGTGCACCAGAGCCACCGGCTCGAGCTGAGTGTGAACTTTCGAGCGGTAGGCGATGATGTCGAAGTCGCCGTAGCATGTCGGCAGGTGCGCACGAGCACCTCTGACAATCAGCACCTCGCGGCGCCGGCGGTAGTTGACGAGATCCGCCACGGACCCCCATTTGAGATTATGCCTCCTGCGGAACGCGTCCAGTTGCGGAAGCCGCGCCACATTGCCGCAGTTGTCCATTATCTCGCATATTACCGCGGCGGGAGCCAGACCGGACATCCGGGCCAGATCGACGGCCGCTTCCGTGTGTCCGGTGCGGCGGAGCACGCCTCCGTCCCGTGCTATGATCGGAAAGACATGTCCGGGGCTGGAGAACGACTCCGGCTTCGACGCGGGGTCGAGCAGCGCCGCCACCGTGGCCGCCCGGTTGTCGGCGGATGCGGAGACAGCGTCTGGGCACACGTCGACACTTTGCGTGAAAGCGGCATCGAATTTGTCCCGTGAGTGCATGGAATCGGAGCCGGCGTGAAGCCGCAGTTCCTGCGCCCGCTCCCGCGTGATCGGCACGCAGATCACGCCGTGCGCATTGGCCGACATAAAGGCGATCGCCTCGGCCGTGGCGTGAGCGGCGGCAACCACCAGGTCGCCCGCATTTTCCCGATCTTCGTCATCGACTATGATCACTGTCTCGCCCCGGCCGACGGCGTCAATCAGGTCTTCCACGGGATCAAATTGAAACCTGTCCATAATCCGCAGTCAAAATCCTTCCATTTCATGTTTCGTCGACGGCGGCTCCGCGCATCGGGCGGATGCCGGACGTGTGTTCCCGCTCCGTCGCCACGTTTACATATTCTGTCGCTCGCAGCGGAGCCGGCCATTCAACGTTTGCCGCATTTTTCCGTAGCGTCCCGGCGGGACAGGTGATGCCGATGCGTCGTCCGCCGCTCTGAGTTGCCGATGAAGATCCGCAGCATCTCCCGTGGCTCACGGCATCCCAGGAGCCAGCATGACGCCAGATAAACTGATGAAAAACACACCAGTGCGATCAGAAAGGGGGCCAACTCCCCTGCGACCGGCACAGTGAGACGGCGCTGCAGGTGAGGGTAGATGAAAAAACATCCTGCCGCGGCCGACGATGCGGCGAGTGTCCGCATCAGCGTTGACGCCAGAGTCAGCGGTTTGAACGGAACGTCTTCGCGGCGCAGTGTGCGCAGCAGCAGCGTGTTGTTCAGGAAGGCGGATACGACCGTCGCCAGGGCGATGCCGCCCTGCCTCAGCGGCCACATCAATATCAGGTTCAATATCAGGTTGACGAAGATGCACAGCAGCGACACGCGGAGGGGGGTGAGCATTTTTTTGCGGGCGTAGAACGCCGGCAGTATGACTTTCTGCGAGCAGAACGCCGGAATGCCGGCTCCGTAAAACAGCGCAGCCTGACAGGTCTCGGAAAGATCCGACGTCGTGAAGTTGCCGTGCAGGAACAGAATACGTATGACCGGCTCGCGGAAAACCATCACGAACACCGCCATCGGCACGCAGACGAAATATACCTGGCGCAGGCCGAACGCCAGATCCTCTCCCAGCGACTCGAGATCCTCGTGCGCCGCGGCATTGGACATATTGGCCATGAGTACGGAGCCTAGCGACAGAGCGAATATGCCGATGGGAAGATCTATAATCCGGTCGGTGTAGCTCAGCGCCGGCACCGCCTGCGGACCGAGGTACGACGCCAGAATCCGATCCGCCAGAAAACTTACCTGAAGCGCCGCGCCGCCGATGAAGCCCGGAAGCACCAGACGATATAATTCGCCCAGAACCCTGCGGTGATTGCTCCAGCACCGCCGGCGCAGCTCCCGGAAATCGGGAAAGACTCCCCTGCGGAAAAGAAGCCAGATCATCAGAGCCAGCTGCAATGAGCCGGAGACAAGCACCAGCAGCGAGAGCAGCTTCAGGAAAGGGTACAGCGGACCGTCGTGCTGCCACAATCTGACGGACAGCCCCGCGATAAGGAACACATTGAGCAGCAATGCGCTCAGAGCCGGCAGAAAAAAAACCTTGCGCGAGTTCAAAATGGCGCATATGACACCCACCAGACATATGGGTATGGCGTACGGCATCAGAAACGGCAGCAGGCGCAGAGCCATCCGGTTGTGAACTGCGGTGACATGCGGAAGCATCAGTGCCGCAGCCGCCGACACGGTGACCGTAATCAGAGACAGCAGCACTGTCAGCGCGGTGAGGATTACCGCCAGATCCTTGCGCACCTGTCCCATGCCGCGTCTCGCCTCCGTGTGGGCGATCATCGGGATCATTGCCGTGCCGAGCGCACCCTCTCCTAGCAGCCGTCGGAACAGGTTGGGCGCCATGAACGCCAGCTGCCATGCGCTGGCGGCGGCGCCGCCGCCCAGCGTCATTGCCTCGAACATGACGCGGACAAGCCCCAGAAGCCTGCTCAGGAGCGTGGCGCAGGCGACGCCGATGGAGCTCTTGAGAATGCGCTGCTGTCTGCGGTTGGTCATCGACTTGATTTCTTCGAAGAGGACGAACGGTGCTCCGCAGATGCCGTCAGTTCTGCATGAGAGCCGCGAGTCGGAGCAAGGTCATGTTGAATTTCAAAAATTCCCGGAAATCCGTCTTGTGCATTTCCGTTTGACGCAGACGCCGGCGGATCCCGCAGTGCGTTGACGTGACGGCATTCCAAGGCGGGGAATACGGCTTAATATAAGTTTTACCGATGCTCTTTGCAAGTGTTCTTGAGTGGCTTCGCCGTGTGTCGGCGCGTCGCCGGGAAGATCGGTTCAGTAAGCGGTGCGTCGGTTGGAGAGCACCGCAGGAGCCGGACGGCGGTCTCCGCCTGACCTCCTTCTACGGACGGCGGGGATGTCCGTGCTGGATTTTCGCCGGTGCGCAAGTTGCTTTCTCAGGGGAAACAGTGTATCTTACGATCCGCAGTGTCGGCGAATGACTTCCTCGGATGACGCGGGGAGTGATTCTCCTTGGCTGTCCGGATCGGATGCTATGAAATCTGCAACTTTGAGAATTTTGCGTCGTCGGTTGACCGCTCTTACGGCGCTGACCGTGTCGCTGTGCTGGCTGCCGACAGGATGCCGCAGTCAGGACGGGACGCCTGTGCCGATTCCGGAGGTCACGTCGGAACTGGCTGAGCGCGGGAGGTCGCTCTCGGATGCGATGGCGTCGGCTCCGGTCCGCGGAACGGTGCTGCACCCGCGTCAGTGGCTTCTTTACCGGACTCGGCCGACAGAGCTTGCGGAACGCGCCGCGGCGCTTGGATTGAACCGGTTATATTTTGTGGCGCCGCCGGAAACCATATCCGACTTGGACTCGGCGTCAGGCGAACTTCTGGGCGATTTGGCGAAAGCCGCGAAAGACGCGTCGGTTGAGTGTGAAATAATGCTGCTGCAGCGCGACTATGTGCCGCGCCGTTTCGGCACTGTGCTGCAGCGTAAATTTTCCGAGCCGAGACCGCTGCATGCCGCCGCGCTGAAACTCGCCGGATTTCTTGCCGGACGCGGGTCGGCGTTCAGCGGCGTCACGGTCTCATCCGAGGTTCATATGTTCACGCTGGCCAGTCCGGAACTGCCGTCCAACGCGATCTACCTCTGGAGCGACAGAGCCTACGGGGTCGGACGCGACAACGACATCCTCATACGGCAGCTACTTGTCGACCTCGCGGACTTCCGACAGACGCTCGGGACGTTCTGTTCCCGTTTCACGGTCGCGGTGCCGGATTTTTATCACGATCGGACGGAGGACGGCGACCTGAGCTGCGGATCGGTCGGCGATTTTCTCAAGGTGGCCGATGCAGTGATGGTGATCGGCAGCGGGAACCGTCCTACGGAATGTCTGGAGTCCGTGATGTCGGAGATGTCCGCAAGGGATGTTCGTCCAGGATCGCTGCTTATGGGAATTTTTCTGGCGGAGCACTCATCGGACAACCGTGCGGCGCTGCGCCGGCGTGACTGGGCGGATTTCGTGAAGATTGTCGCTTTTTTGCGTGAGCACGTTCAAGAGAAACAGGCCTTCGCCGGAATGGTGATCGCTCCGTGGAACAACCTGGAGCTTCTGTGGCTGCGCTAGCGCAGAGTAGTCATCGTCCGGCCGCGGCAGGGGCGAAGCCGATCGGTTTTTCGGAAAAGCGGCGGCAAACGTGGAATGAGTGTGAGTATGCGCTGTCCTAAATGCGGATGTCTGGAAGACAGGGTCATCGATTCCCGTGCGGTGAAAGATGAAACCGGCGTGCGGCGCCGCAGGGAGTGTCTGCGCTGCAGCTACCGCTTCACCACGATAGAGAGCGTCATCTGCGACAGCTTGAAGGTCGTGAAGCGGAATCTGGTGCGGGAGGATTTTGACCCGCAGAAGCTTCGCAACGGCATTCAGAACGCATGCTACAAACGTCCGGTGAGCCCTGTTGAGCTGGACCGCATGGTGGCCGATCTCACCGCGGCAATCCTGCGTGATTTCGACAAGGAAATCTCCAGCGCGGAGATCGGCGCGCGGGTGATGACAGCGCTGAGGGCGCTGGATCAGGTCGCATACGTCCGTTTCGCGTCAGTGTACCGAAAATTCAAGGATGTGGATGAATTCATCGAGGAAATACGTTCGCTGCGTTGAAAACTCCGCCGTGACGCGTCGGACCGGCGAGACCGGGCTGCGGACGGGCGGATGCGCTTCCCTGCGTCCTGCGGAGATTTGAATATGCCTCCTGACGATCGGATCATTGTGTTGCAGGACACCGCCGGAGAGCGCACGAATTTTGATCCGTCCGAGCTTCAGAACGTGCTGATGCGATGCTTTCTCGACGCCGGATTGCAGGAAATATGCTATCTTGCCTCCGACATTGCTCTGGCGGTGGAATATGCGTTCGTTCACAGCGGACGGCGGAATCTTGTTTTCGCCGCGGAGGAATTGCGTTCGGCGGTGCTCCGCATACTGGAGGACACCGGACTGAGCGACGTCGCGTCCATGTTCCGCCGCAGCGGCGATTCCGGAGCGGTGCGGTGTGCTGATGCGGTATCATGCCGCCGCGGAGAGGATGTCGCCGAGG
The DNA here is from genome assembly GCA_964402715.1 of uncultured Victivallaceae bacterium. Taxonomy (GTDB): domain Bacteria; phylum Verrucomicrobiota; class Lentisphaeria; order Victivallales; family Victivallaceae; genus CALXOD01. Next base: position 7,694 of record CAYODJ010000005.1, read on the forward strand.
TGCTGCGCCGTTACTTCGCCGGTACGGAAACCCATCTGCAGAATCTGTCCGATCGTGTGAGGACTGCGCTGCAGCGGCTGCGGATAGAGAGGGCCATGCCGGGGCTTATTGTGGAGCTTGCGCGACATTTTGAGGAAGCGGCGACGATGTTCGACAGTGCGCCGCCGTTCCAGCCGCCGGCGGCGGACGAGGACGGAACGGTGAAATCACGGCGGGAGTCGGGGCGGTGTTCCGTCGACGAATATTACCTAGTGTCAAGCGCGGAGATTGCCTCAGCTCTTTCTCCGGAAACCGGCAGGCTTGTGAATGACGGAGTAATCCGGCTGCACGGCGTTAGCCGGATTTTGCCAAGCGTGCGGTTTTTCTGTTTTCTGAACCGTCGCGGATGCGGCGACGGGATCAGTGCGCCGCTCACGGAGCTGGCGCTGGCGCCGCGTCTGTTCGATCTTGGGCGTCATCTGGAGCACTGCAGGGAGGTGACGCAACGTCTTTTTGCGGATTCGGTCTGCGGATCCGCCGCGCCTCTGCCGGTTTATCTGTCGCTTCCGGACATGGCCGACTTTGTGGAACGCAATCTGGATGTTCTCCGTGGCCGCCCCTGCGAACAGCTGGCCAGGGAGCTGGCCCAGATGCTGGCATCGGGACTGACGGTGCCGGTGGAGAAGATCAGCATCCCGTTCACCGACTGAAAAAATCCATGTCCGATTCGGCGGTTCATGTCCCGCAGTGTGTTTTGCCGTCGAGCGCATCGGAGGGGAGGGTGCGGACGAGGGGCGGTTCCCCTCTTTCGCAGTTTTCCGCATCGTGTCGTGTCCGACGGAGTCCGCCTCATGATTGCCGTGTCGCCGCGGCGGGGGGATGTAGCTGTTCTCAGCTTGAATTGTTCTGGCTGTGATGCTATATTCAACCCGCGTCGGACGTTCGGCGCGGTCGGCCGGAGTTTCGGAGTCGTGTTCTCCGCATTCCATGGGTGATCGGAAATGCAAAGCCGCAGCGCCGGCGGTTTTCAGACAATTGTCCCGGGGAAAGATGATTTCCCGCGAAAATTCAAGGAGCATGTCGAGAATGGCGGTACCGAAGAGAAAACAGTCAAGAATGAAGAAGCGCCAGCGCAAGGCGGCCAACCGTTATGATGGAGTTCAGGCTTCTTTCTGCCCCAAGTGCGCCGCGCCGGTGGCGCCGCACAGGGTTTGTCCGTCCTGCGGCAAATACGACGGCAAACAGGTGATCACCGTCGCCGACTAGCACCGGCGGTACGGGTTTCTGCGGAACGATCATGAAAATCGCCGTCGACGCCATGGGCGGAGATTATGCTCCCGGGGCAGTTGTCGAGGGGGTGGTTGCCGCGCTTCGCGATTTTACGGATTATGAAATCGTATTGGTGGGACATAGCGCGAAGCTGCGCTTCTATCTGCAGAAATATGGTTTGACCGGCCATCCGCGTCTCGACGTCGTTCACGCTGAGAACGTCGTGGAGATGCGGGAGCTTTCGTCGGCGTCGGTGCGGGGGAAAAAGCACAGTTCGATAACGGAATGCGCACGGCTGTTGAGGAACAGGCAGGTCGACGCAATGGTCAGCGCCGGACATACCGGCGCCGCCGTGGCTGCCACCAAGGTGCTGTTGCGGACTCTGCCGGGCGTGGATCGTCCGGCGCTGGCCGCAAGCATGCCGACGCAGCGCGGGCGTTTCATTCTCGTGGACGCGGGGGCTAACACGGACTGCAGCGAAGTCAATCTGATGCAGTTCGCCGCGATGGGCGAGGTGTATGCCCGTTATCTGTTCAAGATCGACAACCCGCGCATCGGCCTGATCAGCGTCGGAGGCGAGGACGTCAAAGGCAATGAGCTCACTAAAAACACGTTCCCGCTGATGGACGACCGTCTGCCGAACTTTGTCGGCAATGTGGAGGCCGACGCCATCTTCGAACGGGCGGCCGACGTGCTGGTCTGCGACGGTTTCACGGGAAATGTTTTCCTGAAGGGGTGCGAGGGGCTGGCCCGCGCGACCATGTTCTGGATGAAGAGCGTTTTCACGAAGAATGCGTGGCGCATGTTCAACGCGTCGCTGGTGAAAAACGCTTTCCGCGAGTTGAAGGCGTTCGGCGATGCGGAGAGCATCGGCGGTGCGCCTTTGCTCGGCATCAACGGCATATGCATCATCGGACACGGCGCATCCAGTCCGCGAGCCGTGCGCAACGCGATCCGGGTGGCCGGAGAATGTGTGGAATTCGGCTTGAACGAGCAGATAGTGTCCCGCATCAATGAGACCGGCAGCACCACCGGAGAACTGGAGACGCTGTTCAAGTCCGGCGGCGCGGCAAGGAGGACGCATGGGTATCAGGATCAAGGGAACCGGTTCATATCTTCCGGAAAAAATTCTGACCAACTTTGACTTGGAGGCGATGGTCGACACAAGCGACGAGTGGATCCGCACTCGGACCGGCATTTGCGAGCGGCACTTGGCCGCTCCCGATCAGGCGACTTCGGATTTGGCGGTGATCGCGTCCGAACGGGCCTTGGGGATGGCCGGCGTCGGTGGCGGCGAGCTTGACGCGATAGTTGTGGCGACGATCACTCCGGATCATGTCTTCCCCAGCACCGGATGCATGCTGCAGCGGCGGCTCGGCGCCGGCGGGGCTCTCTGTTTCGATCTGGTGGCGGCCTGTTCGGGCCTGCTCTACTCTCTTGAAACTGCGTACTCCCTGATGAAAGTCAATCCCGGCAAATACCGGAAAGTTCTGGTGGCGGGCGCCGAGAAGCTGTCCTCCATCGTCAACTGGGAGGATCGCAGCACGTGCGTGCTTTTCGGCGACGGCGCCGGAGCCGTGGTGCTGGTCAATGACGGTTCCGATTCTCCGGACTTCATGGTCGCCTCGGATCTGCATGCGGACGGCAACTATGCCGACATACTCATCATGCCCGCCGGCGGCAGCCGGCATCCGGCTTCGGAGGAGACTGTCAGGTCGCACGAGCACACGATCCATATGGAGGGAAAGGATGTTTTCAAACTGGCTGTCAACGGCATGGTCGGCGCCTGCCGCAAGGTGCTGAGCACGGCGCAGGTGGACGCTTCGGGGATCCGCTGGGTTATTCCTCATCAGGCAAATTCGCGGATCATCAGCGCCATTTCCCAGCGTCTGGAGGTTCCTGCGGAACGGGTGTACCGCAACATTGAACGCTGCGGCAACACGTCGGCCGCATCCATCGGTATTTGTCTGGACGAAATCACCAGAGGCGGAGAGGTGCGCGACAACGACTTCCTGCTTCTGACGGCGTTCGGCGGCGGTCTTACGTGGGGAGCCATGCTGGTGCGGCGGTGATTCGTCCTCCGGATGGAAGCCAGACGCGGGCGGCCAATGACATTCAGCATCGTGGAGCCGGGAGAAGACAGGGCGTGTGAAACGGACAGGTGGTTGAAATGATGACGCCTTACATTGAAAAGGCCGAGGTGCTTGCGGAGGCGCTTCCCTATATCCAGAAGTTCCGCAACGCTCTCATAGTCGTCAAATTCGGCGGCAGCGCCATGGAGGACGAACGTCTCGTGCGGCTGACCATGCGCGACATCGTGCTTATGGAGTGCATCGGATTCCGCCCCGTGGTGGTGCACGGCGGCGGCAAGGCGATCTCCGCCGAGCTGAAGCGTCGGCAGATTGAGGTGAGGTTTGTCAACGGTCTGCGCTTCACCGACGAGAAGACCATCCGTGTTGTCGACGAGGTTTTGCACCGCTCTGTCAATGAGAAGCTTGTGGAGCTTGGAAACGCGTGCGGAGGCAAACTGTCCGGCGTCTCCGGCAAGACGGTGCTCAAGGCAAGGCGCACATGGGCGCGCGACCCGGTCACCGGAGAGAGGCACGACGTCGGTTATGTCGGAGAAATCATAGGAGTCGACACCGCCCCGATTGATGCGGTTCTGGCGTCCGGACGCACGCCGGTGATAACGCCGCTCGGCGTCGGCGACGACGGTCAGATTTACAACATCAATGCGGACGTGGCCGCCTGCCGGATCGCGGCGGCTCTGCGGGCGAGGAAACTGGTGTTCCTCAGCGATGTTCCGGGCGTTTTGCGGGATCCCGAGGACGAAAGCACCGTCATACCCACAATCAGCACCGAAGACATTCCGAGACTGATTCACGAGCGCGTGCTGACCGGCGGCATGTTGCCGAAGATTGAAAGCTGTGTTGAGGCGCTGCGCGGCGGCATAAACAAAGTGCATCTGATAGACGGGCGGCTGCGGCATACGCTTCTGCTCGAGATTTTCACGGACAGAGGCGTTGGCACTCAGATTGTGCGACCGGATTCGGTGCTGTGAATCTGCGGTTGGGTGTTTTTTCCGGGACGGCATGTGGAAAAATGAGCGTCAAGCGCAATCTGGTGCTCTGCGGCATGAAGCACTGCGGAAAGACCACTCACGGCCGTCGTCTCGCCGAAATCCGATCCGCCGCATTCGCGGATACGGACGAACTTCTGGAGCGTGAATATCGCGGGCGTTTCGGCACGGCGGCATCCTGCCGCGAGATTTATCTTGTCCGCGGCGAAGAATTTTTCCGTAAAATGGAAGCTTCCGTGATTGCCGCTTATGCGTCGTCTCTGGAGGGCAGACAAACACCGCAGGTGACCGCGCTTGGCGGAGGGGCGCCTGTCAACCGCTTCATGTCCGGCGATGTGCTGCGCCGACTCGGTTTCTGCATCTATTTGGAAATCGATGTGGACACCGCGTTCCGACGGGTGGAGGCGGGCGGGTTGCCTCCTTACCTGGCGGCGGAGGAAGACCCGCGGCGGCGTTTCGCCGCATTGTACCGTGAGAGGGCTGTGTTTTACAGAGGATGCGCGGATCTGATTCTTCATATTGACGGCGACGAGCCGGAGGAGACGGTGACGGCGCGTCTGGTGGCGGCGTTGGGGGATCGATGAATAATTCATACGGCGAAATTTTCAGGATTACAACTTTCGGAGAGTCCCACGGAGCCGCTGTCGGCGTAGTGATAGACGGCATGGTTCCGGGCGTTTGTCTGACCGAGTCGATGGTGCAGAGAGAGTTGGATCGGCGGCGCCCGGGGCAGTCGCAGGTGTCCTCCGCCCGGCGGGAAACTGACGAGGTCGAATTTCTGTCGGGCGTTTTTGAGGGGAAAAGCACCGGCACGCCTCTGGCGATGCTGATCCGCAACCGCGACGTGCGCAGCCGAGACTATGATAACCTGCGGAATGTTTTCCGCCCGGGTCATGCCGATTTCGGTTATTTTGCGAAGTTCGGCATCCGCGATTACCGCGGGGGAGGTCGCTCATCCGGCAGGGAGACGGCAGGGCGCGTGGCGGCGGGCGCGGTGGCCAAGGCCGTGCTAAAGCAGCAGTATGGAGTGGACATTTTGGCATATACATTGGCCGCAGGCGGAGTGCGCGCGAAGCGTTTCCTTGCGGAGGAGATTGAGCGCAATATGATGCGTTGCGCCGATCCGGATGCCGTGCTCCCGATGCTGGAGGCGGTGCGGGAGGCCATGCGGGACGGCGACAGCGTCGGCGGACTGGTTGAGTGCCGCATCTCCGGTGTTCCGGCAGGATGGGGAGAGCCGGTGTTTGACAAACTCGACGCCGAGCTGGGCAAGGCTATGCTGTCTCTCGGAGGAGTCAAGGGCGTCGAGTTCGGCGACGGTTTTGCCGTGGCTGCGCGGCGAGGCAGCGAGAACAACGACGCCGTCATGCCGGGCGGAGGGACATCCACCAATCATGCCGGGGGTGTCGTCGGCGGCATCTCAAATGGGTCGGAGATTATTTTCCGCATGGCGGTGAAGCCCACGCCGTCGATCGCGAAACGCCAGCTGAGCGCGGATGCTGCCGGGAATGCGGTGGAGCTGGAAATACGCGGCCGGCACGATCCCTGTCTGTGTCCGCGTCTGGTGCCGGTGGTGGAGTCGATGGTGTCTCTGGTCCTGATGGATATGGCGCTGCGTCAGCGTGCGCGCACGGGATTCTGAACGAAACGGGCCGGTACGCGCATGCCGCGTTAACCGTCCGGATCCGGACAGATGAATGCATGAGCGCGGAACAGTTCTCCTCAGGAAGAGGGGCTTTCCGGTTGTGACGGTGGATGCGCGGGAAAGTCTTTCCATGATCACGCCGGAGCACAGTCTGCGGCGGACGGCGTGGGCGGCTTCCTCGTGGAACAGGTTTTCGCCGTTCCGAATGCCGATCCGAGGATTTCCATGCGCCTGTGCCATGAACAAAGAAAAGAAACGGCGACGTAATTTCGTACACGCCTACATCCCGCAATACTCCGCAAACGCCGACAGATAGTCGCGGTATCTGCCGGCCGGGAAGCGTTGCAGAATTTTCCGTGCGCGGCCGGTCAAACTCCGGCACCGTTCCGTTACGTCGTCCGCCGCGCCGCACTCGCGCATCCATTTCCGGATTCGTGTCATGGTATCCTGCGGGTAGTCGGACAGGCGCAGGCATGACAGCAATTCCGGACGCAGTTCGGGGGAGATCAGAGCCAGCGTGCGAAGCAGCAGGACGGTCGGTTTGCATTCCTTCAGATCACTGGCGGCGGATTTACCCAGCTCCGCATCGTCCGCGAAGATTCCCAGATAGTCGTCGCGCAGCTGGAAGGCCACGCCGCACAATTCCGCAAATTCACCGAGACTCCGCGTTTCATCACGATCCGCCGCAGGATCGTCAAGAGCAATCATTGCGCCGAGTTCGGAGGCCAGGCGGAGCAGGGAGCCGGTTTTCATACGGTACATTGCCAGCACTTCGTCGATATCCACTTCATGAACTGGAATCATCGAAAGCGTCACATCCATGGCTTCCCCGCTTATCAGTTCGCGGCCGCCCAGTTCCTGCATCCGGTTCAGCGCACTCAGAACTATCTCGGAACGCAGTCCCTGCCGCTGCGCCCGCAGCAGCAAGCGGTTGGCCCAGACCTGCTGCAGATCGCCGCAGAGCATGGCCAGATTCGTCCCCTGCCGCTCGGCTTCGGGGTCGGAAACACGGAAAGGAGCGGCCGTCACGGTGCCTATCAGCCGGCGATGCTCCGTGGGCACGCCGCGCCGTAGCGGATCCTGATCGATGATGTCGTCGTGCACCAGAGTCCAGTTGTGCCATATCTCCAGCGCCGCCGCCGGAAGCCACGCCTTGGATATGTCGCCGCCGAGAAGGCCGCAGCTCCATGCCAGCAGCGCCGGCCGCAGACGTTTTCCGCCGCGGGACGGATAGTCACGCACCGCGCGGCCGAGAAAATCAGGTCGCACGCTTTCAGGGAAATCGTCGGAGGCGATCACGGCATCGACTGCGGACGACACTTCCAGTAGCGGAGCGCGCAGCCCGTTCATAACCTTACCGTCGAGCTGACGCAGGTCCAGAGCTGGCTCTTCAGGTCGATCTTCTTGCGCTGTCTGGTCGCCAGCGGAATCGGCACGTGAGTGAAAGCGTCATGCCAATGCCCCACGACCATGTCGGTGCGCCCCGACATCGCCGCGTGAACCGCATTTTGAGCAAGCATGGTGCAGAAGACGGCATCGGTTCCGCGCGCCGGCACGCTGCGGATGGTATATGACGGATCGAAGTACTTCAGGTTTATCTCCATGTCCTTCTGCTTGAAATAGGCGATGATCCGCTCCTTGAGCAGAATGCCGATGTCGTCGTGCAGCACGTTTCCGGAGGCGTCCGTTCGCTCGCTGTGGTTGGCAAAAAGTTCCTGACCGGCTCCCTCCGCCACAATTATTACCGCGTGGCGGCGCTCCAGCAGACGCTTCTCCAAATTAGGCAGCAGCGCCGTCGGGCCGACTCCGTCCAGAGTGAAAGGCTTTTCCGGAACCAGGCAGTAGTTGATATGCGAGTTCGCCAGCGTCGCGTTGGCGGCGATGAAGCCGCTGTCGCGTCCCATGACCTTGATCAGTCCGACGCCGTTAAAAGCGCCCTCCGCTTCGTTATGAGCGGCGGTGACGAACAGCTCCGTGGCGTAGATGGCGGTCTCAAAGCCGAAAGACTTGTCGATGAATCCGATGTCGTTGTCGATGGTCTTGGGAATGCAGACCACGCTGATCGCCAGCCTGCGGCTTCGTATGATGCGCACGATGTCGTGGGCGCAGCGCAGCGTCCCGTCGCCCCCGATGCAGAACAGCAGGTTGATGTTCATGCGCACCAGTGTGTCCACCATGGTCTCCTCGTCCTGACGTCCGCGCGATGAACTCAGAACCGAACCTCCGCTTTCGTGGATGTCGTCGACGTTGTCCTCGTCCAGAATCATCGGTTCGAGCTTGTAATCCGGAATCAGACCGCGGAATCCGTAGCGTATTCCGTACACCATCGGCACCTTGTACTGCACGCGCAGAGTGCGTGTGAGAAGTTTTATCACATCGTTCAGTCCCGGGCAGAGTCCGCCGGCGGTGAGAATCGCCGCCTTGCTCCATGACGGATCGTGAAAGATTCGGCTGCGGGGTCCGGCCTGCTCGAAAGCTGGGATCGTCTCGCCGCGTTCGACATAAGACTGCAGCTCCTTGACGTCGTTCGGATAGGCGACGGTGGAATCGTCCGCAATGAATCCCGCCGAATGAAGGGGGCTCCTTATTTTCGACTCGCCGAGTATCTCTACTTTGAAATCTTTGTGGTTCATTCTGTATTCCCCGCAGTGATTCATGTTCCGACCAAGGCCGCGGAGCGGAAATCCGCGATCGGCTCAGATCGCGCTTACTGTACTCTTGAAACGACATAATTCAACTGCGGCTGACCATGAGGTCGGCTGGAATTTCAACGAAAGAGGACTATTTTATGCCCGGTGCTGTTCTTGCGGAACAAAAATTTTCGTGTCGCCGGGGGCGGCATTCCCCGCTGTTTTCAGGACGCATCCGAATGTTCGTGGGAAGTTCCGGCGCGTGATTCTGGGAAGCTGGCAATTTGGTAAAGCTGCTGCTTTGTTTTCTGATGCCCGGCTGGGCGGCCGGATGGAATGCGGCTCAGGGCGCCGCCGGCATGGAGCCGGACGTGGCGGTGTTTTTCGCCGCTGCGGCGGCTTTCGCCGGCGCGCTGCTGTTCCGCCGCGGATTGGACGGATGGGCAGGTGCCGCCGTATGGATCCCGATTCTCCTTTGCTGCAGGACTGAAACCAGGCTGATCGGCGCGGCGTTCGCCGCCGGAGCGGTCAGCGCTCTGCCGCAGCCGCTGGCCGGTTCGGCCGGGAAGCGCGTCTTCTCAGTGGCTTTCGGCAGCTGTGTCCTTGCCGCCATGTCTCCCGGCGGCGAGTATCTTTCCGATATGACGGCATCCATGGTTTTCATCGGCATGACGCTGCCGTGCGCAACGGTCTTCCTCTGGCGGAGTCTACACGCCTCACGTCTTCCGGTCAGAATGATTGCCGTCACCTCGGCTCTGCCGCTGCTGCTGCTGGTGTTCCGGTTCGGGTCCGTCGGCGACCGTCCTCCAGTCTGCGAGCGGATTCGCAGTCGGGCGGCGGCTCCTTTCGGATGGACCTGCTTCACCAGCGCAGTGTCCGGGGAGGAACTTTCCATCCGGGAGGTTGACGAGGAGCTCTTCTACCGTCATGTGCCCACGGCTCTGACCTCGGCGCTTCAGCCTGGGCGTTCTGGACTGAGGATGCTGTTCATCGGCACCATGCCGTCGGCAATACCGCTGTACTGGCAGAAATTCCCGTTCGTCCGCGATGTTCACTGCAGAATCGGACGAGGCGCCCGCGCGTTTGTCTTGTCCGGCGGTCGTAACGGCTACGACTTGATTTTCGTGTCGGAATATCCGAAAGTCAGCGAGCTGGCGAAGGAGCGTAAGCTTCTGGAGCTGCACCGTGTCAGTCTGAGCGCGGGCGGTGTGATGATTGTTCCGTCCGGAGGACCGGAGCCGCCCTGTCGTTATCGCATGCCGCTGCCGGGATCATACGGACGTTACACGGCCGCCGCTGACGAGCCGGGACTCCTGTGCGGGGATCTGGCGGCGTTGGATCGGAGACTCGAGGAGCTCACGCCGAGCGGTCAGGAGTTTTTGCCGCCCGGAATCCTGCCGGTGCTGTACGGTCATTGTCTGGCTTCGGAACCGCCGGAACCGTCTCAGGAGAATACGACGGTGCGATGCGCGGGGGGACGGTTGGGGTTGCTCAAGCGGGAATGGGTTCTTCCAGTGATTGCAATATGTTATCTCGCGGTCCGCCTCGTCTGCGGCCGCTATCTGCGTCTGCCGCGTCTTCTCTTCCTGGCTGAAAACGGGATGAGCTGGATTTGGCTTGTCGCCGGTGTGGCCGAAGCTCTGTCGGCTTACTGCCTGACCGACGGTTTTGACGGGAATGCGATTGCCGCGCTTGCGGCGGCGGCTCTGCCGGCCACCGCCGGCGCCGGAACGCGCAGCCGCAAGACACTGTGCTCCGCCGCCGCGGTATGTGCGATATGGCTGATTCTGAGCACGGATCCGCCGGGCGTTGTCTGGATGGCGGCATGGCTGCTTTTTGCGGCTGCGAGGGTGTACGATTTCGCTGCGGAAGGCGATCCGGCGGGAGGTGCTAGGTCTTCGGAAACGGCCTTTGCTGCAGGGTGTCTGGCCGCCGCTGTTCTGCTGCCGATCATGCCTGCCGGAATGCTGCTGGCGGCCTCCCTGCTGATCCTTCTGCCGGGCATCCTGAGATTGTGACGTAGGTCCGGTCGGCGAGACAACCCGACGGGACTGACAGCGGCCGATCCGAGTGGACGATTCATACCTTGACAGACCAGCGCGGTTCTTTCGGAGATGGTGCAGACTGATAGTCGGCCGCCTCCATGACGGGACTCGGTCGGAATGTCAGCGGATTTCTTTCACCGCCACCGCAGGCCGGCCGAACCTGTCGCCGACCGTCAGGAATTCGTCCGGATTGAAGCCGGCTGCGGACAGGCGTTCACGGAGATATCCGCCGCAGTGTTCATTCACAGGTCGTCCGGTGCGCTCTCGGTAAATCCGATGATACGTCTCGTCCCACGCCACAATTTTGGGATGCGGCACGAGGTGCAGCGACAGTTCAAAGTCCATCCGCCGCAGCTGCTGCAGCGTTTCGCTTTCACCGGATATTGTCTCATATCTTCCGCTGTCAAGTTCGCCCGGCTCCGCCAGAGGATCGCCTGCGGCGTCCAGTGTCATCCATAGCCGGCGTTCACCGATGTTCTCCGCTTTTACGTATTTGGCGTAATTTGAGAAGAACTGGCGCAAGCGGCGCGGCATCTCCCTGCGTGTGCGTCCGGCGGCGTAGCGCAACATTCCTGCATGCATTTTTTCAGCATCTTCACGACAACAGTCCGAAGCTCCGCATGACCGGAGCAGTTCCACCAGCTGCTCCCGATTCAGAATTTCCCGGAATTCACGCGCCGCCATAATCATGCGCCGTCGTCCGGCGGTTTGAAAGAAACGACGGCGCCGCACGCCGTAGACATCAACCAGAACGAAATTCCGTTTTTCCGGCAGATAGAGCAGATTGCCGCCATGAAAGTCGGGGTGGTAAAAACCGGACATCAGCAGTTTTTTCATGAATCCGGCCCAGAGATGAAGAAATCCGCTAGGGTCTGCGCCGCCGCGGACAAAGCGTTTCTGATACCACGAATTGACCGCAACAGCGCCGGAAGTTTCGCGCGTGACCAGCATGGAACTGGTCATGGCCTGCCCGTATCCGGCGGGACATATCACCGGAACTTCCGCATGTTCCAGCGCCGCAGCGCTGTGAAACTCCCGCCGTGCCCGCGGGAAAAGCACCGCCCGAGCAAAAGCTGCCGGATTTCCGGTGTCGGGGTTTTCCAGCTTGAGGAAATATCCGTTGCGCCGGAACACGCTGCGAACGGGATTGATTTTGACAATCTCCGCATCCGCCGTTTTCTGCTCCGGATGCGGTCCGAGCTTTTCCCAGTCGCCGGGGCTGCGCCAGCGCCAAACCCAGTTTCCGGATTTAACTCTGTACATCGGGATCCTCCGGCAACCGACCGATCAAGAAATCCGTCCCGCCGAACCGGCGGATGCGCCAGTTCTCCATGCGATTGTCAGCTAGGAATGGTCCGAGCGATCCCGGATTTCCGGGTATTTCCCAGATCAGCAGCGATCCCGAGGCGGCGCGGCGGAAAGACTCGTCACGCAGCAGTGTCTGCCAATGTCGCAGAGACTCGGGGTAGGGAGGATCGGCGAATATCACATCCGGCTTGATCGACTCCCATGAATACACTGCGGGAGCCGCCGCCTCTACCAACCTTATGTCTGCCGCGACACCTGTCTTCAGAACCGCCTCGACATTGCGGCCGATTACCCGGCAGCAGCGATGGTCGTTCTCAACCAGCGTCACAGACGAGGCGCCTCTGCTCGCGGCCTCCAGCCCCAGTGCGCCGGATCCCGCGAACAGATCGACCACGGACGCATCGTCGAACCGTCCAATGCTGTCGAACAGCGCCTTGCGCGAACGGCCGGCGGTCGGTCGCACCGTCAAACCTGGCGGCGTTTCAATGCGAATTCCTCTCGCCAGTCCGGAAATAATAATCATTGCCGCAGCACCTCCGCGTCACGGGGGCTCACTCCCATTCGATTGTTCCGGGGGGTTTCGATGTGATGTCGTAAACCACCCTGTTGACGCCGCGCACCTCGTTGATGATCCGGTTGGAGATTTTCTTGAGAAGCTGGTACGGCAGCTCCACCCAGTCCGCGGTCATGCCGTCCGAGCTGTCCACCGAGCGTATGGCGATGACGTAGTCGTATGTGCGGTTGTCGCCCATCACCCCCACTGTCCGTATCGGCAGGAACACGGCGAAAGTCTGCCATATCCGGTGATACAGCCCTGCGGCTTTGATTTCGTCCACCACAATCTCGTCGGCATCCCTCAGGATGTTCAGCGTGCGCATCGACACCGCGCCAAGATGCCGCACCGCCAGACCGGGTCCCGGAAACGGCTGTCGCATGACCACATCCTCCGGCAGTCCGAGCTGCCTTCCTACCTCTCTCACCTCGTCCTTGAACAGGCGGGCGAGCGGTTCAAGCAGTTTGAACTTCATGTTTCCCGGCAGACCGCCGACGTTGTGGTGGCTCTTGATCAGCGCCGACGGATTGCCGTTGATGGGAACGCTTTCGATGACGTCCGGGTAGGTCGTACCCTGCGCCAGGAATTCGGCGTCTCCCACTTCCGCCGCCGCACGGTCAAAGACCTGCACAAATTCCCTGCCGATGATCTTGCGCTTGGTTTCAGGATCGTCGATGCCGGCGAGCTCGCACATGAAGCGGTCGGACGCGTCCACGCAGTTGAGCTTCATTTTAAATGCTCCGCCGAAAAGCCGCCGCACTTTTTCCGCCTCGTGCTTGCGCAGCAGTCCGTTGTCGACAAAGATGCAGTGCAGCTGATCTCCGACCGCCCGGTGGATCAGAGCAGCAGCCACGGATGAATCCACTCCGCCGGAAAGACCGAGAATCACGTGCGATTTTCCGACTTTCTCCCGGATTTCCGTCGTGGATCGGTCGATGAACGACTGCATGGTCCAGTCGCCGCGACAGCCGCAGATGTCACGGCAGAAATTCCGGATGATCCTTCCGCCTAGCGGGGTATGAACCACCTCCGGATGGAATTGAATGCCGAATATTCTCCGCTGCGGCAGCTCCACTGCGCAATATTCCGTGTTGTCCGTCGATGCCAGCACGTTCATTTCGCCCTCAGGCGGAGCGGACACCTTGTCGCCGTGCGACATCCAGACCTGCATTTCCTCCGGGAGTCCGGCAAACAATTCCGAGGGACGCCGAATTTTCAGCACCGCCTTGCCATACTCTCTCGACGTTCCCGGTTCGACGCGCCCTCCCAGCATATGCACGATGAGCTGAAGTCCGTAGCAGATGCCGAGCATCGGCACATTCATGGAGAATATCTCGGGGTCGCACTGCGGCGCTCCGGCGTCGTAGACGCTGGCGGGTCCGCCGGAGAGGATTATGCCGCGCGGGTTTTCAGCCCGAACCCTTTCAACGGATGCATTGCAGGGGAGTATTCTGCTGTAGATGCTGCATTCGCGGATGCGTCTCGCAATCAGCTGACTGTACTGTGATCCGAAGTCGAGCACGACGACGGTTTCCGGCGAGGAATTCATATTCGTCACCAACTTACCAGATTTAGGGATGTGAAAAATTCGTCAGAGGCGAGCGCAGGACCGCGCCCCAAACGGCGGGAATATAGCACAGATATCGCTCATTTAAAACTCGGACGCTTTAAAAGGGGGAGAATCGCCGCTATATTCAGCTGTGACCGCAACGCGAAACCTCGAGAAAAAAGCTGCATCCGCGGAACGTCAAGGTTCAGCGGCGAATGAAAGGAATTCTGCGAGCATGGCCGATGATTTGCTATACTGCTGCCGGATGCGTGACGAGTCTGGAGACCCAGGCGCCGCGTCGGAACTGCTGAATGCGCTGGGACTGAATGTCAGCACGTGGGAGAATCTTGAGGAACAGACTGTGTGGCACACTGTCTACTCCTCCGATTCGGAGACGGGAGCGGCCGTCTTTGACAGACTCAGGAAAATTGTCCTCCAGTGGCGAGCTCTGGGGGTGTGCCTCGGTGATCCGATCAGGTTCGAAATGAAAAGGGAGGACTGGTCTGAAAGCTGGAAAAAATTCTTCCCGATACTGCATGTCTCCGATCGCCTGGTGATCAAGCCGGGCTGGCTGGACTACATTCCCTCAGCGCGGGATGTGGTGGTTGAGATCGATCCGGGCATAGTTTTCGGAACCGGTCAGCACGCGACCACGGCATTTTGTTTGCGCATGATAGACCGTCTGTCCGGGGAGGGTGCGGCCAGTTCGCTGCTGGATGCCGGCTGCGGATCCGGAATCCTGTCCATAGCCGGAGCGAAACTGGGATTCAGTCCGATCGACGCTTTCGACAACGATCCTGACGCAGTGCGCGTCGCGGGCGAGAACCTCAGCCGGAACGGCATCGCCGCGGACTTTCTGACGCCGGAGCTGGCCGACGCCGCCAGCTACTGCGGTCGGAGCGGCGGCTACGACCTTGTTGTCGCCAACATTCTGGGAAATGTGCTGACCGCGTGCAGATCGAACATCGCGTCCTGGGTTAGTCCGGGGAAATTTCTCGCTCTGGCCGGCATTCTTAATGCCGAGTTCCAGTCGATATCGGATGCCTTTGTCCGGCTCGGATTTGTTGAGATCCGCCGCTGCAGCGAGAAGGAATGGACGGGAGGACTGTTTCAGAAGAATCGTGGCGGAGCGGCATGATTTTCCGGCGGTGGTTCCACGGCGGCGATGGGGGGAGCAAGTGCGGCGGAATCGGAGTTGTTGCCCGCAAGCGGGCGAATCCGTGCCAGGCACGGCCGGGAGGGCGTGTGGGCGGCTGGAAAGAGGCAAAAAGTTTTTTTCCGATTGACTTTTCATCTTGACGGGGTAAATTAAGCGTGCGTTACCGCAGAGGTGTTTCCTGATGGGTTGATAGCTCAGTCGGCAGAGCATCGCCCTTTTAAGGCGGTGGTCCTGGGTTCGAATCCCAGTCAACCCACTATTGATTAGCGAGCCGCGGAGCATTTTTCCGCAGCGTGGCGCGGAGTTTCTAAGCGAAACGAGTCGGACGGTTCCGTCCCGATCGGAGGAGAGTGAAGAAAATGAGCAATGTTTGTCATCTTTGCGGCAAGAGCAAAGTGGTCGGAGGCTGCATCACCCGCAAAGGTCTGGCCAAGAAGGCGGGGGGGATCGGCATGCATGTGGTGAAGAATGTGAAGCGGACGTTCGAGCCGAACCTGCAGTCCGTGAAGATAAACGAGAGTGGCACGGTCAAGACGGTGAAGCTGTGCACATCCTGCATCCGCACCGGAAACTTTCAGAAAGCGTGACGGTTCCGATGCGGATCATCGAGGATGCGGCGTGAAAGGACGAATGGCGGCTCCCATTCGTGCTTTTTTTTGTTTTGTTCCAGATCGCTGATCTTCGTCTGATTCCGCCGCTTGATTTCGATGTTTCATTTCACCTGCGGGGGGGGGGCGGACTCCGCGTGTGTCCGCGGGCTGCGGGGGCGCGGCACATCGGCGCCGTGGACATATTGGTTCTGAAGTGTGAATCCGGTGAGCCTGAGCATGTCCGTCGGGCGCATCCTGCGATAACAATTCACAAACTTGGAGAAAGAAATGGGGAAGAGAATGCAGACTGTTGATGGCAATTACGCCGCGGCATATGTCGCATATGCTTTCAGCGAGGTTGCGGCGATTTATCCGATCACGCCGTCGTCGACAATGGGGGAGTACGCCGACATCTGGGCCAGTCAGGGGCAGAAGAACATGTTCGGCGAGGAGGTGGCGGTGTCGGAGATGCAGTCGGAGGCCGGCGCCGCCGGCGCGGTGCATGGTTCCTTGAGCGCCGGAGCTCTGACGACGACGTTCACCGCGTCGCAGGGTCTGCTGCTGATGATTCCGAACATGTATAAAATCGCCGGGGAGATGCTGCCGACCGTCTTCCACGTGTCCGCACGCGCGCTCGCCGCTCAGTCGCTTTCGATTTTCGGCGATCATTCCGACGTGATGAGCTGCCGCGCCACCGGTTTTGCGATGACATCCGCAGCCTCGATTCAGGAAACTCACGATCTGGCGCTGGTGGCGCATCTCTCGACGCTCGAGAGCCAGGTGCCGTTCCTGGCGTTTTTCGACGGCTTCCGCACCTCTCATGAAATCCAGAAGGTCGAGCTGCTGGATTACGCCGACATGAAATCCATGCTTGACATGAAGTTTGTCGAGCGTTTCCGCGGCAGGGCGTTGCGTCCGGAGGCGCCGTATGCCAAGATGGCGGCGCAGAACCCTGACGTCTACTTCCAGGGGAGGGAGACCACCAACAACATCTACGGCGGTTTGCCGGCGGTGGTTCAGAAGTACATGGACGCGTTGGCGCGTCTGACCGGACGCCAGTACCACCTGTTCGATTACGTCGGCGCCGCCGACGCCGATCGGGTGATCGTGGCGATGGGATCCGGCTGCGAGACGATAGAGGAGACGATCGATTATCTGAACCGGAGAGGAGAGAAGCTCGGCCTGATCAAGGTGCGTCTCTACCGGCCTTTCGACGCGTCCGCTCTGGTGAGAGCTCTGCCCAAGACGGTCAAGACTGTGGCGGTGATTGACCGCTGCAAGGAACCGGGGTCGCAGGGAGAGCCCTTGTTCCTGGATGTCCAGGCTGCATTCGCCAACACGCCGGTCAAGGTTGTCGGCGGACGTTACGGACTTGCCAGCAAGGAGTTCACTCCGTCGATGGTGCTGGCGGTATACAAACATCTGGCCGGCAAGTGCACTCATAACTTCACCGTCGGCATCAACGACGACGTGTCGCACCTGTCTCTACCGGTTGACGAGGTGATCGTGACCGAGCCGGCCGGAACAACAGCCTGCATGTTCTGGGGGCTTGGTTCCGACGGGACGGTGGGCTCCAACAAGAATTCGATCAAGATCATCGGCGATCATACGGACAAATACGTGCAGGCGTATTTCTCCTACGATTCCAAGAAGTCCGGCGGCGTGACCGTTTCACATCTGCGCTTCGGCGACACGCCGATCAAGTCGCCGTATCTCATCACCGCGCCGAATTTCGTGGCCTGTCACAATCCGGCCTATGTCGGCCGCTTTGACATGCTGGCCGGCATCAAGGAGGGAGGCGTTTTTCTGATCAACACCGCTGTCGCTCCGGACAAGGTTTTCGCCAGTTTCACGCGAGGCATGCAGGAGACCATAATCGCCAAGAAGATAAGGGTGTATGCCATCGACGCGCTGAAGATCGCGCTGGAAGTCGGAAGTCCCAAATATATCTCCACGATCATGCAGACATGCTTCTTCAAGCTGGCGGCAATTATTCCGGCGGATGAAGCCATCGGATACATCAAAGGGGCGATAGAGAAGAAATTCGCCAAGAAAGGCAAGGAAATCGTCGATCAGAACATCAAGTGCGTGGACCACGCCCTCTCCGGACTCTACGAAGTGAGCGTGCCGGGCGCAATCACCGAATCCTACGTGGCTCCGAAGATGGCGTACGACAACGGCGATGTCTTCAACACCACGCTGCTCAAGCCGATTGTCGAACTGCGCGGGGATTCCATTCCGGTGTCGGCCATGTCTATTGACGGTTCGATGCCGACGGCAACGTCCCGTTTCGAGAAGCGGGGCATCGCGCCCAAGGTGCCGGCGTGGGATGCGAGCAAATGTCTGCAGTGTAATCAGTGCGTGATGGCCTGTCCGCATGCGGCGATCCGCGCCAAACTCATGTCCTCCTCCGATTTGGCCGGCAGACCGTCGTCGTTTACGACCGTAGCCGCGAAAGGCGTAAAGACGCCGGATCTGCAGTACCGGATGCAGGTGTACATCGAGGACTGCACCGGATGCGGAGTGTGTGTGGAGACCTGCCCTGCCAAGGAGAAAGCGCTTTCTTTCAGCGCGATAGAGGCTGAGCGTGCGGCCGGACAGAACGCCAATGTCGATTTCTTCGAGTCGCTTCCGGACAACGAACTCGGAGGCGTCTCCGCGGCGACCGTGAAAGGATCTCAATTCCTGAAACCTTATTTCGAATTCTCCGGAGCCTGTGCGGGCTGCGGCGAGACTCCGTATGTCAAGCTGGTGTCCCAGCTTTTCGGCAACCGCATGATAGTGGCGAATGCCACCGGATGCTCCTCGATTTACGGAGGATCGTTTCCGTCGCTGCCGTACTGCAAAGACAAGGAGGGACGCGGACCGGCGTGGGCGAACTCGCTTTTCGAGGACAATGCGGAATACGGCTACGGCATGCGTCTGGCGGTTGACAACAATCGTCAGCAGCTGAAAACCAACGTGGAGCGGGCACTGGGGATCGGAGTCTGCTGTGACCGGATGAAGCGGCTGCTTGAAACCGCTCTCGCCAGTTGGGATCGGGTCGACGGCGAGGCCATCGCCGTTCAGAACGAGATCGGTGCGCTGCTTCCTGACGCCGTCTCCGGGACGCAGGGTGAGCTACGTGATGTTCTGAGCAAGATACTGGAGCTCAAGGATTACTTCGTAGACAAGTCGGTATGGATTTTAGGCGGAGATGGGTGGGCGTACGACATCGGATACGGCGGGTTGGATCATGTGGTTGCGCAGAACCGGAACGTCAATATCCTGGTGCTCGACACGGAAGTCTACTCCAACACCGGCGGGCAGGCGTCGAAATCGACCCCGATCGGCGCGGTGGCGCTCTTCGCCAACTCCGGGAAGCGTCTCACCAAGAAAAATTTGGGCTTCATGTGCATGAGCTACGGCAACGTCTATGTAGCGTCGGTGTGCATGGGAGCAAACCGGCAGCAGACACTGCAGGCGGTTCGCGAGGCCGAAGCCTACAGAGGGCCGTCCATAATTCTGGCTTACGCACCGTGCATCGCGCACGGCATCAAAGGTGATATGCGGATGAGTCAGGCGGAGGCCAAGCGCGCGGTGGAGGCAGGGTACTGGCCGCTCTATCGTTACAACCCGGCGGCCGAGAAGCCGTTCATGTGGGAGACCAAGGAGGCGACCGCCAGTTATCAGGATTTCATCCGAAGCGAACGCCGTTATGCGGCATTGCAGAAAACCGCACCCGGCGAGGCGGACGCGATCTACCAGCGTGCCGAGGCGGATGCTCACCGGCGGATGGAGTTTTACAAAAAACTCGGAGAAATCATTTAAGAGGAAAGTGCATTGCCGTTCATTAGGCGAAGGCAGTGCGTCCTGCAAAGGCGGACCGGATTTCCGGTTCGCCTTTGCCATTTTCTGGAGATTGGCGGGCTGTCATGAATCGGTATGGCGTTGTGTCAGGAACTGCGGAGCATGAGTTCCGGCGCGATTGCAGCTGTTTGCTGAAACGGATCTGAATTTATGACAAGTGCGGCCGGATGCCGGGGATCCGGCCACGGCGCCCCCGTGATGTCGTGACGTTGCCGTGTCACCGACACATCTCGTCGTCTGGCGATAATTCCCGCTTTCAGAAGCAAAGCGCGGCAAATCGATTCGTCCCGGCGGGGACGGTTTGTCCAGGGCGGTAGAGAATTTCTTCTCCGTGCCGCAGACAGGTTCAATTCCGGTTGTCCGCAATCCGCATGGAGGAGATCCGTTTTTTCGTCCGACAACAGGAAACAGGGAAAAATACGTTTTTTTTCGCTAAAAATTTGCAATGGATGAAAAATCATGGTAGAATTAGGAGTGAAAAGGAGTGAATAGGGATAAATAGGAAGTAGTGATGGCAGCTGCTGACGAAACGCTTCGCGACGAGCCGTTGTACTTCGGCGAGTACGAGCATGCGTTGGACGCTCAATGCCGTGTGACGCTGCCCAGCGAATGGCGCAGGGCGGATGACGGCGGCGCGTTCGTTCTCATGCCGATGAGGGAAAACGCGCTGGCGCTGCTTCCGCTGGGAATGTTCAGGGAGTTTGTCGCCAGATTGAGAAAGCAGGCCATCGCGAACCCGAAACTTCAGAGAGCGTTTTCGATCATCGGTTCGCAGTCCCGGCAGTGCCGCTGCGACCGGCAGGGACGCATGGCGTTCGAGAGGAGAATGCTGGAGTCGATAGGCGTGTCGGGGCAACTGAAACTGGTGGGATCCTTGAGTTATATCATGCTGTGCGCACCGGGAAAATGGCGTGAACCCACTGCGGATGATTTGGCGCGGCAGCTGGATGAGATGCAGAAAGTGAGTGAAGAGGGCGGGGAACTCGCCGTATTGCTGGACGGAATCACCGGGAAGGGATGAGTCCGTCGATGGTCGATTTCGTGCATCGTCCGGTTCTGCTCAGGGAGACGGCGCGCCTGCTCTCGTTCGGATCGCGTCCGGCGCGGCTGATTGACGGCACGGTCGGCAACGGCGGACACAGCGCGTTTCTGTTACGTGAAAACCCGTGTCTGCAAGTTCTTGGCATAGACAGGGACGGAGACGCGCTTGCAAGAGCCGAAAGGAATCTGTCTTTCGCCGACGGCAGAGTGACACTGGTCAGGGAAAATTTCTCAAGGATGGCGGAGGTAGCCCGATCTCACGGGTGGGAGACGGCGGACGCGGTGCTGCTGGACATAGGGGTTTCATCTCCGCAGCTCGACGACGCCGCGAGGGGATTTTCGTGGCGGATGGACGGACCGCTGGATATGCGCATGGATCAGCGCAGCCGGCTGACTGCCAGCCGTCTTCTGAATAACGGCACTGAGCAGGAACTGGAACGGATTTTTCGGGAATACGGAGAGATTGATTCCGCGCGCCGTCTGGCCCGTGCCGTGGTGAACAGGAGGACGGAACGGCCGTTCGCGACCACGAAGGATCTGGCGGATGTCTGTGATCAGGTGCTCAGACGGGTGCGTCCGGGGATGCCGCCAGCGCCGACGCTGGCGTTCCAGGCGGTACGGATTGCCGTGAATGATGAATTGGGAGAGCTGGAGGGAGCTCTGGCCGCAGCCGGAGAAATTCTGCGCCGCGGGGGTGTCCTGGCGGTGATAAGTTTTCATTCTCTGGAAGACCGTATTGTCAAACGTTTTTTCCGCCGCGGAGCGTCCAGTTGTGTTTGTCCTCCAGGATTGCCGGTATGCATATGCGGAAAAAAGCGGGAATGGAGGATCATCACCGCCAAGGCGGTGACGCCTCAGGCTGATGAAGTGAGTGAAAACGGCAGATCGTCGTGTGCCAGACTGAGGGCTGCTGAGAAGTTGTGAATCCGCACGGAAAGCGCGGGCGTCGATAGTGTGTTTTTTTTTCAGCGGGAGCCGGAATGCATGAACATTCAAAGTGAAAAGGTTTGCGGATCCGCGCCTAGACGCAGGAGAGGGGATTCTTCCGTGCGCAAGCTGACATTGGTGTTTCAGTTTGCCGTAATACTGGTGATGTTCGGAGTCCTTGCCAACGGCTACATATATCTGAATCAGAAGATTGCCGAGACCGATCGTGAAATCCAGAGGGTGAAGACCGACATGCACGGATTGGATCGTGAAATTGACAATCTGCGCATCCGGCGTGAACAGCTGTGCGCATGGCCGCACATTCGTCAGGCGATCGCCCGGTTTTCGCTTGGCTTGCGTCCTGCGGATCCGCAGCAGGTGAGAAGGCTGGCGATTGTCGCACAGCCGGTCAATCCGGATCTGCGCATTGCCTCCAGAGGCGCTGAGACGCGCATGCCGCGCCGGACGGTGTTTGCGGTTCGTCAGCAGCCGCAGTTTTGACCGCGAGGGACGGCGGTGCTGAGCTGCAACGATAGCATCAGGTTCCGAATGCGGTTTATTGCCGTGCTGACTCTGCCGATCGCCGTGCTGCTGGCGGTGCGGCTGTACTTCGTGCAGGTAGTGAACTACGACAGGATGTATGACAAGGCTCGCAGACAGTATACCTCGGTGCGGGTGACTTCCGGCAAGCGAGGCGAAATTTTCGATGTCTCAGGCAATCTTCTGGTCGGCAACGCGCCATGCGAGCGTGTCAGCGCCGATCCTTCGCTGGTCAGGTCGCTACAGCAGCGGCGCGCGATGTCGTACCTTCTGTCGAGCAAACTGTCAATGGACTATCAGGACGTGTTCGAGCGTCTTGCTCCGGAGAGGCAGGTGTTCGACAGCAACGGCTCGCCTGTGAGGAATCCTGACGGTTCGTTGAAAGTCAGGAAAATGCGGGGCGTGACGATTGCCAACAATGTGCCTCTGGAACTTGCGGCGGAACTCAGAAACGCGGCGCAGGTCAATCATTTCGACGCGCTGTTTTTCCGTGAAGGCTACATGCGCACCTATCCCAAGGGCAAGCTTCTGGCAAACGTACTGGGATTCACCAGCATGGACGGAGCCAGCGTCACGCCGGTGCTGGGTGTCGAGAAGTTTTTCGATCAGCAGATGGCGTCGGGGATCGGCCGCGAGCTTTATGAACGCGACCGCACGGGATATCCGCTTCCATACGGTCTCCACGAATCGGTGCAGTCCAAAGACGGAGCCAACGTGTATCTGACCATCGACGAGCCGATGCAGGCGATTATGGAGGAAGAGCTGGACGCCGCATACGAGAAGTGGCGTCCCAAAGCTCTTTATGCGGTCATGGCCGACCCGCGGAACGGCAATGTGCTGGCCATCGCCCAGCGGCCGACTTTCAATCCCAACGATCGGAGAAGGATCAGTCCGGATGCATGGAGAATCCGCATCATTGAGGACGGACTGGAGCCGGGGTCGATTATGAAGCCGTTCACCGTGGGCGGAGCCCTTGATGCGGGGACGATTCGGGCAGACTCGCAGTTTGACTGCGAAAACGGCCTCTGGATGTACCTGGGCAAGCCCTTGCGCGATTCACATCCTAACGGGATGATGACCGTGGCGGACATCATCAAGACATCCAGCAACATCGGCACGGCCAAGATTGCGCTGCAGTTCGGCGCCAACAACGTCTACAACACCCTGCGGAAGTTCGGATTCGGTCAGCCGACCGGACTTCCGTTGAAGCCGGAGGCTTTGGGAATCATGCCTCCGGTTAAGAAATGGGACGGACTGTCGATCACCCGTTTTCCAATCGGGTATTCGATTCTTGTGTCTCCTGTGCAGATGGTGCGGGCGTACTGCGCGTTGGCGAATCACGGATGGCTGCCGAAACTGCGTCTGGTGGATCGGCTCGAAAATCCGGAGACCGGCGAGGTTCAGACGATACCTGCTGAGCCGGCGGTGCAGGTGTTCCGTCATTCAGGCACGTGCAGGACGTTGGTGGATATGATGGTCAGGGTCACCGGCGACGGCGGCACCGCCCGCCGTGCCGCGATACCCGGTTACCATGTCGCCGGAAAAACCGGCACGAGCCGCAAGTACATAAAGGGACAGGGATATCTGACAAAATATTTCGCCAGCTTCGTCGGGTTCGTTCCCGCTGAACGTCCGGCGTTCGTCATGCTGGTTACGGTTGACGAACCTCAGGGCGGAAACTTCGGAGGGACGGTCGCCGCGCCGATCTTCCGCAGTATTGCCGAAAAGGCTCTCAGACACTTGAACATCCGGCCGGATCCATCGCTGCTCAAACCACCGGCCGTGAGCGGAAAGGATACTTAGACTTCATGACGGACGACGGCTCGCCGCAGTCGGCGGGAAGCGTACGGGTGGCGTCGCATACACATAACCGCGCGGAAACCTACCGGAGATCCTCTCCGGTGTCGATGCGTGAGCGAGGTTGACACATGTTGGCGGCAGGAGCAAGAGTGCATTTCGTGGGGGTCGGCGGCATCGGCATGAGCGCACTGGCGCAGATGTGCGCGGATCTCGGCATGAAGGTGAGCGGAACGGACAGGGGCAGCGGTCTGCCGGAAAACCGCCGCATTGTAGACAAGCTGGAACTTCAGGGCATACGGATTTACCCGCAGGACGGTTCCTACATCGCCGACGGCCGTCCGGACGTGCTGATTTATTCAACCGCCATAGAGGAGGACAATCCGGATTTCAGGGCGGGAGAGGGCATCCCGAGGATGCATCGCTCCGAGTTGCTCGCGGAACTGATGGCGTCCCGCTGCGGCAAGGTCTCCGTGGCGGTCACCGGCAGCTGCGGCAAAAGCACCGTCGCCGCCTATGTTGCGGAATCGCTCCTGAATCTCGGCGAGGATCCGGAATGTCTGAACGGCGCTTTGGTCAATCGATTTCGGCGCGGCCGATTCGCCGGCAACTATCGGAGCGGGGACGGCAGATATCTGGTGTTCGAGGCTGACGAGAGCGACAAGAGCCTGCTGCGTTACCGCCCCGACTACGCGCTGGTGCTGAACATCGGCACGGATCATTATTCCCGTGAGGAACTTGCGCGGGTGTTCGGGCGGTTCTTGAACAACGTCGGACGCGGAGCCGTTCTGGAGCGGGAAGTATATGAAGCCGTGAGAAGCTTCCTGCCCCCCGGCCTGCCGGTGAAGGTGTTTGAATCCGCGACGGGGGCTCCAGGCGAATACGCGCTGACACGGCATCAGGCCGTGCCGGTTCCGGGAAACGGTCGCGCGGATGAAACGGACGTCCGCTCGACTCCGTCCGGCGGCCGGTCCGACGCCGGGGGATCCGCCGGCGGCAGTCGGCGGAAGAGCGGTGTTGAGTGCGGACGGCGGACGGACGGAACAATCCGCTGGTGCGCGGAGTTCGCCGGCGGAGGTGAGTTGATACTGCCGCAGCCGGGGAAGCACATGGCGGTCAATGCCTTGGCGGTGTTGGCAATGCTGGAGATGCTCGGGTTCCGACGTAACGATGTCTTGAAGGCTTTATCGAGTTTCGAAGGTGTGTGGCGGCGGTTCGAGTTTCATGGCGTTTCCGCATCCGGCGCGCTGGTTTACGATGACTACGCCCACAATCCGGAAAAAGTCGCGTCCGCATTGGAGACGGCGCAGACGGTGTCAGGCTACGGCGCCGTGCACGCCGTGTTCCAGCCGCACGGCTTCAGACCGCTTGGCTTCATGAGGGAGAAGTTGTTTCAGGAATTGGGCAGGGTTATGCGCCGACAGGATCGTTTCGTGATGCTGGAGCCATTCTACGCAGGAGGGACCGCTGATTTCTCACCCACTTCCGCCGAGGTGATAGCCGATTACAGGAGGCGCGGGGGACAGGAGAATTATCTGCATTTTTCGGATAGAAACGCGCTGAAAAGCCATCTGCTTGCGCATGCCGGAAGCGGTGACGTGATTCTGGTCATGGGGGCAAGGGACAATTCTCTTTCAGATTACGCTTCGTCGCTGACGGCCAGTTAGGTTCCGGCTCCGGCGCATTGCGCCCTGGCCGTGCCGCGGCTCGGCAAGTTGCACGGACGTCGAAAAGGCATTATATTACCCGACACGGGTTATGATGGAAGAAAAGCAGGGGTTTCAGTCATGAATCACCGTCTCGGTCAGGTGTGGGAAGGCAAGTTGAACGCCAACGGCATCAAGTTTGGCATAGTGTGCAGCAGATTCAACGAATTCTTCGTCGGCAAGCTGCTGGACGGCGCGGTGGATGCGATCGTCCGGCACGGGGGCGCGGCGGATGACGTTGTCGCGGCATGGGTGCCGGGATCCTATGAAATCCCGTTCGCGGTCAAAAAACTGCTGCAGACAAAAAAATTTGATGCGGTAATCGCGCTTGGCGTGGTGATTCAGGGAGCCACCCCGCATGCCGGATACATCAACACCGAGGTAGCCAAGTGTCTGGCTCAACTTGGACTTGAGTCCGGCGTTCCGGTCACCTACGGCATGATCACCGCCGACAACATTGAACAGGCGATCGAGCGGAGCGGCGCCAAGGCCGGCAACAAGGGCGCGGACGCGGCGCTGGCCGCCATTGAAATGGTGAATCTGACTCGGAACATCAATTGAATGTCGAATGCTGAACAAGAGAATCCGGAAGAGAGACTGCATGTGAAGCGGCTCGGCCGGGAGATGGGAATGCAGTATCTTTTCCGGTGCGACATGACCTCAAGCACGCCCAGTATGGAGGATTGGCGGTTTTTTTTTGAAATGATCCGTGAAGAGCACGGATTGCGCGACAACCGGTATGCGCGCAAAGGACGGGAATATGCGGAGCTGCTGTTCACCGGCGTGGCCGTGCACAGGGATGAGATCGACGCCATCATACGGGAGCGGTCCGAGAACTGGGATTTCGACAGGCTTGCGATTGTGGACCGCAATATCATGCGCCTGGCGGTTTATGAGATGCTGTTCGTTCCTTCGGTTCCTCCCGTCGTCAGTATCAACGAGGCGGTCGAGATCGCGCGTGATTACAGCGGGGAAAAGGCGGGAAGTTTCATAAACGGCGTCCTGAACGGCATCAAGGACAGACTCAAGCGTCCCGACAGAGAGGTTGTTCAGCGCCCATGAATTCCGTTTTTTCGATTTTCAAGCGTGGACTGGAGAAGACCGCCACGCGGGTGGCGCGTTCCATATCCGGTGTCCTGACCGGCGTGAAGGCGTGGGACGAAAACAGTTTCGAGGAGTTGGAAAACACGCTCATAAGCGCGGATTTCGGGGTGGCGGCCGCGCAGAGGATTGTGTCCGATATCCGTGAACGTTATGAGCGCGGCAGCATAGCAACTTCCGCCGACATCAATCATGTCGCGGCGGAGACGGTGCGGACAATACTCGGCCTGCATCAGAGGCCGATTGCTTTCGCGGCCGCCGGACAGCCGACGGCGATACTGCTCGTCGGTGTAAACGGCAGCGGTAAAACCACCACGATCGGAAAGCTTGCCGCGAGGTTTAAAAAGGATGGACGCAGGGTCATGCTGGCCGCCTGCGACACTTTCCGTGCCGCCGCCGCGGAACAGCTGCAGTTGTGGGGCAAGCTTGCGGATGCGCCGGTGATTTCGGCTCTGCACGGCGCGGATCCGGCCAGCGTGGCGTTCGACGCCATGCGGTCGGCGTTGGCCAGACGGATGGATGTGCTGCTGATTGACACAGCCGGGCGTCAACAGAATCAGAAGGGACTGATGGAGGAGCTGGCCAAAATCCGCCGTTCGATCGGCAAAGTCAGTCCCGGCGCTCCGCATGAGGTGTGGTTGACGGTTGACGCCAGCCTCGGCGGAAACGTGATCAATCAGGCGAGAGAATTTTCCCGATGCGCCGGCGTGAGCGGTTTGGTGCTGACAAAGCTTGACGGCACGGGGAAAGGGGGCATGGTGGTGGCGTTGCACCAGGATTTCGAGCTCCCGACCTTTTTTGTCGGACTCGGGGAGAAGCCGGAGGATCTGCAGCCTTTCGATCCTGATTTTTTTGCGGCGGCGCTGTTCGGGGAAAACGCCGGATGACCGCCCGATACCGTGTATAGCTTCTGCGCGTGCTGTTTATGAATGACTCCGATTTCATGTTGCGGGCAGTGGAACTGGCCAGGAAAGCATGGGGAATGACCGCGCCCAACCCGCTGGTGGGGGCGGTTGTCGTGCGCCACGGAGAAGTTGTCGGCGAGGGTTTTCATGCCCGCGCCGGCGAACCTCACGCCGAGGTAAACGCCGTGCGCGACGCGCGGCGGAGAGTGAAGGATTTCACGGCGGCGACTCTGTACGTCAATCTGGAGCCGTGTTCGACCAGCGGGAGGACGCCGCCCTGCGTGGATGCGATTATAGAAGCAGGCCTGAGGAGAGTGGTCATAGGAGCGCTGGATCCCAATCCTCTTCACGCCGGGCGCGGTGTCATGATGCTGAGGGATGCCGGCGTCGAGGTGAAGACCGGGGTGGAACGCGCGGTCTGCGAAGAGTTGAATCTGCCGTTTTTCAAATGGGTGACGACCGGTGTCCCGCTGGTGATGCTGAAGATGGCGACGACGCTGGACGGCAAGATCGCGACTGCGTCTGGAGAATCGCGCTGGATTACCGGGGCGGAGGCGCGCGCCAGGGTGCAGTGTCTGCGGCGTCGTGCCGACGCGATTTTGGTCGGCGCCGGAACTGTTCGTGCAGACCGTCCGGAGCTGCGGGTCAGGGAGCCGTCGGACTGGCCGTGTCAGCCCCGGCGTTTCGTCGCCAGCACCTCCATGTCCGCGGAGGAGCTCCGCAGGTATTTCCCCGACGGCGATTCGCCGGAAGTCGTCGCTCTGCGCGACGATGATGAGTGGAGCGGATTTCTTAGGTCGCTCGGCGGACAGGATGTGAATACGCTGCTGATAGAGGGCGGCGGGAAGCTGGCGGCGTCGGCTCTGCATGCCGGAGTGGTGGACTACGTGGAATTTCATATCGCTCCGATGATCCTCGGTGGCGAGCACGGCCGCTGCCCTGTGGCCGGCAGGGATCCGGCGGCGCTGAGCGATGCGCTGCGGCTTGAACGTGTCCGCGTCGCCCGTTACGGCGACGACGTGGCTATTTCCGGATATTGCGGCAGGTGGGGTGACTGGTGTTTACCGGGTTAGTGCATACAGTTGCGGAGTTGGTCGGCCGGAGCGTCGACGGCGGAGGCGGACGTGGGAAGTTGACACTGCGTCTGAAGGATCCGTGGCGAGATCCTGTCCGCGGCGAAAGCGTCGCCGTCAACGGATGCTGCCTGTCGATGGAACGCTGCGAACACGGGAATGTGATGAGTTTCCACGTGCTGGAGGAGACGTTGCGCTGCACCAACCTCGGTGTGCTTCCTCCGGGAGCCGCGCTCAACGTGGAGAGAGCCTTGCGGCTGGGAGACCGGGTGGGCGGACATCTGGTGTCCGGACACATAGACTGCACGGGGAGGATACTTTCTCTTAATCGCAACGGCGGCGACTTCGAGTTGAGGGTGAGTTTTCCCCCGGAGCTGCGGCAGGAGATAGCTGTCAAGGGCTCCATAGCTGTCGACGGCGTGTCGTTGACAGTGGCGGCCGTCAATGATGCCGAGAACTGGTTTGCCGTGCGCCTGATTCCGCTGACGATCGACGGGACGGCTCTCACGGCGAGGAAGCCGGGCGAGATGCTCAATCTTGAGAGCGACATGCTTGGAAAGTATGTGGCGAGACGGTTGCGTCTGAATGATGCCGGCCAGATGGAGGAGCGCCGGAAAGTTTCGATGGATGTTCTGCGTGAGGCGGGATTTCTGTGAGAGGCGAGGTTCATTTCGGACTGGTTTTGCCTCGGCCGGACGCCGCCGCGGGATTGTCGTCGCGGGATTTGGAGCAGTTCCGGTGTCTGAAAGTCTCGTCCGACTGTCTTCTTGAGCAGGGGACGGCGGAGCGTCTGCGCCTGGTGTTTCCGGGATGCGGGATTTTGGCAGGGGATTTGGCGGATCGCTCCCTGTGCGAGCTGGCTCCGGAGGAGCGGATTAATCTTCGGCTCTGCTTCATCGGTCAGTTTCAGGAGCGTTGCCGGCGGATGAAGTCCGCAGGGGTTGGAGCAGGCAGCGCGTCTTTCGACCTGACGCGCGCCGCGTGGGATTCCGTTTATCGCGCACGGTTTCTGACGCTGCTGCGCTGCTGCTGCAGTATACTGCACGAGGAGAAGTTTCTTTTGTATCTGCCCTGGAGGGTGCCGTCGCCGCCGGGAGGGGTGTCCGCAGGCGCATGCGGTGAACTGCTGAGGGAGCTGCCGCTTGAGAATTTGAGAATATTGGCGCAGTGGCATCCGCACGAGCCGGCGTTTGCCGCGTTGCCGCACGACTTCATGAATCCGATCCGATTTGAGACCAGGGGAGTAGAGATCAGTTATGAGCCGTCCATCGGAAATCGGCTGACGTCCCGGTTGATCGGAGACTGTCTGAGGAGGATGATCCTGCCGGGCAGCGTGTTGCGGGTATATTTCAATGCTGCGGGTTTGACGGGGGAAAGCTGGGAGCGTGCCGTTGCCGATCTGGCGGAGCTTGTGCTCCGGATGCGGGAGGAATATAAGGAATTGGAAGAATGATCAATCTCGGAGTTAATGTGGATCATGTGGCGACCATTCGTCAGGCGCGGCTGGCCGCCGAACCGGATCCTGTGGAGGCCGCGCTGATTTGCGAGAAGAACGGAGCTTTCTGCATCACCGCGCATCTGCGCGAGGATCGTCGCCACATGCAGGATCATGATCTGGCGGAACTGGCAAGGCGCGTTCATCTGCTCAACATGGAAATGGCTGTCACTGCGGAGATGCTGAAAATCGCAGAAAGGCTGCGTCCGCACAGCTGCTGTCTAGTTCCGGAAAAACGGCAGGAGCTGACGACGGAGGGGGGGCTGGATGTCTCCGGGCAGGAGTCAAAAATCCGTCAGGCGGTAGAACAGCTGCGTTCCGCAGGCATTGTCGTGAGTTTGTTCATTGATCCGGAACCGGGTCAAATCGAGGCGGCGCACTCGGTCGGCGCCGACAGCATAGAGCTGCATACCGGCCGCTACGCCAACGCCGTCGGCGAAGATCGGACGGCGGAACTGGATCGGCTGCGTCTGGCCGCAGTTCAGGCGGACAGACTTGGCATTCAGGTGAACGCTGGGCACGGCATCGATTACGCCAATGTTGCGGGGATTCTGGAGATTCCCCATCTGCGCGAATTGAACATCGGGCACAGCATCATAGCGCGTGCCGTCATGGTCGGGATCGGGCAGGCGGTTCGCGAGATGCGCAAGCTTATGGACGGGTACCGGTTCTGACGGTTACGGTTTTCCGGCGGTGCCGAGGCAGGCCTCTGCCGCCTGGTGTATGGCGCTGCGGCTGCGCGGCGCAAGCAGCTGAGCGACATCCCGCATGCCCTGTTCCACCTCCGCCCTTCTGACGCCGCCCGGGAGTATGCGCTCAATCGCCGGAACCAGTCTGTCGGCTCGGACGCGCCACTGAAGAAACTCCTCGAAAATTTCGCGGTTGGCGATTATGTTCACCATGGTGAAGGATTTTCGGTAGAGCCGCACCGCCAGCGACGCCAGGACGAACGTAATCGGATGCAGACGGTACACCACCACCAGCGGCAGACCGGCCAGGGCCGATTCCACGGTGACGGTGCCGCTTGCGGCTATGCCGGCCGCAGCCAGCTGCTGGTATCTGGCAGTTTCGCCGACGGCAAAGGTTATCACCGGCATATGAGGATGAACCGCCCTCTGCTTCATGTAAATCTGACGGCATAACGAGGCGATTTTCTCCCTCGGTGCGGACAGGACGAAACGCAGCTGGGGATGTTTCGCGGACAGTTCGCGCACGGTGTCCAGTATGGGCGGCATCAATCTGGTGACTTCCATGGTTCTGCTTCCGGGAAGAAGCAGAAAGCAGTTCGGGTCGCGCCGGACGGACGGATCGTGATTTTCCCTTTCCAGATCCAGCAGCGGGTGACCCACGAATTCAGCTTTCAGTTTCGTATGCGCGAAGATCTCCACCTCGAACGGGAAAATCACCAGCATTTTCGAACAGATTTTCGCCAGTATCGGCAGACGCCACTTTCCCCACACCCAGAGTTGCGGACAAACGTACCAGATTACCGGGATCCGGTGCATGTGCATGACGATTGCGAACAGCAGATTGAAGCCTGGATAGTCTATGAGAATCACGGCTTCCGGCCGCTCCTTTATCGCCTGCCGCGTCAGTTTCAGAAAAATCCTGATGAAGAGCAGGAGGTGTTTGAGAACCTCGATGAGTCCGACCACGCCAAGTTCCGTGGAATCGACACGGATGTCCAGTTCTGCCGCAATCATGGCCGGGCCTCCCATTCCGGAGATCCGGACGTCGTCCCCGTTCACGGAGCCGAGAGACTGCAGTTCTTTCGCCAGTCGCGCCCCGTACATGTCGCCGGATGCCTCTCCGGCTATAATCCAGAAGCGGCGGATGTTTTTCATCTCAGACCCAGCACGTCCTGCATGTCGTATAGTCCCGGAGCCGCGTGCCTCAGAAAACGGATTGCACGCAGTGCGCCCTTGGCGAAGGTGTCCCTGCTTGATGCCTTGTGCGTCAGTTCAATTCTTTCCCCGCTGGTGGCAAACAGAACGGTGTGATCTCCGACGACGTCGCCGCCGCGCAGCGCATGCATGCCGATTTCGCGGCGAGTCCGCGCTCCGACGACGCCGCTGCGGCCGTTGACGATGTCCTGTTCGAAACTGCGTCCGGCGGCCTCGCAGACGATCTCGGCCAGTCTGTTGGCGGTGCCCGAGGGGGCGTCCTTTTTCTGATTGTGGTGCATTTCAACGATCTCGATGTCGTAGTCGTCGCCCAGTATCTTCGTCGTGCGCTCGACCAGATTGAACAGAACGTTGACGCCGATGCTCATGTTTGGGGAAAAAACGATACGTCCGCCGTGCGAACAGAGATCCGCAAGCGTTTTTCTGTCCGCCGCGGACAACGTGGTGCTGCCGATGACGACGGCGCAGCGGTGCTCCACGGCCATCCGGGCGTGCTCCAGCACGTCGCCGGTGGAGAAATCGACGACTCCGTCGCAATTAGCAAGCGCGGATTCCAGCCGGCCGCTTACACGAACTCCCGTCACGCCGCAGCCGGCAAGTTCGCCTGCGTCCCTGCCGGAGAAAGGGGAGTCGGGAGCGTCGACCGCTCCGATCAGTCTGAGGTCTTCGGATTCCAGAATGTTGGCGACGAGACGGCGACCCATGCGGCCGGCGGCGCCGATGACGGTGATGTTCACAGGTGTTCTCCTTGCATTGCGATGTTGATTATGGTTCTGTCGTCAAGCTGTTGTCACGATGCTTCGCCCGAACGCAGTGCGTTCCGCTGTCCGAAAGCGGGAGGAAATTCCGCAGCAGCGGCGTCTCCGCCCGTTATGACGTCACAGTCCCGGGACTGTCCGCTGTTCCATGCGGGGAGTCCAGAAAAGATCCGTCTGCAATCCCAGGGGAAACAGGCGCGCGTTTCGATAGCGTCCGGACCAGGCCACCAGGGAATCCGGCGTGAACAGGAACGTGTAAGGCTGATCCTCGTGCAGGATTTCCGCGATTCTGTGGCAGAGTTTCACCCGCTCCGGCATGCTGAAAGTCAGCCGCAGCCGCTCAATCAGCGCGTCCATCTCCGGATTCCTGTATCCGATGTGGTTGCTGCTTCCCTGCTTGTCGGCCTGCGAGGAGTGCCAGACCTGATACGGATCCGGGTCGTAAGGCATGGTCCATCCCAGCGTGCATGCCTCGAAATTCCGATCGGTCAGCCGCTGAATGCAGACCGACCATTCCAGCGGCTGGATTTTCAGATCGATTCCGGCTCTGGCCATGGATTCCTTGATGATCGGCAGCATCTTCTGCTGCAGCGAATGACCGGCAACCTGCATGATTGTGAACGAGAACCGTTTGCCGTCGCGATCCAGAACACCGTCGCCGTCGGTGTCGCGCCATCCGGCGTCCGCCAGAAGTTTTCTGGCCCGTTCCACATCATACGGCCACGGCCGGACGGCCGGATTGGAGTAGACGCTTTCAGGGAAGAACGGTCCGGAGATTATCCGTCCGAGATTGAAATAGACGTCCCTCAGGATTTTCTGCCGGTCGACCAGCATGGTCAGAGCCTGCCGTACCCGACGGTCTGCGAACAGGGGGTTGCGGAGATTGTAGCCGATGTATGAATAGACGCGTCCTTGGTATTTGGCCTGTTTCAAGCCAGCCGCGGCGAGTGTTTCCGGAAGATCCGGCTTGATCCACTGCTCCGGCGTAAGCTCCAGCAGATCCAGCTGACCGGCCAGCAACGCCTGCAGGCGGGTGTTGGGGTGTTTGATCAGCTCGAAAGCGACATCCTTAAGCGGAGGACGGATTCCGTGGCGCGCGCCGAAATAGTCCTCGAACCTGGTGAACACCACGCGGACATCTTTGTCCCAGCGCAGCAGCCGGTACGGTCCGCAGCCGACCAGAAGACGGTTGCGACGGTGATCGTCGTTGAAACGTCTGCCGTCGAACGCCCCGTCATATGCGTGATACAGATGGCGTGGCAGGGGGAAGAGGCTCAGAGTAGCGTCAAGCGAGCCGTAGCAGGCTGTCTTCCAGCGCACGACAAATTCGTACGGGGAAATGATTTCCACGGAATCCAGATCCTGATAGTAAACGCGCAACGGTTCGCAGTTTACGTCTGGATTTTTCACCGCCTCCGCGAAAAACCTGAAGTCGTCTGCGGTTACCTCCTTTTTTGTCCATTTTTTTCCTGTCACCGGATCGGTGAAATCGTGCCACAGCACGCCGCGGCGCAGTCTGATGCGGTAAGCGCGGTGATCAGGGGACACGTCCCATGACTCAGCCAGGAGGGGCCGGTATATCTCGGGCTTGCCGTAGTCGCGTGCGGCCAGCGTGCTGTGAGCGATCGCATAAAAATCGCTCACATATGCATCGTTGTTAATCAGGATATTGAGATTCTGGGTGTCGGCGCTGACGGAGCGGATCAAACGTCCGCCGGATTCCGACCGGCGGTCGAAATACTGAACGTTGGCGATCGTCGGATCCGCATGGTCAGCGTCCGGCGCGTCCGGCGTCGCGCTGTCCGCGGCGGGAGGCGCGGCGCCGTTCAGTCTGTCAGCCAGCAGCAACGCGCTCCGGTTGATGCGGTCAAGCGCATTCAGGATCAGAACACTGAACAGGATGAAGGACAGGGTCAGCACAGTGAGCAGAAATTTCAGATATCCTGTTCGATTCATGCCGCACGTCTCCGACGGTTTAGCGCTGACTGATCCGGTAGGTCAGCACGGCGCCGAGTATCTGGAAAACGATGTTCGGCACCCACAGCAGGTACTGCGGGTATACGGCAGGGAATTTTGTCAGCGATTCACACAGTATGATCGACAGAAAGAACACTCCGGCCAGAATCACGCTCAAAAAAAGACCGACCGAGGTTTCACGGCGGGACGTTCGGATAGCCAG
This sequence comes from uncultured Victivallaceae bacterium, assembly GCA_964402715.1. Classification (GTDB taxonomy): domain Bacteria; phylum Verrucomicrobiota; class Lentisphaeria; order Victivallales; family Victivallaceae; genus CALXOD01. The sequence goes on from CAYODJ010000005.1 coordinate 42,775, forward strand.
AGGCAGTCCGAGCAGCAGGAACGCGATGGGCGACAGGGCGAAAGCAATGCGCTGATTAAGCTCCACTTCCAGTTTGGTGGTGTCCTCGTTCAGCAGTTTCGTCAGTCTGATTCTGGCCATCAGATCCTTGAGCGTCATGTATTTCGGCTTTTCGCCGAGCGCTATGCTGTTCAGCTGCTTGCCGTAGTTGAATGAAAATTCGAGTTCCTTGTGAAAATTCCGCGTTTCCGGCTGCGTCTTCTTGTCGATCACCATGCAGTCGTGCAGTTTGACCACAAGCATCTGATTCTTCTCGTCGACATCCAAGGTGCCGGATGCTGCGGATAGATCCTGTCCGACATGCTCTGGATCCGCCAGTGTGTAGATCTGGATGCCGCTGAGTCCGTTTTCCCCGACTTTGTCGTCGATGTTGATGATGGTGTTCTCGTAATGAATCGGCCGTCCGGGTTCGAACAGCGCCAACGGCTGGTCGATGGCGGCGACGGTCATAAGCTGGCGGGACCGTCCCAGGAGCGGCGGACCGAGCTGCACCTGCAGATAGAGGCACAGCGCGGTCAGAGCCACGGTGATCAGCAGGATCGGCGAGACAATCTGCAGAATGGACACGCCGCAGGCGCGCATGGCGGTGATTTCGGAATCGGCGGACAGTCTGCCGAACTCCAGCATCACGCCCACCATTATCGCCCACGGGATGGTGAAAGTGAGGACGATCGGCAGGATGTACATGGTGAACTTGCAGAAAGTCAGAAACGAGATGCCCTGCGCCAGAAGATCCAGCACCTTGACCAGATTCGCTCCGGTCATGCCGAAAGTCAAAATGCCGATCGCCATGCCGAATGCAAGCAGGAAACCGCGCGTGACGTACCAGTTTAGAATAAACATGTCACCATTCCGAAATTCGGTGAAAAGAGACGTCCGACCGTCTCCGCAGTCCTAGAGCGGACATTCGAGCCGACATGCGGGAAAATACACGTGCAAACGCGGTTTCGCAAACGGCAGTTTTTTTTTTGCTTGAAAAAATCACCGGGCGGTGTAGCTTTCTGAATACTTTGTCCGCTATTACACGAACATCGATGTGCGACATGACCTCTTTTTCCCCAAGAAAACAGACCTGCCTTGAGCTTTCCCCTGTGACGGTGATTTCATGATGTCGGAAGAGTGCGGCGACGACCGTGGGGACTGGCCGTTGGATGAGATCATCGGCCCGTTCGAGGAGGAGGTGTTCCGCGACGATTTTCAACTGGAGGCGGAGACGGCCGAATTTTTCGCGCCGGGTGGAACGCTGCAGAAAGCCAACCGGCTGGACGGACGGATCTGTGAGTTCCGGCCGCAGCAGCTGTCTATGGCCCGGGCCGTGGCCGAGGCTCTGACGACCGGCCGCAATCTAGCCGTGGAAGCTCCGACCGGCGTCGGCAAGAGTTTTGCGTATCTCGCGCCGCTGGTGTTCCGCTCCCGCGTCGCCGGCCGGCCGGCGCTGGTCTCGACGGAAACGATCAATCTTCAAGAGCAGCTGGTGCACAAGGATATTCCGCTGCTGAAGGAGCTCACCGGCGTCGCTTTCAGGACGGCGCTGGCCAAGGGGAGGGGTAATTATCTGTGTCTCAGACGGCTGCTGCTTTTCGCCGGAGAGGAGAGGGGTTCCGTGCTTCCCGCGCCGTCCGTGGCCGTCGATCTGGAGCGTCTTCTGGACTGGTCGGAGCAGACTGCGGACGGCGACAGGGACGCTCTGCCGTGGCGTGTGCCGCCGGAAGCATGGATGATGGTCTGCTGCGAGGAGGGGAACTGTCAGGGCCCCAAGTGCGACTGTTTCCGCAGCTGCTTTTATTTCAAGGCGCGGCAGGAATGGGAGAAGGCCGACATAGTTGTGGCCAATCACGCGCTTTTTTTCACGGATTTGGCGATGCGCGGCGGATTCGCCGACGGCGGCCTGCTGCCGAATTACGGCGCGGTTGTGATCGACGAGGCGCACATGCTGGAGGACAACGCCGCCGAGTATCTCGGCATGCATCTTTCTCAGTCCGGGCTCTTCGGCATGCTGAACCGCCTGTTTCAGCCGGATTCCGCCCGCGGGCTGCTGATGCGATCCGGTGCGGACACGCTGGCTCTGCGTCAGATCATTGTGGCGCTGAGAAATGAAGTGAATCAATTTTTCGCCCCTTTCAGGACGTATCTCGATAAGAATCCGGATCGGCACGGCGGCTATGAGGCCGGTGCAAGGAGGATACGCGAATGCGGACGTTTCTCCGATACGCTGTCCGAACCGCTGAAAGTGCTGTACAGGAAATTGTCGGAATTCTGCGACGCGCAGGATGATGAATCCTACCGGACGGAACTGCAGGCGCAGCTGGATCGTTGCCGGGCATACATCGACGACGTTCAGTCATTCATCGGCATGGAGCTAGCCGATTCGGTCTATTTCGCTGAAAATGATCGCGGCGGCGTGGAACTGAATGCGGCGCCGCTCAACGTCGCCGACTTGTTGCGTGACCTGCTGTTCACGAAGGGTTTCCCCGTGATTCTGAGCAGCGCGACGCTCACCGTGCGCGGCGGATTCGATTTTTTCCGAAGCCGTGTCGGATTCGACAACGGTGATGTGTTGCGGCTGGATTCGCCGTTTGATCCCAGTCAGGCGAAAGTTCTCGTTTCGCGGACGATGCCTGAGCCATCCCGGGAGGAGTACCATGACGCGCTGGTGCGGACCATTCCTCGTTATCTTGAGATGACCGGCGGGAAGGCGTTCGTGCTGTTCACCAGCTATGCCGCTTTGCGATACTGTGCCGCGCGGCTGCAGGAGTACTTCGAAAGAAAACAGTGGACACTGCTGGTGCAGGGAGGCAGCCTGTCCCGATCCGCCATGCTGCGCGCCTTCCGTGACGATGTGAACTCGGTTCTGTTCGGCACCGACAGTTTCTGGACCGGTGTGGATGTGCCGGGGGAGGCGCTCAGCAACGTGATTGTGACAAAGCTTCCGTTTCCGTCTCCTGGCAATCCGGTTGTGGCGGCGCGCGGCGAGCGGATCGAGGAGGCCGGAGGGAATGGTTTTCTCGATTATTACCTTCCGTCGGCGGTCCTGAAATTTCGTCAGGGGGTCGGGCGATTGATTCGCGGACGTCAGGATCGGGGAATCATAGTCATCCTTGATCATCGTGTGATTTCGAAGGGGTACGGGCGCAGCTTTCTCGACTCGCTGCCGTACCCGCTGGTGATCGACGACGATTTTTCGGCGGATTCTGATTTTCCCGGCGTCGGTTCGCGATGACGACACGGTTTTTCCGCCGCCCGGCGGATGCGTTACGACCGGATTCATGTCCATGAACCGGCGCATTGACGTATTTCCCGGCTTGATGTCTCGGGGGAGTGCTGTTTAGGCGGCAAGGATGCGGCCGCCCCGTTCATGAAGAAGCCCCTGGCGGTCCGTTCTCCGCCGCGAATCAAGTCTCCTCCCGTCCTGTCCGTCGGCAATCATCTGTTCAGTCCACGTGCGCCAAAATGGCGGATCGCCTGACTTGACATACCGTCGCGGGCGGATTATCCTAAGAACGACATCATCGAGGCGTTTCAAGACGAGACATTTGTGATCGTGGCGGGCCTGGTTGTGAGATCATGGCTTCCGGGCGATGGTCCGGGACGGAGAGCGGTGGTGCTTCGTCGTTCATCCGTCGGATCGGCGCGTGCGGCGGCGGGTTTTTCTTTGGCCACGGGTGTCCGCCCCGTCGGATCGGTGCCGACCGGGGATAAAGAGAGGAGATTGCGGAAGATGAGGAAAATTGGTTTGCTGTGTGCTGTGACGTTCGGAGTCGTCTGGATGTGCGCCGCCGATGTTCCCAAAGGTTGGAGCGTCGATTTCTCCGCCGCGCAGAAAATCGCCGCGGAGAAGAAGCGTCCGATGTTGCTTCTGTTCACCGGATCTGACTGGTGCCCTTACTGCATACGTCTGGAGAGGAATGTGTTGTCCAAGGATGCGTTTCGGAATTTTGCCGGCGAAAAACTGGTTCCGGTGTATATCGATTTCCCCAGATTGAATAAACTGACGCCTGAACAGCTGCGATCCAACAAGGCGTTGGCGTCCCGCTACAAAATCGAGGGTTTCCCTACAGTCGTGCTGACAGACGCCTCCGGCAAGGAAATCCGACGTTTCGGTTACACTCCAGGATTTATGAAGGCGCTTGAGGACGCAGTGTCCGGCAAGCCGGCCGGCGACGGGGCTGCGGGAGACGACGGCAACCGCAGATGACAATCTGGGGGAAAATGCCCCTCGTGCCGCTTGCGCTGATTCTGACGTGTTCGTTTCCGAGCGGAGCGGACGAGGCCGGTTTCTGCGTATGGCGGGCGCACGTCGGCGGAGGACGGATGATTGTCGAGGCGGATGTCTCCGTCGGCTGCTATCTGTCTGCCGCTGGCACCCGTGTTGATGCGAACATCGGAGGCGTCGCCGTCGTTTTTGATCGCGTTCCGGAGGCGGAGGATTCCCGTGACGGTTTCTCGGGAAGCGCGGACAGGATTTATCCGTCCGGACATCATGAATGGAGCGCCCCTGCAGTCACGACGGATGAAACGTTCGACGTGACGGTGGAGTACCAGGGATGCCGCGAAGCATCCGACGACGGACCGGCGGTGTGTTTTCCGCCGAGAATTTTGCATTGGAAAGTGAATGCGTCGCAAGCCTCATCGGACTTCGAGTCATTCCGCAGCGGCGGGATAGCCGCGTCCGGATCTTTCGTCGGCGGAGACAGTGAAGTGGACGACATGCCGTCTTTCCGAGTCGTCGGCAGCGCCGAGGGCGCAATGGCGACGGATGAGTTCATTGATTTTCTTCGCGCCCGCTCGGGGAAAGTCAGCGGCGGTTCTGCCGGTAGATTCGCCATGGAAGGGTGGATCGTGATTCTGCTGACATTGCTGGGCGGTCTTGGACTGAATCTTACTCCATGCGTGCTGCCGATGATTCCGGTGAGTCTTGCCGTTGTTGCCGGAACCGGCAAATCGAGCCGCCGATCCGGCGCACTGTACGCCGGCGTGTACGGCGCGGGCATGGCGGCGGCGTACGGCACGCTCGGAACCGCGGCGGTGCTGACGGGCGCGAGGTTCGGCGCATGGTGTTCCTCTCCGTGGTTCAACTGGGGAGTTGCCGCAGTCATGGCGGCGCTGGCTCTGGCGGCGTTCGGCGTCTGGCACCTGGATTTCTCCCGTTGGTCGGCCGGAATCAATCCGACGCGGATGGGACTGGGCAGGGCTGCCGCCGCTTTCCTGCTCGGAGCCATGGCGTCGCTGCTCGCGGGAGCCTGCGTGGCTCCGGTGCTGACCGCAGTGATTGTTTTCGCCGTCAACCAATATGCGGCGGGGAATTCCGCCGGACTGCTGCTGCCGTATGTGCTCGGAATCGGCATGGCGTTGCCATGGCCGTTGATGGGCGCCGGTATGGCGATACTGCCGAGGCCGGGGAGATGGACGGAACGTGTCAATGCGGTTTTCGGCTCTGTTCTGCTGCTGGCCGCAGGTTACTACGTCTGTCTGGGGTTCACCCATCTGCCGGGTCGATTCGATCCCGATCGTGAATTGAACAAGGTGAAAATCGCATTGACGCAGAGTCTGGAAAGAAAGCTCCCTGTGCTTATAGACTTCTGGTCGTCATGGTGCAGGAACTGCCGTGAAATGGACAGGCGCGTTCTGGCCGACCCTGCGGTGGAGAGGGAGCTGAAGCGCTTCATCGTGGTCAGATTTCAGGCCGAAGATCTGACCGATCCTGCCGTCGCCGCGTTTCTGAACCGATTCGGATTCAACGGACTGCCGGCCTTTGCCGTCATCGAGCCGTTGCGTGACAGTCTCCGGTGATGAGGGCGGGGAATCGATGTCAATTTCGCGGCAACCGGCTCATTTGCGGAGGGGGGCACGACGGCACATCTCCGATTTCTCACGTTCAGGGGCGTAGAGAGCGTGCCGGCGTCATGTGCGGAGCGGAGCCGGTGCTCCGGGTTCTTAGGGGAGGGACGGCCGGCTTGCGTCGGTGCGCCGGAGGCGGCGGTATGTGCGCTATTCTTTCGCGTCCGGCAGATAGCGGGACGACACTTTGACGACGTCGCCCCTGGGAGCCCGGCCGGGATAAGGTTCAACGGCGACGCTGAAAAGCAGACGTCCTTTTTCATACCGCTTTCCGACGATTTTTCCCGGATTCTGTCCTTTCTCCCGCCAGAGCATCACTTTCTCAATCATGTCCGGCATGGCATTGATGCCGGGACCTTCGCTGCCGTGCCCTTTTCCTGGAATCAGGTAGTAGAGGAAAAAGTCTCTGACCGTGTCCAGAGATCCGAAATACTCCACTGTCTTCTCGTAGTAATCCAGCGTGGCGTGGAACGGTACGCTGCAATCAGCCGATCCGGAATACATCAGCAGTTTGCCGCCGCGGTCCGCGAAACTCCGCAGATCGGGATTCTCCGCGTTAAGATAAATGCCGAGCTTAGCGGTGTACTCGTCCAAATCCGAGTCGAAATCGAGTTTGTCATAATCGCAGTCTCTGCCGAACACCCAGTTGAACAAGTAGAGGTTTTGCTGCGCCGATATAAACGGCGCTCCGACAGGGATCCCGCCGAATATCCGTTCGCCGGTCCTCGGATTGACAGGACCGGAAAAAAGTTTCGACAGAGCCTCGGCATGTTCGGAGGTGAGAGTGCCGTCTTTTCTCAGCGCCAGGGCGATGATGTTGTCGATGTCCCCCGGCGTCGCGCGGCGCGGATCGGAAATATATTTCCCTTTGCCGACGGCTTCGTCTTCGTATCTGGCCATATATTCATTGGCTGCGTCCGTCACGGACCGCTCCTGTCCGCTTGTAAACGGAGTTCTGTTCAATATCTGATGGTTCCATAGAAAATAAGCATGCAGCGGCGTCCGGCAATGCCCAGGCGCCGCGGCCACGGCACCGTCGTAGTCTTCCGGAAACCGCTGCACTTCGGACAGCGTCTGCTGGCCTCCCGTGGAGTGGCCGTAGAAGTAGGAATATTCCGGCATGCGTCCGTAGAAGACGCTGATCACCTGCTTCGCTGTCGTCGTCATCAGGTGGGTGGAGCGGAAGCCGAAGTCTTTCCAGACCTCTGGATTGTCGATTCCGGAAAATTCATCCGGAGCGGTGCCCATGTCCGTCCTGGCCGAGGCGAACCCTCTGGATGCCAGTCTTGCCATTTGCATGGGATTGATGCTCCCGGCCGCGCCCCCGTTCCCCAGTCCGACAAAACGTCCGTTCCATTTGTCCGGATCAGGCAGGTAAATCTGAACATTGATGTTTGAACCTGGCGCCGGCCGCAGCACCGCTTTGACTACCGTACGGGGAGGCAGATTCTTCAACGGTCGGTTTTTTTGATGTCGGAGGATCGGATCAGTCTCCCGTTCGCAATAGGTTATCACGCAGTCCTCCGGCCGCATACGACGCACCGCATCACCGCCTTTCATCGACCGTTCCTCCTGGAATTGTGTGAGGTTTGCCGAGGTTCAGGAATTTTTCGTTCAGAAGCGCGTAACGCTTGAATTCACGAGGTTCGACGGCGCAGCCCGTCGGCGGCGGAGGCATGCATCAGCTCCTCAGCGAGTCAAGCTGCCGACTGCACACCGCCGCCAGAATAGGTTCCACAATCAGGTTGAGGTCGCCCTCAAGCAATGCCGGCAAACTGTGTATGGTGATGCCGAAGCGGTGATCGGTCACCCTGCTCTGCGGATAATTATAGGTGCGGATGCGTTCGCTGCGGTCACCTGTGCCGACCTGGGAACGTTTGCTTTCCGCGAATTTTCTCTGCTCCTCCCGCTGCTTGATCTCCAGCAGGCGGGCGAAGAGAATGCGCATGGCGATTTCCTTGTTGCGGTGCTGCGACTTCTCCTGCTGACTTGCCACGGACAGACCGCTGGGAATGTGGGTTACGCGAACCGCCGAATCCGTGGTGTTGACGCACTGTCCGCCAGGACCGCTAGAGCGGAACACGTCAAAGCGCAGATCCTCGGGGCGTATGTCGAGTTCGACCTGCTCCGCCTCCGGCATGACGGAGACGGTGACGGTGGACGTGTGAATTCTTCCTCCGGCCTCGGTCGCAGGTATGCGCTGCACCCGGTGGACGCCACTCTCATATTTCATGTGAGAGTAGACTTCGTCGCCGCTCAACGAAAAGGATATGCCTTTCAGCCCGCCCAGATCGCTGCTGGTCTGTTCCAGAACTTCGTGCCGCCATCCCTGCGCCTCGGCATAGCGGGAATACACCCGGTAGAGGTCTGCGGCAAACAGCGCCGCCTCGTCTCCTCCGGCCGCCGGCTTGATTTCGACGATGATGTTGCGTGCGTCATACGGATCCGGCGGCAGCAGCGCAATCTGAACCGAACTTTCCAGAGACGCCGCCTTGACGCGCCACTCACATAGATCAGCCTCGGCCAGAGCCAGCATCTCCGGATCTTTCTCGACGGCCAGCAGCTCCTCGCTGCTGGCGATTTCACGCAGTGCCGCCGTCCATGCGTTGTAGCTTCGGAAGAGCGACTCCAGCCTGCTGTGTTCTCTGGAAATGCGCCGGAATTCCTCAGGACGTGCATAGATGGACGGGTCGGCCAACGCCGTTTCCAGCTCGGATCTGCGGTCATGAAGGCTGCTGATATGGGCGGCTATGTCCTCGGGAGTCATGGAGATGCGGTTCCCTTCATAAACAAACCGCCGGGAGGAAACGGTGCGGATGTTTCCTCACGCGGCGAGTTCCGATCCGGTCGACAGTCGGACAGAGGCAATCAATCAGCGGTTTTCTTATAGCGGCGATTGAATTTGTCGATTCGTCCCGCAGTGTCCACGAATTTCTGCTTGCCTGTGAAGAACGGATGACACTTGGCGCAGATGCCTACACGGACTTCCGGGCGGGTGGACTTGACTTTCCAGACCTCGCCGCAGGCGCAGATGACCCGGGCATCGCCGTACTTGGGATGAATATCCTTTTTCACTTTGCACAACCTCGTACTTTGCCGATGGATTCATCATCGGGTTTAAATGACAGCCGCATCGCATGATGCAACCCGTAAGATAGCACAACGCGGAATTTTTTCAAGGGAGGAAACGCCGCGGCGGCAAACACGGACGGCGATTCGGCCCGGATCATGGCCGCATACGTACGGACGCAGCGACGAAGACCGTTCCAGTCGTCACGCGTATCCCGGAGCTGCTGATTCTATTTGTCCATGTCCTTGAGCGCGGCTTTGCGGCTCAGACGTATCTTGCCGGACTGGTCGATGTCGATTACCTTCACGGAAACGTAATCCCCTTCGCGGCAGATATCGCTCACCTTGTTCACGCGGTAGTCAGCCATTTCCGAGATGTGCAGAAGTCCGTCGACGCCGGGGAGAATCTCCACGAACACGCCGAAGTCCCGTACGGTCACAACCTTGCCCCGGTAAATCTTGCCGATTTCAGCTTCGGCGGTGGAGGCGAGCACCCGCTCCTTGGCCATTTCCAGATGCGCCTTGTCCGCCGCCATGATCTTGACGCTGCCGTCGTCGTCGACGTCGATGGTGGCCTGCGTCTCCTCGGTGATCGTCCTGATGTTCTTGCCTCCCGGGCCGATCAGCGCACCTATCTTCTCGGGATTGATTTTGATTGTCTCCATGCGGGGTGCGCGCTCGCTGATTTCGGCGCGCGGCGCGGAAATGCAGTCCGCCATCACATCGAGGATTTTCATCCGTGCGACGCGGTTGCGCTCCATCCCTTCGCAGAGCAGGTCGATGGCGATGCCGGGAAGCTTCAGATCAAGCTGGAATCCGGTGACTCCCTTGCGCGTTCCGCACACTTTGAAGTCCATGTCGCCGAAATGATCCTCCGCCCCGAGGATGTCCGTCAGGAGCAGATAACGTCCGTCCTCCGCAGTCACAAGGCCGCATGAAATGCCGGCAACCGGCGCGGTGATCGGCACGCCGGCATCCATCAGCGCGAGCGTGGCGCCGCAGACCGTCGCCATCGAGGTGGAACCGTTCGAACTCATGATTTCCGAAACGCAGCGGATCACATACGGAAAATCTTTCGGAATCACCTTCGACACCGAGCGTTCCGCGAGGTCGCCGTGTCCGATCTCGCGACGTCCGGGTCCGGCGATCCGACCGACCTCCCCGACGCTGAAGTTCGGAAAGTTGTAATGCAGATAGAATCTCTTGACCCCGGTGCCCTCGGCGCTGGTGATCTGATCGTATTCCTGAGCGTCCTTCTCGTTTCCCAGCGTGGCGATGACCATCGCCTGCGTTTCGCCGCGGCTGAACAGAGCGCTGCCGTGCACCACCGGAAGCACATTCACCTCGGCTGACAGCGGGCGTATGTCGGTTATCGAGCGGCCGTCGGGGCGGAAGTGCTTGTCAAGAATCACCGACCGGGTTGTTCGCTTAACCAGATAGTCGAACCCTTTCGACGTCTCCAGGGAGAACTCGTCGTCCGTCATATCGGAGAAACCGGACCGGATCGCGGTTCTCGCCCTGTCGAGCAGCTCGTTCAGCGCATTCAGACGATCCTGCTTGCCGGGAACGGTGCAGGCGGACTCCAGATGCGGCGCACAGAAGTCGGACAGAGCCTGCTGCAGAGCTTCCGGAACCAGATAGAGCTTCGGCGTCTTCTTCGGTTTTCCGGCGCGGGCGGCCAGGTCGTTCTGAGCGCGGCATTGAATTTTCACCACGTCATTGGCAAGATACATCGCCTCGCGAAGCTCCTCCTCGCCGCATTCCTGAGCCTCGCCCTCGATCATGATCACCTTGTCCGGAAGTCCGGCATAGATCAGGTCAATTGTGCTCCTCTTCATCTCCTCCTGAGTGGGATTGACGACGAGCCTGCCGTCGATTTTGCCTACGCGCACCGCCCCGATCGGTCCCTGAAACGGCAGATCGGACAGCGTCAAGGCCGCTGACGCCGCCAGCATGGCCAGCACGTCAGGCTCGTTTTTGCCGTCGGCGCTGAGCAGCAGGCACTGAATCTGGACCTCGTCGAAGAATCCGGCCGGGAACAGCGGACGCAGGGGGCGGTCGGTGACACGGCAGGTGAGAATCTCCTTCTCCGATGGGCGGCCCTCCCTTTTTATGTATCCGCCGGGGAATTTGCCTGCGGCGCTGTATTTCTCCCTGTAATCAACCTGGAGCGGGAAGAAGTCCGAACCCGGCTTCGCCGGTCCGGAGCATGCCGCAGCCAGCACAATGGTGTCCCCGAGACGCACCGTACATGAACCGGCCGCCAGATTGGCTATCTTGCCGGTGGAGATCTCCATGGTTTTGCCTTCGCAAATTTGAAACGCAACTTTTTCTTCTGACATGATTAAAGAACCTTACATTGTTGCCGTCTGCTGCACGGCGCGTTGTAATGTACGAGAACCGCGGCGGCCGCCCGCCTCCATCGCGGCTGAGCCGTCCGTTCAGAGGGAAGCGTGATTCTGTTCCGAGACAATGCCGAACCATGAGCTTTCCGACGGCGCACGTTCGGCCGCATTGAAGAACCGGGCGATCCGCCTTTTTGCGGAAAGGACAGGCTTCCCGGGACTGACTGCGTTCGAATCCGGCGATTCGGCGACGGACACAGGACGGAAAACCATCACGCACGGCCATAATATAACACGCCGACGCGGCGCAAGCCAGACCGCGAATCGCAATATTGCAATTTTTACGGTCAGACGCCGGGGAACTCCGGCGCGGGACGGCCGCGGCTTCGTCTGCGGGACGGAGTCAGACAGCTCCGGCGGCGAGGGAGGATCCGCGGAACTGTCCGGTTAGGCTTGTGGATCGCGCTAGCGGTCGACGCGCGCACCGCCGCCTTTCATGAGTTTCTCCACTTCCTCGCGCAGAGCCATGGACGTGTCCCCCGGCGTGGTCATGGCAAGTGCGCCGTGAGCGGCACCGTAATTGACGGCCAGTTCCGCGTCCCCCGTCGACAGAAATCCGAAAATCAGACCCGACGCGAAACTGTCGCCTCCGCCCACGCGGTCGAAGATTTCCAGATCCGGACGGTGGACGGCTTCGTAGAATTCGCCGTCGTAGTAGCAGATGGCGCCCCAGTCGTTACGGGTCGCGGTTTTCACCGCGCGCAGCGTGGTGGCCACGGCCTTGAAGTTCGGGTAGGCGGAGACAGCCTTCCTGATCATCGCCTTGAAACTGCCGGATTCCAGTTTGGTGAGGTTCTCATCGACGCCCTCAACCTCAAACCCCAGACATGCGGTGAAATCCTCCTCGTTGCCGATCATCACGTCGACGTAACGCGCGATCTCCCGATTGACCTCCTGAGCCTTGCTCTGTCCTCCGATGCCTTTCCAGAGGGACGGACGGTAGTTCAGATCGTAGCTGGTGACGGTTCCGTGTTTCTTCGCCGCTTTCAACGCCTCGATCACGACCCCCGGCGATGTTTCCGAAAGAGCCGCGAAAATACCGCCGGTGTGAAACCAGCGCACGCCCAGCTTGCCGAAAATTAGTTCCCAGTCGATGTCGCCCGCCTTAAGCTGCGACGCGGCGGTGTTGCCGCGGTCGGAGCATCCCCGAGCGCCGCGTACACCGAACCCTCGCTCGGTGAAGTTCAGACCGTTGCGCACATTGCGTCCGATTCCGTCGAACGGAACCCATCTGATCAGGGACGTGTCGACGCCGCCTTGAAGAATGAAATCCTCCAGCAGCCGTCCGACCGGATTGTCCGCGAAAGCGGTCACCACCGCGGCCCGCTGACGGAAGCAGCGTCGCAAACCGCGGGCGACGTTGTATTCGCCGCCACCCTCCCAGACTTTGAAAGAGCGGGCGGTGTGAATCCGCTCGTCGCCAGGGTCGAGTCTCAGCATGATTTCTCCCAACGAGAGAATGTCGTAACGGCACTCTTCGGACGGACGGATGACCAGTTTTCCCATAGTCTGCTCGCAGCCTTTCAGTGATGTTTGGTGTGGACGATCCGAAAGATTTCCGTGCAAACGCACCCGGTGCTACTATAGGGCGGCAGAGCTGAAAAGTCAAGCCGCGCTCAGGTTTTCCGCCCGTCCGGCGCACGTGTCCGGCGCGAAGCGCCTCCGGGGACAAAATGAACCTGAAGATCGGCGCGTCCGCGCCCTGGGGACGCATTTGACACTCCGAGGAACGAGGTCTATATTAACGTTGAAATTGCAGGTACGCAAGCAGCGCGGTTTTTATGCTGAAAAAAATCAGAGTGGGGATTGTCGGCGTCGGTTTTGCCGGCGAGTATCACGTCAGGGCGTTGCGGCGTGTGTACGGCGTCGAGGTGGAGATCGCCGGCGTAACATCACTGCGCAGGGAGAGCAGGGAGGCGTTCGGTCTGCGGCACGGCATTCCGGTGTTTGAATCCGTCGACGACATGATTGACGAAATCGACCTGCTCGACATCTGCTCCCCTCCCTACGTTCATGAGGCCAACATCGTAGCCGCAGCCTCAGCCGGCCGTCACATAATCTGTGAAAAGCCCCTGACCGGGTATTTCGGCGACGGCGATCCCGGCCTGTTTTACGGCGATCGGGCTCCCAAGGATCCGATGTGCAGGGCGGTGTTCGACGTCATGCGCCGGATTCGCGATGCTGTGAAAGGGGGCGGCGGATGCTTCGGATACGCCGAGAATTTCGTCTACGCGCCCGGGGTGATCAAGGAGAGGGAGATTCTGTGCAAGACCGGCGCGCAGATCCTGCGCATGACCGGCGAGGAGTCGCACAACGGTTCCGCTTCTCCGGTGTACGGCATCTGGAGCCGTTCGGGCGGCGGATCGTTGATCGGCAAAGGATGTCATCCGCTGGGAGGCATGCTGTATTTGAAGCGCGTCGAAGGCACGAGCCGCGACGGTCGTCCCATCAGGCCGGCTTCGGTGTCGGCCAGGACGCACCAGCTCACCCGGCTGCCGCAGTACCGCGATCTCGGTTTGATTCGCACGGATTACCGCGACGTCGAGGACTACGGCTGCATGCACGTGACTTTCACCGATGGGACCGTGGCCGACGTGCTGACCTGCGAGGTGGCCCTCGGTGGCATCTACGACTACATAGAGGTGTTCGCCAACAACCACCGGGCCAGGGCCAGCGTCAGTCCCGGCGGACTGCTGGACGTGTACAATCCGCGCGGCGACGCGTTCCGCGACATCTACCTCATGGAGAAAATCAGCACGCAGGAGGGATGGACGCCGACCGCTCCGGACGAGTCGCACACCATGGGATATCAGGCCGAAATGCAGGATTTCGTGACATCCGCGGCTTCGGGGACTGATCCTCAGTCCGGACTGGATCTGGCTTTCGACACCGTCTCGACGATTTACTCCGCCTACCTGTCGGCCGAGAATCGCGGGGCGGAGACGGAGATCAAACTTTTGTGAGCCGCCGTAGCAACACTAACCGACAAGCGGGGGAGAAGACGATATGAACCGAATTCTGAACGTGGGCATCATCGGCTTGGGACACTTGCATCCATTCACCTACATGCCGCACTTCAAGAGCTGCAAGCTGACCAATGTGGTCGCCGCCATGGATCCGAACGTGGCTCTGAGGGAGACTTTCTCCAATCAGTTCGGAGTGAAGACCTACGCCGACTATGAATCAATGCTGGACAGCGAGAAGCTGGATCTGGTCTACATCTTTCTGCCGCACTGCGACTGCGCCAACGCGGGAATCGCCTGCGCGGAGCGCGGAATTCACGTGGTGATAGAGAAGCCGGTCGCGCATACGTCCGCCGCCGCCGCCGCAGTGGCGTCGGCCTGCGCCAGAAACAACGTGCTGTTTTCCACGCCGTACCTCTGGCGTTACCACCCGGTCACGCGGAGGATGAAGGAGGTCATCGAAGCAGGGCTGCTCGGCCGGATTGTCGGCTGCGAGGGGCGATGCGCGGCCGGAGGACTGCACCGCTACATCGCGGGACACAGCGAGTGGATGCTGGATCCGGCCAAATCCGGCGGGGGGCCGATGTACAACCTAGGAGTGCATTGGATTGACCTGTATCGCTGGCTGCTCGGTTCCGAGGTGCGCGAGGTCATAGGGAAAAATGTGCGGGTCAATCAGACTTACAAGATCGAGGACAATTCGTTTGCCATAGCCACGTTTGAAAGCGGGGCGACACTGGCGCTTGACATCAGTTACACCGTTCCGGACAGCTACCCGTTCGGGCGGGATCTGTATCTCGGAATCCGCGGCACGGAAGGCTGCATCAACTTCGCGCCGTCTTTTGAAGGCACCAGGCAGACGATGATGATATGCAGCAATCACCCGAAGTTCGGCGGAGCTCCGCGTCAGATTATAGAGTTTGAGCTTGATTCCGTTCCGGGGTACTGCGGGTCGCTGGGTCTGGAGTACGTGAATGAAATCGCGCTCCAGATCTGCGAGGGCAATTACAAACCGTTCATCGGGGGAGTCGATGCGGTCAAGGTCCTGGAGGTGGTCGAAGCCATCTATCAGGCTGCCGCGGACAACAGGGCGGTTCAGGTGCGTTATCGGTAAATCGAAGACAGAACAGCAAAACGACGGCGAGGATCTGAAAGAATGGCTAATTTCAAGGCGGTTGTCACCGACTACATCGAGAAGGATTTGAAGTACGAGGCGGACAGGCTTGCGTCGCTGGGAATCCGGTTTGAGGCGCATCAGCTTAAATTTCGTCCCGAGGACGAGGTGTACGAGGCGATAAAGGATGCGGACGTGGTGGTCGTCAACATGGTGAAGATGCGGGAGTCTCTCATCAGGCGGCTTGAGCGCTGCAAGCTGATCATCCGGCACGGGATCGGCTATGACAATGTGGACGTGGACGCGTGCACCCGCCACGGCATCCAGTTCGCCTACCAGCCGGACTATTGCAAGGAGGACGTGGCAGAACACGCCATCGCTCTGATTTTCGCATGCGCCCGCCGCCTTTTCCGCGCCCGGCGGACTCTGGAGGAGTCGAGCGCCGCAGGACAGTGGAACTTCGACGATTTGTTTCCGGTGTACCGTCTGGACGGCAAGACGCTCGGCATTCTCGGGTGCGGCCGCATCGGCAGCAGGGTGTTCCGCAAGCTGAGGACTTTCGGATTCCGAATCATCGCCTGCGATCCGTATCTCCCTGCGGAGCGCAAGACGGAGCTGGAGGAGCAGGGGCTGCGGTTTGTGGACAAGGAGACTCTGTTCAGGATTTCCGATTTTGTCACCGTGCACACGCCGCTGAACGACGAGACAAGGAAAATCGTCGACGCGGCCGCCATCGCGCTGATGAAGCCGACCGCATATCTGGTGAACACCTCGCGCGGTCCGATGGTGGATATTCCCGCGCTGGCGGCCGCCCTGCGCGATGGGAAAATCGCCGGCGCCGGCATCGACGTGTTTGACGTCGAGCCGCCGCCGCCGGAATACGAGCTGTTTCCGTTGAAAAACGCGATTCTGTCTCCCCACATGGGATGGGCCAGCGAGGAGGCGGGATGGGAGATTCGCGAAAGCATTCTCGCCGACATCATCGCCGCGTCCAACGGCCGGCCGGCGCGTTGCGTCGTGAATTCAATCAGGGAGCTGAAGAAATAACGGCCGGCCATGGTTTCCGAGCCCGGTGAAGCGCATCGGTTCCGGTTGCGCACGGCCACAAAAACAAACAATGTACGGGAGACTACAATGAAGCACAGTTGCGTGAAAACCGCCATTCCGGGTTCTAACAGCGCGGCGTTGATCAGGGAATGGCATAAGTACGAGTACGACGCCTGCGGATACCAGGCGTCCGTGGTATGGGATCGCGGCGAGGACTGCATCGTCACCGACGTCGACGGCAACAAGTTCATCGACTGGACCAGCGGCGTCCTGGTGACGAACGTCGGTCACTGCCATCCCAGAATGGTCAAGGCCATGCAGGATGCGGTCGCCAAGCTGATCAACAGCTACGAGTGTCCGACGCGTTACCGCATCGACGCGGCCAAGGCTCTGATGGAGGTCGCTCCGAGGCACATGGGAAAATGTTTCTTCTTCTCCACCGGCGCGGAGGCCACCGAGGTCGCGATGCGCATCATGAAGCGCCGCACGGGGAAGTTTGAAATTCTCGGCTTCGAAACCGGTTTCCATGGCAAAACCGCCCTGGCCGCCGCCGCCGGAGGACTTGCGGGACCGAAGAAAGGATTCGGACCGACCGTGCCCGGCGTGATTCGCGCCATCTATCCGTCCGCGTATCGGGACGAGCTCGGATTCTGCAGCGACGGTCCGGAGTTCAGGAAGTATTTCAACTACCTTGACGGTGTGATCGCGGCGAATTCCGTCGGAAGTCTGGCGGGTCTGATTGTCGAGCCGTATCAGGGATCCGGAGGGTTCAATTTCCCGCCCAAGGGGTGGCTGAAGGCGCTGGAGAAGTGGGCGCGCGCCAGGGGAATCCTGTTCACCCTGGACGAGGTGCAGGCCGGCTACGGCCGCACCGGCACGATGTTCGCCTGCGAACACGAAGGCCTGACGCCGGACATCATCACTCTCGGCAAGGGCATCGGCTGCGGGGCGTCGGTGTCCGCAGTGGTGGGCACGGAGGACGTGTTCCACGCGTTCGGCAGAGGCGAGATGTCCTCAACTCTCGGCGGTAACCCCGTGGCGACTTCGGTGATTCCGGTGATACTGGACATCATGAAAGAGCAGGGACTGGTGGAGAACTCGGCGAAGATGGGAGCGTACATGCATTCCAAGCTGGTCGAGATCATGAACCGTTGTCCCAAGGTGGGCGACGTGCGGGGCATGGGTCTGATAAACGGCGTTGAATTTGTGCAGGACAAAGCCACTAAAGAGCCGGCCACCGCCGAAATGATTCATGCGGTCATCGATCGTTGCGCGTCCAAGGGTCTGCTGGTCGGTTCGGTGGGGCGTTTTGGAAACGTGATCCGGGTGGCTCCGCCGCTGACGATCACCAAGGATCTGGTCGACGAAAGCTGCGCGATTTTTGAAGAAGTGGCCATGAGCCTTTAGGATGAACGCGATGCAGAACATGCATGAAAGAGTGAGGTCCGCCGTACAGGAACTGCTGCCGGAGACGCAGCGGTTCCTGTGCGATATCATGCGTTTTCCGTCCACTCCGGGACAGGAGCATGAGGAGATGCTGTTCCTGGAAAAAGCCTTCTCCGGACTGCCGGTTGACGTGTCGAGGGTGAATTTGTCTGACGCGATCAAGCAGGATCCGGATTACAGCGATCCGGTTCCCGGCATCCGCTACGACGGAAGATTCAACCTGCGTGTGCGCATTCCCGGTTCGGGAGGAGGGCGCAGACTGCTCTTCAACGCGCATGCCGACGCGGTGCCTCCTTCCGAAGGAATGACGGACGCCTGGAATCCCCGGGTGAGGGACGGCAGGATTTACGGCCGCGGCGCATGCGACGACAAAGGGCAGGTGGCGGTTTTTTATCTGATCTGCCGTGCCTTGCAGACATTGGGGATCAGGCTCGGAGGCGAGGTTGTCGGGCATCTGGTTAACGAGGAGGAGAACGGAGGGAACGGATCGCTGGCCATGGCCAGGGCGATGGCTGCGAGCGGAGAGAGAGCCGACGCCTGCATCGTTCTGGAACCCACCGACGCGAGAATACTGACGTCCATCCGCGGCGCCGTGTGGTTCCGGATTGTCTTCAAGGGCGTCGCCGGACACAGCGGCGAGGCCGGGCAGACCAGGAGCGCCCTGCTGCTCGCGCATCGGGCGATCGATGTCCTGACGCGGTATCACGGGGATCTGCTACGCGGTTCGCGCGGTTTTCCTCTGTTCGACAAGTATGAGAACCCGATGCCGATCACGTTCGGGAAGCTGCACGCGGGCAACTGGCCGGCGGCTGCGCCGAACAGCGCTGAGCTTGAAGGTGTGCTCGGATTCCTGCCGAACAAGCGCAGGGAGGAGATTTGCGCCGAGATGAAGGCCGCGCTCATCGCCGGAGGTCTGAACGAGCGGGACTTCGAACTGAGTTTCATGTACCGCCACGACTGCAGCGTTGTGGAACCTGATCATGAACTGCCGCAGAGGCTGCTGCGGCTGGGAGAAGCCATCGGCGTGCCGCAGACGATTGACGCATGGACGGCGTCCTGCGACGCATGGCTGTACAACAACTGGCTCGGCATTCCCACGGTGGTTTGCGGCGCAGGGTCGCTAAAGGTTGCTCATTCGTTCAACGAACATATCGACATCGCCAGTGTCGGAGCCACTGCGGAGCTGATGGTCAATTTCATTTCCGAATTCTGCGAGGCGGAATAAACGAGGGAGAACAAGCTATGATGAAGGCTTTGGTGAAGACGCAGCGAGGCAAGGGGTTCCTGGAGTACATGGACATGCCCGAGCCCAGACCTGGCAAGGGGGAGGTGCTGCTGGAGATCAAGGCGACCGGTATCTGCGGAACCGACCTGCACGTCCGCGACGACGGGTTCCCGTACTGGCCGCCGGTAATCCTCGGCCATGAATTCTCCGGCGAGATTGTGGAGCTCGGTTCCGACTGCAAATACTACAAGCTCGGCGAGCGCGTTGTCGGCGAACCGCACACCAAGGCCTGCGGCGTCTGCTATCTGTGCCGCACGGGCAATCCGCAGATTTGCCCCGACAAGCGCAGTCCTGGCTGGGGCATCAACGGCAGCTTCTGCAAATATCTGGTGATGCCGGAATCCCTGCTGCACCGCATTCCGGACAATATGGACTACGACACCGCCGCGGTCCTGGAGCCTGCGGCCAACGTGGTTCATGACGTCATCGAGAGAGGGCGCATCGAGCCGGCGGATTTCGTCGTCGTCGTCGGGCCCGGTCCGATTGGACTGCTGGCCGGCATGGCCGCCAACGCCGCAGGAGCCAGATATGTGCTGATGGCGGGCGCTCCTTCGGACGAGGCGTTGCGTTTGCCAAAAGCCCGTGAACTGGGATTCGACGGCGTCGTCGACGTGAGCAAAACCAATCTGACGGAGCTGGTCATGGATCTGACGCACGGGATCGGGGCGGACATGGCGGTCGACTGCACCGGGGCTCCGCGCGCCATTGCCGGTCTGCCGGATCTGGTGCGCAAGAAAGGACGCATACAGGCCATCGGTCTGACCGGCGGACGCAACGTGGATTTTCCGTGGAACACCTGTTCGTCAAAGTCGCTCGACATTCATTTCGGGATGTCGACGAGCTATACCAGCTGGAACAAGGCGATCGCGCTGGCCGAGCGGGGTCTGATGCCGATCGGAAAGGTCATCTCTCACAGGATGCCGCTCGCCGACTGGGAGAAGGCTTTCGCCGAGCTGGATGCCCAGCGGGCTCTCAAAGTGATTCTGCATCCGTAGGACTGCTGCGGGGGAGTGTCCGTCGGTGTGGCGTGTCGCGGCGGCGCCGCTCCGTGCGGCGCATCGACGCCGCTTCCCCTCCCGGAGAGAAAGAGATGACGCGCGGCATGTCGCCGGCCGGCGATGTTCACGGCTTGACAACCAATAAACGCGGAGACAATTGACTGATGAAAAAGGTGGGTTTTGGCATTTTGGGGGCGGGGATGATTTCCGGTCTTCACGCGGACGCGTTGCGCAAATCGTCCAAGGCCGAACTGGTGGCGGTGTGCGACGTGCGCACGGATCATGCGCGGAAGTTACTGGACAAATATGCGCCGGCGGGCAGGCTTTATTCTGATTTCGGCGAGATGCTGGCCGATCCGCGCGTCGAGGTGGTCAACATCGTGACGCCGAATCATCTGCATACTCAGTTTGTATTGCAGGCGGCGGCCGCCGGCAAGCATGTGCTCTGCGAGAAGCCTCCGGCGATGTCGCTGAAGGAGACCGACCGGATGATTTCCGCATGCGGCGAGGCGGGCGTGAAGTTCGGGGTCTTCGTCCAGAGCAGGATGAGGGAGCCGATGCGCTACATCAAGGCGGCGCTGGATGCCGGACGTTTCGGCAAGGTGCTGAGGGTCGACGTCCAGATGAAATGGTTCCGCAACGCCGATTATTACAAGATGGACGCGTGGAGGTCGAACCGCCGGTGCGGCGCGGGAGTGACCATCCAGCATGCGTTTCATTACATCGACATTCTTCAGTATCTCATGGGTCGCGGCGCGGCGGTTTACGCCGAGATGCGCAACCTTGCCCATCCGGAGGTCGCGCTGGAGGATACGCTGGATGCGGAGATTGTCTTCGCCAACGGTGTGCGCGGTTTTATTCAGGCCAGCACCGCGTTGTGGCCGGGGAATGACGTGCGCATAGAAGTTTACGGTACCGACGGCACCGCAGTGATGTCAGGAACCGCGATGAGCGTATGGAAATTTAAGAAAGAACTGCCGGAGGACGACGCCGCGCGTCGGTCGGGTTCCGCTGCGGCGACGGCGGGAGGCGATCCGTCGGCGCTGCCGAGCGAGGATCACCAATATGTGATCGACGACTGCGTTGACGCGATCCGCGAGAATCGCGAAGTGTGCATTCCATGCAGTTCGGTGCGCGGCACCCTGGAAATCGCTCTGGGCATGTACAAGTCGGACAAGGAGAAGAAGGCGATTACGCTGCCTTTTGCCGACGAAGACGACATCTGGAATTGACGGCGACCTGTCGGCGGAAAGGACGGTGCGCTGGCGGGCGGCCGCACCTCTCCGTCGGTTATGCTTCTGTCCCCGTCGCCGTGACAGTTCCGGGCTGGCTCACGCGCCTTTTTTCGGACTGCGCGTCGCGGCGGAGTCATTATTTTCCGTTCCTCGGCCGTGATGTGTTGCTGTTCGGCCTGCCGTGCGGGGAGGAGTCTCCGCATGTCCCCCGGAGAATTGCGCCGGCGATCCGCATCATGTGGTTTGCCGTCGCACCTTTGAAAAACGTGGAATCGCCGCTTATAGTATCCGCCGGTCGCGGACGGCCGCGTCGGGACGTGATCCCGAATCGGAATCATAGACTCGTTGCGTCCCGACGTTGACGTGCGGTGTCGGCCGTCCGACTGTGACACCGCGTCGAAACGAAATGCGGCAAACGCTGCTTCAAGCAAGGACGTTCGGCGTAAATCATGAATTTTCTCTTCATCGGGGACATCGTCGGTAGCGGCGGCCGTGCGGCGGTCAGGGCTCTCGTGCCGGAACTGTGCCGTGAGTTCAACATCAACTTCGTAGTAGCCAACGCGGAAAATTCCGCCGCCGGCAACGGTCAGACTGCACGTTGTCTTCAGGAGATGTCGGATGTTGTCGACGTGTTCACTTCAGGGGATCACGTCTGGGATCAGAAAGTGTTCGAGAGCGAGGTCGGCGATTTCCCGAATTTCATAAGACCGGCCAATCTGTCCAGTCGTCAGCCGGGATGCGGGTTCGGCATCTTCCGAAATCCGGTGGGTGGAGAAATCGCGGTCATCAGCTTGCTCGGCAAGGTGTTCATGCGGGACAGCGCCTATTGTCCGTTCGAGACGGTGGATCGTGTTCTGCATGGATTGCCCGGCACCGTAAAAAGCATTATCGTGGATTTTCACGCCGAAGCCACCAGCGAGAAGCTGGCGATGGCCTACTTTCTTGAGGGGAGGGTGACGGCGGTGTTCGGTACGCATACCCATGTTCCTACCGCCGATCTGAGGATTCTGCCCGGCGGCACCGCCGCTCAGACTGATGTCGGGATGGTCGGCGCGGTGCGTTCAGTGCTCGGACGGGATGTCTCCGACGTGCTTTATAAATTCACAGTCGGCATGCCGACCAGGCTGAGAGTGGTGGAGAAGGGGGCGATCCGTCTGAACGGCGCCGTCGTGACCTACGACCACCTTACCGGAAGACCGAGCGCGGTCCGCATGATCGAGCGTGATTTCAGCATCTGACGCGCAGGACGTGTCCTGCAACCAGGGGAGAGAACGACTATGAACCGCATTCCGGAGATCGACTGGCGGAGAGTCGATGCACTGATTGATCTGGCTGTCAGCGAGGATCTTGACGATACCGGCGATGTCACCACTCTGGCGGTGGTGCCGGCGGATAAACGCGCCAAGGCGGTATTGCGCTGCAAACAGGAAAAAATGGTTGTCGCCGGTCAGGACGTGGCCGGGCGGGTTTTTGCGCGGATTGACGGCGATATCGTCTATCGTGCTCTGAAACCGGACGGAAGCGTGTGCGCCGATCGGGAGATCATCGCTGAGGTGTGCGGTCCGGCCCGCGCGTTGCTGACGGCGGAGAGGATCGCCCTGAATTTCCTGCAGCGCCTGTGCGGAGTCGCCACTGCGGCTTCACGCTACGCGGCGGTGTTGTCAGGCAGTGTTACAAAGGTGCTGGATACAAGGAAAACCACCCCCGGTTTCCGGAATCTGGAAAAATATGCCGTGGCGGTCGGCGGGGCGTCCAATCACCGCATGGGATTGTATGATCGGGCAATGATCAAGGACAATCACCGCGAATTGGCCGCCATGGATGGCGACGGGGGGGTTGCCCGTTCGGTGGCGCGGGTCAGGCGGATGTTTCCACGCATGGAGATTGAAGTCGAAGCCGATCGGCTGGAGGAGGTCCGTGAAGCCGCCGAGGCTGGCGCCGATTACATTCTTCTGGACAACATGTCCGACGCGACGATGGCGGAGGCGGTGAGAATCAATGCGGGGCGATCCAGGCTGGAGGCGTCGGGAGGCATTACGATCGAGCGTCTGCCGTCGATCGGTAAGCTCGGACTGGATTTCGTATCCGTCGGGGCGCTGACTCACTCCGTCAAGGCCGCGGATATTTCCATGGACATTATTCCAAACTGAAGCGGAGGTCCGAACAAATGATTGCCAGATTACGGGGCGAGTTGCTGGAATCGGCCTACACCAGTTGCGTCATCGATGCGGGCGGGGTCGGATACGACGTCGCCATACCCCTGTCCACATTCGAGAAACTGCCGCAGCCCGGAGGAGCGGCGGATCTGTTCATTCATACTCAGGTCAGGGAGGATGCGATCACCCTTTTCGGATTCGCCACGCGCACGGAACGGGATCTGTTCCGGCAGCTGATCAGCGTGTCCGGCATCGGCGGGAAACTTGCGCTGAACGTTCTGAGCACCATGCCCGTGCCGAACTTCTGCGCGGCGATAGCCGCCGGGGATCTCAAGCTTCTCAGCCGCATCAGCGGCATCGGCAAACGGACCGCTGAACGGCTGGTTGTGGAGTTGAAAGAACGTCTGAGCGACATCGGAGGAGAAAACGGTCCGGCCGAAACGGCGCTGTCGCCGGGCATGAGAAGCGTCGTGAATGACGCCGCTCTGGCTCTGGAGCAGCTGGGTTTCAAGAGAGATGCGGTAGACAAGACGCTTCAGCGCATTCTGTCGGAAAACCCGGAAGAGGAGTGCACCTGCGAGGTGTTGCTGAGGCGGGCGCTGCAGCTTCTGAATTTTTAAGAAAGGGATGAGTCTGTCGGTATGAGAATTTCGGTTTTTTGCGGATATCTGACGGCGGCGGCCGCAGCTCTGCTGCTGCTGGCGTCCGGTTGCGGGAAGGGCGGACGGCCGGCGAAGATCCTCGTCGGAGTCTCGATTCCGAGCGCGGATCACGGTTGGACCGGCGGAGTCGTCTGGCATGCGCAGCGTGCCAAGGAACGGATAGAGTCGGCGAATCCGGACGTGAAGGTGCTGATTTCCACTGCGGGCGACGCCGCCGAACAGGTGGACAAGGTGGAAAATCTTCTGGCGCGCGGAATCAGTGCGCTGGTCATTCTGCCGCATGAACCGGGTCCGTTGACCGGCGTCTGCGAGCGGGTCAAGTCAGGCGGAGTGAAACTTGTGGTCGTGGATCGCGGTCTGACTCGGGACATTCAGGATCTTTCCGTCGCCGGCGACAACGCCGGTTTCGGACGCGCCGGAGCGGAAACGCTGGTGAAATTTCTCGGCGGGAAAGGAAAAATTCTGATTATGGAAGGTATTCCGTGCACAGTGAATTCCGAACGGGTCGACGCTTTCAGAGAGGTGATCCGGCGGTATCCGGGCATCACCGTGCTGGACTCGCAGTCCGCCTACTGGGATACCGAGAAGGGTCTGAAGCTCATGGAGAATTATCTGCAGAAACATCCGCATATCGACGCAGTGTGGACCGGCGATGACGACGTGCTTCTCGGTGCGCTGAAGGCGTATGAGGAGTCCGGCCGCAAGGACATCAGATGCTTTATCGGAGGAGCGGGCGCGAAGCAGGTGGTGAAGATGGTCATGGACGGACATCCGCTGATTCCGTTCGACGTGACCTATCCTCCGGAAATGGTGGCCGTGGGCATAGAGCGTGCGCTGGAACTGGCCGAAGGCAAGGCGGCGAACGGGCAGAGACGAGTGATCGTTCCGTCGCAAGTCATCGACCGTGAGAATGCCGGAAAATTTTACTTCCCGGATTCCGTCTTCTGAACAGATGCGGCATGCGGCTCTCAATTTCTTGAACGGCGATCCGGTATGCCGGACGGCTCTGGATCTGGCGATGGAACTGCGGAGGGCAGGGTACGGAGCATGGATTGTTGGGGGCGCGGTCAGGGATCGTCTGCGAGGCGTCAGACCTGACGACTATGATCTCGCCACCACGGCGAGTCCGGAACAGATTTCCGTGCTTTATCCCGGACAGGCGAAGCTGGTGGGCGCCTGTTTCGGCGTTACCATGCTGGAGCGATCCGGGCATAACTTCGAAATCGCCACATTGCGGGAAGATCGCAGTTATCAGGACGGACGGCATCCGGCGGACGTCCGCTACACGGCCGACCCTGCGGTCGACGCCCGGAGGAGGGATTTCACCGTCAACGCGCTTTTCTACGATCCCGAAAGCGGCGAGATTCTTGACTTTGTCGGAGGATTGGACGACCTGAGGCATGGTATATTGCGCTGTGTCGGAGATGCGAGGCGGCGTTTCAGGGAAGATTATCTCCGCATGCTGCGGCTGGTGCGTCTGGCGGCACGAATGCGTTTCACCATTGCATCCGACACTGCGGAAGCGATGCGGGAACTGTCTGAATCGGTCTCCAGAATCGCTCCCGAGCGCGTCCGTGCCGAACTCACCGACATGCTGACCGGACCTGAACCTGCCACAGCGATTCGTCTGCTGCATCAGAACGGACTGCTGCGGCAGCTGCTGCCGGAGGTCGCCGCTCTGGACGGAGTGGAGCAGCCATATGAGTTTCACCCGGAGGGAGACGTCTTTGTGCATACGATGTTGATGCTCTCCCATATGCGTCGCGCGGGGGCGGAATTGGCATGGAGCGTCCTGCTGCACGACATCGGCAAGGCGGTGACGCAATGCAGGGATGACGACGGGCGCATCCGCTTCTTCAATCATGAAAATGTCGGGGCGGACATGGCGGTCGACATCGCCAGGAGACTGAGGTTCGCGAATGAGCAGATGAAGTCAATAGAGTCGGCGGTCCGCAGGCATATGCGTTTTGCCAACGTGGAGCACATGAAGAACAGCACGTTGCGCAAGCTGCTGGCATCGCCGACATTCGCGCTGGAAATGGAGCTCACCCGGCTTGATTGTCAGGCCTGTCACGGGTTGTTTGAGCCGTATCTGCGGGTTCTGGACGAGGTGATACGTCGCAACGGAGAGCTGAAACTTCCGGATCCGCTCGTACAGGGACGGCATCTTGTGGCCGCCGGTTTCTCTCCCGGTCCGGCTTTCGGAAAGGTTTTGGCGGAAGTCTACGAGAGGCAGCTCGGCGGTGAAATCAGGACGCACCGACAGGCGCTTCAGTCGGCGGTGCGTCTGTTGAAAGCGTCACCGCTCTGACGCGGACGTGCCGGACTCCGGCACCGCACCGGAACCCGCCTCCCGCCAAGGCGCGGATCTGCGGTGAAAGATGTCCGCGCCCCGACGGCATCGGCAGTCGCGCCGGAAGAAGCCGACGGATGTGAACCGATTCATTTTTTCGTGCCGGTCATCTGTCCTCTGGCGTCGCGGAATACGGTCGCCCCGCCGGTCTGGGTGGCCGTGCCGGCTGTCCGTCCGCGGGAATCGCGGTAGATCGTGGTGCCGCCGTTCTGGATCGCGGTTCCGGCGGTCTGTCCTCTGGCGTCGCGATATACAGTCATGCCGCCGGTCTTGGTAGCCGTGCCCACCGTCCGTCCTCGGGAGTCGCGGTAGATCGTGGTGCCGCCGTTGGCCGTCGCGGTGCCGACAACGCGCCCCTGGGAGTCACGGTAGAAAGTCGTGTTGCCGAGCACCGTCGCCGAACCGGAGGATATCCCTCTGCTGTCACGGTAGGTCTGTTGTTCGGCGCCGACAACCGCACAGGCGGCCAGCAGAATCCCGACAATCATCAGAGTTTTGTTCTTCATTTCAGACAGCGCCTTGCTTTTCAGCTGCCGCATCGTTTGTCCGACCCGGTTGAGCACTTTCCCGGACGACGGTTTTCCCGCGTTCATCCGTGCCGGATCTTAACCGCCGTCACGGTTCGATCACCCGCCGCCACGTCATCTGATGCCAATATATATCCTCCTGTTCCGCATAGTCAATCGTTTTTTCGCACAAAACAAGGAAATTTCGGCAGTGTCCCATATTTCGCGTACATTCAGCTTTGATTGGTCACAGACTGCCGGGACAGTCTCTCAGGGCGCAGTTCAACCGCACTTTCATTCATCCCAGGTCGCCGCCGAGATTGATTTTCCGTCGATGTGCGCCATTTATTCTGCGGACTGCATTTTCTTCGTTTTGATTCATGAGTCCGTGTCAATAAGGCGCGGATACTTTTCCATGTTCATTCTCGGCCGGATTAAGTCGTTTTCTTTTCCCGCACAATCAGCTGGAAATTGCGTTTGCCGACCACTTCCACCTCGCATCCGGCATCTATAAAGCCGCCCTCGGTGGTGGCGTCAAACCGATTTCCGTCCAATATCACTATTCCAGCCGGGCGCAGCGGTGACACCGTAACTCCCCGTGATCCGATGCCATGTCCTGTCAGCGTCTCCACCTGATCAGCTTCCAGGCCGTTGTCGCGTCCGATGTCCTCGGTCAATGCGAATCTGTGGAAAAGCGCCGTCTTTGGCAGCACGTAGATAGCCAGAACGGCGATCACCAGCAATGCGGCGGCCAGTCCGCAGCCGACTACAGCTACGGCGGTTTCGAAATTGTCGAAACCGAATGCGGCCACCATCGATCCCAGGATGCATCCGCCGCCGAGTATGCCGACAAGACCGAACCCGGGGATCAGGAAAATTTCCACCGCAACCAGAACCGTGCCGATGAAAAAAAGCACCATGGGACCCCATTCGGATGCGCCGACCGCGATTTGACCGATGAAATACAGAACGATCATGCAGATCCCCAGAATCCCCGGAACTCCGAACCCCGGGGTTTTGATTTCTATGAACAAACCGACCAGTCCCAGCATGATAAGCACGCCGGCCACGGCAGGGTGCGCCAGAAAGTAAAATATCTGTTCCGTGGCATCCGGGCGGATTTCCTCAATCCGCGCGTTTCGCAGCCCGATTTCCTTGAGAATTTCCTTGCGGCTGCTGACAAGATAGTCTACGACGCCAAGCTGATGCGCCTCCTTCGCGGACAGCGTCAGGGGCGATCCTGCCTGATGATCTATCCCGTCTTTGCCGTCCGTCAGCGCGATGTACGGATCGGCGGTCGCGCGAATGACATTCACCGGACGGCTGTTTTTTTCCGCCAGCACCTGCAATATCTTGAAAAACACGGTCAGGAATTTCTGATCCGTCAGGCGTTTGTCCTCGCTGGTCAATTGACGGTCAGCGCCGCGCGCCCTGTCGAGCTCCCGCAGCAGCGGTTCCAGCGGATTGCCGTCATGCCCACTCTGACGCTCCGGCTTCTTGCCGGTTCTTGCCGTGTCCTGACCGCCGTCGGTTTCCGGGGAGGATTTAGCCGGGGGAGCCGTTATCGGACGCTGCATCAACGGCGTCGCTTCAATCGGCATGGCGTCGCCGATGATTCCGGCCCGATCCATGGCGATGCGGTCAGCGGCCAGAGCGATGATCATGCCCGCTGAAATGCCCTGGGGATTAAGATGCGCGATCACCGGCACCTCGGATTTTGCGAACACCGACAGATACCGCAGCGCCACATCGATCCGTCCGCCCGGCGTGTCAAGTTCGAAGATCACGGCGCGGACACCCTTTCGTCTCGCACGTTCGAGTACTTTGCGCAAAAAAAGCAGATCGTTTGCGGAGACTTCCTTGAATTCCGTAAACTGAGGCACGTAATAAACCGTTCCGACGGTCTCTCCCTCCGATGTAAACAGCCTACGGTCGCCGGAGCCTTTGCCTCCGTGCGGCTGTCCGCCGCCGGTTCCGGAGTAGCCGTTGTCGGCCATGACGGACGCCGCCATGATCAGGAGCAGCAGAAAGTTCTTCGCCGCGGCAATCGTTCCTCGCATGATGACCTTTTTCATGATTTTCCGTGTATTCCGACCCGCGTGAACAGCGGAGGTTAGAGATCCGCCGCGGCGGGTCCGTATTCAACTTTGCCGCCGTCAACGGCCGGCCTCATCATGCCATTGCTGATGCCATGCGGCGTCCAATGCGTCTGCCGGCATCCTCCAATCGCCGCGCGGTGAAAGCGCGATAGTGCCCACTTTTGGGCCGTCCGGCATGCAGTTGCGCTTGAACTGCTGCTGAAAAAACCGATGCAGAAAGAGCCTCAGCCAGCGGGTAATCGTCCGTGAATCGTAAAATTCCCTGAACGCCGCCTCCGCAAGGAAAGCTATTTTCTCCGGCTCCGCTCCGTATTTCACGAAATGGTAGAGGAAGAAGTCGTGCAATTCGTACGGTCCGATCAGATCCTCGGTTCTCTGCGCGATGGTGTCGTCCGCCGCGCCCGGAACAAGCTCCGGACTGACGGGAGTGGCGATGATGTCGCGCAGCACCGCGGCAAGATCCGGCTCCGCGTGCTCCGCAGTCACCGCAATCAAGAACCTTATCAGCGTCTTCGGGATGGAGCAGTTAACTGCGTACATCGACATATGATCGCCGTTGTAGGTGCTCCATCCGAGCGCTATTTCCGACAGATCGCCGGTGCCGATGACCAGGCCGCCTGTCTGATTCGCTGCATCCATCAGTATCTGTGTCCGTTCCCTCGCCTGGGCGTTCTCATAGACCGTGTCGTGGATCTCCTCCCGGTGGCCGATATCTTGGAAGTGCTGCCGACAGGCGGGTCGGATGTCCACTTCATGCAGCGTCGCTCCAATCTGTGAACACAGCCGTGCCGCATTGCCGCGGGTGCGGCGGGTCGTGCCGAATCCCGGCATGGTATAGGCGTGAATCGTCGATGCGTCGCGGCCGAGCAGACGGCAGCTCTTTGCAGCCGCAAGCAGCGCCAGAGTGGAATCCAGACCGCCGGAAACGCCGATCACCATGGTCTTCGCGCCAGTATGTTCCATCCGCCGGGCGAGTCCGGTGCTCTGAATTTCAAGAATTTCAGAGCATCGTCTCCGCATGTCGGATTCAACGTCCGGCACAAAGGGATGACGCGGGTTGTAGGCGTACGCCAGGTCAGGGGAGCCGGCCGCCGCCGGCAGGTTCACGCCGCGGAAGCTCACGCCCTCCGGCAGAATGTTGTCGTTGAAACTGCTTTCCGACATCCTGGCCGCCGACAGCCGGTTGAAATCGATGTCGGCATAAATGATGGAGCTTGTGCGGCAGAAGCGTTGATTCTCCGCCGCCAGTCTGCCGTTTTCAGCAATCAGCGCATGCCCGCCGAAGACCACGTCCGAGGTTGATTCGTGCACGCCTGCCGAGGCCAGCACGTATGCGGCGAGGCATCGGGCGCTCTGCTGACGGACCAGATTGATCCGGTATTCCGCCTTGGCGGCGAGCTCCGTGCCGGCGGACGGATTTAATATCGCTCTGGCGCCGCCCAGCGCCAGCAGCGACGACGGCGGAAGAACTCCCCAGAGATCCTCGCAGATTTCGACTCCGAAACAGAATTCGTCGCCGGCGTTGAACAGCAGATCACTGCCGAACGGCACTTCGTCGCCGCCGAGCTCCGTCGACTGGGCGCGGACGCCGCACCCGGAGCGGAAGTGGCGTTTCTCGTAGAACTCGCGATAATTCGGCAGCAGCGACTTGGGCACAATTCCGAAGATTCGTCCGGAGGCGGCAACCGCCGCGACGTTGTAAAGAACGTCCCGCACCCGCAGAGGCAGACCGAAGACGGCTATCGTCCGGTGTCCGGCGGTGACTGAGGCAATTTCGGCCGCGCCGTTTTTCGCGCGATCCAGCAGACGTTTCTGGAAGAACAGGTCGCCGCAGGAATAACCTGTGACCGACAGTTCAGGGAACACCACCGCGGCGGCATCTTTCGCGGCCGCCTGTTCGTAACATCTGACAAGCGTCTCGACGTTGAAGCCGATGTCGGCGACCCGCAGTTCCGGCACCGCTGCCGCCAAGCGATAAAAACCATACACGATCCCACCACCTCGCGTCATATTCACCGGGGTTGCATTGCGACAATCCCGGTCTTCACGCCCGGATAATGTACCTGTGGAATGTTCTTGGTGCAAGCGCGTCCATGTCCGGACTTTCCTGAAATTGTCGGCTGTCGCCGCAAATCCCGTGAGAGAAACATCTGCAGTTGCCGATCCATATGAGGACATCGTCGGCAACAGTCATCCCATTTGCCTTTTGGCGATTGATTTTGTCGACGTAAACGCCGGATGAACTTCTCTTTTATGTAAAATTTCCCCGGTGCAAATTTCTGGACGGCACGGGGGACTGTGATGAGGAGAAACGGTTCGTTGCGGATCACGGCCTGAATGGCGTGCAGTCGGTGTACTGCGTATACCCGTAGGTTTTCCGGATGAGCTCTTCCTCTTTCTCTTTCGGAAACCGAACCGGTCTGCCGGCGGATTTGATTCTGATCATGCCGGCGTCGGCGATGACGAATCCGGCCGATCCCGCTTTTCTCCGTTCTGACGTCCACATAGGCTCGGTTGAATGAAAACCAGATGTCTCCGTCGAGATACCGGGTGACGGAATCCCCATCTTGAAGAAGACGCAGACGGCAGAGGCATCCGTAAGATTCTTTCGCAAAATTTCGGTAAAAATACCGCGATTTCACGGCAAGACCGGTCTGGAGGCGAGATCGACGGAGAAAACTGGCAATCGTTGTGCAGACTGGAGAACGACGCGGACAAGGCCCGGTCAGTCGTGTCGGGGGAGAAAGGCATGCCAGTCGGACTGAAAGTTTTCTCCGTCTTTTCGCGATGTTCTTGTTGCTCTTTTTTTCAAAAACCCGCTTGTTTTTTTTGGAAACACGTCTCTATTAAGCAACGGGATAGGATTCTGTCCTGTTTGCGCTCATAGCTCAGTTGGTAGAGCAGATGACTCTTAATCATCGGGTCCAAGGTTCAAGTCCTTGTGGGCGCACCATTTTCGACTCCCCGTAACGCAGTGACTCGCAAAAACTCGAGAATTTCCGTTTCCGGCCTGTCATGGCGGTGTCAGAAATAAGTCGGCGCTCAACGGACGGGCATCGCACGTTGCCTGTGGAGCGCGTGGAGAGGAAGAGCGGATCCGTCTCATTGTCATCGCTGCTCGACGCCCCCGTCAGGGAGGTCGCGTTCTCCGCACGTGTCAGTTCTTCTGCTGTCCGACGGCGTCAAGAAGCGCGGCGGCGGCTGAAGCCGCTTCCGGCGGCGCATTGCGCAAATCCGGCAGCAGCGGGCGGAGCGTCGGCGGCACTTGACATTTCAGTCCGCGGTTGATCCGCAACGCCTCGGAAACCGACGTCCTCATCTCCGAAAACCGCGACTGCCGCCAGTAGATGAACGAGCGTATGATGAAGCTTTCCGCGTCGTCGCGGTTGTTCAGCGTTTCAAGCGCCTCGTCGTACCGTCTGAGCAGCAGCAGGCAGCAGGCGAGCCTCTTTGTATAGACGTTCGGCTGCGGCGATATGTCGCGGAGCTGAGTGTAATACCAGATCGCGGAGTCCAGATCGCCGTGTTTTTCCGCATCCTCCGCCGCCGAGATCATAAAATCGATGACATCTTCCCGTTCGTCGAGCGACTTCGCCAGCCGCTTCTCCAGCATTGCGTCCGGAGGCGCTCCCAGCTTCTTCGCCAGGCGGTAGCACTGCGCCGCCTCGTCTCCGCGATCCGGCTGATTTACGATCAGTCTGGCCAGGGACAGAGGCGGTTCGAACCGATCCGGCAGCGCGGAGGAGGCTAGCCGGAAAGATCGCTCCGCATCCCGGTATCGCCGGCTGCCCGCATATGCCTGTCCCAGCGCGAGCTGCAGCTGTCCGTCGTTCCCGCCCCGGCCGGCAAGCGTCTCCAGCAAAGGCAGCGCCTCGTTGTATTTCCGCAAATCCAGCAGACACCGGGCATATGTGAGCCGCGCGGACGCGTCTGATTCGTCGTCCTTGTACGCACGGTGAAGCGGTTGTTCCGCTTCGGAGTAAAGACCCATCCGCATCAGGAGTTCTCCGCATTCCAGATTCGCCTCATGATGATTCGGATTGTTCTCGACGATGGTGCGGTAATGCCAGAGCGCGGCTTTCAGCCGGCCTTCGGACGCCGCCTTGCGGGCGTCCCGCAGCAGTTCGTCGTATCCGGACGGGAAGACGACGGGGGGAAGTTTCGGCTCGGAGTAGTCCCCGGACCCGGTTCCGTCGAGGCCGTCGACGGGTGCGGCAGGTTGATTTGAGTCATCATACCCCGGCGCTGGAAGAGGCGGGACTTCTGCCGCTACAGCCTCTTCTCCGTCGCCTTCGGCCCGCAGTCCGGCCAGAGCGGCATGAAGTTCCTGCACCCTCTGCCGCAGCCTGCGCACCTCCCGTGCCTCTGTCTTGGCGGAGGCCAGCTCGTGTTTGACGTCGGCCAGTTCCGAGGCGATCCTGTCCCGTTCGGCCGCCATGTTTCTGACGCTCGCCGCAGCCTGCGCCGACTCGGCCGTCCGCACGCTTTCCTTCGCCGCGGCCGCTGCGGCGCTTTGCCTCTCCGTCGTCAGCGCCTTGGACGTGGCGTCAAGCTGTCCGCGCAGCCGTGCGATTTCCTCTCTGCTGCGGACAAGCTCGGCGTTCAGTTTGTCCCGCTCGGCGTTCAACCCGGCGATCCTGGCGTCGCCGGATCGGTCCAGCCGGTTCAATTTGCGTTCCGTCTGGTCGAGCTTGTTGATCCACAGCTTGAGATCCTCCTCCAGACGCTGATTGCGGTTTCGCAGCTTCTGCAGCTCGACGTTGTTAAGATTCTGTGACGCCAGATCCTTGTCCAGCCGGGAGCGCAGCATCTTGTTTTCAGATTCCGCCTGTTTCCGGCGGTCGTCGACGCGCTGGAGAGCTTCCTGCACATCCGCCAGCGCGAGCCTGTTTTTCTGCAGCTGCTCCTGCAGCTGACTGCCGGACTGAAGAGCCTTCTGCAGGTCGGTCCGAGCTTTTTCGGCGCCGCTGCGAAGCCTGCGGTTCTCTTCGGCAATCTCCTTGTTGAGCGCGTCCGCCCTGCGGCTGTCGGTAGCCTCCAGCAGACGCTTCTGCAGCGTCTCCACCTCCCTGCGGCGCACATTCAACTGCTTCTCGGCTTCGGCGAGAGAACTCTTCAGACCGGATTCTCTGGACAGGAACTGATTTTTCTCCTCCGCGGCGGTCTCGCGTGCCCTGCGCAGAGAGGCGAGCTCCTCGTCGTTGGCCGCGGCAAGCGAACGCGCTTTCTGCAGCTCCTGCTCCTGCTGCCGTCGGAAACGGTGGAGTTCGGCCATGTCACGCTCCAGCGAAGTCTTCTGCTCGGCGGCAAGTTTGAGCTTCCGTTCCGCCGTTTCCAGATTGATGCGCAGTTCAAGGATCTGCCGGCGGGCAGTCTCGGCGGCGGAGTCCGGGGCGGACAGCTTCTTCTGCAGATCCTGGCATCTCAGTTCCAGAATCTGGCATTTTTCCTGCAGAACGCGCCGTTCGCGCATCATGTTCTCCACGTCAGCGGCGGCGACGGTGCGCTGTGCGAGAGTCTGTCTGATTTTTTCCAGTTCCGTCGTCGCGTCATGCAGTTTCCGTCTGTATTCATCCAGATCGGACTTCATCCGCGCCGATGACGCGGCGGAGCCGTCCGGCGTGTCTGCATGAGATCCGCCTGAGGGTTTGTCCGCGTTTTTTTCACTGCCGGAGGCCGGTTCCGGCCGCCGACCCGACAGACCGGCGACGGCGGTTATCTCCTGTTCGCACTGCGAGATCCTGGCGTCGATCAGCTCCTGATTCCAGTCCGGCCGCGCCTGCTTTACGCTGCGGTAGCAACGCAGTGATTCACGGAAATTATGCAGCGCCCGTTCGTAGTCGCGTCTGTCTCTGGCCTGTTCGCCGCGGTCGAAATACATGTAGCCGTCGCGCCATGCGTCCCACGGTGAAAAATCGTCATCGACTGCCGCGGCGGCGACGGCGATTCCGCAGAGAATCATCGCCGCGGCGGAGGCAATGCGTGAAAGCGTCATAATTACGGCTCCTCCTGTTATGGTTGACTGACGGTCGGCCGCTTATGCGCCTGATAGTCGTCGAACTTATGCTGAAGCTGCCGAGAGATGTAGAAGGTAAGCTCCAGACGGCCGTCTTCCTCGTAACGCTCCTCAAGAACGTGTCCATGAGCGTGCGCGAGCGCGGCGAGATCGTGTCTGGAAGGAGGCAGCGTCACATGCAGAAAGCGCCGGTTCATGCCGGCAAACGCGGACAGGCGCTCGCGCAGCAGATCCAGCCCCTCTCCGGTGCGCGCGGAGATCCAGATTCCTCCCGGAAACAGGGTTCTGGCCCGCACCAGCAGCGCATTCTCCGCGCGATCCACGGCGTCCATTTTGTTGAAGACCACTATGATGTTCTTGTCGTCCGCTCCGAGTTCGTGCAGGACGGACAGAGTGGTCTCCCACTGCGCCTCCAGCTGCGGACTGGACAGATCCAGCACCAGAATCAGGAAATCGGCCAGGACCGCCTCCTCAAGGGTGGCCTTGAACGCCTCCACCAGTGAATGCGGCAGCTTCCGGACGAATCCGACCGTGTCGGTCAGGAGCAGTTGCTGATGGTCGGGCAGCGTTATTCTGCGGGTGGTCGGATCCAGCGTGGCGAAAAGACGATCCGCGACCAGCACGTCGGAACCGGACAGCGCGCGCAGCAGCGAGGATTTGCCGGCGTTGGTGTACCCGACGATGGCGGCGTGAGGAACCGCGCGCCTTTCGCGGCGTTTGCGTCCGACTGCGCGCTGACGGCGGACGTCGGCAAGTTCCATCTCCAGCGAGGCAATCCGCCGCTTCACCAGGCGCCGATCGTTTTCAATCTGGGCTTCTCCCTGACCTCTCGCGCCTGTGATGCCTCCGTGCTGCCGCGACAGATGCGTCCATGCACGGGTCAGCCGGGGCAGATGATAATGAAGCCGGGCCAGCTCGACCTGCAACACGGCCTCGCGCGTGGAGGCTCGTCTGGCGAAAATATCCAGTATGACCTCTTCGCGGTCCATCACGCGTAGACTGGACAGCTTCTCCCAGTTCCGCTGCTGCGACGGAGACAGCTGAACGTCGAAAATCAGAATCTCGGCTCCGCCGGACTGGCACAGCGACACAATTTCAGACGCCTTGCCGCTGCCGATGTAGTATTCCGGCTGCGGCGCGCGCAGCAGGACGACGGCGCGGTCGGCGACGGTGATCTGCAGACCGGCGGCCAGGTCGGCGAGTTCATCCAGATGTTCGGCGGTTTCCGACGCCGGCTCGTCGGGGGAACGGACTCCGACGAGGACGGCCCGTTCCGTCCCGCTGCGGTTGTCTCCGGTCGTGTCAGTCATGTTGTGCTGCTGCAGCGCTCATTTCAAATATCCGCGTCCGGCGTCGCCGGCCTCTCCGTTCCGTTTGAGCGGAGCGTTCATGCCGGACACGTACGGCACGGAGACGGCTCCTGATTGGTGCGCGGCGTGGGACTTGAACCCACAAGCCTTTCGGCGTCGGGACCTAAACCCGGTGCGTTTGCCGATTTCGCCAGCCGCGCCATACTGCCGACCCGGCGAACTATACACCGCCGCGCGGGTAAAAGCAAATGGTTTCCTCCGATGCGGGAGATCCTGGTTTTCCGCCGCAGGTTCCGGCGGCGCTTCTCAAAAATCGCCTCCTTCCGGTTGAACTCATCTGTTTGCGGCCTATATTTATCGCGGTTCCGTTCGGATTCGGACGGCCCGGAGCGCGGACGAGGCGATCGTGATGCGGCTCCGCCGTGCCGTGAAGCCGCGCCGGCGGCGGAAACTGCGTGAGACTTATGTGGAAATTGCTTCATGACATCCGCATGCTGCTTACCCCTGCCGATAAGATCCGCATGGCGGTTCTGACCGTGCTGATGGTGGCCGCCGCAGGAATGGAGATCGCCGGCATCAGCATTCTGATGCCGGTGGTGGCTCTGCTGACAAAGCCCGGGATGCTTTCCGAGAATCGTTATCTTGCGTTGCTGCAGCGGTGGATCTCGCCGGAGGATCCGGCCGCTTTCCTGCTGATGCTCTGCTGCATCGTGGCGTTTTTCTTTCTGGTGAAGAACCTGTTCGCGCTGCTGCTGGTTTACCGTCAGGCCAGGTTCGTCTACGACAGGGCGTACGTGTGGTCGGTGCGGCTTTTCGACAACTATCTGGGTGCCGATTACGGTTTTCACCTTCGGCACAACTCCTCGGAACTGCTGAACAACATCAATCTGCTGGGCACGATCGTCATCGGTGTGCTCCTGCCGCTTATGCTTCTGGTGTCGGAGGCGATTGTGATCATGGCGATCCTCGCGATGCTGATCACGTTGGTGCCGTTCGCCACGCTGGCCGCCATGGCCGCGCTGCTGGCGGCTGGCGGCGCGTTGTACCGGCCTTTCTCGCGTTACAATTTCGCGCTGGGGAGGAGGCAGCGCGAACAGTCCCGCGACGTTTTTCAGGACATGCTGCAGGGGTTCGGCGCCATCAAGGAAATAAAGGCCGCGAATCTGGAGTCGTCTTTCGGGAGGATTTATGCGGATCATCAGCGGCTTCGCTACGGCACGGAGATGCAGCTGTTTTTTTCCGGGCAGTTCCCCAGGCTGGCGATCGAGACGCTGGTGGTCGTACTGGCCATGGGACTTCTCGCCGGACTGACCGCCGCCGGAGTCGCGTCCGATTCGATTCTGATGACGGCGGCGCTGCTTATCGTCGCCATGTTCCGGCTGCTGCCGGCGGTTTCGAGGGTTCAGTACAATCTGGTGCGCATACGTCAGGGGCTGTGCTCGTTCGACGCCGTCTTCCACGATTTGACGCGGCTGACGCGTGAGCCGCTGACGGAGACGGCGCCGGCGATCACTTTCCGCAGGACGCTGACTCTGGAGAACCTCACTTTCCGCTTCGCCCCGGATCTCGCGCCGGTGCTTGACGGCTTCAGTGCGGAAATCCGCTGCCGCACCAGCGTCGCGCTGGTCGGCGCCACGGGCTGCGGCAAGACGACGCTGGCGGACCTGATTCTCGGTCTGCTGCGGCCGGAATCGGGGCGCATCGCCGCCGACGGGCGCGACATCAGGGAGAATCTGTCTTCGTGGCGCCGTCTGGTCGGTTATGTGCCGCAGGGGGTGTATCTGGTGGACGGCACCATCAGGGAGAACATCGCCATGGGGACGACGCCGGAGGAGGTGGACGATCTCCTGCTCGCGGAATGTCTGACTACGGCGCAGCTGGACGAGTTCGTCGCCGCCCTGCCGGACGGGGTGCGGACCGTGGTCGGCGAGCGCGGGGTGCGTCTGTCGGGAGGGCAGCGTCAGCGCATCGGCATCGCCCGCGCACTGTACCGGCGTCCCGAGGTGCTGATTCTGGACGAGGCCACCAGCGCGCTTGACGCGGACACCGAACAGGCGTTCGTCGCCGCGCTGAGATCCCTGCAGGGAAAGTTGACCGTTGTGATGATCGCCCACCGTCTCAGCACGATTAAATACTGCGACCGGGTGATTCAGCTATGAGACGCCGCATTTCCGTAGCGATGGCGGCATGGCGCGGAGAACGCTGGATCGGCATGCAGCTGGACAGTCTCATGCGTCAGAGCCGCCGGCCGGACGAGGTGGTCATCTGCGACGACTCCCGCGACGACGCAACGGAAAACGAGGTTCGGCGTTTTCCGTGCGATCCGGGGTGGATTCGCTACGTGCGCAACGAATCGCGTCTGGGAATAGCCCGCAATTTCGAGAAGGCGCTCGGACTGTGCTCCGGGGAACTGCTGTTTCTGTCGGATCAGGATGACGTCTGGGATACTGACAAGGTGTCGGTGCTGGCGGAGACGCTGGAAAACGATCATCTCTGCGATCTGGTTTTCTGCAACAGCCGCGTGGTGGACGACAATCTGCGCGGGGAGGGGTATACGGCATGGGATCTTCACGGGTTCGATCCGCCGACGGCCGAGATGTCGGGAGAGAAACTCTGCGCCGGCATTCTGATCCGTCCGGCGGCCTACGCGCACGACATGGCTTTCAGACGCGACGTTCTGGACTGGTGCCTGCCGTTTCCGGCGGAGCCAGCCGGCGCGTGCCATGATTTCTGGCTCGCGTCGCTGGCTGCGGCCCGCGGCAGGATACGCGCCGTCCCGCGCTGTCTCACTTCCTACCGCCGTCACGACCGTAATTTCACGGAGACGGGACGCGGTTCCTGTTTCAGTCGTCTGAAACAGCTGTCGGACGACGGCCGCGGGGAGACGCGCCGGAGCGCCGCGCGCTACGGCGCATTGAACAGCCGTCTGGATCATGTCCCGGGGACGCTGCCGGAACTGCGCCGTCTCTGCGGGGATCTGGCGGTCTTCTACCGGATGAGGGCGGACGGAAAGCTGCCGCCGCCGTCGGATTACCGGCGGTTCGGACTCGGCTGGAAAAGTCTGTGCCGCGACCTGCTGCTGACGCGGTTGACGCACGGGGACAACCGCTGAACGGATCCGTGCGCGGTGCGCCGCCGCCGATCCGGGCGGACGCCCGTCCGGTGCGCGAATTCTGAATTTTCCGGCGATCATTTCCGGAGATTCGGACGGGCGGGGCGCTGTCCTGTCAGAATATTTCGCGGATGTCGAGCAGATTCAGCTGCGGCGTGGCGGTGTTGTATCTCGCGTTGACCTGCGGGGTCGCCAGCGCGTCAATGTGTCTGCCGCGCAGGGTGGATGGCTGGCGGTTGAACGCGATGAACTCCATTTCGCCGTTGTTTCCCCGCAGCGTGCCGCGCGTGTGCGCGTCGCCGGCCGGAAAGCACCTCGCCACATCCAGATCGGTGAAGCGGAAAACCGGCCTGTTGTTGCCGTGTCCGAAAGGCGAGAGCTGCGTCAGAAGCCGGAAGAAGTCCGGGGTCAGTTCGCCCAGGGAAGCGTCTCCGTCGTAGAACAGGTGATCTTCAAGCTGTTCCGTGGACAGCTGGCTGCGGATCTCCTTTTCCAGCGCCTCAAAAAAGTCGGCGATCCGCTCCGCCTTGAGACCGATGCCCACCGCCATGGGATGGCCTCCGAAACGATCCAGCATGTCGGAGGTCTTGCTCAGAACCTCGACCAGATTGAGCGACGGAACACTGCGTCCGGATCCGCAGGCGTCGTCGCCCTGAATGGTCAGCACGATGGTCGGTCGGTTGTAGTCGCGCGCCAGCCGCGAGGCGACTATGCCGATCACCCCCTGATGCCAGTTCCGCCCGGCCACCAGCAGCGCGTAGTCGCTCTGCCATGCCAGATTGCGGCTGATCTGCTCGCACGCCTCCCTGTATATTTCCTGCTCCTTGTTCTGACGCATGCGGTTGTATGTCTCCAGCTGAGACGCGAAGCCGTAGGCGTCGACAATCTTCTCCGACTCCAGCAGATGCAGAGCCACGTTGGCGTCTCCGACCCGTCCGGCCGCGTTGATGCGCGGAGCCAGCTTGAAAGTGATGTCCGCCGGCGACACCTCGTTCTTCAATCTGCAGCTTTCGATCAGGGCCCGTATGCCGGGACGCTGCTGACGGCGGAGCATTTCGACGCCGTACTTGACCATTATCCGGTTCTCTCCGAGCAGCGGCACGATGTCGGCCACGGTGCCGAGCGCGACGTAGTCCAGCACCTCCTCCAGGCGGGTCTGGAATCCTCCGAGGTTCTTCTCCCTGCCGTATTTTATGAACGCGTGGGCAAGCTTGAAAGCGGTTCCCGCTCCCGAGAGCAGATGCAGATCCTGCAGCTCCGGATAAATCTTGGAATTGATCACCGCCATGGCGTCGGGGAGAGTCGAGCCGGTTTCATGATGGTCGGTGATGATGACGTCGATGCCCATCTCCACGGCCTTGGCCACCGCGTCGCAGCTGGTTATGCCGCAGTCCACGGTCACCAGGACGCTGCACCTGCCGAACGCCGTCAACGCCTTGTTCAGCGATTCCGGAGTGAAGCCGTAGCCGTCGTCGAAACGGTGGGGGATGAAGGAGTGAACCGTCGCTCCGTTGCCCCGCAGCACCGTCGCGAGCAGAGCGCTGGCGGTGATGCCGTCGGTGTCGTAGTCGCCGTGGATCAGGATGGACTCCCTGCGCTGCACGGCCTTCCAAAGTCTTTCCGCTGCGTCCCGGATGCCGGGAAAGCGGTACGGATCGGACAACTGTCCAAGTTTTGGTGAGAGGAAATTCGGCACATCGCCGCAACGGACACCGCGCGCCGCCAGGAACACGGCGATCAGCCGCGGCAGACTATGCCTCCTTTGTATTTCTTCTATCTCAGATTCCTTGTACTGTCCGACAACCTTCCAATTTTTCGCACCCATTGTTAATCTTTCAAATCTGATAATACAACCACGCTCGCAATATAGGCTTGCATGACGGCAAAAGCAAGCCGGACGGAGAAAAAATTGTAAAAAAGTGCAAAGGAGCTTGCAAAGGCGGAAATACAAGGTAATGTAGTGAAACGGATCGCGGATACGCGGGCCGGCGGGATCAGTGCCGACGTGGCGGAATGGCAGACGCGCTACGTTCAGGTCGTAGTTCACCTCGTGAGTGTGGGTTCAACTCCCACCGTCGGCACCATTTCAAGCCGCCGCGGCGCGGTCTGCGGCGAAGCGGGTATAGCGTAGCGGCCACGCAGCAGCCTTCCAAGCTGCTCACACGGGTTCGACTCCCGTTACCCGCTCCAGATTCGGCTGCATGGTGGGATTCCCGAGCGGCCAAAGGGGGAAGACTGTAAATCTTCTGTCTCCGACTTCGATGGTTCGAATCCATCTCCCACCACCATTCGACACTTCCGGAAGTCCCGTGCGCGGGGACTCCGTCTGAACTTCACCGTTGCGATGCTTCCTTCTTTCCGCAGGCGTGACCTCCGCCGTCAGTACAGGAGGAACGATTCGTTCTCCGCGTTCCGGACGCGGCCGGGGCTTGCCGAAAAAAAGAAAAGCGGATCGGTTTCCCCGATCCGCTTCCGAGTCCGGCTTGAAACAGGCCGTCCGTCCGCGCCTATTTGTCAAACGCGTGTCCGGCCGAACCGAGCACCTCGCGGTTCTTGCGGACGTAGAGCTCCTTCAGCGCGGTTCTCGCCGGACCCAGGTATTTGCGGGGGTCGAACTCCGCCGGTTTCTCGTTGAAGACCTTGCGTATCGCGGCGGTCATCGCCAGACGGCCGTCGGAGTCGATGTTGATCTTGCAGACCGCGGACTTGGCCGCCTGCCGCAGCTGGTCTTCGCCGATGCCGATCGCGTCCTTCAGCTTTCCGCCGTTTTCATTGATGATACGGACCAGCTCCTGCGGCACGCTGGAGGAACCGTGCAGCACGATCGGGAAGCCGGGGATGCGTTTCTCGATCTCCGCGAGGATGTCGAGCCGGATTCTGGGATTGTCGCCCGGCTTGAACTTGTAGGCGCCGTGCGAGGTGCCGATCGCGATCGCCAGACTGTCGACGTTGGTGCGGCCGACGAAATCGACCACCTCCTCGGGCCGGGTGTAGGTGTGCTTCTCGGCGTGGACGTCGTCCTCGATGCCGGCCAGAACCCCCAGCTCGCCTTCAACCGTCACGTCGTGGGCGTGCGCATATTCCACCACCTTTTTGGTCAGGGCGATGTTCTCCTCGTACGGGAGGTGCGATCCGTCGATCATCACCGAACTGAATCCGTAGTCGACGCAGCTCTTGCAGGTCTCGAAATCCGGTCCGTGATCCAGATGCAGCACGATCGGAATGAGCTTGCCGTTGTTGATTTCCTTGGCGTATTCCACGGCGCCCTGAGCCATGTAGCGCAGCAGCGTCTGGTTCGCGTACTCGCGGGCGCCTTTCGAAACCTGCAGAATCAGCGGGGACTCCGTCTCGACGCAGGCCTGGATGATGGCCTGAAGCTGCTCCATGTTGTTGAAGTTGTAGGCGGGGATGGCGTATCCGCCCTTGACCGCCTTTGCGAAAAGTTCGCGCGTGTTCACCAGACCCAGATCTTTGTAGTTGACAGCCATGATGCTCTCCTCAAGGTAAATTTGACATCCCCGAC
The DNA here is from genome assembly GCA_964402715.1 of uncultured Victivallaceae bacterium. Lineage (GTDB taxonomy): Bacteria > Verrucomicrobiota > Lentisphaeria > Victivallales > Victivallaceae > CALXOD01. The sequence goes on from CAYODJ010000005.1 coordinate 85,951, forward strand.
GCGAAAAATTCCCTTACACTCCGACGCCCAATATAACACGGCCGCTCAATCAATGCAAACGTCCGCAGCGTGAAAAGTGCGGGTCCGCCGCTGTTCGCGAAAGCCGCGGTTTGCTTTTTTCCGCTGAAAGAGTTATATGTACTGCGTTTGTGCGCGGACGCGCGGGGGGCTCCATTGTCCGGGGAGCTGTTCCGGAGTCAGAACGTCAACCAGAGGAGATTTACCGAGATGCCGATGATCGACATGCCGCTCGAGGAGCTGAAGAGATATCAGGGGATGAGCCCACGTCCGGATGATTTCGACGATTACTGGGAGCGCGCCCTGGCGGAGATGGGCGCGGTGGATCCGCGTGTCGAGCTCGTTCCCGCCGCTTTTCAGACGCCTTTCGCGGAATGTCTGGAGATGCGCTTCACCGGCGTCGGCGGCGCCAGGATCTACGCGAAGCTCATCCGTCCGCGCAACCGGACGGCGGAGAAGGCGCCGGCGGTGGTGAAGTTCCACGGTTACTACGGAGACTCTGGAGACTGGCAGGATTCCATCGGCTACGCGGCGGCCGGTTTCACCGTCGCGGCTCTCGACTGCAGGGGGCAGGGCGGGAAGTCGCAGGACACGACCGTCACCGCGGGCACGACGCTGTTCAACCACATTGTCCGTGGTCTGGAGGAAGGTCCGGAAAATCTGCTGTTCCGAAGGGTCTTCCTTGACGCCGCGCAGCTGGTCAGGCTGGTCATGGGCATGCCCGGCGTCGATCCGTCCCGCGTCGGCGTCTTCGGCGGATCACAGGGAGGGGCGCTGTCGCTGGTGGCGGCGGCTCTGGTGCCGGAGGTCAACCGCGCGGCGGCCATGTATCCTTTCCTGTGCGATTTCCGCCGCGTGTGGGATCTGGATCTGACCAAAGGCGCGTACGAGGACATACGCTACTACCTGCGTCGTTTCGATCCCGCCCACGAGCACGTCGAGGAGATGTTCCGGCGTCTGGGATACATCGACGTCCAGAATCTCGCCGGGCGCATACGCGCCAGGGTGATGATGTTCTGCGGACTCATGGACACCACCTGTCCGCCGTCCACGCAGTTCGCGGCGTACAACAAGATCACCTCGCCCAAGGAAATGGTGGTGTATCCCGACTACGATCACGAGAGCGTTCCCGGAAGCGCCGACCGGATAATGAGGTTCATGCTGGAGATGCTCTCCTAGGCCGGCCGCCGGCGGGCGGTGCCGCCCCCGCGGACGCGGCGGTCCAGCGCTCCGAGAAGCGCGTGGACGGCCTGCAGTTTAGGCACGGCCACGCCGCGGGCGCGCGCCAGCCGGACGACGTTGCCGACGATGGCGTCGACTTCCAGCGGACGTCCGGCTTCGAAGTCCTGCAGCATGCTGGTTCTGTACGGGGGAAAGTCTCTGGTGTACTCGAGCGTTTCGTCGATTTCCCGCTCGGTCAGCGGCGTTCCGTCCGCGGCGGCGACGGACGACACCTCGCGCATCAGGTCGACGCACAGCGTCAGCACGTCGCGGCAGTCGAGCATCTCCCTGGTGTTCAGACCGCCGCCGAGCACGGACACGGAGTTGAACGGAGTGTTCCACAGCAGCTTCTTCCATCGTAGGCGGCGGATGTCGTCCGTCGCGTCGGCGTCGACGCAACGGGATCTCCATGTCCGCGCCAGCCTCACGGCTTTCTCCGAGCATGATCCGCCGTCGCACCGCCAGAACAGCAGACGGCTGCCGCCGTGATGCCTCACCGTGTTCGGCGCCGTCCGCGCGGCGCCGATGTAGGCCACTCCGCTGTAGATTTCACAATCCCGGAACGCCGCGAGCAGCGGCCGCTCGGTGTCGATTCCGTTCTGGATCAGCAGGATTGCGGTTTTGCCGGAGATCGGCGCGCCCCGCAGCAGGGCGGGCAGGTCGATTTCCGGCAGAGCCTTGGTGGCGACAATCACCCAGTCCGGCTCGTCTCCGTATTCGCCCGCCGACCGCAGCAGACGTTCGGGACGGAAGCGGAAGCCGCCGTCGGCGCTTTCGATCCGGTAGCCTTCCGAGGCAATCAGTTCGAAACCGCTGTGCACCACCGCCGACACTTCGGCTCCGGTCTGAGCCAGTCTTCCGCAGAAGTAGACGCCGACGGCGCCGGCTCCCAACAGCAGCACTTTCATGGTCATTCACTTCCGTGAGCAACGCGAATCCCGGATCGGCGGCCCTCCTCGGGACGGCCGTGCCGGCGATCCGTAAGGCAGGACATGCGTCCGCATACTATAGCACGCCGCGCGGGCATTGCAACCGGCGGGGGAGGCGCCGCCGCGCCGGCCTCACGCTCCGCCGTCCTAAACGTCGCTTGAAAATTCGGCGTGAACGTCTAGATTACCCCAGGTTGTCGTGCGGCCGGTATGTTCCGGGTTCCGGACGTCCGTCCTTTTCCGGTCCGCCCGATCCGGCGCGGATCCGTCGCCGGCGGACTGCGGACGGGAGGAACGCGCGGATGTCGAGACGTCCGCACTGCGGCGCACGGAGTCGCCGGATCTTGCGGTCTGCGGAGGAGCGATGCTGTTATGAAGAAAATCCTGATGTCATTTTTTCTGCTGGTCGGCGTGATTCTGGCGCTTCTCGCGGATCCGCCGGCGGGGAATCCGGCTCCGGCGGCGGAACCGGCGAAATCATCCCTGGTCGTCTACGACGCCATTGCGGGCGGAGATCTGCCGGCGAGGGAGGCTCTGCTGGATTTCGCCGACAGCAACCGGCGGACCGAGATAGTCATTCACTCGGCGTCGACGGATGACGCGCTGCGGGCTCTGGACGCGGGGGAGGCGGATCTGGTTCTGGCGCATGAGGACGCCGTTCCGGAATCATACCGGCTCCGCCGCCGGTACGCTGCGGAGACTGCGGTCGTCGTCGTCAACGCCGGCAACGGCAGGGATCATTTCAGCGTCGCGGAGCTGCGTTCGATTTTCTCCGGAACTCTGGGCGACTGGCAGAGCCTCAACGGGAGCGCTTATTCGCTTCACCGGTACGGACTGACCGACGGCATGCCGGGAGAGCGTCTGTTCCGTTCGGCGGTGATGCGGAACCGTCCCTATGCGTCGGAGCTGTTTCGCCGGCGCGGAACCTCCGAACTGCTGCTGCTGGCCGCCGCCTCCCCGAACGCCATCGCGTTCTGCGGCTACTGCGCGGACATGCCGGCCGGCGTCAGAACAGCCGCCGTCGACGGTGTCTTTCCGACGGTGGAAAATCTCCGCGACGGGCGTTATCCGCTGATGTCCTACCGGGTGGTGCTCATGGGGAAGCGGGTGTCGCCTCAGGCGCTGCGTTTCATCCGCAGACTGAATTCCGCGGAGTTCGCCGGGCAGCTGCGGCGATCCGGCTTTTTCGCGAACTGACCGTCCGACGCAGCCTCCGCCTGTCCGCGCCGACGCCGTGATCGGCTCTCCGCGCCGTTTTCCCGTGTCCGGCTCGGTTGACGATCCGGAGATCCGCCGTCTTTAAGAGAGAAAGCACCTGACAGACATGACCGACAGCATCACCTTGCAGCAGCAGCAGTTCCGGCGCATGACGGAGACTCCGGTGCCGCGCCTGGTGGCGTCGCTGGCGCTGCCGTCGATTCTAACCATGCTGATCGGGGCGTTCTACAATCTGGCCGACACCCTGTTCGTCGCCAGACTCGGCACCAGCGCGGCGGGCGCGGTGGGGATCGTCTTCGCGCTGATGTCCGTTTTTCAGAGCATCGCGTTCATGGTCGGCATCGGTTCAGGAAGTTTCGTGTCCCGCGCGCTGGGACGGCAGGACCGCGCCATGGCGGAGCGTTTCGCGTCCAGCGGATTCGCGCTGGCCATGTTCTTCGGTGCGCTGCTGACGGTCGCCGGCACGTGCTTCACCGCGCGCATAGTCGTGCTGCTGGGCGCGACCGCGACCATCATGCCGTACGCGAGGGACTACGCGGTGATAATCTCCGCGGGAGCGATCGCCTTCTGCGGGTCGATTGTGCTCAACAACATACTGAGGGCGGAGGGGAAGGCGGTCTTCGCCACTGTGGGGCTCGGAGCCGGAGGCGTGCTCAACGTGCTGCTGGATCCGCTGTTCATTTTTCGGTTCGGTCTCGGCATCTCCGGCGCGGCGGCGGCGACGCTGCTGAGCCAGTGCGTCAGTTTCGGCGTTCTGTTTTATTTCTTCCGGTCGGGAAGAACCATCGTGAATCTGTCATGGCGCAGCGTCTCCCGGACTCCGGCTGACTACGCGTCCGTCCTCAAGCTGGGGTTCTCCTCGTTCTGCCGGCAGGGCCTGGCCAGCATGTCGACGGTGGCGCAGAATCTCGCCGCCGGCGCCTACGGCGACTCCGCGGTGGCGGCGATGTCGATAGTCGGACGGGTTTTCTTTTTCATTCTCGCGTCGCTGATCGGCTTCGGTCAGGGATTTCAGCCGGTGGCCGGATATAATTACGGCGCCAGGAACTACGATCGTGTCAGGAAAGCCTTCTGCTTCTGCGTCAAGTTCGGCACGGTTTTTCTGACCTGCGCCGCCGTGACCGGCTTCCTGACGGCGCCGCGCCTGATCGCCCTGTTCCGTGAGGACGACGTCATGGTCATGGCCATCGGCACGGCGGCGCTGCGCGCTCAGTGCGTCTCCATGCCGCTGCAGGCGACGATCGTGCTGTCGAACATGCTGTTTCAGTCGGTCGGGAAGGCTCTGCAGGCCACCTTCATTTCGGCGACGCGGCAGGGAATATATTTTCTGCCGCTGATTCTGATTCTGCCGCGGTATTTCGGACTGCGCGGCATCGAATGGACGCAATGCGTCTCCGACACGCTGGCTTTCGCCAGCGCGCTGCCGCTCGTGTGCCGTTTTTTCTCATCGCTGGGCAGGGGATCCGCCGGAAACCGGTCCGGCGGGATCTGAGCGGCGCCGGATCGCCGGCCGCGCGCTGGTTCTCATCTCCGATGTCCTCCGATCCGGTTGTTGCGCTCTCTCGCGGTGGCGCCGTCGAGCAGATTCGTCCCTTTCAGCAGGGCGTTCTTTCCCATCCGTCTTTTTATGCCGACGATCGTCCTCTGCAGCTGTCTGTCCCTGGCGAGTTCCGCCGCTTCATCGGCTTCACGCGCCGACTCTCCGGGATCGGCGAAGAGATCCGGCTGGAACGGCGCCCGCTCCGCCGGGGCGAGATCCTCCGGAGCGAGGCGGCAGGCCGCCACGTTGATCCTCCTGATCAGCAGCTGCGGATTGGCGATGCGATCATACAGTTTCATCATCGCGCCGATTATGATTCTTGAGGACGAAGTCGGCCGCCCGAGGTTGGTGGAGCCGTGGCTCTCCTTCGGAATCCGTCTGCCGTAGCGGTCCGTCGTCACGGCGCCGCGACATGCCTGCCGCCGCGCGGCGTCGGAGATGTTGGCATGGTCGTAACCGATGTCAAGGACGAGCTGATCGGCGACGAGCCGGTTTTCGACCAGGTCGAGCGCGAGCTGCTCGGCCATCTCCGTGGTCGCCGTCCGCGCCCTGACGCAGTCGTAGGGCTCGCTGAGAACCTGACCGGAGCTGATGCTGCGGCAGGACGGTCTGCAGGCCTTGACGTCGGCGACGGTGCAGGGCTCCCAGCCCCAGGCGTGGTCGATGAGAAGTTCGGCGTCGACGCCGAACTCGCCGTAGAGGACGTCCTCGTCGACGAGGGAGCGTCTCGCCACATCACCCATCGTGCGTATGCCGATGGATGCGAGACGTCCCGCGTATCCGGATCCGATCTGCCAGAAGTCGGTCAGCGGCTGATGTCCCCACAGCCGTTCGCGGTACGTCAGTTCGTCCAGTTCGGCGATCCTCACTCCGTCCCTGTCCGCTGGCATATGCTTGGCCACGATGTCCATGGCCACTTTGGCGAGGTAAAGATTCGTTCCGACGCCGGCCGTGGCGGTGATGCCGGTCCTGCTGAGAACCTCGGATATCAATTTCATCGCCAGTTCATGCGCCGTCAGCCGGTAGAGACGCAGATACGGAGTCGCATCGATGAACACCTCGTCGACGGAGTAGACGAGAATGTCCGCCGGATCAATGAATTCCAGATAGATCGAGTAGATCCGGGAGCTGAGCTGCATGTATCTCGCCATGCGCGGCGCGGCGACGACGTAATCCAGCTCCAGGGACGGATTGGCATTCAGCTCCGGCACGCTGACGGACTTTCCGGCGAACCGGCGTCCGGGTGCGCACCGCCGTCGTCCGACGTTGATTTCGCGGACTTTCCGCACCACCTCGAACAGGCGCGGTCTGCCGGGAACGCCGAATGCTTTTAGCGCTGGGGACACAGCCAGACAGATTGTCTTTTCCGTCCGGCTCTTGTCGGCAACCACCAGGTTGTCCGTCAGCGGGTCGAGTCCGCGGTCGATGCATTCGACCGATGCGTAAAAGGATTTCAGGTCGATGGCTATGCAGCGGCGGTCGCCGCTGGAGTCGCCTGCGGAACCGCCGCGATCCGGCGATGAAAGGCAGTAGTCTGCCGTCGATTCGATACGTTTCGGCACGGTTTTCCTAAGTCCTGCCAGCGGCGCCGTCGTCCAATGATTCAGTCTCATGGCGCGCGACGGCGGCATAGGGCGTCCGCACGCACACGCCGCATGCATGAATGTAAGCCGTCCTGACGTTTTTTGCAATCCCGAAAACGGATCCGAAAGCGCGGTGAATCCGAGCAGGCGGGATGTCATCCGTCAACGGGCAGGCGAGGAGAGCGGCCGTGTTCAGGCGGTGACGGCAGCATCGCGCCCTGCGGCCGCACCACGCCGTCAGGCGGGCAATCCGGCGACGCTCCTCACATGTAAACTTCGCATTCCTTGCGCGACGAGCATGCTTTTCTGAGCGCAAGCGAGGCGAGGCAGGTCATCAGTCCGCTTATCGCCCTGGCATGCCGGGGGCATTCCGACACGCAGCGCATGCAGGACATGCATTTACGCGGATCAGCCTTTCTCGGATCACGGCGGTCGATGGCTCCAGCCGGACACACGGACGCGCACAGACCGCATCCGACGCATGAGGAATCCGCCTTGGGCCGCAGGCCCGTCCCGGCCGGGCGTCTGTACGGGCGTCTTCCGGGCACCGCGAATCCGCCGCCGCTCCGGATCAGCGCAAGTTTGCCGACGATCCGTTTCCCGATTTTCCTCAGCTGCCGGTCGTCCGCGGCATCAGGGCGGCCTGCGGCGAACGAACGGATGATCGAATGCTCGGCGACGGCCGCTACCGCCGCTGTCAGCCGGAATCCCTGCGTTTCCGCAAGATCGGCCAGTTCCAGAAGCGCGTCGTCATAGGCGCGGTTGCCGTAGACGCACACCGCGACGCATGACGCACCGCTTCCGTTCACGGTCCTGATGCGTTCCGCAGCGGCGGCGGGCACCCTGCCGCCGAAGACGGGGACGGCGATCACGGCGATCCCTCCGGGATCCGTTTCTGCGTTTTCCCCGTTGAATGAGCGGTCGGTCAGATCGTGAATCCTCACCTGATCACCGAGTTCGGAGCAAAGAATCGCGGCGACTCTCTCCGTGCCGCCGGTCGGACTGAACAAGAACAGGGAAACGTTCATGCCGGCTCCTCTTCCTCCCGACGCGGGATTTTCACACATTGCGCGGCGGGATCGGGGATGATCCGCAGTCCCCGGCGCACGGCGCCGCCCCCCTCCCGGAAACCGATGCATCCTGCGGCCGGATCGCTGCGAGCCGACCGCCGCGACAAGATCCCGCGCACGGGAATTATAGGCCGCCGTCCGCGAAAAAGCAAATGTCCATGTTCCGGACGTTTCCGTCTTCATCGCCGGTGTTCGCGGCGGATCCGGCGGCGGGCGCACGGATTGCGCCGGAGTCCGCCCCGGCCCCGCGCCATGCCCGATCGCTCCGCTAGCGCAGCTCGGCTCTGACCATTTTCTCCAGACTGCGTAGTTTTTTCATGTCCATGGGCAGATCGATGTCCGTGTAGATCCATTCGAAGGCCCGTTCTTCCGGATCCCCCCTCCGGTAGCGTCTGTACCCGAGACGATCGATGAACGCGTGAAAATTCAGAGGCCTGCGTCCTGTCTTGAAATCCAGTGACAAATCGATCGGCTGCAGCGAGATCGAAACCCAGCCCCGAGCGCCGAAGACAACCAGCCATTTCCAGATCGAGAGATCGAAAGGCTTGCCGAGTCTCCCGCCTGCGGTGTAATCACTGCGTCCCCTTCCGCCGCGTGCGTTGACGTCCAGTCCTTTGGAGCGCAGATAGGAGATTATGACTCTGCGCTGTATCTCCCGCAAATCGTTGTACCGTGTCTTCGCGTCCAGAAATTCCTCGGCGGCGGAGTCGAGATCATAATTGAAGTCGGGGGCTTGCGGTCATTTTCTTTCCTCCTCTTTGTCAAGGTTCTGTCAAAGAAATTCGTTCTTTGGCAATGTTAACTTCCTCTATTTCAATG
>CAYODJ010000006.1:0-1375 GCA_964402715.1 uncultured Victivallaceae bacterium
CTTGCTTGCTTGCTTGCTTGCTTGCTTGCTTGCTTGCTTGCTTGCTTGCGGTCAGATCAGAAAGAGACGGCACGGGACGTCCTCCGGAAATCTCCGGAAATAGAGTTGTCATCGCCGCCGTCATCGTGATTCTTCCTTGAATTGACGTTGCTCCGGTCGGGACATCGCGAACGCCGACCGATCGAAACACCTAATATAGTGCTTTCACGGCGGTATGCAAGTCTGTTTCTGAACAATTTCCGGAAACCGTTCCGGCGACCGCATTCCGAGATCGCGCGGGGAGGGATCGACGGTTTCTGCGCGATCCGCCGGCCGGCTCCGCCGGCGGAGCGGGGCGTCGTCCGCTCGGCTCAGACGCAGTCTGGATTGCCGGTTCATGTCATTGCCGTTCGGACGCCCGGCCGGAATGGCGTCGTGAAATGAATCAGCGGACGGGAGCATGGTCGGGGGAGGAGGGCGTTTCGGTTGATTCCAGTTTGAAGATCACGGGGCGGAGTCCGTCGTTGCAGCTGCAGACGGCGACACCGGGAACGCGGATCCAGTCCCCGTAGTAGAAGAGCGTCTTTCCCGCTCCGTGCGCCAGTGCGAACACGTACTGGTGGATTGCCTTCCATGCTTCGTCGCAGAACCCCTGCGGCATGGCATAGTCGGCGTAGAAGATCTGACCGCTTCTCAGCATCGGACACGGACCGAGTCCTTCGGCACCGTATTTTTCCGCCAGCTCCGCGTCGAATGTCGTTTTCAGGACAGTGATTTTCACTTTGTTCACGGCATGCTCCTTTCCTCCGTCCGGATCAAGATAGGCGAGGTTTTCATAAAAGCAAGCGGAGCATGCGGACGGGCGGACACCTGCGGATGCCGCATGGGAACCCGACGTGTGATCCGGTAAGGAACATGACCGGAGCGCCTGGAAATTTTGCTTTTCCAGTGAATCGCGTTATTTTATGCGGTCTCCCCGCCGCGGGACGATCAAAGGAGATTATGCTTATGTTGAATGTTTTTTCGTCGCTTCGGCGCGTGTTCTCCGTGCGGCTGGCCGTTTTGCTGCCCGACTCGGCTCGCATGGCTCCGCCGGACGGGGAGGTGTTGAGAAAAAGACTCGTCCTGCTGCTGACAGTCTGGGCGGCGACATGGTCTCTGCTTCCGCTCGCGGTGCTGGACAACGCGTTCATCGACGTGCTTGAGAACATCGTATGGGGCGGTCATTTTCAGTTCGGATATGATAAAAATCCCTACCTCGGTGCGTGGATCGGCGCCCTTGCCGCCGGGATTTCGGGGGGGGGGGGGGGGGGGTGAGATTTTTGAAGGGAAAAGCGAAATTATTAGCCACCTGTTGGTGTTTACTGTACACGGATGCGTGTGGTTACACGGGAAA
>CAYODJ010000006.1:1385-86735 GCA_964402715.1 uncultured Victivallaceae bacterium
CCCCCCCCCCCGCCCCCCGCCCCCCCCCCCGCCCGCCCCCCCCCGGCCCCCCCCGCCCCCCCCCCCCCCCCCCCCCCCCCCCGAGATTGTTCTCTGGAACAGCTATCTGATGAGCCAGCTGTTCGTGATGACTGGACTCGTCTGCGTCTGGAGACTCGGGAAACGCATGACCACCGACGCGGGCGCGTTCCTCGCGGTGCTGTTTCTGCTCGGGGTGAACTACTACGGAATCAAGGCGACGGAGTTCTGCGACGATGTGATGGAGCTGGGTTTCTGGCCGCTCCTGATTCTCTGTTTCCACCGTGCTCTGCGGGACGGCGGCCGTGTCTGGAACTGGCTCCTGGTCGGACTGCTCGCCGGATGCTGCTTCATGGTGAAGTACTATGCGGCGGTGCTGTTCGCGTCCATGTTCATCGTGATGCTGGCGACGCCTGAGGGGAGGCGGTCCTTCCTGAAGCCGGGACCGTGGCTCGGCGCACTTGTGTTTGTCGCGATCTCGCTGCCGAATTTCGTCTGGCTGGCCGGGAACGACATGGTGGCGTTCCGTTACGCGTTCGGACGTGCGTCGCTCAAGGGCGGGATGCCTGTTTTCGAGTTCACTTTCGACAGGCTGCTGAAATATCCGCTGCGCTGTCTGGAGCGCACGCTTTCGGTGCTGATTGTGCCGCTGATTCCGTTTCTCCTGCTTTTCTGCCGGCGCGACGAAAGTATGAAAACTGCTTCGTTCGACCGCCGTTTTACGGCGATTCTCGCGCTGGGGCCGTTCGTGTTCACCCTGTTGTTTTCACTCGCTTCGGGCGGTTCGGTGAACTATTCGTGGGTCGTTCCGTGTTTTCCGATGCTCGGTGTTTTTCTCGTGCTGCATCTCCGGCCGGACATCAGCCGCTTCAATCTGAACTGCTTCACCGGATTCGTCGTCGTGCTGCTGGCGGTGTTCGCGACGGTGTTCGCGGTGAGGAGTCTCTGGCAGCAGCCGTACCGGAAACGCGGATGCGATTACGAGAACTTCCCGGGGAAAGCGCTGGCTGCGCGCGTCACCGGCGAGTGGCGCGCGCGTTACGGTGCGCCGCTGCCGTTCGTGATCGGTGAACGGAGGGAATCCTGCAATGTCGCGGTTTACTCGCCCGACCGGCCGCAGGCGTATTTCTCCGCGAACCCGGAGTTCAGCCAGTGGATCGACGAGGACGAGGTCAGGACCAAGGGCGCGGTGGTTCTGTTCGACGGCCGTCCGGACCGCCGTCCGGCCTTTCTCTCGCGTCTCGCCGGATCCGGATTCACGCTGACTCCGGAGGTGCGGATCGAGGAGGAAAGGTCGCTCCCCGGCTGGTTCCGCGCACTTGCGGGCGCTCCGAAACGGGACGTCTACGTCTATTGTTTCATCCCGCCGGATTCCGGGACGGGAAACGGATCCGCCGCAGCGCGGGACGCGGTTGAATGATTCGGTTCTTGTCAGAGTGAAACTCGACGGCATGACCGCATGCGGGGCTCCGGATAGGCGGACGGGCGCGGATTGAGTTCATGTGATGAAGACAAACGGAGAACGCCGTCATTTCCGTGCGGACGACGCCGTTCCTTTTGCCGGAAACGCGCTGACGACCCCGCATGTGAAGCCGTCAGGAGTGACGAACGAACCGGCCGCTGGGGCGGCGGGGATTCCGTTTGGGCAAGTGTCCCGCGCCTCGCGCACATCCGGCTCTGATTGATCACGCACAGACGGGGCCGGCTTCCCTCATTCCACATCTCGTTCGTAAAGTTTGCAAATGTCCATGTACGGACGTGTCCCCCCGTTCCGTAAATATGCCTGACCCGCGTTACCGCCGCCACGGCCGCCGTCGTCTTGATTTTCGCGGCTGTATGGAGGCAATCATGGGGGGCTTTTCCGGGCGACTCTAATCGGGAATATGCGTGATTGGGGGGATGACGTTGTCGATCGTGGCGTCGGAATCGATCGCGGAATCATGGAACGGAATTTTCGCGTTTCTGCTCAGACTTCACATGCAGGATTACACACGGAGACGCTTCTGGAATTTTTCTTCAACATCGTTCCATGCGGGATTCTGAGGCGAAGAATGGTACCCGGGAGAGGAATCGAACCTCCGACCAAAAGTTTAGGAAACTTCTGCTCTATCCACTGAGCTACCCAGGCGTTCGGCGCGTTCTGCCGGCGCACGGCCGCATAACGCGAAGCGGTGAACACTATACACCGTCGGCGGAGGAATGCAAATCTCTCTTTATGCGGCCGTCCGTTGTGCAATGTGCTTTTTGCGGTATTGTACCGGATTTTGTGGAAGCTCCTGTAGATGCCGGAGCCGACGAGGACATCGCCGGCGATGTCATCCGTTTTTTCCTGTTCTCCCTCGTCCGGGCGGCGGTTCGCGGCGACGTATTGTCCGCTGAAAATGCGGCGCGCCGGAATTCTTCTGAACCGTATGCGGTTCATCAGAGGAAAATTTCTCGGCTGCTTGACAAAACGTCGATTGCGTGCCAGCTTTATCTCCGTCGTTTCCCTGTCTGTTGTCTTCGTTCCATTTTTCGGACGGGGGTACGCCCCGTGCTCCGGATCGGATTCGCCGATCTGCGCGGGCGGTGCGTGGCGGAAATCGTGTTCGGATAGAAAGCATGCCGGAACCTGAAGTCTCCATCATCATTCCGAATTACAGGACTGCGGCCTTGACGAAATTGTGCCTGCGGTCGCTTGTCCTGCATACCGAACTCAGACGGGTCAGGGTGATTGTCGTCGACAACGACTCTCAGGATGAATCGACGGAATATCTGCGCGGTTTGTCGTGGATCCGGCTTATCGAGCGGCGACGCGCAAAGGAGGAGAGCGGTCCGCAGATGCATGCCCGCGCACTGGATCTGGCTTTCGCGCAGGTCGACACCCCTTATACGCTGGTGATGCACACGGACACCATCGTCGTCAGCAGTTCATGGCTTGACTTTCTCGTCGGCAATATCGCTTCCTCCCCGGATATCGCCGGCGTCGGCAGCTGGAAGCTCGAGTCCGTTCCCGCATGGCGGCGCGTCGGCAAGGCGGTTGAATCGTTCTGTCGTCTCCCGCTGCGACGCGGAATCGGGGGGGGGGGGGGGGGGGGGGGGGGGATGTCCGGTTTCTGCGCAGCCATTGCGCCATGTACCGTACGCGGCTGATTCGCCAGTGCGGACAGGGGTTCGCGGACGGTTGCACCGCCGGCAAGTCGCTGCACCTGGCTCTGGAAAGAGCGGGATTCACCATGCTGTTCATCGGGTCGGAAGAGCTCATGAAGCACGTCCGCCACCTGAATCATGCGACGATGATACTGAATCCCAGACCCGGGGACCGCAAGACCGCGAGGGCGTCGGCGAGACGACGTCTCGAACGCGAGCTCGAGGAACTCCGTTGCGGCGAGATTCTTTCCGACAATACGCTCGACAGACCGCATCGGGAGCAGACGCATCGCCGGCAGTGACATGCGGACTGTCCGACGGTTCCTCCTTATCCTTTTCGACGGCCGGCCGGTGCGAACAATCGGCCGACCGGGACGGTTCATTCCGATTTCACGTCGACGAAAGGCTGAGCCGGGCGCGCGGAGTCTGACGGCCGACGGGCGCATCGGTGCGTAAGCGGGGATCGGCAGGAAAATCGACTGCGCACGTCCGCATCCGTGCCGGATCATCCTGCGGTGGGAAACGGAAATCCGGCTCTGATCCGTCCCGTCTGGCTCCGTTCCGTGCCCGGCCGTCACGGTCACGTCAGCCGCGAGGACGGCGGGAACCGACGGATTCCTCCCGGACACCGGGAACGTCTCCGGCAGGACGGGCCGCTGCCTTCACTTCAGATTCTTCTGAAAGAACGCGGCGATTTTGTCGAACGGGATCGCGTCACGGCCGCCTCCGTCGTACAGATCGGTATGCGACGCTCCGGGTACGATCAGCAGTTCCTTGTTGTCGCGGTGGACTGTGTATGAAGTCATGTCTCTGTAGGCATCCTCGCTGAAGTAGCGCGAGTGGGCTTTCTCTCCGTGGATCAGCAGCACTGCGGAACGGATTTCCTTGGAATAGGAGAGAATGGGCTGATTCATGAACGACATCGTTCCGGTGACGGTCCATCCGTCGTTGGAGTTGCCGGAACGTGCATGGTAGCCGCGAGGGGTTTTGTAGTAGTCATGATAATCCTTGACAAATTGCGGCGCGTCTTCGGGGACGGGGTCGACCACTCCGCCTTCCTGTTCATAGAAGCCCTGCGAGTACTCCCTGGTGCGCTGGGCATTCAGTTTCCGGCGTGTTTCGTGGCGCGCCTTCTCATTGTCGGCCGCATCAAAATATCCGTTTGCCCTCACGCGGCTGATGTTGTACATGGTCGAGGCGACGGTCGCCTTGATCCGAGTGTCCAGCGCGGCGGCATTCAGCGCGATGCCTCCCCACCCGCAGATGCCGAGAATTCCGATTCTCTCCGGATCGACGTTCGGCGCGGTGGAAAGGAAGTCCACGGCGGCCTGAAAATCCTCCGTGTTGATGTCCGGAGACGCGACACGGCGCGGAACGCCGCCGCTCTCGCCGGTGAACGACGGGTCGAAGGCGATGGTGAGGAAACCTCGCTCCGCCAGAGTCTGAGCGTACAGACCGCTGCTCTGCTCCTTGACCGCCCCGAAAGGACCGCTGACCGCGACGGCCGCAAGCCTGCCGGCGGCGTTCGCCGGCTCGTAGAGATCGGCGGCCAGAGTGATGCCGTAGCGGTTGACGAACGTGACCTTGCGGTGGTTCACCTTGCAGCTCTTGGGAAAGGTCTTGTCCCATTCCTGCGTGAGTTCCAGCTTCTGACTGACGATGCGGTTGTTCATGGATTCCGTTCTCCTGATCTCTGCATGGACGCCGGCGTCGAGCAGCATGACGCCGACGACGGCGCCGATGATTCCTGCGTGTGCGCGCATGTCTGTGCTCCGGACTTTCCTTGTTTCAATGTTTTCTCAGCGCGGCCGCCGACGCCGCGCGTACGGACGACGGGCCGGCGGGAGACCGTCCCCTTGAGGCTCCGGCTCCGGACGCGGCGGTCGGCCGGATCCGATTCCGGTTACGCGTTCGGCGGAATGGTCTCGTGCTTTTTCAGGTCGATTGCGCTTTCCGCCGCGCGCATCATCAGTTCGGTTATGCGTTTGGCGAAAGCGGCCGGATCGGAGACGGGACTGCCTTCGACGAGCAGAGCCTGATCGAAAAGAGTCATGGCGTATTCCGCAATCGCGCCGTCTCCGCTCTGTCTTTTGCTTTCGAGCACGGCAATCAGCGGGTGATCGGGGTTCAGCTCAAGAATCCTCTTGCTGACCGGAATATCCCGATTCATGGCCTTGAACAGCCGCTCCATATGCGGGCTGGGCGCGCGTCCTTCGGTCACGAGACAGCACGGACTGTCGGTCAGACGGCCGGAAAACCGGATCTTCTCCACATGTTCGGAAAGAGCCTGCTGCAGCGCGTTTACAAGCTCCGCGTATTTCTGGCCGGCGTCCGCGATCTTCTTGTCCAACGCCTCCTTGTCCTTGCCGGTGAGTTCAAACTCTCCCTGAACGACTGATTTGAAGTTCTTCTTCCCGTACTGGAACATGGACTGCATGATCCATTCGTCGATGGGATCGGTCATGAACAGCACGTCGTAGCCTTTGCTGCGGTAGTATTCCAGCGCCGGGGACGATTCGACGGATTCACGCTTCTCCCCTGTGATGTAGTAGATCTCGTTCTGCTCCGACGGCATGGCCTTCACGTACTGATCCAGAGAGGACAGCTCCCCCTGTTTGCCGTTCATGGTCTCGTACATGGCCAGTGCTTTTATTTTTTCCTGATTGATCCGATCCGTGTGAATGCCTTCCTTGAGAATGCGGCCGAATTCGCGGAAGAACTTCCCGTATTTTTCCGGCTCGTTCTCCTGCATTTTGCGCAGTTCTCCCAGCACGCGGCCGACGATCGCCTTTTGGATTTTCTGCAGCTGCGGGTTTTCCTGGAGTATTTCCCTGGACACGTTGAGCGGCAGATCGCTGGAATCCACCACGCCGCGCACGAAACGCAGATAATCGGGAATCAGTTCCTCGCATTCATCGGTGATGAAAACCCGGCGGACATACAGCTGCAGACCCTTTTTCTGGATATCGGGCATGAGCAGGTTGAACGGGGCGGCGGCGGGGAGATACAGCAGCGCCTTGAACTCGCTCGCGCCCTCGGCGGCGATGTGGATCGCCTTCAGGTATTCGGATCCGCCCCAGCTGGAGATGTGCGAATAGAAGCTCTTGTGTTCCTCCTCGGAGACCTCTTCTGGCTTGCGCAGCCAGATCGCCTTGCTGGAGTTGAGCACGCGGTCCTCGGTGGTCTTGGTCTTGTCATCGTTGGTCTTGGTCACAGGCAGGATGATCGGATACGCTATGAAATCCGAATATTTCTGAACGATTTCGCTGAGTTTCCACGACTCCAGATAGATTTCCGCCCCCGGCCTGAGTTTGAGCGTGATTTCGGTGCCGGGATCCTTCTTTTCCGCGGCGTCGATGTCGAAAGTTCCTTCGCCTCTGCTGCTCCAGCGGACGGCCGGAGCGTCGGAGCCGGCCTTGCGGGTGACGAGCGTCACTTCCTCGGCCACCATGAAGGCCGAGTAGAAGCCGACGCCGAACTGGCCGATCAGTTCCGGCACGTTGTCGGAGGCGTTTTTCGCCTCGCTGATGCTTTTCAGAAAAGCCCTGGTGCCGGACTGCGCGATGGTGCCGATGTTCTCGATCACCTCATCCTCGGTCATGCCGATGCCGTTGTCCGCGACAGTCAGCGTCTTGGCGTCTTTGTCGGCGGTCAGGCGGATGACCCACTCGCGGACGAGCTCGGGACGGGTCAGACTCTCGAATCTGGCCTTGTCGATGGCGTCGGCCGCGTTGGCGATCAGTTCCCGCAGGAAAATCTCCTTGTTGGAGTACAGGGAGTGGATCATGAGGTTCAGCAGTTGCGAAACCTCGGTTCTGAACGATTGAGTCTTTGACATTGAAAGAGAACTCCTGATTTCAGCAAAAAACGTTCGGGGAATATAGTGTTTCCCGGTAGGAAAATCAAGCGGAACAGCCGATCGCCTCCGTACGCTGATCCGCCGCCGCCCTCTGTCCCCGCCGGGTATGCGGTCCGGGATGCGGATCCAGGGGAAAGGAATCCCCTGCGGCACGCGCCGGCGGCTTCCCCGCGCGGCGTCGCCGCGCGGGCCGGCGCGGAGGGCGATCGGGAGATCTGGAGATCGGGCGATCAGATTCCGTCCCGTTCCGCGGCCCAGCGGCGCAGTTCCTTTTCGGTTTCCGGGTAACCGGCCGAGAGGACGGTTTCCGCGAATTTGGAGAAGTATTTCTCCAGAGCCGTTTTGAAGACGGCAAGCGATTCGATGCGTTCGATAAAATGCTCGTCGGGAGACACCGCCTCGCCTTCCGGAAGCTTCATCGAGCCGAAAGAGAAATGATCGGCGTCCATGGTTCCGCTCCAGATGTCCTCTCCGCGCACAAGGCTGAATTTCGCCTTCTTGAGCTTTTTTCCGACTGCCAGGGCGGCCTTGGCTTCGGCGCTGCGCTGCGGGCTGTTGCCTTTCTTGATGACGGTCTCCTCGGCGCCGTTGGCCTCCGCGGCGTAGGCGAGAGTGAGAGGGCCTTCGATGAACAGGTCGAATTCCCCGTCCTCGCCGCAGTCGATTTTCCCTTCGTGTTCGCTGTAGTACCATAGCCACGTCAGAAAATCTCTGCCGACGACCGTCTGCTCTTCCGTCGCGTCGCCGAAAGACATGGCCGGGAAGCTGGCCTCCGTCACGTGGAAGGTTTTTTCCAGCATCACCCCCGGCGTCAGCTGCACCGGTTCGACCTTGACCGTATGGTAGAAATTCTCGATGAAGAAATCAATCTGCGATGCGGAAGCCGTTCCGAGATACAGGGCGTTGTTCCGCGGATCGAGTGCGAACGACACGGACGAGAGAGAGGGAGGCATCTGCGGCAGATGACGTGCCACCGCCGACTCCTTGATGGATCTGCGGACTTTCGCGGGAACGAATTCCGCGTCATGAGCCTGGCGGTAGAGGAATTCCTCCCGTCTGCATATCGCGTTCAGCAGAGCCGCCGGCAGTCTCCGCTCGGCCTTGCGCAGGGTCAGGTGCATGAAAGGTCCGCGGTAGGCGGTTCCTTCGTCGATTTGAGTGTCGAGCAGGTGACGGCCGGTGACCCACCCGATCTGCGGATCTGCGCCAGGCTCGCCGCTGACGCTGTCGAGCGTTCCGGCCTTGTTGGACGAGAAGCATTCCACCGCGTTGTCCGGGAGCGGAGAGGGAAGATCGAATATGGTCAGCGTCACGGTACCGTTGTCAAATGGCATTTTCGTTCTCCATGAATGTTTTTTTTTTGATGTCGTTGATCGCGTGTTTGGCGAATATAGCCATGGAACGACGTATTTTCAAGGAAGCGGGTCAGATGATCGTCACGGCTTCCGTTCTGCGGAAGAAAGCGCCGATTCTGCCGAAGAATCCCGTCCGGCGGCGGCGTGAGAAGCGCTTGAAGCCGTCGATGATCTCCGGATATCTAGGCCTTTCGCTCGGACTGAAACTCATCATGCGCTGAATCAGCTCGGAGATTTCCCTGCTGACGGACGCGTTCAGATCGTCAGCCGGCAGGTACACGGGATGCCGCCGGCGCTCCAGTAGCGTCGAGGGATCGCCGGAATGTCCGAACGGCAGTTGTCCGGTGAGGAGTTCATAGGCCGACACCCCCAGACTGAAGACGTCTCCCGCCCAGTCTTCATGTCCTTCGCTCAACCGTTCCGGACTGACATAAGCCGGACTGATCCACTCCGCCGGGTTGAGCAGTGATCTGTTCTCGCGTATGTCGGCCATGTCGAAATCGCCCAGTCCGGCGTCGCCGTCGCCGGAGACGAGAATGTTGCCGGGTTTGAGATCATGATGGACGACCTGGTACTGCAGCGCCGCATGAAGTCCGCCGGCGACGTCCGACAGCCAGTTGCAGAGCACAGGTGTCTCCGGCAGCAGCTCCGCCTTTTGCATGGATTCCAGATTCCCTCTCTCCATGTAGCGCATCACTATGAAAGGCTCGTTTCCGAAGACGCCGCAGTCGTAGATCGGTATTATTCCGGGATGGTTGATCCTCGCGATCAGTTTCGCCTCATGAATGAACAGTTCCCGCTCCGTGATTTCCTGGTTGAGGATCTTCACCGCCACGCAGCGGGAAAGGGCGGGATCGACGGCGCGGTAGACCTTGGCCGTGCCGCCGATCCCGCACACCTCCTCCAGCAGGTATCGGTCGAATCTGCGGGGAATCCGCACCTGTGTGCCGCATTCCGGACACGGTGCGCAGGTGAACGGTTCAAGCATGGAGACGTCCAGCTTCTGGCCGCATCCGCGGCAGTACACGCAGACGGTGTCCCGGGAGCTCATTTCCGCGATCCTGCCGCATCCAGCCGCAGCAGCGGCAGGGGTGAATCCTGCCGCACTATTTGGAAATGAACGTCGTCTCTGCCCAGAGCCTCGAGAGCCGTCCGCCCCGTTTCGTAGGCGAGCTCGTAGGTGTTGCATTCGCTGCTGATGTGGACGTAAAGCACCAATCGTGTCCGCGAACCGATCAGTTCCGACAGAGCCGCCGCGGCGTCCGCATTGTCCAGATGGCCGAACTGTCCGCGGATGCGGCGTTTCAAATGCAGCGTTCGTCCGGATCCCATGAGCATCGCGTCATCGTAGTTGCTCTCCAGAATCAACGCATCGCAGTCGCTGAGATGAGTCTTGACCAGAGCCGTCACGCGCCCGAGGTCGGTTGCCGCACCGATCTTCACGTCGCCGCGCCGTATGACGAATCCCACCGGATCCACCGCGTCGTGCTGAACTGAAAACGCGCGCACGTTGAATCCCGCGACGTCGAAAGCGCCGCCGGTTTCGAATTCGATGATGTTGCGTGGCGTCTTGCCCAGACGGCGCAGCCGGTCGGCGGTGAGACTGCTCGCGTACAGCGGTATGTTCAGCGTGTCGCACAGAACTCTGATGCCTTTCACATGATCGTCGTGTTCATGGGTCAGCAGCACCGCGCGGAGAGACTGTATCGGAACGCCCACCGCCGCCATCCGGTCGCACAGCTGACGGCAGGAGAACCCCGCGTCGATCAGGATGGCGTCTTCGCCGCAGATTATGGAGAACGCATTGCCTTTGCTGCCGCTTCCGAGCGCGGCCAGATGCACCGGTGTGCTCATGACGATTGAAAAAACCCGTTTTTGATGGTAATATAGCGCGGCGTCTTGAAAAAAAACACCCGCGTTGTCCAAGATTTGCCGAGGGGGATGGTGTGGATCAGGTAATCTCGCAAACTCAGACGGTGCGGCAGGAACAGACTTTGTCGGCGCGTCAGCTGCAGGGGCTGTCGTTGTTGCACGCCCCGGTCATGGAGCTGCAGGAGCGTCTCACCCATGAGTTGACCGTCAATCCGGTCCTGGAGGAGGTGAGTTCCGCCGCCGAGCCTCCGGCCGGCGAATCCGGCGGAGACGGTCCCGAGGGGGAGGAAACGCGCGATGACGCGGACGAGGCCCTGACGGCTGAACAGCTGGTCTTGAACGCGGACAACTGGTGCGATGAGCTGCCGGTGCCGCCGGACGACTCCGCGGACAATTCGGGGGATGAAGATGCGGCGGTGAAACATGATTACCTGCTCAATTCCGCCACGAGGGAGGCCACATTGCAGGAACGCCTGCTGTCCGAACTGCGTTTCTCCGACGTCGACGATCGGGAGTTCGGCATAGGGGAGTCGGTGATCGGATGCATCGACGACAGCGGCTATCTGCGCACTCATCCCGCCGACATCGCGATGGCGGAAGGCGTGTCGCTCGAGGATGTCGAAAAAATGCTGAGTCTGATTCGGACTTTCGACCCTCCCGGCGTCGGCGCCTTCACGCTGAGGGAGTGCCTGCGGCTGCAGCTTGAACGCGGGGGAGAGCGAGATCCGAGGCTCTTCGAACTGATCGATCGGCATCTGGGAGACGTCGGCGACAACCGGCTGCCGCAGATCGCCCGCGCTCTGAAAGTGTCTATGGACGAATTGAATCTGCTTCTGGAGAAACTCCGGAATCTCCGTCCGTATCCGGCCGCATCCATGTCGTCCCGCGCGGTTTTCGTCGCGCCGGAGCTGGAGATCGTCAAGGAGGGCGGAAGATATGTCGTCAAACCTCCGGCAAGACCTCAGATGCGGCTGCGGATCTCGGACCGGTATCTGAAGATGCTGGATGACGACTCGCTGACGGACGCCGACAGGAGCTACATCAGGGAGAAGATATCCTCCGCCCGTGAACTGCTCCGCGCCTTGGAAATGAGAGGAAGCACCATTACGCGGATCGCGGAGGTTATCGCGGACGAACAGAGCGCCTTCTTTGACAACGGAGTGGCGTTCCTGCGTCCGATGACCATGCGCCATGTCGCGAATCTGATCGGCATGCATGAAACCACGGTCAGCCGTGCCGTCACGGGGAAGTATCTGCAGACGCCGAGGGGTTTTCTGGAATTCAGATATTTTTTCTCCAACGGCCTGCGTGCCGACGACGGGGAGGATGTGTCCAGCCGCTCCGTCCAGGATGCGATCCGTCGGTTGATTCACGGCGAAAACCCGAGGAAACCGCTGTCCGACGAAAAAATATCTCAGATGCTTCGGGAAAGCGGTTTGGGCGTGGCGCGGCGCACGGTGGCGAAATACAGGGAGAAAATGCGTATCGCCCCCACTCGTCTGCGTCGTTGTCATTGTTGAGAATTCCACCGGCCGGCATGGGATTCGCCGGCATGCCGCGCGGTCTGTGTTTTCCCTAAAATTTGTGCGGGTTATTTTGTTTTTTCGCAAAAGTCAGGATATCTTATCCGAATCGCTTTCGTCAATGCTGTCATGGAAGAGCCGGATATGTTCTTCCGAAAACCAAGAAAAGGGGACAAGATGAAAAAATTTGTGTGCAGCGTCTGCGGTTATGTGTACGAGGGCAACGAACCTCCGGCCCAGTGCCCGCAATGCAAGGCTCCGGCGTCGAAGTTTGTCGAAAAGAGCGATGCCGCTGTTTCCTGGGCGGACGAGCACCGCGTCGGCGCGGCCGCGGACGTGGATGCGGAAGTGCTGGAGGGGCTGCGCGCGAACTACACGGGCGAATGCACCGAGGTCGGCATGTACCTCGCCATGAGCCGTCAGGCGGACAGGGAAGGCTATCCTGAGGTCGCGGAGGCGTACAGGCGCATTGCTTTCGAGGAGGCCGAGCATGCCGCCAAATTCGGGGAGCTTCTGGGCGAGGTGGTCGCTCCGTGCACCAAAACCAATCTCGCCAAACGGGTGGAAGCGGAGCACGGAGCCTGCGAGGGCAAGCTTGCCATCGCCAAGAGGGCCAAGGCGCTCGGGTACGACGCCATCCATGACACCGTCCATGAAATGTGCAAGGACGAGGCGCGCCACGGCGCGGCGTTCGCCGGCCTGTTGCGGCGTTACTTCGAGAAGTAGCGGTCATACGCCGTGAAGCCTTAACTTGACGCCGTCCCCCTGCGGGACGGTTTTTTTTATGCTTTGCTTCCTGCTTTGAATCCGCGGATGACATCTGTCGTCAGACGCCGCCGTCCGGCGGAGTTCCGGCATGAGACCGGATCGGGGAGGTTTCCCCGTCGCTCCAGCTTTCCCGTGCCGAGCCTCCCCTGTCTGAGCCGACTGACGGTGCGGGCGCTGCGGCGCCCCGATCTCTTCCGTGCGGCATGTCGAGGATTCCGCCGTGCCGGCATCGGTCTTTCACCGGTTCTTCCTCACTTCCTGCGTGACATTGCGGTTGACCGCGTCGAAACTTCGGAAACGTCGGTTTATTTGTCATTGCCGGTTTGAAAAGGGCGCTGATTTGCTGTATTTGTGGATTAGGTCGTGCTGCGTCGCGTTTGTCTGTACGGGAATGTTTCCTGAAGACTGACATGCGCGGCTTCGCCGGTGCCGGATTGACTGCCGAATGCGGGATGAGTTCAGGATTCGGCGCGGACCGGCGAGGACCCTGGCCGTCTCGGACGTGGTCGCACGTCCGGAGGCCGTCGGGATCGTGTTTTCGGGGCGTGGTTTCCGAACCGATGCTCCGCCGGGCGGGGTTCCGTCGTTGAGTCGCGGCGCGGAGATTTGCCGGCGTCCGAACGGCGAACCGGGTCGATGCGGGCGGGTTTCTCCGCATGTAGGGTCCGAATCGCGGTCGCGGCGCGGCGGATGCTTCCCATGACGGCGGGACGGACGTTCTCCTGAAAATCAGCTGCGTCCCGAACTCCCGTTCGCCGTGGCATTGATTACTCGAAACCGGTGGAAATTTAAGGCGGAAAGGGAATGACGATGGTCGATGCGGCCGTGGAAAGGCGTTATCAGCTGGCTCGTGAGCAGTATGCGTCATTGGGCGTAGACACCGACAGTGCGCTTGAGACTCTGTCCCGGGTGCCGATCTCGATGCATTGCTGGCAGGGGGACGACGTCGTCGGTTTTGAACACGGCGGCGGCGGACCGTCGGGCGGCATTCTCGCCACGGGAAACTATCCAGGGAAGGCCAGGACTCCTCTGGAGCTGCGTGAGGATCTGGAACAGGCGTTCTCTCTGATTCCCGGGAAGAAGCGTGTCAATGTTCACGCCATATATCTGGATGCGCCGGAAAGGGTTGAGCGCAACAAGATCCGGCCGGAGCACTTCCGGAGTTGGATCGACTGGGCGGCCGGACAACGTGTCGGCATGGATTTCAATCCGACTTTCTTCGGACATCCGATGGCGGCGTCGCAGCTGACTCTTTCGCACCCGGACGCCGCCGTCCGTGAATTCTGGATTGAGCATCTGCGCGCCTGCCGCGGCGTCGCTGCGGAAATCGGACGGCGGCTCGGGACGCCGTGCATCATGAATATCTGGGTGCCGGACGGATTCAAGGACGTCACTGTGGATCGGGCCGGAGCACGGGAGCGGCTGGCGGCCTCTCTGGATGCCGCCCTTGCGGAATCACTGCCGAAGCAGTGGATGCGGGACGCGGTGGAACCGAAGCTTTTCGGCATCGGCGTGGAGAGCTGCACGGTGGGGTCCGCGGAGTTTTACCTGGGGTACGCCATCAGACACAATCTGGTGTTCTGTCTGGATTCCGGTCATTTTCATCCCACGGAGGTGATCAGCGACAAGATAAGCGCTGTATTGCAGTTCGTCGACGAAATCCTGCTGCACGTGAGCCGCCCTGTCCGCTGGGACAGCGATCATGTCGTCGTGCTCGATGATGAGCTGCGGGCCATCGCCAGGGAGATTGTGCGTCAGAAACTGGAGAGAATTCATATCGGTCTGGACTATTTCGACGGAACAATCAACCGTCTGATCGCCTGGGTTGTCGGTATGAGGAACATGCAGAAAGCCTTGCTGGAGGCCTTGCTGGAGCCGGCTGCGGAATGGATGAAGCTGGAACGTTCGTTTCAGAACGGCCGCAAGCTGGCGCTGATGGAGGAGCACCGTCTGCTGCCGCTGGGGGCGGTCTACGACTGGTTCTGTCTGCGGCAGGGAGTGCCGGCCGGCTCCGATTATCTGCAGGTGATAGATGAATATGAGCGGCGGGTGCTGAGCCGGCGCTGAATCGGCGTTCGCGGGCGGCGCGGCGGACGGCTGCCTGCGGCGCCGCGCGGCGATGGCTTTCGAAACGACAACGGCAGACTGACAGGTGCGGAATATGGCAGGGCTATCTCCTCAGGAACAGCTTGTGAACTTCATGCGGCGGATTTATGACCGGGGGCTGACGACGACGTCCGGCGGGAATCTGTCGCTGCTTGACGACGCCGGGAATATGTGGATCACCCCCGGAGGGATCGACAAAGGCGGACTGACGCCCGGGGACATCGTCCGCGTCTGCGCCGACGGCAGCCGGCATGGAAAGCACAACCCGAGCAGCGAATATCCTTTCCACCGTTCCGTGTACCGTCTGCGCCCGGACGTGCGCGCGGTCATGCATGCTCACCCTCCGGTGACGGTCGCGTTCAGCATTTCCGGGGTGATCCCGAATCTGTCGCGCTGCGGCGCGGTGCGCGCGGTCTGCGGCGAGGCCGGTTTTGCGCAGTATGATGTTCCGGGCAGCGAGGCGCTGGGACGCAAGGTGGGCGCCGCGTTCGCCGAAGGACACGACGTCGTCCTGCTTGAGAATCATGGAGTCTGCGTTGTCGGAGGTTCCATCGGCGAAGCGTACGGGCGGCTGGAGGCGCTGGATTTCTTCTGCCGAACGCAGATGCAGGCCGTGCGGCTTGGAGGCCGCGCGGTCTTGAACGATGCCGCGGAGGCTGCGCCGTATCTGCGATACCGCGCGCCGTCCGTGACTCAGGACGGGGCGACCGGTGTCGGCGCCGGGGAGACCGTGGCTAGGGAGAAACTGGCGGCGATGACGCGCCGGGCATGGCGGCAGAATCTCTTCAGCAGCGCCGTCGGAGTGGCTGCGTCGAGACTGTCCGACGGATCTCTGCTCTTTCCCCGTGCGTCGGCGGACCGCGCTTCAATGCTTGAATCGGATTTCGTCCGCGTGTCCGATGGTACCGGCGTCGGAGGCGGCGGCGATCTGGCGGAGGTCATGCTCCGGCTGTTCGAGAAGCATCCGGAGTTCGGAGCGATCTTTGCGGCCGTTCCGCCGCATCTGGCGGCATACGCGATGTCCGGCAGGACGTTTGATACCCGCGTGATTCCGGAGAGCTATATCCTGCTGAGGGAGATTCCGACTTTCGAGATTGTGGCGGATGAAGCTGGCAGAGCTGCTCTGGAGCGGACTTTTTCCGCCAGATACCCGGTGGTGCGTACGCTGAACGGCTGGGTGTTCGCCGGCGGCGGCACTCTTCATGAGGCTTTCGACCGGCTGGAGGTGGCGGAGTTCAGCGCGAGAGCGGCGATCGAGGCCGATACCCTCGGAGGGATGAGACCCATGACGGAGCGTCAGGTGGCGGATCTCGTCAGCGCCTTCCATCTGCCGCGGTAGACTGTGTCGGGGGAGAGGCTCTTTGCCATGAAAGATGCGTGGTTTCTGGCGTTTGACTTCGGTGCATCCAGCGGGAGAGCCGTTCTCGGGAGATTGGCTTCCGGAAAATGGACGCTCGAGGAGGTGCACCGTTTTCCGAATGTGCCGCTCATGCAGGACGGCAATCTGGTCTGGGATTTTCCTCGGTTGCAGGACGAACTGCATACCGGGCTGCGGCTGGCGCTTTCAGAGGCGCCTGGTTTGTCCGGAATAGGAATCGACACGTGGGGGGTCGACTATGTGATGTTCGACCGCAGGACCGGCGGGATGTTGCGCATGCCGAGCCATTACCGCGACGCCAGAACCCTGTCCGCCGAAACCAGGATCCATCGTAGAATTATGCCGGCGGAACTTTACAGGAGAACCGGTATTCAGCATCTGCGCATCAATACCCTGTATCAGCTGGAGGCGCACCGGCGGCAGCATCCCGAGGATTTCAACGACAGTTATTTCCTGATGATGGCGGATGCGCTCGGAGCTTCTCTGGGAGGCGACAGAAACGCCGAGTACAGCAACTGCAGCACAAGCAATCTCCTGGACGTCCGGACGCGGCAGTGGGATTGGGATCTGATCAGGATGCTGGATTTGCCCTGCGGCGTTTTTCCGGCGATTGTGCCTCCCTGTTCACATGGAGGAGTGATATCGGAGGAGCTGAGGCGTTCTCTGCGGTGCGATCCGATTCCCATCTGGAAAGTGGCCTCGCATGACACGGCCAGCGCAGTCGCGGCGGTGCCGTTCGAATCCAAGGACGGAGGAGCATACATCAGCTCCGGCACGTGGGCGCTTCTGGGAACGGAGCTCACGGAGCCTTGTCTGTCGCGGGATGCGGAAAGTCATAATTTCACGAACGAGGGGGGTGTGAACGGCACTGTCAGATTCCTGACCAACATCATGGGCAGCTGGCTGCTGCAGGAAATCCGGAGAACGTGGGACGAGGCCGGAAATCATCTTTCCTTTCCGGAAATGGAGAAGCTGGCTCGGAACGCCGGATCCTGCCGTTTCCTGATAAATCCCAACGACGCGGGATTCATTGAACAGGGAGACATGCCGTCGCGAATCCGTGCGTACTGCGACATGACGGGGCAGGGGAGAATAAGCTCCGACGGAGAGCTGTTGCGGACGGTTTACGATTCCCTGGCGCTTTGCTTCAGCGTCAAACTGCAGGAACTTGAGCATGTGCTTGACAGGCGTTATCCCTGCCTTCATATAGTGGGCGGCGGCACGCGTGATCATCTGTTGATGCAGTTGACGGCGGATGCCTCGGGACGGAAAGTCGTTGCCGGGCCGGTGGAGGCCACCGCCATAGGAAATCTGCTCGGACAGGCTATGGCCGCCGGCATGCTGGACGGCGTCGAGCAGGCGCGGCAGACAGTCCGTGACTCCTTTCCGCTGGAGCAGTATGAGCCCAATCCTGACGTAACCGGGCTCTACCGCCCGGCGTCTGAGCGTCTGAATCTGATACTGCGAAAGGCCTCCGGCGCCTAGTAGGGTTCCGCTTTCCGCACGGAGTCGCACGGACACTCTCATTCCTGAAGCCGCGAACGCGGTGCCCGGTCGGTCTTTTCGCCGCGCCGGGCGTTTCCGTGCATACGTTTGTTCCGTCCAGCGGGACTGTCCTTCGCGCGGCGGAACGGCGCGGACGCGATCGTTTTCCGCTCATGAATCGCGGCTGATCCCCGACACTACGCAGTACGGAATATTTTCCGGGGACATAGTGATCGACGCCTCGATTGAAAATATTTCCCTGAGATTCTCCGCTGTCATGACTTCGGCTGGGCTTCCCGCGTGGCGGACGGCGCGGTCCTTGAGCATGACCAGTTCGTCCGAACAGAGAGACGCAAGGTTCAGATCATGAAGCGACATAACTATCGTGATGCCGGATTGACGATTCAGAGAACGCACGAGTTCAATGATTTCAAATTGACGACAGATATCCAGAAAGGCTGTCGGTTCATCCAGCAAAAGCAGATCAGGCTCCTGTGCCAGCGTCATCGCCAGCCATGCGCGCTGCCGCTCCCCTCCAGAAAGAGATCCGAGCGGTCTTTTCCTCAGAGGCCTCATGTGAGTCATGGACAGGGCATTTTCCAGAGCCTCGGCGTCGCGGCATGAGAATTTCCACGGAATCCTCTGATGCGGGAAGCGTCCGAATTTCACCAGTTCCTCCACGGTCAGTTCAGGAGCAGTGTGATGGTCCTGCGGGAGAAATGCCAGGTGTTGCGCCAGAACGGCGCTGTGGAACGAGTTGATCGATTTTCCGTCAAGCAGAATCTTGCCGTTCCGCGGCCTGAGAATTCTGCCGATCATTTTCAGCAGAGTGGACTTGCCGCACCCGTTCGGTCCTATCAGGGTGACGATTGAATGCTCTCGGACGGTCAGAGAAATACCGTCAACGACTATGTTTGCACCGTATCCTCCGGTCAGAGAACTCAGCTCAAGCTTCATCGCCGTGCCTCCGCAGCAGCCACAGGAAAAACGGAGATCCCAGCAGCGCCATGATCAGCCCCGCCGGCAGTTCCGAGGGTCTCATGACGATCCGTCCGACGAGGTCGCAGGCCACCACAATGACCGCGCCGTACAGAGCCGCCGCAGGAATCAGGAAGCGGTGATCGGCTCCGATTATGAGGCGCATGATGTGAGGCGCGATCAGTCCGACGAAACCAATCAGACCGGCGACGGAGACGGCTGCGGACGCCAGAAGCGCGGCCACGGCGATCAGACAGCATCTGGTCTGATCGACATTCAGCCCCAATCCGGTGGCGGTTTCATCGCCGAGAGCAAGAACATTAAGCCTGTTGCTCAGCATGGGAGCCGCCGCGAATCCCAGAAGCAGATAATATCCGACTTCACGGATTTTGAGCCAGTCTCCCGTGGACAGAGATCCGATTGAATAATTCAGTATGCTGCCGACATTCTCCGCGTTGAACAGCATGACCGTGCAGCTGCAGGCGCTCAGCATGGCGGCGACCGCCACTCCGGCGAGAATCAGCCGCATGGGCGACGCGCCTCTGTTCCATGCCAGCAGATACACCAGAAAGGCGGTCGCCAAGGCGCCGCAGAATGACGCCGGAACCAGAATGAAACCGTATTGAGGAAAGATCAACAGCAGGACAATGCCGGCGAGCCCGCCTCCGGACGAGACTCCGATAATGTCCGGCGATGCCAGAGGATTGTTCATCACGCCCTGCAGAATTACGCCTGACACGGCCAGTGCCCCGCCGACAAGAGCTCCCAGAATGACGCGCGGAAGTCTGATGTCTGCAACAATCCGGTGGACAACGCTGCCGTCATGATTCCACAGCGTCTCGGCGATCCGGAACGGGGATATGTACGTGATGCCGAAGCTGAGGCTGACAAGCATGAGTGCCGAAAGCAGCAGTGTCAGCAGGATTAAAACGCACCATCTCTTGGTAGTCATATGCGTCTGCGCTCCGATAAGCACGGCCTTTGACTCCTCGGCGGAGACGAGAGGACGAGCGCCGCCGGATCATTTGGAATTGCGTTGTCCGGCGGATCTCCGACGGCGCGGCTGCGGCGGCGGCTGCGAAACATATGGAATTCATGAATGACGCCCTCGACGGCGGAAGCGAGTCGTGAGAGAATGCTCGCCGGCGAGGAGTGAGCTGATGACCGCTGTCGCACGATGACTTTCCCTTGTGGCTTCCCGCGTAAATTGAAGGTTGTCGAATGGAGCGGACGGAGTCCGGCTGAAATTTTCAGGTTCTGACACACGGTTGCGGGAGAGTCCGAGGGTCACACAGGATGCGCCATCGGCAACTCCGAACACACGATCGACTAATCTATTTCTCCGACGAACATATTGCAAGCGAGTCATTATGGAAATTAAAAGCCGTTTGCGCAGCTGTCCCGCAGTCTCGGACGGTCATTTTCGTCGAACGGCCTCGTGCGGATGGCGTCGGACGAGGTTCGGCGGAGTTCCATAGATACTATCCGGACGGTGCGGTTGCAGCCGGTATTTGCGACATCAGGAACCTAGCGCAACGGCGATCCGCTTCCAGCAGGTCATAGCCGAGGAGACACTCGGGTCTGACGAACCGGCATTGCTGTCCCTCGCGGGGAGCGGGGATCGCTTCGGCGCCGA
Organism: uncultured Victivallaceae bacterium; assembly: GCA_964402715.1. Lineage (GTDB taxonomy): Bacteria > Verrucomicrobiota > Lentisphaeria > Victivallales > Victivallaceae > CALXOD01. The sequence continues at coordinate 21,493 of CAYODJ010000006.1, forward strand.
CAATGCACCGCAGGAAAGTGATCCGGACCGCCGTGCTGCGGTTTAGATTCACTTCGGTTTCGAAGATCGGGGCGGAAACTGTGCAATCGAGAGACAGCTCTTCATGCATTTCCCGTTCCAGTGCCTCATCCCGCGTTTCTCCGTCCTCTATCTTGCCGCCTGGGAATTCCCACCCGTACGGAGGTTTTCCGTCAGGTCTTTTGCAGATAAGCACCATGCCTTCTTTATAAATTACCGCGGCGACAACAGGGATGATTTTCATGACGCACTGTTTTGAAAAACCATGATTGCACATGTAATGTAGTGTCGTTTTCCGCCTATGACAAGCCGGAGATGACGCCGATGCGGTGTGGCCGGCGTCGCGCCGGCGTGAACGCGAAGTCCGATGGAGGATGTCGGGCATCCGGCATGTCGTGCATTAATGCCCTGATCCGATATTTCGCACTCGCGTGAGGAGATGAGCGAAAGGGGAAGTGATATCTTATGCCGATCTTTCGTTACCGGTGTGAACGTTGCGATGCGGAGGAGACCCATCTTGTGACGCGTTACGACGCCGAGGTGCGGTGTGCAAAATGTCATGGGGTCATGACAAAGCAGCCGAGCATTTTTGCCGCGGTCGGGAATGCGCACGGTTCCTGCTGCGGTGACGCGAGGCGTTGTCCTGCGGCTGACGGCTGCGGGTGCAGCGGTTCCTGCGGGTGTGGCCGCGATTAGCAATGAACAGGCAGCAGCTGCTTGCCGTACTGTCGGCTGTCGGCATGCGTCCCGGGCGGAGTCTGGGTCAGAATTTTCTGGTCGATGCGAATATGCTCGAGATGATTGTCCGGATCGCCGCGCCTGCGCCCGGCGAGTTGATTCTGGAGGTGGGACCGGGATTCGGCGTTCTGACCGGACGTCTGCTTGATTCCGGCGCGGAGGTGATTGCAGTGGAACTCGATCACCGGATTGCCGCGTATCTGAGACAGCGATTCGTTTCGTCCAGCTTCACGCTGATTGAGGGGGACGCATGCCGGGTGCAGTATGCGAAAATTATTCCGGAGAGCCGCCCGTTCCGTGCGGTTGCCAATCTTCCGTATTCGATTGGCAGTGTGTTTGTCGTTCGAATGTTGGAACTTCCCCGTATGCCGGACGGCATGCTGTTCTTGCTGCAAAAGGAAATGGCTGAACGCATGTCAGCTTCTCCGGGATGCAGGGCGTACGGGGCTTTAAGCGTGCGAGTGCAGCAGGCGTATGAAGTCGCCGTGCTGCGCAGTGTGCCCGCGACGGTGTTTTATCCTCAGCCGAAGGTTGAATCCGCTCTGGTGTCGTTCAAAAGGCGTCCGACGTCTTCGGATCCTGGTTTGCGTCGGCGCATGGCCGGTCTGGTGAGGATAGCTTTCGCCAACCGCCGCAAGCAGATGCGGCGCGTGCTGGGCGATTATTACGGGCATCAGAAGGTGTCGGCCGCGTTTGAACGTCTGCATCTGCCGCCGGCGATTCGTCCCGATCGTGTTGGTGTGCCGGAGTTCGAGAAACTTACGGAGTGCATTGTGCCATGAAGTACATCGGCGCGCATGTCAGTGTGGCGGGCGGGGTGGAAAATGCGCCGCTGGCCGCCGCCGCCATCGGAGCGAGGGCATTCGCGATGTTCACCAAGAATCAGCGGCAGTGGAAGTCGCCTCCTCTGCGGGAGGAATCGGTGCGCGCGTTCCGGGACAACTGCCGCAGCTGCGGGTTTTCGCCGGAGCATGTTCTGCCGCATGACGGATATCTGATCAATCTCGGTCAGCCGGACGATGACAAACGTCTGGTTTCCAGAAACGCGTTCATCGACGAGATGCAGCGCTGCGCGCGGCTCGGGCTGGATCGCCTGAACTTCCACCCCGGCAGCCACCTGAGATTGATTGATGAACGGCGTTGTCTCGAGCACATAGCCTCCGGTGTCCGCGACGCGGTCGACGCCGTGCCCGGAATCATGGCGGTCGTGGAAAACACCGCCGGGCAGGGTTCCAACACAGGATACTCGTTCGAACAGTTGGCTTTCCTGCTGGAACTGATCGATCGTCCGGGGCGAGTCGGCGTGTGCCTGGACACATGCCATGCCTTTGCCGCCGGATACGATCTGTTGACGGACGACGGATATGAGCAGGCGATGTCGCGGTTCGGACGCCTGATTGGTTTTGACCATCTGGCGGGCGTGCACCTTAACGACGCCAAGGGCGGCATCGGAGGACGCCTCGATCGGCATGAAAATCTCGGCAAGGGATCCCTGGGATGGGACGTGTTCCGCCGCATAATGGGGGATTCAAGGCTGGACAACGTGCCGATGATTCTGGAAACGCCCGATGATTCGCTGTGGGCGCACGAAATCGCGACGCTTTACGCCATGCCGGGCGCACGGTGATCCGCCGGCGTCCCGAACGGGTGCACGCGGGCGCTTGCGTCTGACTGCGCAAGGGCGGATCCGGTTCATTCCTGTCCGCTTCAGATGCGCGGCGCTGGATTCCCCGTCTGTCCGGACGGGAGCAGCGTCAGTCGTGTCCCCGTCCACGACTGCTCCAATGAATTCATCAATTCGTCGCGGACGGCGGCCGTCGCGCAAATTGCGAACAACGTCGGACCGCTTCCTGTGATTTCCGCATTGATTGCGCCGTGCTCGATCAGAAAACGTTTGAGAACGGAAAGCAGCGGGAACTTCCGATACAGCGCTTCGGCGAGATCATTGTGCAGCAGGCGTGATGCGGCGTAAAAATCACCCTCCTGCAGGGCGGTGCACAGCTTCGCGATGCGATCGGATTTGTCCTCGCCGATTCGTCCGGGATTGAGATGCGTGTACGACCATCTGGCGCTGACGGGAAAGCGGGGATTGACGATGAGAACGGGCGGCTGGACAACAGGCGATGCAAGCGGAGTTATGCGTTCGCCGATGCCGCTCGCCACCGCCGGGCGTGGATCCAGAAAGAACGGCACATCCGCGCCGACGGACACGGCAAGATCGACGAGTTCATGGGCGTCGAGCGCGTTGTAACGGTTCTGCAGCAACCTCAGAGCCGCAGCCGCGTCGGAGCTGCCGCCCCCCATTCCGGCGGCCACGGGGATGCGTTTCACAAGGTCGAAATGCCAGCGTGCCGCGACGCCGGCGCGTTCCGCGTAACCGAGAGCGGCGCGGAGGACAATGTTGTCCGGCGCACCAGGCACCGGCAGTCCGGAAACGTCAATCTGCACTCCCTGTTCGCCGCCGCGCAGAATCAGGTCGTCGGCTATGTCGGCGAGAGGCAGGAAAAGAGACCGGATGCCGTGGTAACCGTCGATCCGTTTCGAGGTGACCTTGAGGAAAAGATTGATTTTCGCGGGGGTGCGTATGACGGCCGGGTTCAATGTAGCTCCTCGGCCGTACACGGCGCGAATTTGAAGCCGTACCGTTCGTTGTAGGCCCGCGCCTCGCTTTCGATCGCGACGGCCAGCTTGAGCGCTTTCAGCCCGGCGTCGCCGGAGACTTTCGGCGGAACGACTTCCCCGGCGGCGACGGTGCGGTTGACGGCATCGATGAAATTGTCGAGTTCAGCGGCCAGTGCGTTCTTCTCATCGAGGTTGACATCCTTGCGGACGAGCCCGAGACGGTTGCGTTTGAGCACCATGCCGAAAAACTTGCCGTAGTCCATGGAGATATACGTGTCCTCCTGGAAAACCCTGAAGCGCCGCATCGGCTCCTGACTGACGCGGCTCGCCGTCAGTGACGCGCAGCTGCCGTTGGTGAATTTAATTCTGGCGTTGACGATGTCCTCGGTCTTGCTCAGCACGGGGATGCCGACCACGTCGAACCGTTCCACCTCGGCGTCGACCATCGTCAACACCAGGTCGATGTCGTGGATCATCAAGTCGAGAACAACGCTCACTTCAGTGCCACGCCGCGGAAGACCAGGCCGTGGCGGCGGATATTTGGACAGGCGGTGCGCCTCGATGAACCTGGTTTTGGCCGAGTATTTCTCAAGAAAGTCCATGGCGGGGTTGAAGCGTTCCACATGACCCACGGCGAGAACCACCCCGTGTTCGCGGGCCGTGGACACCATAGCCTCCGCTTCGGCGATTCCGGCGGCTATTGGTTTTTCCACGAGGACATGGCGGTTCATCGACAGGAGCGGGAGCGTTGTCGTCGCATGGTAGTTCGCCGGAACCGCGACGCTGAGAGCGTCGCACTGTTCGGCGAGCTCCTGCCAGTCCGAGAACACCTTTAAATTGAACTCCTCTCCTACGCGGACGGCGGTTTCGGCGTTGACGTCGAAAATTCCGACCACGTCCGCTTTGGGATTTTCACGGTAAAGTCTCGCGTGATGGCGTCCGAGCGCGCCGACTCCAATCACGCCGACCCTGAGCCTTGTCCCGTCTCCTAAGCTCGGCATGCTGACAAAATCTCCCTGCGCATTGTTGTTGCATACGCCGCATGATTCAAAATTCCGCCGCGTAATATACATCCCGGCGGCGGAAAAAACAGGGTAAAAACACGTCTCCCGGGAACATTTGAATTTGCCAGACGGCGGCTTGTCTTATATATTCCACAGGTGCGGGCGGTTCGGCAGTCAGCTATGATTATGGGGTCGCGGATATGGATAATCGCTATCGGTACAAACGGATTCTGTTGAAGCTCAGCGGCGAAGCGCTCAGGGGCGCGTCGGCGTCGGTTTACGACCACGAATCGATAAGTCTCGTGGTGGAACAGGTGCAGGATGCGCTTTCGGTCGGAATGGAGGCGGCAATCGTGGTCGGCGCCGGCAACCTGTGGCGCGGGATCATGGGAAACGCCGACGGCATGGATCGCGTCAACGCTGATTACATGGGCATGCTGGCGACGGCTATGAATGCGCTGTGCCTGAGCGACTACTTCAACAAGGCTGGGATTGCGGCGCAGGTGCAATGTTCTTTCAACATGGAGCCGTTGGCGGCGCGTTTCGACAGGGGGAAGGCTGTGCGTGCCATGTCCGAGGGGCAGGTGGTGATTTTCGCGGGTGGAACCGGAAGCCCGTTTTTCACCACCGACACGACCGCGGTACTGCGTGCGCTGGAGACGGATTGTGACGTGGTGCTGAAGGCGACCAAGGTTGACGGCGTCTACTCGGACGACCCGAAAAAGAATTCGTCGGCGGTGCGGTTTTCAGAACTTTCTTTCGACGAGGCTCTGGAGAGACATCTGGCGGTTTTGGATACCACCGCGTTTACCATGTGCCGTGATCATCAGCTTCCCATTGTGGTCTTCGACTTTTCAGATCCGACCGCGTTGGAAAGAGTGCTGCGGGGAGACACCTCAGCGGGAACGATTGTCAGTTGAATGCGGTGCGGAAAATGGGGAGACGATAATGGCTATTCATCCGACTGCGGTCATTGCCCCTGAGGCGCGTATCGGAGTCGATGTGGAGATTGGACCGTATGCGGTGATCGAATCGGATACCGTCATTGGCGACGGATGTTTCATCGACGCGCATGTGAAAGTGGCGCGCTACACGACGATCGGCGCGCGCACGAGGATCTATTTCGGCGCGCTGGTGGGCACGGAGCCGCAGGATCATCGGTTCCGTCCCGGTGTGGTCTCTTCGACCAGCATCGGCAGCGACAGCGTGATCAGAGAATATGTGACGATTCACCGTTCTCCTTTCGACGACGGAAGGACCAGTGTGGGGGACGGCACTCTGCTGATGGCTTTCGTGCATGTCGGACATGATGCCGTCATCGGCAACCGTGTGACTGTGGCGAACCAGACCGGAATTTCCGGGCACGTGGTGATTGAGGACGGCGCGGTGCTGAGCGCCTATGTGCTGATTCATCAGTTCTGCCGTATCGGCCGGCTGGCGATGATCGGCGGGAGAACCATACTGACGCAGGATGTCCCTCCGTTCTGCATGCTCGCCGAGAATGAATGCGTCTGCGGACCGAATACCATCGGACTGCGGAGGGCAGGGGTCTGCGCGGCAGAGCGTCTGGCCATCCGCCGCGCGATAAAGACATATTTCTTCCGGGGGCTGAACGGAAGCAACGCCTTGAAAGCCATAGAAGACGAATGTTCGGATCATAACGTCCGGCATTTCGTGGAATTCATCCGCGCAACGAAGCGCGGAATCATGCCTGGCGATCCGGAACTGGCGGCGCTGTCCGTGCGCGGTGATAAGGACGGCGGCGGCTGATGTCGCCGGTTGATCGGGGGGGGGCTCCGCCGCGGGATGTATCCTGGCGGATCCGATCCGCCGTCTTGATTTCCGTGAATGTGCTGCGGCGTGTTCAGGCGCCGGTAATGAGCCTTGAAATCGACGGAAAGAATGATCTTTCAAGGCGAGGTCGCCGAGCGGCTGTCCGCCGACAGGGATTTGGCATTAAAGCTGGGATTGAAGCGACGATGCTTCCGTCGGATCGTTTGTCGTGGCATCCGGTTCGGCGGTCGTTGTCAACGGTGCCTGCAGTGGAGAGGGGATGTAAGACGGACAGGATTCCGGCCGTGATCGACGGCGGCGATGGCCGCGTCCGGGCGGAGCAAACACCGGGGGAGCTTGTCAGAATATGAGTCCCAATATGGTCGTAGGCGTGGTCGTCAGATTCTTTCTGCTATTGACGCCTTTCTTCGTGCTGTCGGTGTTTGTCATATCGACCGACGGACTGCCGAGACCGGTCCGGCGCCGGCTGGCGTTGCGGACGACCATCGCCATCTGGCTGGTATGTACGCTGGTTTATTTTTTCGGGGACTACATATTCAAGTTCATCGGCATCACTTTGGCCGCCTTTCAGGTCGGAGCCGGCTTGCTGCTGATGCTGTCCGGCATAGAGCTGGTGCGGGGGACCGCCACCAGCGGCATACGCAGGGCTGAATCATCCGGCGACATCACGGTCGTCCCGATGGCCATTCCGTATGCGGTCGGTCCGGGGACGATAGGAACGCTGCTGGTCATGAGCGCGAGCGCGGAGAACACCGCGGTGCAGATCGCCGATTTTGCGGGCATCACCACTGCGGTGTTGATTACGGGGGCGCTGCTGTACTTTTGCGACAGGGTCGAACGGTTTCTGGGACGGAAAGGTCTGGATATTCTGGGGAAGCTGACGGGGCTGTTTCTGGCGGCGCTGGCGGCTCAGGTGATGTTGACCGGCGTCAAAAATGTTTTCTTTCCTCAATAAGACAGTTGTCGTTGATAAATCATCCCTCTCACGGCAGACGGCGCATGTCTGGACTTTTGTTCACGTGCGCACGGGCATGCTCTGTCCGGCACGTTTCGCACGTGTTTGCTTACGTAACGCGGGTTCATGAGGAGGGAGCTCCGTGGCTTTCATGACGCTCCGTCGGCGTTTCGCCTGGCTTTCCCGCCGATCCGAGGCTCCGATCACGCGGCTCCCCTTTGTCTCCCGGCTGCAGTCTGGCCGCCACCAGCAGGGCGATTTCAAAGAGAACCCATGTCGGCAGGGCGAGCAGCAGCTGGCTGATCACGTCGGGGGGCGTCAATATGGCCGACAGCACCAGGATGACTATCACGACTATCGGTCTGCTCCGCGCCAGCGTGGACGCACGGATTAATCCGGTGCGGACCAGTACTATCACAACTATGGGAAGTTGAAACATCAGTCCGAATCCCATGAGAAGGAGTCCGGCGAGATCGACAAAATTGTTCAGACCCAGCAGCGGAACGAGTTCGTCGGTGTGGTATGAGGCGGCAAAGCGCAGGAGAAGCGGCAGGATCATCGTGAAAGCGAACGCCGCTCCGCATACGAACAGCAGAAAGGCGGCGATTGCCAGTGTTCCGAAAATTCTTCTCTCGTGCCGATAGAGTCCTGGAGCGATGAATCCGACGACCTGCCAAGACACGTAAGGCAACGCGCCGAAGATTGCCAGCAGCAGGGCGCATTTCAACTGCACGAAGAACGGTTCGAACGGAGAGAAGTAATGGAACTGCATGTTTTTGCCGCCGATGTATTCCAGCTGCCTTAGAAGCCATGGCAGCACTCGGCCTGCAGCCGGATACGCCGGGACAAGCATCAGAACGACTGCGGAAAGGCTTTTCAGAATCACCTGACGCAGATCTTCCAGATGTTCAAGGAAAGGCTTGTTCTGGTCGGACGTCACGGCTGATTGTCCATGACAGGATGCGATTCGGAGGAAAGCTCAGACTGCGACGGGAAGCGCGTGGTTCCTGACGGAGACATCACCGCTTCTCCTGTTCGGAGTCGGCCGCGTCCGCGCTTTTGTCGATTTCATCTCTGAGTCCGTCTCTGGCGTTTTTGAACTCCCGGGACGCACGTCCCAGAGATCGGGCGATTTCCGGAATCCTTTTTGCCCCGAAGAGCAGCAGTACGACCAGAAATATCACCAGCAATTCCGAAGTGCCAATACCCATAGAAACTGTTCCTCTCCCGATTTAGTGCTTTCGGGCGGCTTCCTTCTGCTTGCCGGGAAGTTCCGCCATCTCTATATAGTCGATCTGCGCCAGCGCGTCAGATTTGGTGTACTGGCTGTTGCCGGCAACGCTGACCACGTATTGGTCGGGTTCCGGCAGATAACCGTAGACCCTGCGGAAGTCCTCCGCCACATTGCGTTCCTCCTCCAGCCATTGATTCACAGGCGAATCCTGGTTGCGGATGCATCGGTAATGAACAGTGACGACTCCGCCGGCGTAGACGATTTTCCCTTCAGCGCCAATCGGAGTCAGTGTCTCCCACCGGTACGCCACCGTCTTTCGGCTTAGTATGCCTCCGGATCCGAAATAAATCGCGACCGCCTGATCGTCTTTGGCGGTGCGCCCGTCCGCGCCGGGCGGAAGACGGTGCACTCGCCACCGCCACCGCAGGATGGGGTATCTCCTCAGGTCGACGCGGGGCATGGTTATAAGTGCGCCGGAGGAACGGCAGGCGTGGACTTCCAGCACTTTTCCGGAGACGCTTTGTCCGGGAGCGTCCTTTATCTGGAACGAGGTCATCGGAACCATGAACTTCTTGCCGTCCAGTTTCCAATTGACCGGCGGAAGACCGACGTTCGGCTGCGGTTTGGAAAAATCCTCACGCCAGCCGACCCCGGGAGCGGCATCGGCCGCCGCAAGTCGCCATGCAGTCAGGAGCGACAACAGAACGGCGCAAAGCTTCATCGCTTCCTGTCCTTCTGATACTGCTGATAACGCTGCATGATGTTTCTGACATACGCCTGAGTGCTGGCAAGCGGTATATGAGCAAGCGCGTCGCCGTCGGGATGTTTCGGCTTCCATTGATTGGTCCTGACCTCGCCCGCGTTGTATTGACAGAGCGCGAGTTCCATCATGCAGCGGTAATTTCTCCAGCGGTTCATCGCACGCGCAAGGTAGTAGCAGCCGATTTCCAGGTTTAATTCCGGATGCATGAGTTCGCTCCTGGAGGGGGGGGCGACGCCGTGGTGACGCGCCCAGTCGGCCACCGCGCCCCGGGGCAGTATCTGCATCAGGCCGATCTCTCCGGCCGCTCCTATCGTGTCCGCGCGGAACCGGCTCTCCTGGAAAATCAGCGCCCGCACCAGCAGAGGATCCAGATTATGCCTCGACGCCGCGGCATGTATTTGTTCGGCATACTGGGTGTCGTCGACGGTGAAATCGCGCAGCTCCTGGCGGTATGCGGCCACGGTGGCGAGCACCACGACCGACGCGGCGACCGTGAGCAGCACTTTGAATCTGGTTACGACCTTTCTCTTCTTGCGCTGGAGCATTCGATCACTTGGAAGGCGTTACGACGCCAGTGTCGGCGGCGGCGGGCGCGTCCGGAGGCTGCAGCATTGTCGCCGCACGGGTGACGCCGTAATTCACGAGATCTCTGAGCAACGGGAACGGCAGCACGGCATCCGCAGTCAGTCGCGATCCCTCAATGTTCAGACTGACGGCATCCAGCACCTGCTGAGCCAGTACGGGTTCCTCGGAAAACACCAGACCGGTGCCAAGCGACATGAAGTATTGAATCCGCATGAGGGCGTTGGACGCGCTCTGGCTGTCTCGCAGCGTGCCGATGGCGCTGATGCGAAGCTGCGACGGCTGCCCGTTCTCGATGGTTGCGAAAGCACGGACAGATTTCAATTTAGACGTCGCCGCGTCGGAGCGATACGCGAAATCCGCAAGATTCCCCGCCGAGAAGTTGGAAAACAGCGCGTCGATTTCCGGCGCGCTCAACGTCTTCTTGGTCAGCGTCAGCATGACCGACTGCTGATCGGCCGCCATGACGGTGGTCTCATTCAGGTAAATCATGATCACCGTCTGCTTTTCCGCGTTCGGAGTCGACGTTTTTTCCGTGATTCGATAGCAGGAGCGTCCGTTCAGCTGCGCCGGTTCCACGTCCAGCGACGGCATCTGCCGCAGACGCTCCAGCAGAGTCGATTCCGGGAGGTCGCTGACCTCCATCAGCAGTCCCGCGTTTTTAGTCGCACCAGTGAAGCACAGCACCCGCACCACGCCGTCCTCCACCAGATTCTGCGACTGCGGACTGCCGGTCATGGCGTCCTCCAGCAGCTGCGCAACCTCAGGAAATCTCAGCCGTATCATGCCGTACGGCAGCGTCTCGGAGACGCCCGTAAGTTTCTGCTGCAATCTCTGCCACTCCGGCAGACGCATGATTTTCCCTGTCTCCACCAGCATGGCTCCTGCCGTTCCCGACGGCAGTGAGAGGCACAGCGTCGGCAGCTCCGCCGCGGAAGCGCAGCAGACGAGCACCGTCAGCAGCAACAGTGACGCGTATTTCTTCATGTTTTCCTGATCTCCATCGTGATGCGGATTGTTTTATGGGTCACGCTCGGGACGCGAGCGGAAGCGGCTTTCATGCCTGCGCTCAGGGATGATGCGCCGCAGCCGTCGAATCCCCCGTCGTCTTTCTGGGTAGAGCCACCTGCAGGTGCAGTTCGCGCAGCTGTTTCAGCGTCACTTCGGATGGCGCATCCATCATCAGATCCTGTGCTTGCTGATTGAACGGGAACGCGATGACCTCGCGGATGTTAGGCTCGTCCGCCAGCAGCATTATCATGCGGTCGATTCCCGGCGCGATGCCGCCGTGAGGCGGAGCGCCGAGTTTGAACGCCGAGATCATTCCGCCGAATTTCTGATCCACGACCGACTGGTCGTAGCCGACTATCTCAAACGCCTTGTACATGATTTCCGGCCTGTGATTGCGGATGGCTCCTGAGGACAGCTCGATACCGTTGCAGACGATGTCGTACTGGTAGGCGAGGATGTCCAGCGGATCCTGATGCAGGAGCGCATCCATTCCGCCCTGAGGCATGGAGAATGGATTGTGCGAGAAGATAATGTCGCCGGTTTCCTCGTCGCGCTCAAACATCGGAAAATCCACTATCCAGCAAAATTTGAAGACGTCAGGGTCTATCAGATCCAGCTGGCGTCCCAGCTCAGGTATGACCGCGCCGCCGACTTTACAGACCAGCTTTTTCTCGTCGGCCAGGAAAAAAAGCGCGTCTCCGTCGGCGATTTTCCCGACATTTTTGAGTTTGTCAACGACATTCCCGTCGAGAAATTTGACAATCGGGCTTTTCACCTCGGCTCCGCTCCATATGATGTACGCCATGCCTTTGGCGCCGTTTTCCTGAGCGAACTTGATCATGCCGTCGAAGAATCGGCGGGGTTTGCCGGCAACCTGCGGAACACGTATGGTGCGCACCACGCCGCCTTTGGCGACCACGTCGGCGAAAGCCTTGAATCCGCTGCCGCGGAACAGGTCGGTGACATCGGTCATCTCCAGAGGGTTGCGCAGATCCGGTTTGTCGCTGCCGAAGCGGTCCAGCGCCTCCCTGTACGGAATGCGAGGGAAAGGCGGCATGGTGAATGTGCGTTTGCTGAATTTGGAGAAAACGTTCTCGAGCAAGCCTTCCACCACGGTGAAAATCTCATCCTGTTCGACAAAGCTCATCTCCAGGTCGAGCTGATAGAATTCGCCGGGGCTTCGGTCGGCGCGCGCGTCCTCGTCGCGGAAGCAGGGCGCGATTTGAAAATACCGATCGAATCCCGCGATCATCAGCAGTTGTTTGAACTGCTGCGGCGCCTGCGGCAAGGCGTAGAACTTACCCGGGTGCAGCCGACTCGGCACCAGGTAGTCCCGAGCGCCCTCAGGGCTGCTGGCCGTCAGGATCGGGGTTTGAAACTCGTTGAACCCGATGTCGTTCATGTAGCGCCGGATTTCCGAGATCACCCGGCTTCTCAGCATTATGTTCGCATGAAGCTTCTCCCTGCGCAGATCAAGGAAACGGTACTTCAGACGCATCGCCTCGGGAGCTCCGTCGTTCTTCGCTATTTGAAACGGCAGCACGGCGGCCTCGCCGAGTATCTTCATGTTCTCCGCCGCGACCTCGATCTCCCCGGTGGACAGCTTGGGATTGATTGTGCTTTCGCTGCGGGCGATCACCCTGCCGTCAAAAGACACGACGGTCTCCAGACGCCAGCGATCCAGCTCCTGATAAAATTCCGCCTCGGGATTGACGACCACTTGGGTGACGCCGTAATGGTCTCTCAGGTCGATGAAAATGACGCCGCCGTGATCACGGACGCTGTGAATCCAGCCGGCAAGACGGACTTTCTCCCCAATATTCTCCCGTCGAAGTTGACCGCAGGTATGAGTACGGAATCTGTTCATATGACCATTTTTTTTCTTTTGTTTTCTGAATGTTTGCGGATTTCACGGCGTGCAAACATTGCTTTGGCCGGAGGTCGGCGTGCAAAACACCCGACATCGCGACAATATACCACAGATTCCAAAAAAAAACTGCGGAAAAGGCTCAAATTTTCGGCATCTGGAACAAATTTTACGGTGGTGCGTTTCATTCCAAAGTTTCAGAGGCATGCTCGGCACTTGCAAAAAATATTTGCGGAGCCGACGGAGATTCCGCTGAAGACAAGTCAATGAGCGCCCGGGACGGCCGATTCCCGGAGGAAAGACGACATGTCTTTCTGCGGCTGGCGCGGACGGCTGGGCGGGATGCCGATGATTGCGCGGAACTTCCGGAAGCGTCTTGATTTCCGGCGGCGTCGGATTCGGGCCGGCGTAAAAGTTTTTATTTCGACTTGAATTATCGGTTTGCCGCAGTAATTTAAGGCGTTCTGATTCGGACAATGTGAACAGCATCGGGGAAAGTAATCATGGCTCATAAAAAAGGTCAGTCAAGCAGCCGCAACGGGCGTGACAGCAATCCTAAATTTCTTGGGATCAAGGCGTACAGCAGCGAGTTCGTGACCGCCGGTTCGATTATCGTCAGACAGCGCGGCACAAGGTTCAAACCGGGGAAAAATGTGGGATGCGGCCGTGACTTCACCCTGTTCGCCCTGTGCGACGGCACGGTCGAATTCAAGAAAGCCACTCGTACGGTCAATGTGGTCGCCGCGGTCTGAGACTCCGTGTTTTATTCGTCAGCGGTCTTTCCGGAAGACATCAGCCTGAGGATTGATTCCTTGGGCTTATTTTTTTTAACGGCCGACAGGTGCCGGCGCGGCCGAGTTTCCTGAACAGGAAGGTTGATTGTTGGAGGCAGGATGTTTGTCGACAGAGCGACTATCACGGTGAGGGGAGGGAGCGGCGGCCACGGGTGCTGCAGTTTCCGCAGGGAGAAGTACGTACCGCGCGGCGGCCCGGATGGAGGCGACGGCGGCAGCGGCGGAGAAGTGATTCTCCGCGCGACCACCGGGCAGCAGAGTCTGGCGGATCTGCTGTACAATCGCCATTATTCCGCTCCTGACGGCAACGCCGGCAGGGGAAAGAACATGCACGGAGGAAAGGCGCCCGACATCGTTCTGACTGTTCCGATCGGCACCGTGGTCTACGATGATGAAACCGGGGCGGAGGTCGTGGATCTGAAAAGCGACGGCCAGCAGTTTGTGATCGCCCGCGGCGGGCGCGGCGGACGCGGCAACGCCCGTTTCCTTTCCAATTTCAACCGCGCACCGCGCGATTGCGAGCCGGGGGAGCCGGGAGAGACGCGCACCGTGTCGTTGGAGTTGAAGACCATCGCCGACGTCGGTCTGGTCGGATATCCGAACGCCGGCAAATCCACGTTGCTGCGGGCTCTCTCTGCGGCGAGGCCGAAGATCGCGCCGTATCCGTTCACCACCCTGCACCCCATGGTGGGGATCGTCGAATATGACGATTATTTCCGAATCAGTCTGGCAGACATTCCGGGTCTGATTGACGGAGCGCATGCGAATATAGGATTGGGGCACGCCTTTCTGAGGCATATCGAACGCACCCATTTGCTGGCGTTTGTGCTTGACATGGGCGGTGTGGACGGGAGATGCCCGTGGGAAGACTTCAGACATCTGCAACGTGAACTGGAACTGTACATGAAGGGATTGTCCAGCCGTCCTGCGGTGATAGTCGCCAACAAGATGGATTTGCCGGAAAGCGAGGGTAATCTGACGTTGCTTCGCGAGGAGTTGTCGAATGAGGTTTGGGAAATAATTCCTGCTGCGGCGGCCGACGGAGACGTCGCCGAAGTTCGACTGAAGCTGCGTGCGGCGCTGGAAAAATCACGCCGGCGGCCTGGTTTTCGAGCGGACACCGGCTGCGGCGGAACGTGTTGCGTGTGAACGATGAGGATTTCCGTAATCACTGTGGTGCGCAACGGCGAGCCGGTGTTGGAGGATACCATCCGCAGCGTTCTGGAGCAGGGCTACGAGGATGTTGAATATGTGCTGGTGGACGGAGCGTCCACCGACGGCACGTTGACGGTTGCGCAACGATATCGCGAGCGCCTGGCGGTTCTGATCAGCGAGCCCGACCATGGCATATACGAGGCGATGAACAAAGGCATCCGGTGCTCCAGCGGGGATGTCATCGGACTGCTGAACGCGGGCGACCGGTATCTGCCGGGGGCTTTGCGGCTGGTTGCGGACAGTTTTCAGACTTCCGGCCTGGACGGGCGCATTTTCTGGGGCGATGTCGAATACAGCGGACGAGGACGTGTGCGAGGTTTCCGTCCGGAAAACTTGAGGATGGGCGCCTTTGCTCCGCATCCTTCGATGTTTGTGCCGAGAAAGGTGTACGAGCAGGTCGGCATGTACGACGAGACCATGCGTCTGCTCGGAGATTACGACTTCATGTACCGGGCGGTGAATGTGTGCGGCGTGCGTCCGCTGTATGTGCCGGAAGTCGTGGCGTATTACAAGGAAGGAGGTCTGTCCGATCGTCACATTGCCGCATGTCTTTGCGAGGAGCTTCGCGTCAAATTGCGTTACGGCGCTCCCAGAGGGCTTTCCTACGGCTTGTTCCTGCTGAAAATATTGAAGAATTTGCCGCGCATGATGTTTGCATAAGCGCTGATGCGGTGTATGTTATCTGACTTTGGGTTGGCTTGGGTGCGGCGGTGCCTGTTTGTGTCATTTTAAGGAGTGCGAAGATGTACGCGATTGTCAGAACCGGTGGAAAACAGTACAAAGTCAAAAGCGGCGATTTGATTGAGATAGAGAAGATTGACGCAAAGGTCGGTGACCAGGTGAATCTGGAGGAGGTGCTCGCCGTCGGCGAGGAAGGGGGGACGCTGACGGCGGGAACGCCGCTGGTGTCCGGAGCTGCGGTGTCGTGCGAGGTCGTGGATCAGTTCCGCGCGAAGAAAGTCTGGGCGTTTAAGATGAAACGGAGGAAGGGATACCGGCGGACCGTCGGTCATCGTCAGAGTCTTACCAGAGTTAAGGTCGTCGGAATTCAGTCCTAGATGCCGCCCCGTCTGCGGTTGCCGGTTCTGATCGTTTTTTGTGGGATGCGTGCTGAATATGCGTTACGATGTCAACGGTGCACTGACTGAAACGGTGATTCCGGAATTGCCGTTGGTCAGCCGCGGCAAGGTGCGCGATGTCTACGATCTCGGAGATAGTCTGCTTTTCGTCGCGACCGACCGTATCAGCGCTTTCGACGTGGTCATGCCTAGCGGCGTGCCGGACAAGGGGAAGGTTCTGACGCAGATCTCCCTGTTTTGGTTCGATCTGATGTCGGGGTGGTTGGAGAATCATCTGATCTCCGCCGACGTTGCCGCCAGACCGGAATTGACCAGTTATGCCGGTGATTTGCGCGGCCGATCCATGATCGTGCGCAAGGCGGAGGTGTTGCCGGTGGAATGCATAGTCCGCGGCTACCTGGCCGGCAGCGCTTGGAAAGATTACCAGGCTTCCGGAACGGTTTCAGGTGTCCGCTTGCGGCAGGGCTATCTTCAGGCAGAGAGGCTGGATCAGGTGCTGTTCACCCCTTCCACCAAGGCGAAACAGGGCGATCACGACGAGGCGATTTCGCAGAGTCGGCTCGAGTCTGTCGTGGGGAAGGATCGTGCCGCTGTCCTGAGGGATCTTTCGCTGAAAATCTATTGCACCGCCCGTGATTACGCCGAAAGCAGAGGTATCATCCTGGCGGACACCAAATTTGAATTCGGCGAGGTTGACGGCAGGATTATTCTGGTGGATGAAGTTCTCACGCCGGATTCAAGCCGTTTCTGGCTCAGAGATCAGTACAGGCCTGGATGCAGTCCGGCGAGCATAGACAAGCAATATGTGCGCGATTATCTGGAAACGCTTGACTGGGACAAGACCGCGCCTGGTCCGGAACTGCCGCCTGACGTGATCCGGAAGACGGCGAGCAAATACCGCGATGCTTACCGCATTCTGACGGGAAGAACGCTTCATGTCTGACATTGCTCCTCTGCCGGGCTTGGTCCGTGCGCAGCCTTGCGGGGATGGTGGAAGTCTTTGCGGTAACGGTATGCGGGACGCCTGAATTTATGGGCTTGGGTTTCCCTGCGGACGAAGGACGACGCCGAATGGAATGTAGAATGAAAATTCAGGAAATTGCGGCAAAGGCCGGGGTTTCTATGGCGACGGTGTCTCGGGTGTTCAACAATCATCCGAATGTCCGCGATGCGTTACGTTCGCGTGTGCTCGATGTCGCGCGCGAGTACGGGTATTCTCCGCGATTTAGCGTGAAGCAGCGCAACGCCGCGCTTGTCGTCTCGATGAGCGAATCCGGCCGTTCCGGGACGGGTGAAGCCGAGACGTTGATGCGTCATCTTGTCGGAGAGCTTTTCTCGAGAGGTTACCGGATAGAGGTCGTGTCGCAGGACAGTTTTGCAACACTTCAGAGAGTTCAGTTCAGCGGAGCGATCGGAATCGGAGTGGATGACGCGTTTTTTAGGAACTGGGCCATGCGTTTCGCCGTTCCGCTGGTGGTGGTCGATCGCGACGTGCCGGACGGACTTCAGGAAATATGCTCCGTGTGTTCCGACGAGGAGCAGTCGGTCGAACTTGCCATCGGTTGCCTCGCGGCGCGTGGACATCATCTTGTCGGCTGCATCATTCGCGAGGAAGACGGCGTTCTCGACGCATTGGCGCGGAAAAAGTGCATTTTAAAGACTCTCAAGCGGCTTGGCCTGCCCGCCGCGGAGACGCTGGTGCGGATCACCACCGAGAACGGCTACGTCGAGGACGTCGGTAGACTTCTGCAGGCCGGAGCCGATGCTCTCTTCTGCCCGGGAGACAACGGAGGGATGGCGGCCTGCTACGCGTTGTCGCTGTACAACCGGCGTGTTCCGGCTGATGTTTCGCTTGTCGCGTCGGAATGCGTGGGTTTTTCACGTTACGCCTTGCCCCCTCAGACCACCGTGGCGCGGGATTACGCCGCGCAGGCCAAGGCGGCTGTTGACGCGTTGGATGCACGGCTGCGGCGGCAGCCTTTTCCGCAACATACCGTCATTCCCTGCCGGCTGATTCAGCGCGACAGCGTCAAATGAATCATTCGCAGACGTTGCGTCCCATTGTTTCTCTCATGCGCCATGAACAGCGGAGTACAATCGCGGAGAACAACGTCAGCGTCATGAAAACCGCAAGGTATGAGCTGCGTCCGTAGTACATGATTCCATTGCGCATCACCGGCGCGAAAAGACTCATCAGCAGTCCGACCGCATTGCCGAATATGGCGACAGCGACATAGGCGGAAAAATTCATCAGGGCGACGGCGACGCTGCCGAGTTGTTGGGGATTGGTCTCGTACGCCAACGGCAGAAGGATAGTCTGGATGCCCGATGTCACCGATAACATGCAAAGCAGAACTGCGAAGACGCGGCTGTGTATCCCGAACAGGACAAGCATCAGCATGGAGGTGCAGACTGAGAAAGACGTGATGCCGACAATCCTGCAGAAAACCCGTCGGCGGTTGCCGACCAGACGGCTGGAGACGGCGAACATCAGTCCGGAGACCGCCGACAATGTGCCCATGATCGAGAGAACCCATGCGGCGTGAACAGATGCCATGCCGCAGAAATCTTCCAGGAACTTCTTTCCGATGACGGTCTGCATCACGTAGTACAGTCCGAAATTGATGCTGCCGAACATCAGCAGATGGCGGTTGTGCCGCGTTTTAAGTAACGAAATGAACTTGCCGAATCGAATCTGAACATTCTTCTGAACAGGTGGCAGTTTAACGGTGACGCCGCAGGACAGGAAAAGGCAGAGAAACAGCAGTGAGGAAATGCCGACGAGAAGCATCATGTTGCGGAATCCGATTGCCTCGATCCCGGCAACCAGCGGCGCGTTGGCGGCGATGGCTCCGGAATATCCGATCAGGAGTATGACGGAGACGATAAGGTTATAGTTCCGGTTGAATATTCGGATTGACTCTTTGACAAGGCTCAGGTACAGTGCGCCGGCTCCCAGGCCGGTCAGGATGCGGATTAGATAAAGCAGCGGCAGTGAATGAGTCAACGGGAACAGAATGGATCCAGCGCAGAACAGTAACCCTCCCGTTGCGATAATACGTGCGCTTCCGTAACGATCCAGCAGCAGCCCGATCACCAGCTGTGTGACGGCGTAGACATACATGAAAGCGGATCCCAGTGCGGTTATGTATGCCGCTGATACGTGCAGTTCCTGCTGCAGCTGGTTGAAGACGGATCCCGGAATCGCAACGCGCTGAACATTTGCAAAGAAGTAAACCATCGTGCCGCATAACATCATCGCCCGCACGCGGTATTTACGGGGTATCGAGTCGGCAAAATGCATTCGCATATGCTGTGTGCTGCTCCTCTCTGTCTGCCGTGCTTGGAACCTGCGACTTTACGACATCCCGTTCATACGCAAATCTCACCGCACCGGCCGCGCGGGGGAAAATGAACCGCTGTGATCGGGCACTATATCGCAGGTTGAAGATATTTACAAGATGAGGCGTCAGATGTTTTGACGCGCTCTGCGGAGCATATTTGACGGTTGCATGTGTCAATATCCATACGTGAGTCTCATGCGCGGTTTCGGCGCTTCTGAGCGGGGGCTGTCCGGGACATCCGAGAGAACAGCTTCAAATGCCGCTGCGGACTCAACGGCGCGATGGAGACCGCCGAACCGGTCATTTTTTTCCGGGGGCAAGGTGTCGAATGCGTTTGCTGCCGAGGAACGAGCATCCGGCTGAGTGAGATGTTTTGTTATTGCCAGACTGATCGGGAGTGACGTTCCGGAATTCCGGAGTGTCGTTGTGTACCGACGGTATGTTCCCTTTGCCGTGGCATACAAAACGGGAGGACTCCGCGACGCATCCGGCGGTGAACTGCGGCCTGAGCGGTGACCGACGGAAACCGGCACAGGAAATGATGTCCCGGATTCAGGTTCATCGACGGCGCGAGAAAGACTCGGAGCGAACGCAGGACGGGATGAGAACTTTGCCGGCAACACATGTTTCATCCGCTTCCCTGCATGTTTGCATCGGTTTTTTTCCGGCTGCCGCATGTCCGATCTCCGTTTTTGAACTGGAATCGTTGTGAGGCAGAGGTTATCTTATACCGAAACCGGTGCCGGGTGATGCGAAAGGGAGCTGGAAAATGGCGGAAATTCTGGAGAAGCAGGAACGCCTGCGAGAGTATTTGCGCGATGTCGGAAGCGTTGTTGTCGCCTTTTCGTCCGGAGTCGATTCAACCTATCTGCTGAAAATGGCTCATGATGTGCTCGCCGACAGAGCCATTGCCGTCACCGCTCGTTCACACTCATTTCCCGAGCGCGAGCTCAATGAGGCTAGAAGGTTCTGCGATTCCGAAAGAATTGAGCAAATCATCGTGGACTCCGAGGAGTTGGACGTGGAAGGGTTTCGGCAGAATCCGGTTAACCGCTGCTATCTGTGCAAGCGCGCGCTGTTCACGAAAATCTGGGAGACGGCCCGGAGACATGGCATATCCTGCGTGGTTGAGGGTTCCAACCTGGATGATGTCGGCGATTACCGTCCCGGCCTGACCGCAGTGGCGGAACTTGGCGTCAAAAGTCCGCTGCGCGAGGTTGGTTTACACAAGGATGAGATTCGCGAGCTCTCGCGCATCCTTAATCTGCCGACATGGGACAAGCAATCCTTTGCCTGTCTCTCCTCGCGTTTCGTATACGGAGAGACCATCAGCGAGGAGAAACTGAGAATGGTGGATCTGGCGGAACAGCGGCTTCTGGATCTCGGCTTCCGCCAGGTGCGGGTGCGGGTGCACGGCGAGCTGGCAAGGATAGAGATTGCGAAAGCGGAGTTCGGAAAACTTTTCCCGCAGCTGGTCGATCAGATATCCAGCTATTTTCGTCAGCTTGGTTTCCTGTATGTGACCTTGGATCTGGAGGGATACCAGAGCGGAAGTATGAACAGGGGTCTGCCGATCTTCAATGGGAGGACGTCGGGCGGCGGCAAGTGACGCGACACGCGGCTATTCTCCTGTCCATTTCCGTTTTGGAGTTGTGCGCAGACGGACATTGATTTGAGGAGTGTCGTTCCGGCGTCGCTGTCCGATCCGGTGGTCGTCCAGCGGGACGCGGCTGCCCGGATGACCTGGGGGTTCCGACGAATTCACGGCCGGCAATGTTTTTGCAGCGGCGGTATGCGTCAGGATGTTTACAGTGGTCTTTGGTTTCCGCCGCCCCGCATTTCCCCGTGAGGCAGGCAGGAACTTTCCGTTCCATATGAGTCCGGATTCGCCGTACGCAGGCAATGCCGCCGGGAGTGTCAGCATGCGTTGTCGCATGGACGTGTCGCAGTCTGCTTCCGTTTGCGATGCTTCTTTTCCCTGGCCGCGGCAAAACTCTCCGCTGTGCCGCTCCGTCCGAGCATAATGATGAAGCCTTGCAGCAGTCTTTGCCGCAGGAGTCGCGGTGTTTTTCGCGGCGCTTTATTGAGACGGGAAAATCTTGCAAAAGCGCCGCATCGATGGTATGGTAGGTGAGTCGCAGCGAAGATTTGATTGTCAGAAAGGAAAAGATGATGAAGAAAGAGCTTGCGAATGCCCTCAGTGCTCAGATGGTCTTTGAACTTTATTCCAGTTACATCTATCTGGGACTTGCCTCGATTCTTGAAAAGTTGAAACTTCCGGGCGCGGCGCACTGGATGCGGGTTCAGGTTGACGAGGAGATCATCCATGCCGGTATTTTTTACAACTACCTCAACGATCAGGGTGAGAATATTGTGCTTGACGACATCAAGAAGCCGGAACTTGACGGAGTCAGAACACCGCTTGCCGCTTTCCAGCAGGCGCTTAAACACGAGAAACTTGTCACCGTGCGCGTCAATAAGCTAGCGGAGATTTCGTTGAGATCCGGCGAATACGCCACCATGGCTTTTTTAAATTATTTTGTCACGGAGCAGGTGCAGGAGGAACGTTCCGTCCAAGCCATCATCGACAAATTGGAAAGAGCGGGTGACGACGAAAAAGCGTTGCTATTCATCGACGCCGAGCTGCAGAATCGTCCGGCGGCGACTCCGCCCGCTGCGGCGCAGGACTGACGCCGCCCGCGGTTTTTCAGATTCTCCTGTCGACTGGATGGCGCACCCGCCATTGTCGGCAGGATTTTTTGTCTCCATGTCAAGTTCACATTGAACAGGAGACTCGGAACCGGCGGCTTCCCGTCACCGGTAACCGCGTCAGGCGAATCGAGCGGGTCAGCGCGTGTCGGACGTCGCATGAAAATGCGTCAGCGGCTTCTGTCCGACAGGATAGACGTGAAAGCCGATCCGGAAGAGTTCCTCCGGCGGCAGCAGGTTTCGTCCGTCGAAAAGGAAAGCGGGTTTTTCCATGGATTTGAAAATCCGGCTGTAATCCAGATGCCGGAAGCAGGCCCACTCGGTCATGATCACCACGGCGTGCGCGCCTTCGGACGCCGCGTAGGGGTCGTCCCAGAACGACACGTCGCCACGGTCGTTGGCCAGATCGATTCTGGCGTTATCCATCGCCTGAGGATCGTGGATGCGGATTTTCGCATGTTCTTCGAGCAGCTGCCGGCAGACTGAAATGGCCGGCGATTCCCTGGTGTCGCCGGTGTCCGCCTTGAAAGAGAAGCCGAAGACGGCGATTCGCTTGTCCGCCACAGTGTTGAACATGGCTGTGAGCATGGTCTCCACAAACCGTCTGGACTGGAAGTCGTTCATCTTCACCACCTGCTCCCAGTAGGCGGCCACTTCCGGCAGACCGTAGTGTTCGCAAAGATACACCAGGTTGAGGATGTCCTTCTTGAAGCACGAGCCGCCGAAACCGACTCCGGCTTTCAGAAATTTCGAACCGATACGGCTGTCCCGCCCGGCGGCGCTGGTGACTTCGCTGATGTTGGCTCCGGTTCTCTCGCAGAGAGCGGATATGCTGTTTACGGACGAAATTCGCTGCGCCAGAAGCGCATTGGAAACGAGTTTGGTCAGTTCGCTCGACCACAGGTTGGTGGTGATGATGCGGTCATGCGGCACCCAACGTTCGTAAATGCTCGCGACCTCGCGGATGGCCGATTCGTCCAGACCGCCGATAAGCACTCTGTCAGGATGAAGGAGGTCGTTGATGGCGGTTCCTTCCGCCAGGAATTCCGGATTGGAGACAATTCTGAATTTCAAGCCGCGCGTGTTGGAATGAAGCACGCGGCTGAGCGCCTGCGCCGTACGCACCGGCAAGGTGCTCTTTTCCACCACTATCTTGTCCGTATCGGCATATTCGAGTATGCTGCGTGCGGTTTTCTCCAGATACTGGAGATCGGCGGCTTTGCCTGCGCCGGCTCCGAAAGTTTTCGTGGGAGTGTTGACGCTGACGAAGATGACATCAGCTTCCTTTATCGCTCGCGGGATGTCGGTCGAATAAAACAGGTTCCGTCCCCGGCAACGCCGCACAACTTCGTCCAGCCCCGGCTCGTAAACCGGTAGCTTGTCCGAATTCCACGCTTGTATGCGCTTTTCATTGATGTCCACGACGGTGACAACGAGATCCGGACACTGATCTGCTATTACCGCCATGGTTGGTCCGCCGACGTATCCGGCGCCGATGCAAAGGATTCGTTTCATGATTGGTCTTATTTCTTCCTTAATTAGATGTTCCGTGGCCGGCATGTTTCGTTTGACGTGTCGCACGTCCACGTGTGGTTGATGTTCACTTTCTGCGGCTTTCAATTTCGTTTCCTGAATGGCTGCCGGTGTCGCAGAACTCCGGCGCTTCTTTGAGCAGACGATCAAAGTAGGCGATAGTGCGCTTCAGTCCGTCGCGCAATGGAGTGACCGGCTTCCATTTCAGGACTTGACTCGCCAGTGTTATGTCCGGGCGGCGTTTCTTGGGATCGTCCGGCGGAAGCTGAGTATGAACGATCTTCGAACGCGATCCGGTCAAATCGCGGATGATTTCAGCCAGTTGCAGCATGGTGCATTCCTCCGGGTTGCCGATGTTGATCGGCCCGGTGAAGTCCGGGGGGGTCTGCATCATCCTCATCATTGCATCGACGAGATCATCGCAGTAGCAGAAACTTCTGGTCTGGCTGCCGTCTCCGTACACGGTTATGGGCAGATTCTGCAGGGCCTGGAGGATGAAGTTGCTGATCACCCTGCCGTCGCGAGGATGCATATACGGACCGTATGTGTTGAATATGCGGACGATTTTTGTCGGAAGCTCACACTGTGAGTGATAATAGTAGAACAGTGTCTCCGCGCATCGTTTCCCTTCGTCGTAGCAGGATCTCACG
This sequence comes from uncultured Victivallaceae bacterium, assembly GCA_964402715.1. Taxonomy (GTDB): domain Bacteria; phylum Verrucomicrobiota; class Lentisphaeria; order Victivallales; family Victivallaceae; genus CALXOD01. The sequence goes on from CAYODJ010000006.1 coordinate 45,405, forward strand.
CCGATCGGGTTGACGTTTCCCCAATATGATTCAGTCTGCGGATGTATGCACGGGTCGCCGTAGACTTCGCTGGTGGACGCCTGGAGGATTCTGGCATGAAGACGACGGGCAAGTCCGAGCATGTTGATGGCTCCGTGCACACAGGTCTTGACGGTCTGCACCGGATTCCTCTGGTAATGGACGGGCGAGGCGGGACAGGCCAGATTGTAGATCTCGTCGCACTCGATGTAGAGGGGGAAAGTGACGTCGTGGCGGATGAGTTCGAAACGGGGATTGGCCAGAAGATGATAGATGTTCCGTTTGCTGCCGGTATAGAAATTATCTATGCAGATGACTTCGTTGTCGCCTTTCTCCAGGAGTTTTTCGCATAGATTGGTGCCGAGAAAACCGCCGCCTCCGGTGACGAGTATTTGCCTCATGCTTCTCTCCCTGGACAGTTGTCGATCCGTTGCCTTTTAAATGCAAGAAAAGCACTGCCTGCGCATCATAACCCGTGAGAATATAGCGTCATCCCGCTTCTTTTTCAACGTAATGAAACACCGATTAAAGCAGCGACTGCGCGTCCACGTCCGCATATACCTCCACGCCTGGTGTGATTTTGCCGTGCAGGAGCATCGCGCGCAGCGCCGGCCGTAACGACTGCAGTCGGTTGCCGCGCAGTATGGTCATGTATCGGAATTTGCCTTTGATGCGTTCGATCGGTGCAGGAAGAGGTCCGGAGATCTTAAGATTCACTGAACAGTACTGGCGTAAGGACGCGGTGAATTTTTCGGCGAATCCGGCCACGGATTGTTCATCCTTTCCCTGAAAATGCACGGCGATCAGACGGGCGAACGGAGGATATGACAACATCTCCCTGACCTCCAGGTCGTAACGGCTGAATCCGTCGAAGTCCTGCATGACGGCGAATTTGATGGCCTCGTTGTCCGGATTGTAGGTCTGAATGATCACTTCGCCTCTGATATCGCCGCGTCCGGCGCGTCCGGCCACCTGTGTCAGCAATTGGAAAGTGCGTTCCGGAGCGCGAAAATCAGGCATCATGAGTCCGCTGTCCGCGTTTATTACACCGACCAGCGTGACATTGGGGAAATGCAGTCCTTTCGCGATCATCTGAGTGCCGATTAAAATATCTATCTCGGCGCGGCGGAATCTTTCCAGAATCATTTCGTAGTCGCCGACGCTTCTCATTGAGTCGGAATCCATGCGCGCAATGCGGGCATTGGTGAAAATTGCGGCGGCCGCAGCCTCTACTTTTTCAGTGCCGACGCCGTTGTAACTGATTTCCGAGGAGCGGCACGTCGGACATTGCCTCGGTGCGGGAATGGTTTTGCCGCATAGATGGCAACTCAGTGTCTGGCGTTTTTTGGAATAGGTGAAGTTGACCGAGCAGTTCGGACAGACCGCTTCGTATCCGCACTTCTGGCAGAGCATGACGCGGGCGTACCCGCGGCGATTCAGAAAGAGGATTGACTGTTCTCCGCGTTCCAGTCTTTCTTGAACGGCATCGATGAGGATTGAGGAGAAGAAACTTGATTTGCCTTGCTCCGGCGCACCGCCCAGTCTTTGATCGACGATTCGGATGCGAGGCGTCATCTGTGTGGAAATCTGTTTTGACAGACGCGCCAGAACGTATTTGCCGCTTGACGCATTGTAACTGCTTTCCGCGGACGGCGTGGCTGAGCCGAGAATGACCACCGCGTTTTCCAGTCTGCCCCGCATGACGGCGACATCCCTAGCCGAATAGCGCGGAGCCTCCGATTGCTTGTAACTGCTGTCGTGTTCCTCGTCTACCACGATTAGACCCAGGTTGCGGAACGGCGCGAAGAGAGCCGATCTGGCTCCTACCGCGATGGCGCTCTCGTGACGACTGATGCGATGCCATTCGTCAAAGCGTTCCCCGTCGGAGAGACGGCTGTGAAGGATGCTCAGCTGATCTCCGAAACGCGAGCGGAAACGTCGAACCGTCTGCGGCGTGAGAGAGATCTCGGGGACAAGAACAATGGCGGACTTGCCCAGCTTCATGGTCTGCGCGATGGCCTGCAGGTAGACTTCGGTCTTGCCGCTGTTCGTGACACCGTGCAGAAGCAGTACATGGCGGCGATCCTGTCCGGTGAGCATCCGACGTATCTGATCCAGCGCCGCGGCTTGTTCAGTGGTGGGCTGCAGTTCGTCCGCCGGCACGACGGTGCGTCCGGCGAATGGATCGCGACGCACGGGACGCTTTTCCGACAGAAGCAGATGGCGTTTCACCAGAGTATCTATTCTGGAGCGCGTGAAAGCGGTGGTCTTCAGTAATTCGTTCAACGGCAGCGTGTGCTCGGGTGCGTCAAGCAGTGTTCGCAGCATCATTGTCTGTGCTGCAAATCTCTTGTGGTGGAGGTTGAGCGCGATGAAGGCGCGTGCCGCCTCGGGGTCGGAGATGGTGACGTGGGAAAGAAATTTCTTCCGGATCTTTCCACGACGTACCGGCGCGGGCAGGAGCGTTCGGATGGCCTGTTCCCGGGAACAGCAGTAATAGTCGGCTATCCAGTTGCCGAGTTTCACCAGTTTTTCGGGAAGGCTGGCCGCATTGTCGGATACATCGAGGATGTCTCGCAGTTCAGGACGACTGCTGCTGTCGCACAGCGCCAATACGTACCCGTCGCGCACCGTGCGTCCGAAAGGGACGCTCACGCGAACCCCGATCCGGATGGAGCCGGCCAGTCTCTGAGGTATACTGTAGTCAAAAAGATGATCGAGCGCGATGTCAAGCGCGACTTGAGCTATGTTCATGGTGTGTGCGGGAAACCGAACTGGCCGCGACGGCATCGCGTTGTCTTACGCTGAATCACGTGAATCCGGACGGTGAAGTCCACTGCTCTGTGAACCGGCCGTTGTGCCTCGGATGACGGAGCAAATCTCCCCGTGTTCTTACGCGGCATTCCGAGCGGCGCCCGCGAGGCGATCCTCCGCTCGTAGCCGGGCCTCCGTCAATCAGTTTCTTACATCCATCCCTGGAGCATCTGGCGCGTCCGTGTGCAGATCCAATTCACGGCGCTGTCCGCGACCGTGATACGAACCGTGATCCCGAACCCACATATCCGAGGCATGCGCGGAACCACAGCGGCTGTCATGCCGCGCCAGGATTATTGCGCGGAGAGTGACTGAAACAGGCGATCAAATTGGGATTTTTTGTTGGCCGCCTTGTTGACATGAATGGCGTTGGCTTTGACTGCCTTGTCAACGCGACTGCAGCATTGCTTGTGTAATGCCGCGGCGTTTTCCTTTTCTCCTGCCGCGACCGCCGCGCGGAAGCGTTTCTCCAATGTCTTAAGCTCATTGTTGCGTGCACGGTTGCGGATATTGGCAAGTTTTCCGGTGCGCAGCCGTTTCAAAGCTGATTTCGAGTGAGCCATGTTGATCCATTCCCTTCGTGTCGCTGGGTTTTAAAACAGTACAGTTTCGTCATTCGTCACTGATGAAATCTCGCCTGTCCGCATGAATCGCGATCTCGGCTTTCTCCGTCGACTCACACTGCGGACAAAAGCACGCTAAATTTAACATCGAAGCCTGCAGAAGTCAAGAGGTTGATCCTTATTTTTGTCGAGCAAGGACGGGATCATGACGGTCTTCACATGGAACATGCAATGAAACTCCGCAGGTCGCGGAGGAGAGCGTCTGCGGACGCAGGATTTGCGGTTGCTGAAAGGGAGAATCGTTACCGGGAATGTCGGCGCGATGCCGCTTGTCCGATTATTGATAAAAATGGGTTTGCTCCTCTTGTCAGTGTGATTTTCCGCATTATATTATCACCGTGCGTCGCATAACGTTCAGGTATGAGGCGCACATGTCGGTTTTCGCGGATTTGCAGACGTACAACAAATACAAGACGGTCAGAACATAAGCGTAAGACAGTCGAACAGCAGGAATGGAGGAAAGTGGGAGATGTGGATGTGCATTTGCCCGCTTTTTTTGTTTTTTGCTCTTTTCATCATGCATCGCGGACACGTTGCCGGAGCCGGAGATGGAGCATAGTGGAGATGGTCGGCGCCGGCCGGCTGAAAGGGGAAGATATGAACAACGAATTACTGACGATTCTTGAGTACATTGAACGGGAGAGGGGCATTAGCCGTGATCTTCTGATCAAGGCGCTGGAGACCGCGATTCTGTCAGCCTCGCGCAAGAGCATTCACCCTGCCAGCACTCTCAGCGTCAAGGTCGATCCGAATACCGGTGTCATTCAGGCTTGGGCAAAGCTGGAGGTCGTCGCGGAGAATCCTAACAGGGATCAGCTGCTGCTGGCGCGCGCCAAGGAGAAGTTTCCGGAGGTGAAGCTGGGTGACTTGGTCGACTGGGAGGTGACCCCGCGGAACTTCGGACGAATCGCGGCGCAGACCGCCAAGCAGACGATCATGCAGCAGCTCCGTCAGGCCGAGAAGGCGACGGTGATGGAGGAATTTGCCGACCGCGTGGGGCATATAATCAGCGGTACGGTTCGCCGCTTCGAAAGCGGCAATACCATCATCAGTTTCCAGAAGGCGGAGGGGGTGATGGGCAGTCGCGACAAGATGCACGGTGAACAGTACATGCCGGGCGACCGGATCAATGCGCTGCTTTTGCGCGTGGATGTTTCCGGAGGAGGTCCCAGTTTGATAGTTTCCCGCGCCTGCCCGGAGTTTGTCGTGCGCCTCTTCGAACTTGAGGTGGCTGAAATCCGCGACGGTGTGGTGAAGATCATGGGCATCGCCCGCGAGGCCGGCAGCAGAACCAAGATTGCGGTGCAGAGCGAGGACTTGCGGGTCGACCCTGTCGGAGCTTGCGTTGGCATCCGCGGCACCAGGGTCCGCAACATCACTAACGAGTTGAATGGAGAACGTATAGACATCGTGCCTTACGACGCCGATATCGGCAAATACGCGATGAACGCGTTGTTGCCGGCTCATGTGCAGTCGGTGGATGTGGATGATGAGCGGCACGAGTTGATTGTGCATGTGACCGAGGAACAGTCCAAGTTGGCGTTCGGAAAGAAGGCTCAGAATGTTCGTCTGTGCTCGCAGCTCATCGGATGGAAGACCACCATCAAGATCGAGGGGGGGATTGAGGAGAAAATAGGTCAGGCCGCGACGCAGTTGGCGAACGATTTGCAGATTTCAATGGAGACGGCGGACAAGTTGGTGCGCAACGGGTTTGTGTCCGTTGACGGAGTGGTTGCCGCCGGCGAGGAAGCCCTGCTGGAGATTGACGGTATAGATGCAGCTGAGGTGAAGTCTGCGCTGGCTAGATTGACTGGAGGCAAGTGAAAAAGTGAAGAAACTTAGTGTCAAAAGTCTGGCGCGGAAATATCACGTCAAGGAGCAGGTGATTCTTGATGAGCTGGCAGGGCAGGGCGTCACGCCGATCGATGACGCATTGATTCCAGTGGATATGATTGATTTGGTTGAGGCGCATTTCGCAGATTTTTTTGGAAAGAGCGATACGGCGCGGACATCGGAGAAAAGCTCCGGCGGGGAGAAAAAGCGTCCGACCAGGGGTGTCAAGCAGGGGAAGGAGGCAACCGGCAAATCGCGTCGTGTCTCCGCCGCCAAGACAGCGGCCGGAACCGGCCGTTCATCAAAGAAAACAGGCAGAGCTTCGGCCGTCAGCGATGGGACGTCCCCGGCTCCGACGGTCATCAAGCTGGAACAGCCGGTTATCGTCAAGGTGCTGGCTGATGCGGTCGGACGCAGGCCGAACGAATTGATCAGTGATTTGATAAAATTGGGCGAACTCACCGGAATCAACCAGCCGATCAGCGATGCCAATGTTCGCAAGCTGTGTCGGCAGTACGGTTATGAATTGGAGTTTGTAAAAGCCGCCAGGCAGGTTGAAACGAAACCAGCCGCGCCGTCGGCCAGGCCGGCGCCGTCTCCACAGCCGGAGCGACTTGAGGAACGACCTCCAGTGGTGACTTTCCTGGGACACGTCGACCATGGCAAGACGTCGCTTCAGGATGCGGTGCGTCATACTCATGTGGTGGAGCATGAGGCCGGACGCATCACCCAGCACATCGGCGCGTCCACGGTCAAGTTCAAGGACAAGCAGATCACTTTCATAGATACGCCGGGACACGAGGCGTTCACCAGCATGCGCGCGCGCGGCGCCAACGTCACGGATATTGCGGTTCTGGTGGTCTCTGCTGCGGAGGGGTTTAAGGCGCAGACGGTTGAGGCGATGAATCACGCCTTGGCGGCGAAAGTGCCGATTGTGGTGGCGATCAATAAAATGGATCTGCCAGACGCTGATCCGGATAAGGTGCTGCTGCACATGCAGCAGAACGGACTCCACAGCGAGGACTGGGGGGGCAGTGTCGGCACCGTGAGGGTGTCGGCCAAGACAGGGGATGGCCTGGATGCTCTGCTGGATCGCATTCTGCTGGAGGCGGAGATGCTGGAGCTTAGGGCAAATCCGGAAAAATCCGCCGAGGGATTCGTACTTGAAGCCCAGATTGAGCAGGGGTTGGGTCCGACGGCGCATGTCCTGGTGCAGAACGGCACACTGCATGTCGGCGACATCGCGGTTTGCGGTCAGTGCTACGGAAAGGTGCGTTCGCTCATTTCGGATCATGGAGAGCGTCTCAAATCCGCCGGTCCGAGCACGCCGGTTAAAGTTGTGGGTCTGTCAGGAGCTCCTGACGCCGGCGACAGACTGACGGTCATGGATTCTGAGCGTGCGGCACGTCAGGAGATTGATCGGCGCATTGCGGAGAAACGCAGTACGATGAGCGCGGTGAGTGCGATCGCGTCTGAAGAAGATCTTTTCAGCAAACTCAGCAGCGCATCAAAGGATACGCTGAACATATTGATTAAATCCGACGTGCGCGGGTCAGGAGAGGCTATTGCGCAGTCGCTGGAGAAGTTGCCGTCGGACAAAATCAAGGCGGAGGTGATTCTCAACGCGGTGGGGGCAATCACCGAGAACGATGTGATGCTTGCGGCCGCGTCTCACGGAATTCTGGTGGGATTTCATGTCAGGGTCAATCCGGGAGTCAATGATCTTGCCAAGCAGCAGCATGTCGAGATCCGGCTGTACAGCATCATCTACGAACTGCTGGAGGACATTTCGGATGCACTGGCAGGGAAGCTGGCTCCGGAAAAGCGGGAGAACCGGTTGGGAACGGCGAAAATCCTGCAGATCTTTGAACTCTCCAAGGGACCGAAAATATGCGGCTGCCATGTCGATTCCGGATTGGTCAAGGTCGGTGCGCATGCCAGGGTGAGGCGAGGTGGCGAACTCCTGTACAACGGCGTGATCGCGAGTTTGCGTCGGTTTCAGGACGACGTCAAGGAGGTGAAGGCCGGTCTGGACTGTGGCATCCGGCTGGACAATTTCAATGACTTTGTTCCGGGAGACGAGATTGAAGTGTACGAAATCGAGCTAAGGAAGGCCACTCTTTAACAACAGCCGCACTGTGTGATTCCGGCGTGCGCTTGCGCACGTAAGGCGTGATGCGCGGATCGTGAGTCCGCCGTCCGATGCGCGAGATGGATCGGGGAAACATGACAATGAGTTCAGCGGATCGACTGGTTAGGGTTAACGAGCTTCTGAAACGGGAAATAGCCGATTATTTGGAGCGTAATCCGGTCGCCGGCGCGGAAGGTGTTCTCGTATCAGTTACTGCGGTGAATTGCAGCGCGGATCTGCACAGTGCCGCGGTTTACGTCAGCATATTTGGCGGAGGCGGATCCTCAGGCGGGCAGGTGATGCGGAATCTGGAGGAGTTGAGGCCGGATCTCCAGTGCCGCATCGCCCGCAATCTTGCGTTTAAGTATACTCCGGTTCTGTCTTTCTTGCGGGACGATCGCATTGAACGCGGAGATCGGGTTCTGAGGATTCTGGATGCGTATGAGCAGCGGATGGACGGAGGCGGAGTCGTTGATGACGCGCAGGCTTGAACGGCGCGAAGCCGCAGTGGTCTTGAGTGGCTTTAACCGGGTTTTGATAGCAGCGCACGAAAAACCGGACGGGGACGCGATCGGTTCAGCTCTGGGATTTGGACAGTTGCTGCGTGACAACGGACGGCAGGCGACGGTGTTGCTGCCGGATGCGATTCCGGAAAAATTCGCCGGACTGGTCGGCGGCGGGTTCGTTTCGACCTTGCCGGGGGATTTGCGTGGCTTTGATCTGCTGGCGGTGCTGGATTCCGCGAGAGCTTCGCGCGTGGCGCTGGGCGAGAACCTGACGCTGAGCGATATAAATCTGCCGATCATCAACATTGATCATCATGTCGACAGCAGTGTGGCGGCGGATTGGAGCTGCATTGCGGCCGATGCTGCGGCAACCGCAGAATTGGTCTGCGACATTGCGCGGTCGGCACATTGGCATATCTCGGCTGACGCCGCGACATGGCTTCTGCTCGGCATCGTTACGGATACAGGGTCGTTTCGTTTTGGAAACACGACCGGCGCGACTCTGCGGACAGCTGCAGAGCTGCACGACTGTGGCGCCAGGTGGGAACAGGTGGTCAACGCGGCATTTTTCTCCAAGCCGTTGCGACAGCAGCAGTTTGAAGTGGAAATGCTGCGTTCGTCCGTGAAAAGCGCCTGCGGCGGGCGTCTACTTTATGCTGTGATTTCCGATGAACTGCTTGCCAAGCACAATTTCGATATGCGCGACGGTGAAACAGTTATAGAACTGCTGCGTGAGGTGGCCGGCCCGGTGATAGTGGCCTTGATTTATCGACGGAACGGTGCTCTAAAGCTCTCTTTGCGCAGCAAGGATTCTCGTTGTCCGGTGGGCCCGATCGCCCGATTGCTCGGCGGTGGCGGACACGAATTGGCGGCCGGCGCGCAGGTGACGGCCAAATCTTTTGCGGATGTGGAAAACATGCTGATTGAGCACGTGGAGCGGGTTTTGGGAGGAATATCCTAATGCGCCGGAATAATTCTCCGCAGAGGCGGCAGGATGAGTTCAACGCCAACGGCGTGCTTCTGGTGGACAAGCCTGCTGGATGGACCAGTTTTGACGTGGTTAACTTTGTGCGCTCCAAATTTCATATTCCGAAGGTGGGGCACTGCGGGACGCTTGATCCCGCCGCCACGGGGCTTCTGGTTTTGCTGCTGGGGAAATTCACTTTGCTGAGTCAGAAATTCAGCGGTGAGAATAAAGTCTATGTCGCCACTCTGCGGATTGGTTTGGAGACTGATACCGAGGATATGGATGGGCACGTGGTGGCCGAACATGACTGGTCACTGGTGACGGAGGAGCGTCTCCGTCGGGAACTGGCCTCGTTTGTAGGTGTGCAGCGGCAGACTCCCCCTATGGTCTCGGCTGTCAAGAAGGACGGCAGGAAGCTGTATGAGTTGGCACGGAGGGGTTTGGAGATTGAGCGTGAAAGCCGGGAAATAACTGTTTTTTCTCTTGACGTGACGCGCGTGGAGTTGCCGTTGTGTGACTTTACAATGTGTTGTTCCAAGGGAACCTACGTGCGTACGCTGTGCGCGGATGTCGGTCGTAAGCTTGGATGCGGCGGCGTATTGCAATGGTTGCGCCGATTGCGGAGCGGTTCGTTTGATGTTTCGGATGCGCTGACGGTTGAGCGTCTGAAGGCGTTTGAGCCGGGAGATTTGGAGATTCACTTGAGAAAGTTTCTTTTCGACAAGCTTTCCAGGATTGCCGGAGTCTGAATGCATGTCGGTCGTATCTCAGGATCAAATTGCGGCGCGTGAAATCGAGACTGCGGCGGCCGCTGCACGTAATCGACTGGGCGGGGAGTTCGCTCTTGAGGATGTGTTGGCTGAATTGCCGACGGTGACTGCATCGGATCGACAAGTGCTGGTCGAGCGGGCGCGGCGCCTTCTGGAGGCGGATGCGAACTTGTTTTGGGATGTCGATGGAAATCGATTTGTCGGACGGGAGGAGTTGTTCGCAAACGCCGCACTGGTGATCACGCCGGATGATACGGAAATCGACAACGGGATACTGATTCCGGGTCACCGGTTCGCCGCATTTCTCTCGCCGGATGTGTTTCCGTCCGAGGTCGTACTGATTGACGGGGAGTCAGAGGGGAGATCCGCGCTGCCGCGACGTGTCTACAGCGGCAGTCTCGCTGCGTTGTTTCCTTACCATATGCTGCTGGGGTCGGAGCAGGTTTTTGACTTTTTTATTGCAGAGGATTCCGGGAATAGAAAAGTGATTTCCCGCGAGGGGCGCACAGGAAAGTCGGAGCTGGCGCTTCATGTCTTTGACATGAGTCGATTTTATGACAGACATTCCTTCACTGAGGGAGACGCATTGGTTTGCTCTGTAGTCGACTGGAAAAGCGGCGTGGTCGAATGCCGTTACTTGTCTGGAGAGGAACGGCGTAGCCGTGCGGTGGGAGAGTGGTGTGGCCGCTTCGCCGACGCACTGGAGCAAGTGATCGATCGCTTTGATAAATACTTCGACATTCCGGAACAGTTGGCGTGGAGTTTTTTTACAGACAGAACACTTTTGTGCAATGCTGCGGAAGCGGCGTCGCTGGACGAATTTATCCGCAAGACCGGTCGGATAGAGATTGCCTACGACGGGGATCATACCTCACTGGTGCGGCGGTGCAGTGGGTTTTCTGATGCGGACGATGTTGTGGCTGTGCCGGAAGGTGTGAGCATTTCACGGGGGAGCACCGACAGTCTGGATGATCTGCTCACGGAGGCTGGGTTTGAAATTACGCCGGTGGAAATCGACAGCTTCATCTTGGACTGCTGTTTTTACCGGGAATTGGACTATGCCGATTTTTTCGCGCGGTGTTTCGGAAGGGAGCTTCAGTCATTTGCTGATGCGGCGCAGGAGGCTTTCTTTCATAATTACGTGGAGGAACGATGGGAGGATTTGACAGGCGCATATGATCGGAGCTCTGATGAAGCGAAAGCGCCGCTGCGGAGCAGTGTGCTAGAGCTGGTGGAGCGCAAGCTTGCCTTTCTGCAGACATTACGTTCGTCGCCGCAAGCGGCAGTGCGGATCCCGGAGGGGAGCATGCGGAGGTTGACCGAGATCGGCCGCTATTTAGATGAACAGCTGCATCTGATCAACGCTGAGGAATACATGCCCTCGCAGGAGGAGATCGAATCAATGGGCGATGCTCTTGCCGAAGCGGGCGATTCTCTGAATGATTTGCTTGACAGCCTTGAGATTTATCTCGCCTGAATCAGTTTCCTGCAAAACGTTTCGCCGCAGTCAAATGTTTAATCCCGCACGACGGCATGCTGTCGGTATGTTTCGATGTCGTTCCCCGGGTATTCGCACCGGATGGCCGGTTCTTTCCTGCATTTCTTGGCAATGCTTACGCCTTCAAGACGCGGCGCAACGCGAACGCCGTTCCCGAATGACGACGACCGACGGCACCGAATACAGTTGCTCCCGCAATCACGTTCGACGCTTCATTTCATGGCAAGGGGGACGGATGCGGTGGGTGCTAAGTCTTCTTCGCGCATGTTGTCCCTCGCAATATTGTTTGAAAATATTGGCACTAAAAGGCTTACTTCCTCTCCCGCACCGGAGCCCCACTTCTGCCGTTGCTCACAAAAACACATGCCGCATACGCAGGATCATACGCCTATGTTCTCCTCCAGGTAGTTGCGCAGGCGGTCGATGCCCACGCGCTCTTGGCGCATGGTGTCACGGTCACGCACTGTCACGGAGTCGTCTGAAGCGGAGTCGAAATCATATGTTATGCACAGCGGCGTTCCAATTTCATCCTGTCGGCGGTAACGTTTGCCGATGCTGCCGGTCACGTCGTACTCGGACCGGAAATGTCGATTCAGATCTATGTAAAGCTTTTCAGCATTTTCCGACAGCTTTTTTGAGAGCGGCAGCACCGCCACCTGAATCGGCGCAACCAGCGGCGGAAGATGCAGCACCACGCGGATGTCTTCATCCATATCGGCCTTTGCGGTGATGGCGGTGTCCTCGTCGTAGGCGCTGCCTAACAGGGCCAGAATTGTGCGGTCGAGGCCGACGGATGTCTCGATCACGGTCGGTGTCAGACGGCGGTTGTGATCATGATCCATGTACTGCAAGTCTTCACCGGAAAATTCCGCATGGCGTGAAAGATCCCATGTGCCGCGGTGGTGAACACCCTCCAGTTCGCCCCATCCGAACGGAAATTGCACTTCGATGTCAATTGCAGCCTTTGCATAGTGAGCGAGTTTTTCATGTACTTGAATGCGGAAAAAGTCGTCCTTGAAGTGAAGTTTTTCACGGTAATAGCGGATGCGCTGTTCTTTCCAGTACTCAAACCACTCCATGCCCTGATCACCGTCGCAGAAAAATTCCATCTCCATCTGCGTGAATTCGCGGGATCGGAATGTGAAGTTGCGGGGATTGATTTCGTTACGGAATGCCTTGCCGATCTGCGCAATACCGAACGGGAGTTTCTGCCGTGACGCAACTCGCACATTTTGGTAGTCCATGAAAATCGGCTGACACGTCTCGGCCCGCAACCATGCCGTGTGCTCTTCATCGAATACCGGTCCGACGAAAGTTTTCATCATTAGGTTGAACTCGCGCGGCGTGGTGAGATTCGCGGATCCGCAGTTGCTGCAGTGGGCGGGGTCCTCCATTTGATCCACCCTGAATCTGGATTTGCAGTCGCGGCAGTCGGTCATGAGATCACTGAACTGATCCAGATGCCCCGATGCCTTCCATGCGCGCGGATGGCAGATGATGGTTGAGTCAAGACCTTCAATGTTGTCGCGTGTCTCCACCATTTCGTGCCACCACAGGTTTTCCAACGCGCGCTTCATGCGCGACCCGTATGGACCGTAATCCCAGAAGCCATTGATGCCTCCGTAGATTTCCGAGCTCGGGAAGATAAAACCGCGACGTTTGCAGAGGCTTACGATTTTTTCCATAAGAGCGCCACTGCAGGTGTCAATGTTTCTGCTGTCCATATATGTAGTGCTTTCCTTGAAATGTGAATGCGGGCAGTTAATAATCGCGCCGTAAGGCATCGTTTCGTGGCATACATGTCACCGACCGCCTCAGCTAATTTATCATGTGTTTAATTCTTTGCAAATTCTCATTGAGGTAGCCGATGCGGAGTGCCGGCCGGATGATTATCCGTGTGCGTCTGACTGATTCCTGCCGCTCCCCCTTTCTGACAAGCCGGAATTGCTTTTTTTGTCACTGTCCTGTCTGATGGTGCTGCTGCCTTAATCTATAGTGACAGATTTTTCGCCAATGCAAGATTTCCGAACGATGGCGACTCCCGTCCGCAACGTCTGACGGCCGGCGGCAAACGGCTGGTTTCGTACAAGGAGCCGTTCAAATTTGACGGCTGCGGTAATTCCGTCTGACTTGCCGTGTCCGCTGCCGGCCGTGCAAATCAGTACGGCGGTCATCTGATTGCCGCATATATGTCTCAAACCGGAGGCAGTAAGTTTGATCGTGTCGCGACATTTCCGCCAGCGTGAACGTTTCGCTCCAGTATTGAGCTCAAGTAGCGGGAACATACAGTCAGTGATGGCGCGGATAAAGCGGCTGATTGCGCGGCAGGAGCCGACGGGAGGAGAGGGAGGAGAGGGAGGCCTGCTGATTTCGCCGTTCCCTCTCCTTTTCAACTTCTCGGTGACGCTACGCCGGACATGTCCCTCCGTCCGGCTGTTTCAAGATGCGATCAGATTCTTCTCTCGTGCAGCCAACCGCATCTTCCGCTGATGGCCAGACCTACACCGTGATTGTGATATGTGCAGATTGTTATTGGGACTGCTTCGATTTGAGACGGTCGCGGAGATATCGTCCGGTACGGCTTTGCGGGCAGGCGGCAATCATTTCCGCCGTCCCCGCCGCTACGATTCTGCCGCCGTCCTTGCCTCCGTCCGGTCCCATGTCAATGATGTAGTCCGCGTTTCCGATGACATCCAAGTCGTGTTCAATTATAATGCATGTGGCGCCGTGGTCGATCAGCTGCTGAAAGATCCCGATAAGGGCGCGGACATCCAAGGGATGCAGGCCGATGGTCGGTTCGTCAAAGACAAACACCGAATCCTCCTGTGTCCTGCCAAGTTCGCCGGCAAGTTTCAGCCGTTGCGCCTCTCCGCCCGACAGACCTGGTGTCGCTTCCTCCAACGTCAGGTAGCCCAGTCCAAGTTTGTGCAACGTTCCGAGTCTCTGATTCACCGTTTTCCAGTTCTCACAGAACTGCATTGCATCCTCGATGGTCATATGCATCAGTTCCGGAAGAGTTTTTCTTTCACCGCTGCGGTTTTCAAGGTGCACTGATTCCGCTGTGGCTGCATAACGAGTTCCGCGGCATTCAGGACATGGAATCTCCACATCGGGCAGAAATTGGACATCCAAGTTAATTATGCCTGTGCCGTCGCAACCCTGGCAGCGCAATTTGCCGGTATTGTAAGAGAAATCTCCGGCTCTATATCCGAGACGCTTCGCGTCCGGAGTCGCCGCATAGATCTTTCGTAGTTCGTCATGCACGTCGGCGTAAGTCGCCACCGTGGAGCGCACGTTGACACCGATCGGGGTGGCATCAATCAGCTTGACTTGCTTGATGCCTCCTGCGTCGATTGCGCACACATGATCAGGAAGTTTCATTCCGGATAGCGCCGCAGTCAGTCCAGGAATCAAACTTTCGAGAATCAATGTGGTCTTTCCGGAACCGGAGACGCCGGTAACGACGGTCAGGCTATTTTTAGGAATGTCAACCGAAAGCGGACGCACCGTGTGAATGGCATCGGTTTCGATATGGATTTTCCCTGACATGAAGATTTCATTCATGCGTCTGCATTTTCGTGCTTGGATTACTTTTTCACCGGATACGAAATCCCCTATGAGTGACGCAGGCGCAGCGGCAATCTCAGCCACGGTTCCCTGTGCCAAGATTGAACCGCCTTTGGCGCCGGCGCCTGGTCCCATTTCGATAAGATAGTCAGCTTTGTTGAGAAGGCAGATGTCATGATCCACCAGCACCACGGAGTTGCCGTCGTCGATAAGGTCGTGCATGACGCCAAGCAGCCCCTCAAGGTTGGCCGGATGCAGTCCGATCGATGGCTCGTCCAGGACATAAAGCACTCCGGTGGTACGGTTCCGCACCGCTCTGGCCAGCTGCATTCGCTGCCTTTCTCCGGTGGACAGTGTCGACGCCGTGCGATCAAGCGTCAGATAGCCGAGTCCGAGATCCAGTAGTCTCCTGGCTGCGCTTCTAAATGAATCGCAGATGCTTTCGGCCATCGGACGCATCTCCTCCGGCAGAGAGTCCGGAACGGCATCCACCCATGCGGAGAGATCGGAAAGTGTCATCCGGCAGACAGTGTCAAGGGTGAATCCTTGTATTTGAGGCAACCTCGCGGCAGCTGATAGTCTGGTGCCGCGGCAATCAGGGCAGACCGCTTCGGACAGGAAACGGCTGACCCGTTTCAGACCGCTTTCGTCCTTGACCTTCGAAAGTGCGTTTTTAACGGTGCGTACGGCGCTGTAGTAAGTGAAATCAAGCTCGCCAGCAGAGTCGGAATTTTTCGCGTGATAAAAGATATGCTTCTTTTCTGCGGGGCCATCGTAGACAATCTCTTTTTCCGAGGGAGTCAGTTCGGAAAACGGAACATCGGTGCGGACTCCCATCGCGCGGCACACGTCAACCATCAGCGACCACATGAGTGTTCTCCATGGCAGAACGGCTCCCTCCTCGATGGTGAGCGACTCGTCCTGAATCAGTTTGGAGCGATCTACCTCGCGTATGATACCGGTGCCGTCGCATGTACGACACGCCCCCTGGCTGTTGAAAGCGAGTTCTTCTGCGGAAGGCGGCACGACCCTGACATTGCATTCCGGACAGAAAAGATCGCGTTCCGCAGCAACTGCAAGCGAGGGCGCGAGCCTGTGACCGTTGGGACAGCAGTGGGAGGCCAGGCGTGAGAACATCAGCCTAATGCTGTTGAGCAGTTCCGTTCCGGTGCCGAAAGTGCTGCGGATCCCGGGTATGCCGGGCCGTTGATGCAGGGCAAGCGCCGCAGGCACATAGAAGACATCATCGACATCTGCCTTCGCAGCCTGAGTCATACGTCGCCTCGTGTACGTCGACAGAGCCTCCAGGTAACGACGCGAACCCTCAGTGTACAGAACCCCGAGCGCTAGAGACGATTTGCCGGAGCCGGATACGCCGGCAATGCCAACGATCTGGTTCAGCGGCACATCTACATTGATATTCTTCAGATTGTGGACGCGTGCGCCGCGTACCTCGATATGGTCTCTCATGATGAAACAATCATCGCGCGATCATTCTTGTGGAAACAGAGCGAACCTCGGTCAGAATCGTTCTTGTCGTGGAAGACTACGTTCTGATCGCCATAATGTCAAATCTCTTGTTCTGTGCAGATTAAGTTTCAAGCGCAATTCATACAGTAGCATTTCTCACATGTTCTTCAAGCTGACATTATAATCACAGCCATCCATTACCCGCTGGAGAGTTTCGGACAGGCGGACAGTCCGGGGTTTCAGTCCGGCGAGTCATGTATTCTCTGCTTTTAGCCGTCCATGGCCGGACCGAACCGGAGATGCTGGAAAGGTTTGCCATCAGGCATCCGCATGCGGCCTGCTCCGCCTTCAATACGGTGTGATCGCACGCGGCTGGTGCGCCTAAAGCGTATGATCCGTCAGCTCCGCCGTCAAACGGCTGATTGTCGTCCGCATGAATTGGCGAGGCGCCTCAGACGGAAAGCGACCGCCAAGATGCGTCTGCGTTCGGGCTGAGCCTTTTCCGTTTGTTTTGGTCATGGGGGAAACGGACTACATCCACAGTTCGACGGATGCTGCGGCCTTGTGCGTCGACATCGGGGACGATAAAGCGACATATCCGACGAGGCTTGTACCGGTTTCAGACATCCTCATGAACTCTGCCGGACGGTGTTTTCTGGATTGCTCGATGACAGCGCATGGCATGCGAAAGCTCAATATTATCTGGTATCAGGCTGTCCATCCGATCAACGCACGTCCATATGGTGTTAGCGGATACTGCATTGCCCTGATTGAAGCGGTCGTCAAAGTTGACGGTGAATCCACGACGCATGAGTTTAACACCAATAGCTTTGACCGAACCGAGAACCCCATGTGTGATCCCCGCTGAGGTATGCATAGCCGTCGGGATGTTCCTCAAGAAAATCAGGCACATAGGGATACGGCGAAAACGCCGTCAAGCGGTGGATCGGGGTCGCCCTGGCGACCGGATCTATGCTCCGCCACGCTTCACAGTATGGAAAATGAATGGAAATACACATTGTGGCACTGGGAGTGGTCAGCAAAGGAGGGGAACCTATCGGCAAAAACTCTCATGGGAAATCGCTGATTCGATACAGGGAAGATCGGGAATATTTATTACTACGTCGAAGAAGTTAGGATTGGGAAAGAGAAACTTTCCGCCGCAACCATGTACAAAAATGCCGGGAGTTCTGTAGTGCCTGATTCCTCCATTGGCGCCAATGAAGACATCCGCTGAACGCCCGAAGCGTCTCTCCAGCCTCTCCCGGTCCACCTGTGCGATCGACTGCTCGGAATCATCCTCGGACGTGAATCCGAGCCGTCCACAATTACATTCCTTCAACAGCTTTGGTTTTGGGCAATCCAAGAACTTTGTTCTCCGTAATCCTACCTTCGGCACGAAGAATATCGATACGTTCGAAACGCTTCATCACATTGCGCTGTTTACGGACTTTGCCGCCGACACGAAGACTCGGATGCTGAGACATTTTGGAACCTCACAATTAGCTTTTCAAAGGTGTGCACGACCCGCTTCTTAATATGCCTTGCGTATGCATTTTAGTCAAGCTCCACGGAAAGCTTTTTTGCATTTTATCGGATCCGGATGAGTTGTGCTGACAACAATGTTCGTCGTGAACAAGGAGGATGCGATTCCACTTGCGCCGCTGCCATCGTCGCATGCATTATCGGCACAGGATGAAAGTTCCAGTGTCGTGTCCCGCCCGCAGACGGCGGTTTGACGACGACATCATCGCGTCTGGCTGAGTCCGCTCTATACGACATGTGCGCACGTGAAATCAACGACGATGGCTGCGAGCATAACGGAACAGGGACAAGTGGAACAGCCGCAATGCAACGACCGTCCTGTCGCAGTCAAATCGGATCCTGTTTCACTGCATCGGCGCAAGGAAAGGCAACTTTATTTCCGTGCCGATACGATCCGATTCATACGTGTTCAAATACTGCACGGAGGTGACGACAGCCGCGACAATAAGCAGCAATAAAGTTATTATGGATACCACGGTATAGGCGGGCGACGCGCTGCTCTGTTTTCTTACGCTGGGTCTCCCTGAATTATTCAAGCCCAGATCCGCCATCTGATTCAATGCGCTTGGAGGTACGCTCTTATCCTTCCCGTCCTTTTTCAGCGAGAGATCTTGATTCGCATCAGATTTCACCGCGTTCTCCGATGCGGCATGCGCAGTTGCATCCGAGTGCGCGGCGGCAGCGTCTGCGGCGACTCTGGGAGGATTTACGGCAGGCGTCTTCGCCGGAGCGGCAACCGTCGCCTGAGCTGGTGAACGGGGCTGCAGCTTCACCGTTTTGTCGGCGGCGTTCACGTTTGGGCCGATGCCGGCGCCAGGTTTTGCCGGAGCACCCACCCTTTTGACTTTGACCGTCTCGTCATTGTTTTCATCGGCAGGAGCGCTCTTGGCCGCTGTCCCCGTCGCCGAACCAGGATCCACCGGAGTGTATCTGGCCGGAGTGGGTTTCAGCATGACCACCTTGCGTGTTTGCGTGCCTGTGTCGACAGTGTCGCCTTTAGGGGATGCTCCGCCGTCTGACGGAGTTTTCGCGGTACCGATCACCGGCGGCTTCAACTTAATAGTCTTTCTGGTCTGTGTGTCGGACATCATCCCGGAGCCGGCATTGTCATCTTTCGGATCGTCGCTGCCGGAGGACGTGGGGCGTGCGCCTGCAGTCATCGACGCGGGGATCGGTGCGCTTGGAGCTTTCAACTTTATAGTTTTGCGGGTCTGAGTATTTTCCGCATCGGTGGTTGCGGAACCAACATCCTTATCCAACTCAGCCATTGTTGCTCCCTTTCACTCAGGTATGTTAAAAGTGCGACAGGACATCGCTCCGTCGCACCGTCTCCAATGTAAGCCGTAAGGCGGCAAAAAGCAAAGGGCAAAGCGGATTTTTTCCCAACAAAGGGCTTTCACAGTCTGTCCGTACCGGAAGCGGAGGTGTTCTGTTTTTGCCGCTGATAATACTGTTCGATGCGATCCGACACATCCATGAAGTTGGCTTGGTTTTGATAAATCTCCTTGTATTTTTCGACAGCATTCTTCATGTCGCCGGATTCTTCCAGAGTCGTTGCCAGGTAGTACAGCGTCTCCAACTTTGCTTTGTCCATGCGGTTCATTTCCGCCAGAGCCCCTTCAAATTGCTCGACGGCCATATCGTACTGCTTGTTGGCGGCGAAACAGCGTCCTAGGTACACCATGCTTGCGAGGCGGCGCTGAGGACTGCGGCGGGCCGACTGGAAATAGGGGATTGAATCGCTTACCCTGCCACATGAAAACAACAATTCCGCCAGTTCGAAATTCAATTGAGCATCATTGGGATAGTTCTCTATCCGCGCCTGGGCGCGTTGCAGACGGTAGGCGTCCCTCATCGCCTCGATCTCGGCGATCCGGCGTTCTGCATCGCCGCCGGCGTCAGGATTCTGCCTGATTTCCTTGATCTGCTTGTTGTATCTGCCAACGACGGCATCTTCTATGCTTTTGTCCAGCAGCGGATCCATCGTCCCGATTGTTTCCGCTATCTTTTCAAGCTCTGATATTGCGGCATCATAATCCTCCATGATCATATATGCGTCCGCCAGTTTACGGCGTATGTCGATGGAGTCATTTTTCTCGAGATCCTCCCGGAATTTCGCAACCAGCAATTTAGCCTGATCGGCATCATGAATGGTGCCCTCTGACAGCTGCTGAGCGGCAAACGACTTGGCATCAACCGTTTTTTCCTGAGTGCTGCCGGCTTCTTCCCATTTTCCCTTTTCCATGCTGGCCAGAGCCAACGCCGCGCGCAGTTCCGACTGAGTATTCATGTCATTCGGATATTTAGCGGCGATTCCCTGAATGATTTTTAAAGCCTCCTTGGCCTGATTGTTGTCCTGCATGCACCGTGCCAACTTCCAGGCGTTCGCCTCGTTCTTAGGGTGCATTTCACGAATCAGGCTCAGCGCCTCCACGGCAATGAACATCGCATCGGCATTCTTAGCGGCATCCGCCAAGGCGTTTAAGACCGGAACGTTATCGAGCGACCTGGCCAGAACATCCTCGCACAACGCCATCGCCGCCAGCGGATCCTTGCCGGCGAGCGCTTTGATCTTTGCGAGTTTAAATCCTGAACCGATTTGAGCCGCCAATTTTGTAAAGACCCCGACGGTCAACGATTTGCGCCGTTCCAAGGCGCGCAGTTTCTCTCTTGCATTGACAAATGCGGGTTCTTCCTTGACTGCGTCCCTGAGCAGTGCAATCTGCGTTTCAAGATCACGAGTGCGATTGGCGCGGTTGTAAGCTTCCCTGATGGCAGGAGGTACATTCTGAAATGTTTTCTTTTCCATGGTTTTCTATCCGTCATTCGTTCCGTGGCCTGCAGACAACGATGCGTCATCCCTGATTGGAGGTCGTGTCGTGCCGATCCGGAGCAACATCCGAAAACGGAACATTCCTGGATCGCACATGTGCATGGTCAACGCCGCGGTGCACCGCTTCTTGCGTTTACTGGCTGACTCATCGGCGATATCCGAGGCGCGCTGTGATGACCGTGCACCATCGCGTTGAACCACAACAATATCACGCCGTCTCCGCATCCCCGCCGACGATTGGGTACACTATACTCAAAAATACTATTTTTCAAGTGGCGCAAACGTTTTTTTCTCCTTGGCGTTTGAATGGCGGAGTTCGGCGGAAAACGGAGTATGCCATTCAGATTCATGCAACCATCCTGGTTAGGCGGCCGTCATGTCCGGAAGTTTCCATGTCCAATGAACGGGGGAACATCACCCTCTTCCGGAATGAACGGCGAACTGCCGTCGCGCATTCCTTTCTCGAAGATCCTTTGAGTGTTTCCACTTTTGCACACGCAGCCGCAGCTTTGCCGATGTGCCGACAAGCGTATCATTAAACATTGGAGGCACTGTCGATTGAGGCATCGTTTTTGTTTGAGTTGCCGTCCGTCATGCGACAGGCGCTCATTTCAAGAGAAACCGCAGTTCATCAATGGACAATTTGTTCGCAATCGCGTTCGGATTATCGACTATATTGGTGAAAATCTCCTGTTTCTGTTCCTGCAGTTTCAGAATTTTTTCCTCGATGGTGTCTTTCACCAGTAATTTCAGGCTCGAGACCGGACGTGTCTGGCCGATTCGATGTGTCCTGTCGGCGGCTTGCTGTTCCACTGCCGGATTCCACCACGGGTCGCAGATTACGACCGTGTCGGCGGATGTCAGGTTCAACCCCGTTCCACCTGCTTTCAAGCTGAGCAGGAACAGCGGAAGTGACGGATCTGTATTGAAATGTTCCACGCGCTCTTGGCGGTTGCGGGTTGTCCCGTCCATGTATTCATAGCAGATTGACTCTCCGTCCAACCATTCGGCGATCTTTCCAAGAAGGGAGGTGAATTGGCTGAAAAGTAAAAGCTTGTGTCCGCTGTCGATGTGTTCATGAATCAATTCCTGGAGCAGCTCAAATTTGGCGGATGGTACCTGCCGAGATGCATCATTGTCTGGCAGCAATCCGGGATGACAGCATATCTGACGAAGGCGTAGCAATGTGGTGAAAATAGCGGCGTTGGCATTGGATTTCCCGCGGGTCAGATCCGCGAGCTGCCGATATCCGCGCTCCCGCACCGTTTCGTACAGCTGACGCTGGCTGTCACCCATGACGCAGAACAGCATGCGCACTTGTTTCGGAGGTAAATCATGCCCGACTTCCGCCTTCGTGCGCCGCTTAAAAAAAGGCGAAATACGTGCGGCGAGATCCTCTCGCAGCGAGCGGTTGTTTTTGATATCCGCGTAATAGCGGCGAAAAGCGTGAGCCGTGCCGAGCATGTCTGGTTGAAGAAAGTCGAAGATGCTCCATAAGTCGCCGATGGAGTTTTCCAGCGGTGTGCCGGTCAGCACTATCCGATGTTTCGCAACGATTGCCTTGCAGTCTCTCGCATTGGCAGTGTCAGGGTTCTTTATATGCTGCGCCTCATCGAGGATCAGGTAGCTGAAGCGGAGCTTGCTTAGTTGAGCCGCATCGCGTCTGGCGATGGCGTAGGACGCGACAATCAAGTCGTACGCGGAGGGGGTTTTCAGGATTTTTTCGCGTTCGCATCCTGAGAGCGCTGCGATACGGAAATCAGGAATGAATCTTAAACATTCCCGTTCCCAGTTGTGCACAAGACTGGATGGGCATATCACCAGTGCCGGATTATGCTCTGCGGTCTTGACGGCTGCCAGAAAGGCGAGCGTCTGAACGGTTTTTCCCAATCCCATCTCATCGGCGAGGATCACATTGAAGCCGGCATTGGTCATGCCGAGAAGCCAATCCACACCATCCTGTTGGTACGGACGGAGCGAGCCATTGAATGAATGCGCCGGCATTTGGCCTTTCTCTGGTGAAAGCACAGGCGTTGCGGATAAGTCATGGGGTCTTGCACTCGGAAGATTTTTCGTCAGGTGCATGAAATACTGCACAGAGTGAAACGGCAGGACAAAAGTGTGTTCTTCTTCAGAAACCAGCCGGACAACATTTCCAGAGCCGCGCATGAAATCCAGCAGCGGTTCGGTAATACGTGCCTGTGCACCGGACGGCGTTGAAAAATATTTTCTGCCGGCTCGTGCCGCGTCCGCAACGCGCTGGAAAGAAAGCGACTCTCCGTCGGCTTCAAGTCTGTATGCGAGTATGTAATGATCATCTCCAACCGCGTTTATCCGGCAGGATAAAGTCACTGCCGTGAGACCTTTGCCTCCGGCGATTATCCGTGCCAAAGATGAACCCAGGCAGATATTGCTGCGGGAAGCAAGCCACATTGGCAGCACACGATCGAGAAATTCACCGGCGACCTCCGGATCTTTCAGAGAGAACAATTGACCGCTGCGACGGAACCCAAACATCTCAAGTTCCTTTTCTGTGCTCAATTCCAAATCTTCATTTCGCCGCACGAATTCATGGTCCGAGTGCGCCAGTCGGCCGGAGTCGGCTGAAAAAACATGATTATCGTAAAGATAGTTGACGCGCATGTGGAACTGCATATTCGCGTCGACGAGTCCATCGAGCAGTATACGGCATGGAGATTCCCTGATTTCCATGGCGGCGGAGTGAACCACCGGAAGCGGGAACTGGTTGGATTCTAAAATGCTTTTCAGTTTTGTGTCTGCGGTTTCCTGTACTCCGGTACGGAAGAAATTGCGCAACCAGGCGACATCCACGGTCGCGGGAACGAAGTAATACTCGCCTTGGCATCCGATCCAGCATCCGGAACTTCCGGTTATGACCTTTGCATGGCGTATCGGCAGTATCGTGCCGTTGACGCGTATGCCCGGAGAGATGCGGCAGGGATTTGCCGGACCGTCGCTGATCACGACGGCCTCACACTGGTCGCCGTGAACAAAAAGCCTGCGGCCGTTGCGGCAAAACCGATCGAACCCGACTAGGCAGTGGAAAAATTCGGCGGTCTTTTCAGAGTTGAGGAGTATGTTGGAGCCGTCTGGTTCTCCGTTGATTGCCAAATACCGGATGATCTGCTGATCCTGAAGCGGGAAATCGCTGAGTTCGAGAGAGATATTAAGTGTTTTCTCGAAAAACAGCTGGCGGAGGTTGTTGATGTTGCCGAGATATTCCCGGTCCGCATTGCGAAGGCGCACGTTGAGAACGGCATTTTCCCATTTGCTCGGAACGTGAGGGAATGCGGATATCGCCTCCAGCAGCAGATGAGCGGACGAGCCGTCGGACCGACGAGACGCGAGCGAATCGATGGTTTCGTATTTGAGCCCGGCATAGTTCGGTATCCCATCGTCGATTACGGCAGGAAGCTGTTGAAAACGGCTGCAGTGCATGATGGCTGCCAGTGCATGTTCGCAGATTTTATCAGGAATCTCCGCACAGCGGCTGCATTGCGCGGTGGATTGTTCTCCGGTAGAAACCGTCGTGTGGATGTAAAGGCTGTGCGATTGAAACGTCGCATTGATTTTGCCGTGGTCATCACGCCAAGCACAGACGAGAGCGCCCCCCTTCAGCAACTGTTTTGCCGCCTTAAGTTTTTCCTCGCTGGAAAGTTCGATCAGTCTGGCTTCAAAACTTTTTGTCATGGAAACATCCCCCTCCAGAAATCCGGCGTTGCCAAGCTGGCAGGCGTGTGTGATATGGAATGCGCCGTTCACAGAACGATCTCGGCACAGTAATGCGGTTGGATATATTTTGCAAGTATATTCCCGGACAATTCGTAAAAAATCATCGTGCGGGATTTGCGCGTGTGACGTCAGGCTGCACGAGATGCTCCTTCAATCCGGAGCCGCAAAACGCGTCATGCAGCAAACCTGGCGACAACCTCTCCTCGGACGGGAGTCGCAGATATATATGGTTGCGAACACATGTGACTGCGGTGTAGAACAGCTGTTTATGAAGAAAATCAGGGTTATCGGGAAGCAACAACAGAGCCTCGTCAAACGCGCTGCTTCGTAACATGTGAATGGGTGTGGCGAACGCCAATTCATATTTGGGCAGCAGTGACAGAGGTATGGAACGCACGTCTTGTCCGTTTCGAGCATGGAAGCAGGCGACAGGAATTTTGTCGTCGGAGAAGAATGCCACACCCGTGTCTCCCGCGAATAGTTCAAACTCCCTGTCGCTGTCGACAATCAGCAGAGGGTATCCGCAGGGAGTGTGCGTCCAAGGCGGCCACATGCGTCTGGCGGCCAGCAGATTGCATATCAGACGGTTGACGGCGTCGCTGCCGAGAGATCCCTCTTTGGTGGCGGTGAGAACGCGAAATTCGTCGAGGCGCGACAGCGCGGTTTCCGGCGAGTTGGAGCAAAGGAGAGGGAGGTAGTGATCCAAAGCCGTGCGGCACAGTTCCGCGGCTTCGGCGGACGCCTTTTCGTTCGAATTCTCGCACTTCTCACCATGCGCGAGCGCCGACAATTCCGATGGAAACTGATGTATGATTGAATAAATGGCGTGAACATCCTCGGGAGTGCTGACTGTTCTGACTGCCTCCGCCAGTCTGTATATCCCATCTCCGACCTCCGTTTGGCGGCGGTTGTTCAGTTCAATTGTAACGTCCGCGACATTGTTTGCGGTATCGGTCAGACCAATCGGATCGCAGTCGAAGGCGCAGCGGAAATCAGAGATGAACCCCTCCGTGAATGATTCCGGTCTGCCTATGCAGCAGAGTTCTCCGAATGCGCAACTGGACTCATGTGATCCCAGTTGATATCTGTCGCCGAGCAGTATCACCAGACTGTCATTCGGGATGGCTGAGAAGAATTTTGCCAAAAGCGTCAACGACATTGCAGATGCTTCCTCCACCACCGCTATTTCGCATGGTATCCGGTTGTTCTGGTGATATTTCCCCTCTGGATGCTCAGGCGTGCCACCCATAAGTCGGTGCATTGTGTCCGTCATGATGGGCGGTTCATGCCATGCGCAGGCGACGGATTGTGTCAGGCCGGCCAAGCCTTTCCATGTTGATGCTACCAGCATCACACGCGGCGGAGAGCGACGTGCACGGTGCGGCGATCTGACATTGAGACGCACAATTTCGGCCGCGGTATCCATTCTGGGGACTGGCATTCTGCTGGATATCACGACCAGGCGGCTGCGCAGCGATGAAAACAGAGCCAGCTGCCGTTGCATATCATTGAATCCGCAATTTTCCGTGCATGGCGGGAGTTCACGAATCATCATGCCGGCCTCGGCCGCGTTGAAATCTGTTCTCCTGGCGGAAAAATGTTTTATGGCCTCAGCCAACTGTTTTTCATAGAGATAGTATCGCTGCAGATACAGCCTGTCGTCTTGCAGGACCAGCGGGGTTTCTGCGGTTGAGGACAATACAGTGTGGCAGCGCAGCAGTTCGGCTTTCCACTGAGACAGCGGGGGGATGAAATCCGGCACGGCGCCGTCAAAGTACAGATGCAGCTGATCTAATCGACAGCACGTATGTTGCAGAGACACTGCCCGTGCCGCCGTTGCCGCTGCAATGCGCAGCGACGTCGGTGCATCCGGCGACAGTCTTGCCATCAGATCGGCGAAGTTCCTCTCAAAAAGATTGAACACGGTTGAGTATTGATGGTCGTTCATAACAGTTTCTCGGGAATGCGCTCTTCCAATTCACGGATCAGCCCGGGCGGTGGAATGACGTCACGGAAAATTCCGTAATCCGGTCGGTGCGGGCGGACGCCGCGCAGGAACACGTAGAAGACGCCGCCAAAGTTGCGTTCATAGCAGTAATCTTTCATTGTCCGCTCCAGATGTCGGTTGAGTGCGACAATATAGAGCAGATACTGCAAGCAGTAGCGACAACGCTGCATTTCCGTCGTCAGACCGTCTGAAAGAAACGACGAATAGCTGCCATTGATGCGATTTGATTTCCAGTCGAGGATATAGAATTTCCCGTTACGGCGGAATGCGAGGTCAACCGCGCCGGTCATGATGGAGTTTGGCGGTATTTCGGAAATTTCCTGGTCGCTGATCCGGTACGGCCGCTGTGCGTCCGAGTAATGTTCAAGCAGCCTTGACAGTTCTTTCGACTGCAGTGCAGCTTCATTGGTGCGGTAGCAGAATCTGAGTTCACGCATCATATCCCGCCGCGGAATGTCGGCGAGATGCAGGTCAGGCAGAAGCGGCATGGATCCCACTGACTCGGCCATGCGAACCATTGCTTCGCACCGTTCCGTCTGCTCCCGTTCCGTCTGTCCGTTCAGTCCGAAGCGGGTTAGGACAGACATGGCAAGTTCCCGGATGCGGCGGAGCGACGGCTCGCGGAAATCCAGCTCTTCAAAAAATTTATGCCAGCAGTTGCCTGTATTTGCTCCCGGTGGAAAAAGTTCAGGAATGTCGTCGACTGATCGAGAAAATTCATGGTCTTCCGTCCGTGTGTCGGAAGCATAGATCAGCTCCTGCGTCTCGTCGTCAATGTCGGAGTCGGGTACGCTGTACTCGTATCCCGCAGCTTCATGGCGGCCGGTGATTGCTGTGAAGCTCAGCATGCGCCACGAGGCGTGACAGCGACGCGGACTCGGAGGGGCAATCAGCGCCGCATCAGAGGTTTCATCATGCCATGTTTCCGGTGTCGGCAGCTCGTCGACCGCAACCTTTTCTATCGCCGACGACGGGCACGGCATCGCCTTATCTCCTGACCATTCGCCGAACAGGTGGGCCATGCTCGTGTCGATGTCGCGCTTTCTGTTCACCGGATATTGAATGACATAGCACCGGTTTTGCGCACGTGTGATGGCGACATAGAGCAGACGCAATTTCTCAGAGAGTGTCTCGTCCGCCGCCGCTTTGAGAACGGACGGCTCCGGTCTGAGCCACGAAAAAGATAGTCTGGGTTCTCCGCTCTCCGCGTCATGATAGCGGATAAGAGAATCATCCTGGATCCCCCATCTGCAGAACGAGTAGGGTATGAAGGTTATTGGAAATTGGAGACCTTTGCTCTTGTGGATCGTGACGATTGCGACTGAGTCGGAGTCACTTTCCAAGCGTATCTCGCTGCTTTCGTCGTTGATTTCGTTTCTGCCGCTCCGGAAAAATCTGGTTACATCGCCGAGTTCCGCCCGGCGGGTCAGGTCGTGACGATGAAGAAGTTCCGCCAAATGCAGATAATTGGTCAGGCGGCGCTCCCCGTCCGGAAGAGACACCAGCCGTTCTCGGATGCCGAAATCGGTCATGAGGCGATAAAAAGCGGTGATAAATCCGGTGCTGCGCCATTCCTCCATCGACTGTCGGAAACGGGCGCAATAATTTTCGACGGTTTCATTGTTCATCAATGCGGATGCCTTTTCGCCGAAGAGATCCGTGCACATGACAGTGCGAACCATCTGCGGGGATTCCCAGTGCAGCAGCGCCGCAGCAAGCTGGAGCATGTTTTGCGCTTCGTTGCTGTCGAAAACACTGTCGTTCCTGATAGGGACGGCGGGAATGCCGTAGCGCGTCAGAGCGTCGCGCATGGCGGTGCCGTTCTTGTTTACGGCGACCAACACCGCAATATCCGATGGGCGGATCCGTCGGTTTCCAAGTCTGCACGAAGGGTTGTTCAGAAGCCTGCCGATTTCCGACGCGACGAATGTTTCGGCAAAGGTGCTGCCGTTTTTTTTGGTTTGCTCCCCGAGTGATTCCACCAGCGCTGCGGTCGGGAAGACAAGTTTTAACGGTTGTGTGTCGGTCCTGCCGTCGGATCGCAGGATTTGTCCGGTTTTTTCAATGTTGCCGGCGGAAAGAATGTTGGTGTCGTAGACAACATCAGGATTGGCGAACGGCGAGAAATCGGGGCGGCCGAAAAGTTCGTTCACTGCCTCGACCAGACGTGCTTCGGAACGATAGTTGGTGTTGAGCGACCAGTGTTGCGGTGTATTTCGCTTGGCTTTCATGTAGGTGCGGATATCCGCGCCGCGGAATGCGTAAATGGCCTGTTTTGGATCTCCCACCAGAAAAAGCGGAAACTCCGCATCTCCGAAAAGCCGTTCAAATATGCCGTACTGTATCGGATCGGTGTCCTGAAACTCATCGATCAGAGCCGCTTTGAATCGCTGTCGTATCGTCAGCGCGGAGTTTATGCCGTCCGGCGTCGCCGGATCGAGGACTTTGTACAGATCGGTGAGAAGGTCGGCATATGTGATTAATCCGTCGTTCTCCCGTATGGACGCAAATTTTGACATGACGAATTCCCGGCAGTCCAGAAAGAGCGCCCGATGCAGCCGTGTCTGTTCGTCGCACCAGTTTTCCGCCATATCGAAAAAAGGATGTGTCGGCGGTCCTTCCCCTTTTTTCAGAGACGACGGCTTGCACCCCGCCAGCAGGGCGCCGGCCGAGAAGAGCTTCAGTGATTCGATCGCCTGAGGGATCCATGCATTATGTTCGGTGGCGAGATCAAGTGCCTCTGCGTGCGAGACCACGGTTTCATCGGCGTAATTATTTTTCTGATTCTTATTCCTGGAGAGAGCCGGTGAAGCAGCGATTAGATTTATGATGTTGTCTCGGTCGGCCGACCAGGCCTTTGCTAGATTTGCAAGCCGCAGTTCTGCTGCGGCATAATCGGGTGCAGATTGCCGGACTGCGTCCAGCGTGACGCCGGGCTGCTCCATGATTTTCCCGATTTCCGTTGCCATGCTATCCGGCGTGATTTTGGATGCAGTGAGCAGAGCCGCCGTGGTGGCACTGGAATGATAGAAATTCATTCTCCAATAATCCATCACAATGTCTCTGATTAATTCCTGAGCGCTCTCAATAATCGTTTGTCCATACGGGCATCGGTTTTCGAACGCGTAATCCCGCAGTATGCGCGCGCAGAACCCGTGAATGGTGGAGATCATGGCCTCATCGAAGTCGCGGAGCGCCCGACGTAGGCGGCGGCACGACTCCTCCGGCGACAAGGTGCTCAGATTTGACAGCAGTTGATTTTCCACCGGGTCGTCGGACGGAAGTCCCGTTTCGAGGATTGACAGCAACGCCTCCAGCGAACTACGGACGCGATCTTTCAGCTCTTTGGCTGCCGCCTCGGTATAAGTGACGGTGAGGATGGATCCGATTGGAAAGTTTTTCTCCAGAATCAATCTGCCGAATAGCGTTTTGATTGCATGAGTCTTGCCGGTTCCGGCAGCGGCCTCCAAGAGATGGTGTCCGGAAAGCGGCAGTGTCAATGACGGGGAAGTCGCCGCAGTCATGGATGTTCCTCGCTCCCAAAAAACACTGCCGCGTTTTTCAGCCAGAGCGGCAGTTCTCCGGAATTCCCCAGGTCGTCTGGAATGAACAGTCGTACGGTGAAATCGTCCATTTCTCCGGAAATCACTGCGGGCGGGATCCCGCGGCCGTTCATGCTTTTCCAGTTTTTCAGTAGCTTATATGAAATTTCGGGTAGAAAGCGCAGCGGCTCACTCTGTCCTTGGAGGTACATGCGGCGGATGGATTCAAGCCATTCCCTGTTTCGAGTGTTGGACGCGAGGGTGGTTTCCTTTACAACGTCGCTGCAGATCCAATAGAACCTTTCCTCGGGCGATATTCCCATCTCCGTCGGATTTTCTCCCAAGCGCGTCCGAAACAAAACATCGATTGTCGCAGTT
The DNA here is from genome assembly GCA_964402715.1 of uncultured Victivallaceae bacterium. Taxonomy (GTDB): domain Bacteria; phylum Verrucomicrobiota; class Lentisphaeria; order Victivallales; family Victivallaceae; genus CALXOD01. The sequence goes on from CAYODJ010000006.1 coordinate 75,661, forward strand.
TTCCCGTTCCACTTGTTTTGCAGAAACAGGAATGTCTTCCCCGGCCACCTTGCGGCCGCGATGATCTGCGGAAATTGCAGCTCGGCCGGCGGTGTCCATATTTTCTCCGGCGCGAACAGGCGGCGGAGCGTCGTTTTTTCGTCGGTATCATCAAAAGTCACAGTTTTTTCCAGCAGAGCACGATATTTAAACCTCTGCTCCGACAGCAGCATCATGTCAAACGGCGGCGGCGGAAGCGTGCCGTCGACGCGACGGCATGCAATCCAGTCGTCCTGCGTCTGTCCTAAAAGCTCCATACGGAGCATGGCGGCGAGCAGATGACGATCTTGAATTGAATCCAGTTCGGAATTTTCCGAGTCGTCCGGCGTTTCGGAATCTTCATACTGGCAATGCATCTGCAGTACATGTTTGCAGAACCATTTGAACGGCTGACGGAAAAAGCGGTACAGATGCACAGGTTGCGTCATGGCGTCATCCGCAGCGGTTTCCGTTTCGCATTGGAGGCGCACCGGTTCATTTAAAAACGTCGGAGATGAAGCGTCGCGGCGTTCAGATAATTTGCAGGCAGCTTTGAAATGATCCATTGACCATGAATGCAGTTTTCCGCCGGAAAAATAACTCTGAGAGTATCCATGCAACGGATGGCGCTCGATCAGGGGACGTCGGCGGGAGCTCAGATCGAAACGGGTTGCGAGGTAGTTGGTCAGCTCGGATACCGGCGACGACGGAGGGATGACTCCGCTGCCCGCAACCGACTGTCCGACATAACTGATGTACAGGACTTCCCGTGCCGACAGCAGTGATTCCAGAAAAAAATACCTGTCCTCAAGACGGGCCGAATAATCGCCCCGGCGCGGATGGCGCCAGATTAAATCGGGGCCGAATCTGACGGGACTGCGCGGGAACGAGGCTTCATCCATGCCAAGCAGACAAATCATGCGGTGCGGAATGTTACGCATAGGCTGCATGGCGCAGAAAGTGACTCCGCCTCGCAGCAAACCGTTGCAGTTGTGAGCTTGCAAACTGAGTTCCTGAGCTATCTCCGAAGACATGAATTTCACGGAAACCGGGAAATCTATGCCGGCGGACGCGGCATCCGAGCACACGGTTTGCACTGCTTCCCTGATGTTTCTGAGAGCGGCGTGACGGTTTCTGGCATTTCCGCAGAACGTCTCCAGCACGTCGGTCAGGATTTGTCTCCATTCCTGCGGAGTCCTGTTTGTGTTGAGTAGCGGTTCCAGTCGCATCAACTGATCCAGGAACATCTCGAGACGCATGGCGACATCGGCGAGTTTGCCCTCTATGGCCTTGGCAGGCAGCATGCCTGCGAAAAGCTGCTCCGACCCGTTGAGCGGCTGACGCATGGCAAAGCCCAGCATCAGCTGATCTCTCCAGCGTCGCCATGACTGCTCGGCAAAGGCAGGGGCGTCCGTTCCGAGCAGTCTCCTGCGGTGATCGTCATCGATGCCCCAGGCGACATTGTTGTTGTTAAGCAAGATTCGTATGGCTTCCAGATCCGATTGGTCAAACATGAAATTCTCCGCCACCGACTGATTCTCCATGACGGAGCAGACTTCGCTGACGGTGTAGCGTCCGACCGCGATGTTGCACAAGGAGAAGAAAGCCTGCTGTACGGAATCATCGTTTTCAGACAGACGGTCGCCGAGCTGGAAAGGGATGTAGTAGGGCGAGTCTTTGCGTACACTTTCAAACACCGCCTTTATGTAGGGCGTGTATTCGTCGATGTCCGGCGCCATGACCATAACGTCTCCGGCGTTCCAGTCGTGATGTCTGGCGAAGCGGGTCAACAGTTCGTCGTGAAGAATTTCGATTTCCCGCAATTTGTGATGACAGTCTACTATGCAGACCGATTCATCATCGTCGTCAACATGCGGATGTCCGGCGCGGTTGACGCCGTCCAGTATGTCCTGCTGCAGCTTGTGCAGCAGAGTCGCACCGTCCTTTTCCGGTTCGTGGAAGCAGTTTTTCGGATCATCAGGATCGTAGTCGGTGTACTCCAGCACGGCAGAGAAGAGGTCACGTCCCATTTGACCGCACGACGATAGCAGCACGTTCAACTCATCATCGGGTGTCTCATCTTCTTCCGGACAGTCGTCATCGGTTCCGGTCAGGCGGAAACTTTTGGGATTTTTTCCGGAGGAATCTCCTGGAGCGGTGCTCCATTCAGCCCGACATGGCGTGAGGTATAGGAAATGCACCGGAATGAATTCTGAGAGTTTCTGGAAGAACCATAGATACAGCTGAGGAATCGAACCGGTTGCGAAGACGTGAATCCGATGGAAACGGCTATGCACTGCGGGTGCGTCGTGCAGATCAAAAAAACGTTTGAAAACCTCAGAACGTCCGCCCGTGCCGTTGGAAATCTGCCGCCAGAGGTGCCGTTGAGCCGGCTCGGCCGGTCCGCCGCGCAACATCATCTCCGGTCGGTAAATCTGATACTGGTCAAAAGTCCTTGCCAGTTCCGAGGCGAGCATTCTGGCTCGTTCCTCCCTGTTGCCGCTGTTCAGGTACGCATCATACGCCGTCAGTGACGGACGGCCGTCAGATTGCAGCAGTGTTGCAAACAGTGAAAAGCGCATTGCGGCGGGCCTGAATATGCTCATCTGCGCGACATCTTCCGGCGACAGCGCCATGCACAGTATGTCATCAATCGAACGGTTCAGGAAAGGGAAATCGACATTGCAGCAGATTCCAAGTTTGTGACCCAATGCATGCTGCAGAAATGTGGCTATACCTCGGTTCTGAACCACAACCGTCTCCCGATAGAACGGGTCGCACGGCGGTTCAGACAACAATTCCGCCAGGCGATCCGCCAAATCCTCGGTGCGGTTGCCCGCATACAGCTGGAATTTCTGTTTCATAAGTTATTGTTCAGGGACAATAGAGATTGCTTGTTGCATCGTGCATTGGAATGGATTGCAAAGATAACATGATGCGCATGGGCTATATGACGGAGTTTCGATCCATGAGCCGCGCGTCCGCATTGTTTATCATAACGCACCGCGTCTAATGTGAAAACAGACCGTTCACCCGCCGGAACGAAAAGATCAACAAGGTGGTTTAGGCTGGCGTGAACGCATGGCAGAACAGTACTGATTTTCCGCAGCCTATCCGTCAGCCGACACTGGATTCATTTATTTTTCATCCTTCTCCCGGCCTACGCTTGTCCGAAGTGTCCCTGAATCCGGTTCGGCATCAAGATCAAGTTCAAAATCTTCCCTCTCCACCGATGGATTAAGCCGTGAAAACCCGTTGTAGAAGATCCGGTAGTGTTCACCGTCTTGGTTTATCCCGACGACCGACAGCAGGCACACGGTCCTGCCGTCCGGACGCGGCGCAACCTGACGGCGAAATTTTTTCCATGCGGATCTGCACTCTTCTTCATTTTTAAAGTATCCGGTCATAACCTTGACAAATTTGACGGAACCGTTGACGCGGCAGGAAAAATCAGCATCGCCGGGTAGGGCTTCCGTGCAGCGGCAAAGTGCTTCCGCCTTGCCCTTCTGTGTCAGTGCACGGAAAGCAAACAAATCCAGATCGTAATCCGTGCCTTTCACTCCGCACGGCAGAACGTTGGCGAAGTCGAAACACGCATCGTCATGCTCATCCTCGGACTCCTGGATTCCGCCTGCATTGCCGAGAGCATGAGCTTCGTGAACCCAACCCTGCAGCCAGCAGGAACAGCTGACCACATCGCCGACATGAGGAGAATAGCCTTCGGCCAGATTTCCCTCGCGCAAGAAGACCGGCAGCGTCATTCCGGCTCCGCGCTCATCGAACTTCAGCCACAGGAGCAGGCACCTCGTGCCGAGAAACATGAATTCCTCTATGCGTTCAATCGGGGCGACCAGGGAGATGTCGTCCTCCCATCCGGAAAAACTTCGCGTGATGTTGCAGAAATCTCTTGTCATATGAAGCTTGACCGAATCGATGTTGTCGTCTTTCCCGGCTTGCCGAAGACGCATTTTTTCTTCCTCGAGCATGTAACCTCTCTTGATCGTGAACTCCTGTTCCTGAAAGAGGTCGACGTAATAGGCAAAGGCTCCGAGTTCGATTCGATAAGCGGTATCCGTCTTCAAACGCAGGAATTCGTCGCAGTAGTTCGGCAGAAAGAATGCCAGAGAATTCCTGTTTTCTTTCAGGTCGAACACCGCAGTCGCTTCTATGGCATTGCTCCAGACGTTCAGACTGCGCAGCGGACGGATGATGGAGCCGCCGCAGCCTTTCCTGAAAACTGGGAATGCCGACGCGAATTGCCTGGAATCGCCGTCGGCCGTTACTCCGACGAGGAAATAGCTCTCCAGCGGTGAGTTGGAATCATTCTTTTTCGAATAGCGGAACCCTATTCCGCGTTTGAAGGAATCCTCTCCGCGTTCGTATCCCGGCAAATCTATCCCCTGCGACACCAATTCCCCCTCTTGGATCATGGTCTCGAAAAATTTAGCCGACTCGAAGATCTCGGGTTTGACGACAGAGCTCCAATGATCGCCATGTCCGTTGCCTTCGACGTAGTCAACCGGCAGACGGCCGTCGAAACCGGCCTCCAAAGGTGTTTTCGGGAAAGTCTCCAACTGCGCTTCCACATAACGGCGGCATGTTTTTTCATCTGTCATCCTTGTCGTGCGCATCAACGCCTGATACAGGATCGGGAAATCCCAGCGCAGTGAGTCCGTTTGCTCCTTGTTTTTCTCCTGATAAATCTGGCGGGCCGCCCTGTAATAATCTGCGGCTTCCTCGGAATCATCGCGACTCTCGAAAATGAGCCCGACGAGGCACAGCACCTCAACCTGCAGTTTTACGGTCACCGTGTCGGGAATCGCCGACAACATCGCCGAGGCAATCGGGAAGAGGGAATTCCAGTTTCGCATTCTCAGCAGATTCGGCACTATGGCGAGACCCATCAGCCAAAGGTTTTTCGCATAAAGCATGTCAGTCTTCAGATTCCATGCGTTTCCGAAACAGTATAATGCCGCTTCCTTCTCGTTCATATGATCGAGTGCGAATCCGAGATTGTTCCAGAAATCCGGATTTTTACTTTCAGAAGCTCTGGTCAGAGAGAGCGTAATCAGCTTTGCCATCGCCCACCGCTCTTCCAACTTCGCGGCGACGGCCAACGGAACCTTCAGTACAGAATCATCATCGCAGAAATTCTCAAAACGAAGCATTCCGTAGAGCAGACGGTAATTGTAATATCGGCTCTTCTTTTGGAGTCGTGAAAATTCGCCTGCCCAGATATGAAATTTCGCCTGATTTTCGCTCCACTCTTCCCCCGCGGGTGTATTCTGCGGATTCGGGACGAATTTCGCCAGCTCCTTTTCTATCGTCTGAGTAGGCTTTTCCAACAGCGATCTTTCCAAATCATCGTGCAGCAGCTGAACTTCGGCATCAAAACTCACGTTTTCGTTGACAGGGAGATATGCGCCGTCCTGTTCCAGACGCAAAAAATAGAGATAACGGAAATGCCCGCGATCGGAGAGACAGAGTCTGGCGCAGCTGCGCTGCTGACCGGAACGAATTTCCTTTTGGAACCAGAAATTTTTTGATTCCTCGGTGTCGATGCCAACAAGATGCGACCACCCTGCGGATATCAGTTCATGTATGTCATGTCGCCCTCCGATGAAATCTAGAATCAATTCCCGTACGGCGTCATGGCGCGACAGGACTTCCTTCATGCGCATCAGAAGCGGCGCAATCCAGTCCTGTTTGAAAATGACCTTCTTTAACTGAAAAGCATATCGGATGTTTTCGGCGTTTCGAAAAGGATACAGCTGCGCGTAATCGACGTCCAACCTCTCTCCCACCGTCGCCCCGATTCGCCTTGCCAATCCGGATTTCAGCTCGAACACGTAACGATATGGCGTCGGACTGTAATATTCAGGGTATTTTCCATGACCTTCCTCCGATGGTTTCCCCGCTGGAAGATCGGCGGGAATGGTTGCTCTCCTCATGGTGTGGATTGCCGTGATTTTTCCCCGCACATCGACCATGATCAGATCGAAATCAAGATATGGGTTCTTATTGACAAAACTTTCTTTGCAATCCTTGCTGAACACATAGATCATGCCATCCGAGTCATCGAGTCGCGTTCTTTTTTCCTGGCCGTCCAGCATTTCCTGAAGTTTTTCGGCAACGGTTAGTCTGTCCAGGAGGACGCCGTTGATCGTAAGCGAGATGTTTTTCATTTTTGCGCGACGGTTGGTTGGGTTGCGAACTCAGAAACGCCGTTAACATAGCATTGGCGTGGCGGGATTTCAATCTTCCGTCATTCCGCCTGAATCCGTGCGGAAGCCGTTGAGCCTTGGCCGAAGGGAACCGTTGAATGGAGACGTGCCTTCACTATGGACTCCCCATGAAATTAGCCGTGCGCACGTGCGCATCGGACAGGATACTGAGCGTGCGCGGCTTCTCCGCAAATCAGTCCCTTGCCGTCCGGGATCGGTTGCGGATTTGCATGATCCGGCTGTGGAACTGATTTCCGGCGCGGGGCGGGGATTGCCGGCAGGAACTTCGCTGGAGACGGCAACGGCGTCAGCGTCCCGAACATGCCGGCACCCCCGCCGCAGGATGCCGCAGTGTCTGTTCGGTCGAGGCGCATTCGCCCGTTTGCGCAGAATTGCTTGAGGATCTAACGTACCCTTCCGCCAGGCGCATGGCTCCGGCAATCCGGCGAGCGTCGATCGCGGTTGGTTCACCGGCCGGTTTGCCGGTGCGGTCGATCACGGGCAGAACAAACTTCATCGAATGCTCGGGAGCAGCCGTTGCCGGATGCGCCGGATGCGATAATAATTCATGAAGGGCAGGTTTGCAGTGCAGAGCGTCCGATCCTGCGCATGGGTCGACCGTCGTCAGAAGAGGCGGGCGGTGGTGTGAGAAGCGGTTCAAGGTTGTCATGTCCGTCTGGTGAGGGAATTGATTCTCGGCTTTCTCTGTGAAACGTCCGGCTCAATATGCAGAACGGCGGGGGAGGGATCCGGAGTTCGGCGATGTCTGCAGTCACGTCGGCAGCCGAAAATGTTTCCGCAAGAATCGAGGCGATGGCAACTGTGCTTCACGTTGTCATGCACGGGACGGCGACCCGTCGAGAAGATGGTTGACAACATGTGCCGCGCAATAGCAGCCGAATATGTTTGGCATGTAGGATATGGTTCCCACCGCCGCATGCCGGCCGGCACCATGTTCCGCCGTCGCGGGAAGTGTCGGTCTTGACGCCGCCTCCGGAGAGAAGACAACTTCCACGCCGTCACGAATGTTGATGTTACGTAATTTCCGCCGTACTGCCCTTGCGAGTGCGCAGTGGTGGGTCTGTGAAATATCTGCATGTACGATTTGTTCCGGATGCAGCTTCCCGCCGGATCCCATGGAACTGATCAGAGGGACTCCATGGTTAAGGCATGCTGCTATAAACGCGACTTTGGCGGACAGCTGATCGACGGCATCCACCGCGTAATCCAGCGGTTCACGCAGCAGATCCTCCACTGTCTCAGGCCGCACGAACTCCTGGCGCACATCCAGCCGTATTTCCGGATTGATATCGAGAAGACGTTCCGCAACCACTTCGGTTTTAAATCGGCCGATTGTGGAGGATAGCGCCGGCAGCTGACGGTTGCGGTTGGTAGAATCGATTTTGTCGCCGTCGATCAAGGTCAGATGTCCGATTCCTGCGCGGCAGAGCATTTCCGCCGCTGCGCCTCCCACACCACCGAGTCCGAGCACCAGCACGTGAGAATGAGCCAGTTTGTCCACGCCATTGTCACCGAGTAGCAATCTTGTGCGGCAGTGGAACGCCGTTGTCTCATTCATAGACATTTGTGTTAAAAAAGTTGAGAGGGGATCATCCAGTTGTGTTTTACAATGCGGTGTGGAATACGGAGGCATAGGGATTAAATGCTGGTCTGGGCTTCATTGATATTCAGTCTCCAATCTTCATCGAGCGATTCGCATGTAATCGCTGAATGGTATTCGTTATTCCTGAGAAAAGAGGAACCAGTCACCGCGTTCCGGATGAAATACTCGCATCCCCCACGCACCGCAATCCGTCGGCGAGATCAAGCTCCGCATCGTCGCGTTCGCGATGCGGCCGAGGCATGAGCAAAGCTGTCCGTTGAGCCGTTCAGTCAGATTGGTCTGGTCAATAGCTCGACGATACCTGAACCGCCTGCGGCAAGCTGACCGTGGCACATGGCCAGAGCCAACGCATCTGTTGCATCGAGCGGAATGTGGCCGACATCTATGCGCAATTGCGCCGCCATCATCAATGCCACCTGTTCTTTCGACGCACCTCCGTTGCCAACCGCCGTCTTCTTGGCGCGCCTGGGCGAATATGCGTAACACGGTATGTCTCTCTCTGCCAGAGCAGCGAGAATAGCGCCGCGCGCCATTCCGAGGATAATGGCGGTCGATGCGTTTTTCCCCAGGAACGGTTCCTCCAGAGAAGCTACGTCGGGAGAGAAGGTGCTCGCCAGCTCGCGGATGCCACCGGACAATCGCTTCAAGCACTGTGTATGCGGCATGGTTACGGAATTTTTGATGACTCCGCAATCCAATGCGGAGAAGATTCCGTTTTCCAATTTCACTATCCCGTATCCAGTGACGCGTATGGCCGGGTCGATTCCCAGAATGATCATTGCGATGTGCTTAGCCTACTTGTTGAATGACCGCGTGTCGGATGAAGTATGCACGGCGAACTCCAAGACTGCAGACGCGGGGCCGCGCGGAGGCGATATCGTTTTTACCGCAACGCATCCGCGAATATATCAGCATGCGTGCCTTTTTCAAGATTCGGGAAGTAAAAGGGTCGGAAATTTAGATTGGTTGCTCACCCCTGAACCCACGTACGGTGCGGGATGCGGCTGTCGGAGGGAACGTGGTAACTGCGTCGAACGCCGTATCTTATGTGCAGCGAACGAGTGATGCTGGAGTCACGTCAATGTCCCATCGGAGTGTCGGAGGCGGGTTCCGGCCAGGTGATAGCACTGTCTGCAAATGGCGCGGTTATGCATTCCGGCTATGTGGTGTTCTTGCCGTCATCCCATTCGAGCAGCAGATGGTGATCTGCGTAGGTTTTTATCCCTGCATTCTTCTTTCTCATGATCCAGCATTCATTGGCATCGGGATGTGCGCCATGGTGTTTTTTCTCCGGCACGTTATGATGGAGATAAAAGTAGGAAGCTCCCCGTGTGCGCTCCGAGACATCTACCAGAAAAATTTTCTTGCCTTGTCTCTCTCGTACCGCCACGTGTTCAAAAAATTTTCGAAGAGATTGCGTGCGGTTTTGGTGCACGGCGGTGCTCAAGTCGACGGCGACCAATCCAATCAATGTGAAAAGCAGCAGCAATACGCCGATGTGCGTGGGCATATATTTTCGGACGCGCATTTTTATGCGCTCGGGCAGGTGGAACAAAAACCAGGCGACCAGCAGTGAAGATGGTGCGCACAGTGGCAGCAGGTAAACAATCCTCTTGTTGGAGGCGCAGCACAGCAACGCAAAAGGCACGGAAATGGCCAGAACGATATGTAGAAGCGCTTGTGTCCGATTGATCCGTATATGACGCAATGCCGATATGAAAGCACAAAATAGAAACAGCAGCCAAGGTTGGAATAGAGCGGGCATTTTCGCGAAGTAGTAGAAGAATGACTCCGCATGGTCTTGCTGACTGCCATTAAAACGCCCGAAATTGTTGGTCACAAGCGCGGAATGAAACATCTCATAGCCGCCATTGTTCCACAGAAGAGCGTACCAGAGTCCGACAATACAGAGAGCCAGAATCCCGCCGCAGGCGGCGGCAGCATATTGTGTCCAGCTGCAGCTGCGGGTGCGGATGTCGTCGGCCACGAGCGCTGCACCGATCACAGCGCCTGGCAGCAGTATGCCTATCAATCCTTTGGTATATGAGGCGCAGGCGAGACTGAACACAAACAGCAGCCAGAAAGATATCCGCCTGGCTAGACAATGACCGTGTATGGCCGCGTAAAATGAAAAGACTGCGAGTTCCATGAAAAACGTCAGGAGCATGTCGACGCGACAGGTGCGGCTTTCGAAAAAGAACTGCGTGCTGGATATGAGAATGATTCCAGAAAGCAGAGATTCACCCACGGAAAGCCCGAGCATTCTGGCAAACGAGAATGTCAGCAGCACCGTCGCTAACGCCGCGAGGCACGATGGGAATTTTGCCGCAAAGTCATTGACTCCGAAAATGCCGTAGCTTCCGGCAATCAACCAGTAGCAGAGGGGCGGATACTCCAAAAACGGTTCTCCGTTCAGGCGAGGAAGTAAAAAGTTTTGTTCGTAGAACATTTCAGCGGCGATTCCCGCTACTCTTGTTTCGTCCCCGGATTCCAGTTCTCGTATGAATAGACCGGGAGAAAGAGTCGCGAAAGCGATTATCGCCAATATTCCTGCAGCTTTCCAGATTGTCTTTCTGTTATTCAAAATGCCTGTGTCCCCGACACCCTGAGGAATAGTGTCGTTTTGCAGAATATTCGCCTGGGGATGAATCAGTTTTTTCAGCCACGCGTTGTATCGTGACGCACGGCGCGGTTCATTCGGCGTCGCAGCCGATCAGCGTGTCAAATGAGCCGTACAAAATATGATCAAATACCATATACTGGTTATGCCGTGTCGTCAAGCAATAAGCAGATCCGAGACTGCCGCCTCTGCATTTGCCGTGAGACCTTGTCGTGTGCGCACCGGATATGTACGACCGTCGGACAAGGGCAGGATTTACGGATGTCGGTCTGGATGCTGGGCAGCGTCGATCCTGATCACGGCGACTTTTGAAAATTGCGTATCTGCCGGTCCAGCTTTTACGATCACTGTCGGTCTGTAATCCTGGAATGGAATCTCGTATCGTCATGCATGGTGCACCCTTTATTTGTGAATACTTTGTCCCATGGCAGCTTCATTATTGTTTTCGGAGGAGATAATTCCGCGCCATCAACGTCGACCTTCTAGGATTGAGGTCAAATGATGGAAATTTCATTTGTATCCCTTTCCTGAAGAGGGGTTCTGTCAAAGAAATTCGTTCTTTGGCAATGTTAACTTCCTCTATTTCAAT
>CAYODJ010000007.1:0-81363 GCA_964402715.1 uncultured Victivallaceae bacterium
CAGGCCTTTTTCAAGTGCCTCTCAGGAAATTTGCGCAATTCATGGGACGTTATCCGTCTCTATGACTTCATGAAGGAGAAGCAGGCCGAGGGCAGAATCAGGCGGATCGGCTTCTCCTACCACGGCGAGCCGGAAACTCTCGCGCAGATAGCGAGGACATACCCGTGGGACATCGCGCAGATCCAGCTTAATTATCTCGACTGGGAACTGTGCCGTTCCGGAGAGCAGTATGACGTGCTGACCGGACTCGGAATTCCGGTGATAGTGATGGAGCCGTTGAAAGGCGGCACCCTGGTGAGACTGCCCCCCGGCGCGAAGAGGATCTTCGAGCAGGCCGATTCGTCCGCGAGCGTCGCGTCGTGGGGACTGCGTTTCGCGGCATCCCTGCCGAATGTGCAGATCGTTCTGTCCGGAATGTCGGATCCGTCGCACGTGGCCGACAACATCAAGACGTTCTCTCCGCTGCGCCCCCTGACCGACGGGGAGCGGAAAGTCATTGCCGACGCGCTGTCCGTGTTCCGGAAATCGAGCGCGGTGCCCTGCACGGCGTGCCGTTACTGCGCACCGTGTCCGGCGGGGGTGGATATCCCCCGGAATCTGGCCCTGTACAATCAGGTCAAGAGCGGAGGTGCGCTGTTTCATGCGAAGCTGGTCTACGACGCGATGCCGGAGGAGCAGAGGGCGTCGTCCTGCGTCAACTGCGGAAGCTGCCTGAAGAAGTGTCCGCAGCGGATCGGGATTCCCGATCATCTGCAGGAGATGGCGAAGATGTTCCGGTGATTCCGCGTACGCACGGGGAGCGCCCGTGTTTCATCTCCGGTTTCCGCGACGGCCGCATGTCGCGGATCCGGCGCGCGCCGTCTGCGGAGACGGCGTCGGTTCCGCGACCGGCGCCGCGGCCGGCCGGTCTTTTTGCTTTTCGCAATTCAGCAGTGTATATTACCCCGGCTTTCAAGGTGATTCGCGACGGCGGCGCCGCCGTTCATCGGTCCGGCGGAAAACGCCGCGGGGAACATAATCGGAGAGAGAGTTTTGCTTATGGCGGACAATCAGGAGATCAAGGAGTTCATCGCGAAGGAACTGGTCGCTGGACAGTCGCTTTCGGACATACAGGACAAGGTCAACGCCAAGTTTTCCTGCAAGAAGACGTTCATGGAGATCCGCCTCCTTGCCGCTGAAATTGAAGACATCGACTGGAAATCTCTGGATCCGGAGCCTCCGAAGAACTCCGCAGGGCAGGAGTCGTCGCGGACGCGCGGCGCGGCGGCCGGACCGGGCAGGACCGAGATTACGCTGAGCAGGGTGCTGCGTCCCGGCGCCGTCGTCGGCGGCTCGGTGAGATTCGGCTCCGGAGCGCGGGCGGAGTGGTTTATGGATCAGTTCGGGCAGTGCGGTTTCGACAATGTCTCCGGCGAGCCGACGGAACAGGACGAGATGGATTTCCAGAGAGAGCTGCAGCGGGTTCTGTCGTCGCGCTGACGCGCCGCCGCATGACGGCGGCACCGTCGTCGATCGGGAGCGCACATCTTGTAGCACCTCTCCGTGTGACGGACGGTTTACCCGGCTCATGCCGATACGCGCCGCGGCCGGCGGCTTCCGGACAGGATCTCCGTGCGCGCGCCGCGGCCGGATGCGGAATGCTTCCCGTATTCCGGCTATTTCTTCGCTGGCTCCGGAGCGGAGGACGGAACCCGGGTTCCGGTTCAGGCGCCGGAGATTCCCGAATCAGGAGACGGCGGAGATGAATTTGTTCGACACCCATTTTCATTACGACGGCAATGAAACGCCGGAACAATACCGCGAGATCATCCGCCGCCATCTGCGGACGAGCGGAGTCGTGCCTGCGCCGGGGATTTTATACCTGATGGCGAACGGCACGGATTACGAGACGAGCCTCCTGGCCAGAGGTTTCGCGAAGGAAACGCCGAACGCATGGTTCGCGGCCGGACTGCATCCGCACTGCGCGGAGAGCGAAAAGCGGCCGATGGCGGACTTCGACGAGCTGCTGGAGGATCCGGGATGCGCGGCGGTCGGGGAAATAGGTCTGGATTATTTCTATGAAATCGTACCGCGCGGGCGTCAGCGGCATGTTCTTGAATATTTCCTGTCGCTGGCTCTGCGGAAATCGATGCCGGCGGTGATTCACTGCCGGGACCGTGAAGGCGAATGCGGGGCCTATGAAGACATGTACAGCATCCTGAGAGACTTCTCCGGCGCGGGGGGACGCATGACCATCCATTGCTTTTCGGGCACTCCCGCATGGGCGGAGAGGATGCTGGAGCTGGGGAGCTGGCTCGGCGTGACCGGCATGGTGACTTTCTCCCGCGCCGTCAACATCCGCGACGTTCTGAAACTGATTCCCGACGACAGGCTGCTGCTGGAAACGGACGCTCCGTATCTGGCGCCGGTTCCGTATCGGGGAAAGCCCAACACGCCGGGATATCTTCCTCTGATCGCGGCCAGAGTCGCGCAGGAGAAGGGACGCGGTGTGGAGGATGTCGCGAATCTCGCCACGGAGAATGCGCTGAATTTCTTCGGGCTGGCGGGGAGGTCGGGTCGATGACGCGGTTCGAACCGCTTCCTCCGCTGACCGTGCAGGGAGACGGTTCCGCAGTGGTGGCGGCGTTCGCCGAGGGGCGCCTGCTTCTGACCCGCATGGAGGACGGTTCCCTGCGTCTTCCCAGCGCGGCGGCGGTGGTGCGGAGCCCGGCCGAGATGGTGCGGGTCGGGCGTTTCGGCGGGCGTCTGTGCGGCGCTCTGAACCTGCCGGTCTGTCCGGGGATCGCCGGAGTGGAGGCTCTGGATCTCAGAGAGGCGCTGCAGGCTCTGCCGGAGGCGGAGCGGACGGCGGCCTCGCGCGGGCGTGAGCTGCTTTTCTGGCGGGACAGGAGGCGTTTCTGCGGAGTCTGCGGCGCGGCGGTGGTCGATCACGGAAAGGAGTGCGCGCGGATCTGCACGGCGTGCGGTGCCATGTATTTCCCGGTGCTGGCCCCGGCGGTCATTGTGGCGGTGCACCGCGGGGAGCGGCTGCTGCTGGCTCACAACCGTAAATTCCGTGACGGAGTGTACAGTCTGATCGCCGGATTCGTGGAAGCCGGTGAGAATCTGGAGAACGCGGTGCGCCGCGAGGTTCTGGAGGAGACGGGAATCGAGATCAGGAACCTGGCCTACTTCGGCAGTCAGAGCTGGCCGTTTCCGAACTCGCTGATGCTGGGATTTCATGCCGAGTACGCGTCGGGCGAACTGCGGGCGGACGGCGAGGAAATCTCCGACGCCGGCTGGTTTTCTCCCGAGTCGTTTCCCATGCTTCCGTCTCCGGGCAGCATTTCACGGGAATTAATCGAGGACTGCCGTCGGAGAATGCTGAATGAATGACGCGCCGGGAACGGGACGTCATGGGGAGGAATCATGAATGAGGAGCTTTTTTTCCGCGGATCGCTGCTGCTGGCCGCTCTGATCTGGGCGGCTCTCGGGTGCTGGACATATACCCTGAACGGGGACAAACTTCCGCGCTGGGAGAAGCTGCCGCGCAACCGCGCGGTCGGCGCGCTGCTGGGCTGTGCCGCGCTGATCTGGTGCATCCCGCACGCGCGGCCGGTTGTCTTCGACTGGATGGTGCCGTATCTGTGGCCCATGGCGATCGGCGGGACGGTTCTCGGATACTGTTTTCTGGATTATCTGTTCGCGCGCGCCGCCGGCGGTCTGCTGATACTCGTCTCCTACCATTTCGTGCACGGCACGTTCGATTTTCACACGCAGGGGGCGCCTTTTCTGGCGATTCTCTACTGGATAATCGGCGTTTTTGGCATCTGCATCTCCGGAAAGCCGTACTGGCTTAGGGACTTGCTGCGGGCTCTCTGCGGGAAGGTCCGCCTCCGTCTGTTTACATGCGGATTTCTGCTGCTGCTGGGCGTCGCCACCCTGCTCGGCGGACTGCTGCCCAAAGCACAGTGAGCGGCGATGTTCGATCTTGTCGCCTTTGCGTCGGAATGCGGAGCGGCGGATCCGGAACGCTTCGCGCGGGAGTCCGGACAGCTCTTCCGGCTGCTGACGGACGCGAACCGGACGGTGAATCTGACCCGTATCGTCGCGCCGGAGGACTTCGAGACGAAGCATGTGGCCGACTCGCTGTCGATCGCCCGCTTTTTCCCGGAATTCAGGACTGAACCTCTGCGGGTAGCGGACATCGGCTGCGGGGCGGGTTTTCCGTCGCTGGTGCTGGCCATGGCTTTCCCCGGGCTTCAGGTGACGGCCGTCGATTCCACCGGGAAGAAAATCGCGTTTGTCGAACGTGCGGCGGCGGTGTTGAGGCTGCGGAATCTGAGGACGCTTGCCGGACGATCCTGCGAGCTCAACCGCCGGCGGGAACACCAGCGTCGGTTCGACGTCGTCACCGCGCGCGCCGTCGGTCCGGCGAGCGAAATCTGGAGGGACGCCCGGAACTTTCCGAACCGTGACGGCCGTTTCATTCTCTACAAGACGCCGCGGCAGGCGGAAGCGGAACTCGCCGACGTCCGCAGGATCTCGCACGGTCTGTCATGGTGCCTCACCGATGTCTTCGAGCTTCCGGGAAACTGCGGTCAGCGGCTGTTTCTTTATTCGGACCGTCCTTCCTCCGGCTGACGGCCCCGGTTCAGCGTTTCCGCTGGATCAGCACGGCCGCGACGATGACCGCGCCTTTCACCGTTCCCTGCAGATTGACCGAGACGCCCCACATGTCGAGCACGTTGGAGACGATCCCCAGAATCAGGACTCCCGCCAGCGTGCCCCAGACCGATCCCCGTCCGCCGGACATCGCGGTGCCCCCGATTATCACCGCCGCGATGGCATCCAGCTCGTAGGAGAGCCCGGCGTTGGTCGAGCTCATGGAATTGAGACGCGCCGCCAGCAGTATGGCGCTGACGCCGACGGCGGCGCCGGAAAGGATGTATGTCAGGAAGCGCACGCGTCCGGTGTGGATGGCGGCGAATTCCGCCACCCGCTCGCTGGAGCCGACGGCGCACAGATGCCGTCCGAACCGCGTCCGGTTGAGCAAGACCGCGAACAAGAACGTGACGCAGAACAGTATCCATACCGGCAGCGGCACCGACAGCCACGACGCGCCTCCCAGGCGGCCGAAGAGTTCGTTGCCGCTGCTGGCCAGTCCGGCGTCCGCGGCATAGAGAGCCAGCGATCGGAAGACCGACAGCGTGCCCAGTGTGGCGATGAACGGCGGAATTCTCCCTATGACCACCAGAGCGCCGTTCAGCGCCCCGCCTCCGACGCCGACGGCTCCGGCGACCAGCGCACCCGCAATCAGACCGGCCGCCGGATCGGCCACATGGTTCATGGCCATGATTCCCAGCACGCCCGACAGCGCCAGCAACGAGCCTACGGACAAATCGATGCCGCCTCCGACGATGATCAGCGTCATGCCTATGGATATGATTCCGCTGTAGGACACCTGGCGCAGAATGTTGAACAGGTTCTGCGACTGCCGGAAGCCTTCGCTGGAAAGACAGCAGACCGCCAGCAGCACGGCCAGCGCCAGATACGACCCTCCTGTTCTGAGCGACGGCCTCCACCGCGCCAGCGCATGAATTGAGAATTTCATCGTCATTTCTATCTCACTCCGGTTGCAAGATACATGATCCGCTCCTCGTTGACGTCGTCGCCTTCGACCGCTCCGGCCAGTCTGCCGTCGCGCATGACCAGAACCCGGCGGCACATGCCGATGATCTCCTCCAGATCGGAGGAGATCAGCAGACAGGCGACGCCCTTGTCCGCCAGACTGCGGATGAAGTCGTACACCTCGCAGCGGGCACCCACGTCCACGCCTCTGGCCGGTTCGTCAAAAATGAACACTTTCGGATCCGTGTCCAGCCCTTTCGCGATGGCGACTTTCTGCTGGTTGCCCCCGGACAGGAAACGCGTCGGCATCTCCGTGCCGCCGGCGCGGATGCGGAAAAGCTTCCGGTAATATTCCGCCCGCCTGCGTTCGGCGTCGCGGTCGATGAACCATCGCCCGTATTTCGACAGCGATGTCAGGGTTATGTTCTGAGTCATCGTGAAATCCGGCAGGATGCCTGTTCCCTGACGATCTTCGGACAGCAGCGCTATCCCCGCGCGCACGGCCTGCGGCGCGGAACGGAAGCGCACCCGCCTCCCGTTCAGAGTCATGCTCCCCTTTGATATCCGGCGCAGACCGTAAATGGTTTCGGCCAGTTCGCTGCGGCCGCTTCCTCCCAGTCCGGCCACTCCCAGGATTTCGCCGCTGCGCAGTTCGAACGATATGTCTTCCAGCGCTCCGGGCACCGAAACTTCCGACAAGGCAAGGAGCACGGGAGCGTCCGATTTCGGCTCGCGGCGCGGCGGAAACTTTCTGGAGAATCTGCGTCCGACCATCATCCTCGCCATGGCGTCCGGCTCCAGCGTCCCGGCGGCATGTCTCCCGACGATTCTCCCGTCACGCAGAACCGCGACCTCGTCGCAGAGCTCCTTCACCTCCCGGAGCTTATGCGAGACGAAGATGGTCGACACTCCGGCGGACCGCAGGTCTCTGATGATGCCGAACAGCAGATCCGCCTCCCGCCTGTTGAGGACGGTGGTCGGTTCGTCCATGATCAGCAGACGGCACTGCCGGCTGAGAGCCCGGGCGATTTCAACGAACTCCTTTTCGGCCACGCTCAACGAGTCCACGGGGGAATCGGGATCCAGATCCACCTGCAGCCTCGACAACGTCCTGCGGGCGTCCAGCCGCATCCTCGTCCGATCCAGCAGACCAAGTCCGGTCCGCGGCTCTCTGCCGAGGAACAGGTTTTCGCAGACCGACAGTCCGCCGATCAGGTTGAACTCCTGCGGAACATAGGAAATGCCCGCCGCCGCCGCCTGCGAGGTGTTCTGGAAAGACGCGGGACGGCCGTCGAGCAGGATCCGTCCGCTGTCGCGGCGTTCGAGCCCGGTCAGGCACTTGATCAGCGTGGACTTTCCCGCGCCGTTCTCGCCGATCAGGCCGAGAATCGTTCCGGACGGCAGCGTCAGCGAGATGTCCGTCAGAACCGGAACGTCGGAGTAGCTTTTTGACAGCCGTTCAATTTTCAGCAAATCGCTCATTGACGTGCACCGCATGTCGTCCGCAGCGGGGGCGGGCGGGGGCGCCGCGAAAAAAACGATCCCCCCGCAGGACGGTTCCGCGCGGGGGGACTGAGCCGAAACGTCGGAGTACCCCGTCAGAGCTCCTCGCCGACTTCCCAGCGCACGAAACGCTTCACCCGGGCGCCCGGTCTCAGTTTCGCGAACGACGTCTTGTCGTCGCGGATCCACGGCTGATGGACCAGACAGACCTCGCTGTAGAACTTCCGAATCTTTCCCTCGACTATCTTGTCGATGATGTCGGCGGGTTTGCCGGACTGCTGCTGCTGCGCCGCAGCGATTTCGCGTTCCCTGGCGACGACCTCCTCCGGCACGCAGTCCTTGCAGATGTAGGACGGGCGGAACGCGGCGATATGCATGCACAGGTCGTTCAGCAGACCCGGATCGCTTTCCCCCTCCACCTCGACCATGACCCCGACGCGTCCGCCCATGTGCAGATAGTCGCCCAGCGTTCCGGACGCGTTCCACTTCAGGGCGCGCCGGATCTGCATGTTTTCGCCGATGGTGGCGATTCTGTCGATCAGCTTGTCCCTGTTGAGTTCGTTGACCTGCGTCGTGACATCCCCTTCGGCATCCGCGGTCAGCGCACTTCTGCCGACTTCCAGCACGAAGTCACGGAAGCGATCCGTGTTGGCGGCGAAATCCGTCTCGCACAGGACTTCGACCATCGCCCCTCTGCCGTTTTCAATCACGGCGATTATCCTGCCCTGGTTCGTGGCACGGCCGGACTTCTTCTCCGCCTTCGCCGCGCCGTGCTTGCGGAGCTCCTCCACCGCCTTGTCCATGTCGCCGCCGGCCGCAGTGAGAGCGCGCTTGCAGTCCATCATCCCGGCCCCGGTCTTTTCCCTGAGGGCTTTCACCATATCAGCGTTGATCATATCTTTTCCTCCAGTGAATCGCTATTCGGTCTTCGGCTTGTCGGCGGCCGGTTCCGCCGCAGCCGCGTCCTCGGCGGGGGCGGCGGCCTTGGCGGCGCGCGGCGTGCGCCTGGTCTTTCCGTCGCTCTTTCCGTCGCTCCTGCGCGTGCGCGGCGCGCGCTTCGGCTTCTCCTGCTGCTTGTCCTGCTGCGCATCCTCCGCGCCGTCGTCGGCCGCTTTCTTCGCGGCTTCCTCGGAGTCCTTCTCTTCGATTACCTTCTTCTGATAGATTTCCTTCGCCGCCAGAACCGCGTCGGCGAACAGGTCGACGATGATCTGCAGCGATTTGACGGCGTCGTCGTTGGCCGCGACCGGGTAATCCACCAAGGTCGGGTCGCCGTTGGTGTCCACGATCGCCACAATCGGGATATGAAGCTTGTTGGCCTCCCGCACCGCGTTGATCTCGTTGCAGACGTCGATGACCACCAGCACCGCAGGCAGTTTCTTCATCGACGCGATGCCGTCGAGATCGCGGTGAAGCTTGGCCGCGTTGCGGGCGAGCGTGGACACTTCCTTCTTCGTCATGCTTCTGACGTCCTCGGACTGCAGCGCCGCGTCGATTTCCGCCATCTTGGTGATGCTTCTGCGGATGGTGACGTTGTTGGTCAGCGTGCCGCCGAGCCAGCGTTCGGACACGTGGTGCATGCCGGTCTTCTCGGCGATCCCGCGGGTCAGCTCCTTGGCCTGACGTTTCGTTCCGACGAAGAGAATCTCCCCTCCCTTGATGACGACTCTCTGCAGGAAGTTGCAGGCGTCGGCTATCTGGTACATGGTCTTGCCGAGATCGATGATGGAAATGCCGTTCTTGGCGCCGTAGACATAGTCCTTCATCCTGGGATTCCATCTGCGGGTCTGATGCCCGAAGTGACACCCCGCCTCCAGCAAATCGTTGATCGTGACTTTCGACATCTGCAACCTCCTCGTGCTTTGTCTGCGGCGGCTTTATCCTCGGCACGGATGTTCCAAGTCGCCTTTGCTGTTTGTTTGTGCGCCCGGCATGTCCGGGTCCCCGATATGAAAATCAGCGTCCCCGAATATAGCACATGTCGGAATTTTTTCCAGCGCCGGCGGGATTTTTCGCCGCCGTTCCGGCGCACCGCGGGGATCGCCGCGGGGGATCAGCGGAGCTTCTCCATTCCCGAGAGCTGACCGTCGAAAACGACCTTGCCGTCCGCATCGGTCTGGCGGAGATGCAGACCCACCGCCCCGGTCCGGTTGAATTTCAGTTCCCAGCGGACTCCGGCCGGGTCGGTCAGACGGACTCCGTCGCAGGCGCCGTCGCGGAAGAGCTCGGTGTCCGCCATCCGTTCCGTCCCCGGCAGGGCGGCCTGAAGAACATGGAGGAATTCCGTGCGCTGCCGCGGGACGGCGTCGCCGACCTCCAGCCTCCACTTGCCGGTCAGCAGGTAGGATTTGTCCCAGTCAGGCGAATCGTTGATCTCCCAGTTTCTCCCTGACGCGAAGAACTCCCTGCCCTGTCCTCCCTCCTGATGCATGACCGCTTTCTCCGGCAGGAGAGTGCGGACGAAGAGCACCCCGCCGTGCTCGACGCGGCGGGTGCGCCCGTCGATCTCGACGGGCTTCGTCTGAGTGTGGAGAAGAAATTCCTTCCTCTGATCCGGCCTCGCCGACGCGACGCGGTCGTAGACTACGAAGACGTCGGGTTTCAGCCAGACGAACTGGCGGACGGCCTCTCTGCATTTCTCCGCGGAGTAACAGCCGGAGGCGTCTCCGGCGGCGTAGATGAAATCCCCGGAGCTGCGCAGCGCCAGCGCCTTGGCCTTGCCCATGGTGTTCTGCCCGCCGTGGTTGTAATAGGTTCTGCCGTCCGGCTTGTATCCCCATGCTTTCCAGAACGGCGGCACCGGCTCCTTCTCCTGATGGATCAGCAGAGTGTTGTGGGCGACGCTCTGCGCCGCGTACATGTGGTGGTGGGCGGTCTCGCAGCGGCTTCCAGCGTCCAGGGCCAGGAAGTTCCTCTTGTAGATGATGAAGCTCAGCTCGTCGTAATGCTGATGGTTGGTGTTCTCCGATCCGAAACGGAAGCTTGCGAACGTGTCGTCCTCCCCGGTTCCGGAGCGCATGAACAGCACTCCGAACGAGGGCGCGTAGAAGTAGGGCAGGTGCCGAACCGCGGCCGGTTTCGCGGCGGCGACGCGGTCCGGATCGAAGCCGGTCAGAAGGAATGGCAGAAAGGAGTATCCCGGCAGGAGGTTGCGGAACCGCACCGACACCCTGCGCTGACTTTCAGGCAGTCTGGCCATCAGGGCGTAGGCCTGCTCCGCCTTGTCCGGATGGCTCGCGCCGTAGAAGTGGATTGTCTGCGCCAGATGGGTGTACATCGCGGCGCTGGAGAACATGTTGTCGCGGTGCTCCTGATCGCCGAGACCCCAGTACAGGAACTTTCCGCTCGGATCCAGTCTGATGGCCGACCATTCGAACCAGACGGGATAGTCGCACATCTGGCTCCAGCGGCGGCTCAGATCATCGCCGAAAGCGGCTTTCCATGTGTGGAAGAAGTGGAACGTGGAGTAGGGGTAGATGCCGAAGCTGTACGCCGGAGTGATGGCCGAAAGAAGGCCGGTGCCGCCGGAAATCCGCTCGCGGTAATCCATCATGTCGACGAAAAGCCGCGCTCCGCGGCGCAACATCTTCTCCGCGCGCCCGTCGTCGATCCCCGCGCCCGCAGCGGCGATTCCGGCGTACCACTCGAGGCTGGTCTCTCCGTAGTTGCCGTCGGTGAAGCTGCCGATGGTGCGGCGGAAACTGTAGGAACCGCCGGGCTGGGACTTGGTGATGTAATCCAGCAGCGGCATGAGAAGCTCCCTGCGTTCCTCCGGAGTCAGATCGTTGTAGATCCAGTCCCATGCCGCGAGGGACTTTATCCTCGTGTTGCCGTCCAGGTCGGCCCAGATGCCGGCGTCCGCCGTCCAGGCGAGGACGTGATTGGCGAGTTTCAAGTACGCCTTGGCCTTTTCAAAGTACTTCCTGTCCCCGGTGAGCAGGTACAGCATGGCGGCGTCCGCCGCCTGATCGCTGCCGTTGTAGCGGAACAGTGTGTGTCCCTGCTGCGACGGATTGTGCAGCTTGACGCCGCCGTCCGGAAGTCTGTCGAACAGGGAGGTCTCCATGATGACCGGGGCGTCGTCGGGGAGGGCATCGACATTCTTCTTCAGGGCGTCGAATTCCGTTTTCGCCGCTGCTGCTGCGCGACTCCTCAGAAGCGGCAGCATGTCGGCGTTGAGAAACAGCCTGGGATGATCGGGACGCAGCCTGTGAATCCAGCGTCCGTCGCGCAGCAGTCCGGTGACGTCTCCGGCCGAAGCCGTGCAGACGGAGACGGCGATGCCTGCGGCGAGTATTCCGTACAGCAACAGTTTACGCATGCTAATCTCCTCCGTGTTGGCGGCCGCGCGGTTCGCGAATTCCACGCGCCGAAGCGGCCGGAAGTGCCGTAATATCGCCGCGGGCGGACTGTTTTTCAACGCAGTGAATCAGGATGATTCAGAAATCTGAGAGGCGTGTCAGGTCGCGACATGCGCGGGAATTTTTGTTCAGACGGCGCGTCCCGGGCATGGAATCGCGGACGAAAAAGGCAAAATGGCCGGGATCCGTCCTTTGAAAAGAGCGAATCGGGGCTATATTACTGCCGGTTGTCCGGCACCCGTAGCTCAGCTGGATAGAGCGTCTGCCTCCGGAGCAGAAGGCCATGAGTTCGAATCTCATCGGGTGTACCAATTCCGACTCGCCGCGAAGCAACGACTTGCGGAAACCCGTAAGAATCCCGTTTCAGCCTGTTATGGCGCCGTTTTGGCGCCGATTTCATAAGAAAATCCGGTACGCGATGTGCCGGATTCCGGATTCAGACGCCGTCGGACGGAGATTTCTCTCCGTCCATCCGTCCGCGTGCAGGCGGATCCGTCAGCAGGAGAAGCGTCCGTTTGCGGGGACGCGGACGTTCATCCGTAAAAAAACGTAAATTTTTTTCAGTGGAACGTTTGCATTCCGCGGCGGGAGCACTGTATTTTAACGAGCGGACTCCGCCGGGATCGACTGGACGTTTCGGCGGGGCGGTGTTTTTTTTATCCTCACGTCAGGAGAAAGACGAGATGACGGCAGCGAAGATCGTTTCATTTCCGTGGATTTTCGGTGGATGTCCCGTGCCGTCTTTCTCTGATCTGACTGCAAGCAAGCAAGCATTTATTTTATAAAAATAAAAGCTTGCTTCCTCCGGCCTCCGGTTTTCGGGACGGATTCTCTTCCGATGGTCTTATCCCGTCTTTTCCTCCTCCGGCGTTCCGTGTCCTGACGATTTTCATTTTCCCGTCTTGTCCGTCGACGGCTCTCGTCCGCCGCCGGTTTTTCCGCAGCAGATCCGCCTTTGGACGTCCTGTCCGGATGCGCGGCGCGGCGGTCCGTGCCCACGGAACCGAAACCGTGACGGAGGCCTGCGTAGAGACGACCGCCGTCAAATCCCATCTGTCACGCTACCATCCCGCCGCCGTTCCGCGGTGTTCGCCGCCGCTTTGCTGAATCGAAAATTTCAACGACAAACAAGCCAAGGATATGTCGCTTATGGGAAAGAAAAATAACGATGCCGGATGTGTCAGGGCGGATCGTCATGCGATGCGGCGGGCCGCCGTTTTCGCGGCGGCGATCGGCTGCGGGATGCTGACTGGGTGCGGAACCCTTAACTTCAGCACCGCGAAAGCGCCTGGCGAGGAATATCACGTCTCCGTCCAGACTCTGCCGGTCTACGAAGCGCCGGCGGCGGATTCCAAAATTGTCGCGTCCCTGAATCTCGGAGACAGCTTCACTGCGGAGGAAATTGTGCAGCCGACAGGGCATCTGTCGGCGGATCAGGCCGATCCGTGGGTCCGCTCCGTCCGGAACGGCGTGAAATTCTATGCTCCCGGCGGAGCGGTCATCAGCAGACAGCTCTGGGATGCGCAGCTGAAAGGGCTGCCGCCGCGCGGCGAGGCCAAGGTCAAGAATTTCACCTCGGCCAAGCACCAGGAAAGCGACGCCGAGCTGGAACAGGCGGGGAGCTACCGTCCCGGTTCGCTGCGTCTGATGCTCGGGGCGGCGGGAAAGACGAAAGCGGCGTCGGAAACCGCGCATCCGGAAGCTCTGACCGACTACATCGTCGCCCAGAACGGCAGACGTGCCGCCGCGGAACTTCCGAAACAGCAGAAGTCCACTTTCGGGCTGCCGCCGCTTCAGGCGTTCACCGAAATCGGTCCCTATCAGGAGTTCGACCTCGGGGCGGGGCTGGCGGCGTTCATGATGCCGAAAGCGCTCAGGCCGGATCATCCGGTCACCCTGTACGTCGCGGACGTGGTCGGGAAGCTGCTGAAGAAGTCCGCCATGCCGCAGACGTTCAGCGGATATCACGTGCTGGTTCTTAAGGACGATGAAACCGTCAACGCCTGCGCCGCTCCAGGAGGATTCGTGATCGTGACGACCGGCATGCTGAAATTCCTCTAAAACGAGAACGAGCTCGCCATGATTCTCGCCCATGAGATCGGACACCTTGAATTTCATCACAGCGTCCGCGACATGGGAGCGGAGAACTACGCGGCCTTCTCCCTGGCCGCTCTGGACGAGGCCACCGATCTCAATGATCCTGCCGTGAAGCAGGCCATCGTCGATCAGGCGACCGAGGTCACGCGGGCCGTTCCGTTCTTCGACCGTCTGGATCCTGCGGTTCAGCAGCAGCGAATCGACGATGCGGTCTCCGCCGCGCTCAAGGAGGCGCAGGAGGCCAAGTCGAAGGCTCTGGCCAAGATGTCGGAGCTGGCTATGATGGTGGGCGACACCCTCCCCACCGGCTACAACGTCGAGTTCGAGGCCGCCGCCGACCGGCGCGCCGTCAGTCTCGGCAGCGCGGCGGGATATGACACCGCCGCGCTGTCCGGAGTGCTGGAGCGGCTGAAGAAGCTCAACAACGGATTCGGAGAAGCCTATCCGGCGGATCGCGACGTGCGGGTGGAGAATTTCCGTCGGAATTATCCGGCGGCGCGGAACGTCATGTTCGTCGGCAGCTACTCCGACATTCAGAAGAGCGTCGGCTCTCTGGGGTCGTCGGATCTCTTCGTCAACAAGTGAAGCATGCTCGGCGGCGTTTCCGGTTTCGGGGAGACGCCGCCGGCCGGCAGGAGCCAGTGCAATGAAAAGACAAAACAGCGACAATCGGCCGCAGTTTGCAGATATGGCGGAGAAACTGGCGTCCCTGGAGGCGGTTCTGCTGGAATGGAAGGAAGAGCAGGACAAGGCGGCGCAGAACCGCGAGAAACGCTGGAGGAAATACGCGTTACAGCTGTGCGGCTTCGTCGGCATCATGGCCGGCTTCGTCTGGACCTGCTCCGAAATGGGCGCATGGTATTACGAAAAGCTCCAGATCGCCAAAATGGCCGACCGCTACGCGGCGGTTTCGCGGGAGCTCTATGAAAAGGAGAACAACCCGGAGGTGGCTCTGGAGCTTCTCTCCCGCGCCATAGATCTGGACGACGGGAATTTCGAGTACCGCTTCCAGGAGGCATACATCAAGGGGGCGGGGGCGGTCCGCCTCCTGCTGAACCTGGATCGTCCGTTCAACAGAGAGGAGCTGGATCGCGCCCATCAGGCGCTCGCCGACGCGAAGTTTCTCAAGGAGCTGCGCCCGGAACGCGAGGAAGGATATATTCTGGAGTCTCAGATTTACACGGCGCTGCGGGATTATGAACAGGCCGAAAAATCCATCCGGCACGCCATGCGGCTGAATCCGGACAACTCTTTCGCGCAGGTCAGATACGCGACGCTGCTTTTCAACCGCAGACGGCTCTCCGAGGCGTCGGAGGTGATCGCGCGGGCGCTGAAGCTGGATCCGCAGTCGCAGTGGGCGCATCTGTGGAACGGTCTGATCCTGAACGCCATGAATAAGAAAAGCGAGGCGATCGCGGAAATCCGGAAAGCCATCGAGCTGAATCCGAAATTCGACACGGCGATCTACAATCTGGGATGCTGCTACCTGAACGCGCGTCCGCGTCAGTTCGCGCTCGCCAGGGAGTGCTTCCAGAAAGCTCTGGAAATCAATCCGGCCTACAAGGAGGCCTATTACCAGCTCGGCATGTCCTACGGCTATCAGGATCGCTACGACGTGGCCCTGGTCTACATGGACAAGGCCATCGCGCTGGAGGCCGGCTACCTGACCGCCAGAAACTGGCGCGCGCTGGTTCTCTTCGAGATGAAGCGGTACGAGGAGGCCGTGGACGAGTACGGCAGCGCGATTCTGCTGGATCCGCGCAACGACGAGCTGTACGTCCGCCGCGCCGCCGCCGCTCTCGAATGCAGGAAGATAGACGCCGCCGTCAGGGATCTCGATTTCGCGCTGGAGCTGAACCCGTCCAACGTCGAGGCGGTCACCATTCTCAGCAAAGTCTATGTGGAGACCGGCAATTTCGACCTGGCTCTTTCGAGGATCGGCGGTGCGCTGCAGGTCTGCTCCGACCGGAACATGAAGTCGGAGCTGTACGGGCTGCGCGCGGGACTCCGCCACAAGATGAAAGACAACGCGAACGCCGTCGCGGACCAGACGCTGGCGGTCGAATGCTACAGAAGCAAGTACACCCTGATGAAACGCGCCCTCTACCTCAAGGATGCCGGGGAGAAGGACAAGGCGCTGGCGGATCTGACGGAAATCCACCGGATCGATCCGTCCTACGCCCCCGCATGGAAGGAGGAGACGCTTCTGCTGAGCGATTCCAGTCCTAAGGAGGCGCTGAACACGCTTGACAGGTATCTGGCTCTCCGCCCGCAGGATCAGTCCATGATCGAATTGAAACGGAAAATCGGAGAGGCGGCCGCGAAGAGGAAATGAGAGAGCGCCGTTCCATATCCTCTTTCAGAGGGACTCTGAAGCGGTGGATTTGTTCCCCGCAGGTGCGGGGGTTCGTCATCGCCCGCGTTGTTCCCAATGCGGCGCGGACTCAATCTTCTCTGCGGAGAGATCGACGCTGAAAAATAACGGACACCCAAACGGGAGACAGGAAATCATGGCAGTCGTCAATGTGGTGAAATGGGATGCCGCGCCGGGGGTGCTAGCGTGGAAATTTCCGAGTCAGGAGCTTTCGACATGGACGCAGCTGATCGTCTCGGAGTCGCAGGAGGCGATTCTGCTGAAGGAGGGCAGAATCGCCGGACCGTTCGGCAGCGGGAGGCATGTGCTGAGCACCGCCAACTATCCGGTGCTGACCAGTGTCCTGAAGCTCGCCACCGGCAGCACCCCGTTCACGGCCGAAGTCTGGTTTCTTCAGAAAGCATTCAAACTGGACGTGAAATGGGGAACCAGCGACGCCATGCAGCTCGAAGATCCGCAGTATCACATCATGCTCCCGGTACGTGCGTTCGGCCAGTACGGCATCGTGGTGGAGGATTCCGCGAAGTTTCTGCTGAAGCTGGTCGGGACACTTCCCGCTTTCGTGGAGCGGACTCTGGTCGGTTATTTCAGGGGGATCATCGTCACCAGCGTCAAGGACATGATCGCCAAATATCTGGTTGAGAAGCAGGTGTCGATCCTTCAAATCTCCGCGCATCTGAACGAAATTTCCTCTTCGCTCGAAGAGCGGATCAGCGGAGAGCTGGCCGAATACGGCATCAGGATCGTCAGCTTCAACGTCAACTCCGTCTCCACCGACGACCGCGACCCCGCCGTCCGGAAGCTCAAGGAGGCGCTGGCCGCCAAGGCGGAGATGGACATCATGGGGTACAGCTACCAGCAGAAGCGCGCTTTCGACACCATGGAGACGGCGGCCGGCAACAGCGGCGGCGGATCCGGAGTCATGAATGCCGGAATCGGTCTCGGCATGGGCGTCGGGCTCGGTGCGCCGATGAGCAACATGATGAGCATGATCGGGCGGAATCTGCAACCTGCCTCTCCGGCGGTGCGCTGCCCCGGCTGCGGACGGACGGCACCGGCCGACTCGGCGTTCTGTCCGGGGTGCGGCGCGTGCTTCGAACAGCCTGAGCAGCCGCAGGGAGGAGGGATGATCGAGTGCGACAAGTGCGGCACCAGGAGTCCGAAAGGCACTAAGTTCTGCCCGAACTGCGGAGATGTTTTCTTCTGTTGCCCGGAGTGCGGTTGCGACAATCCGGAGGACGCGGCGCTGTGCCGGTCATGCGGCAAGCCTCTGCCACTGAAATGTCCCGAATGCGGCGCTCGTCAGCAGGGGAAGGTCAAGTTCTGCGGAACGTGCGGCGCCAAACTGCAGAAGGATTGTTCGAACTGCGGAGCGCCGCAGACTTCCGGCGTCAAGTTCTGTCCGGCATGCGGCACCAAACTGAATTAAGGAGACGACCATGTTCAAATCACCGAGAACCGCCCTGCTGATTCCGGGAGTCCTCTGCATCGGAATCACTCTGTTCGCCGGAACGCTTCTCGTGCGGCCGGAACTGAGGAACACGGCCTACTGGTACACGGCAGGTGCGCTGATGGCGGCCGAAGCCATGGTTTTTCTTGCGTTCATGGATGTCGGCGGCGGCCACCGCGACCGCGCCATGCCGTTCCGCATAGGGAACGTGCTGGTCGCCGTGCTGTACCTCGTTTTCACTTTCGTGATGATCATCCCGTACGCGGCCGAAGCTTCGACGAACGCAATCTGCCTGCTGCAGCTCGCCGGTCTCTTCACGGCGCTGACGCTGCATGTTCTCTTTCTGCTGGCTCACCGTGCGGTGTCAGATCAGGCACGGAGGGCTGCTGCGGAACGGGCGGATGTCGTGAACTTCAAAGTGGAGATCGAATCATTCAAGACGGAGCACGAGAATCTGCTACTTAAGACACCGGAGCTTCGGGAGGAGATGCGTGAGCTTTCCGAGGCGGTGCGTTTCGCGTCCGAAAGCATCCCCGGTTCCGAAACGGCCGATTCGCGGATACACGACGCGATCGGAAGACTGAAGAAATGTGCGCAAACCGATGATGCCGACATGAGGGTGCTCTCCGTCATCATTCAGGAACTCCTGGTTCTTTTCCGGAAACGACAGATTCTGATTCGTGGGCTCCGATAGGAACATCGTCCCGATTTCATCAGCAAATCAAAAGAGGAGAAAAAGAGAAAATGAATTGTCCCTATTGTGACAATCCACTGCCGCTTCAGGCGGCCCAGTGCCCCAGCTGCGGCGCAACGGTTCCGCAGACGGCGGGTCAGGCGGGTGCATCTTCGCCGGTGACGCGGCAGAAGTCCCCGTGGCTGGCCTCGGTGCTCTCTCTGTTTCTATTCGCTGGATGCGGACAGATATACAACAGACAGGTCGGTAAGGGAATTCTCCTGATCATCCTCTGCATCATATGCTGGAGCGAAGATCTCGGTTTCATCCTACAGATCGTCGGCGGCATCGACGCCTACAGGATCGCCGCGAAGATCAACGGCGGGCGGCAGGTGGGCAAATGGGAGTGGTTCTAGCTCCCTGCGTCCGGGAATAAATGCGCCGGATGAGTCAGCGGGATTATCGGTGCCGGAAACTGGAGCTGATGATCGGGAATAACCTGACAGAAAGTACTTCAATGACTAAAGTCAAGGGGATATGAAAAAAAGGTAGTGCCCCTATTGCAACAATCCACTGCCGCTTCAGGCGATCAAGTTCCCCAGCTGCGGCGGTGCTATAGGAGTTGCTGTATCGGCTTGACAGATGAGCTGCAGGTGTTATCCCTGAAGGGCGAAAACCAAACAATAAGGAGTGTTTTGGCGATGTTATGTAAGAATTGCGGGAATCAATTGGCGGGGGATGTGCGTGTCTGCCCCAAATGCGGCGTTGAGATCGGGGGGGGGGGGGGGACGACCTCCTCCGCAGGAAAATCCCCGTCGCCGTCGACGGATGATTCGGGTTCGCTGGTGAGTCGGGTCACCGGTTTGCTAAAGCCGGCTGTCGTCCTGCCCCGGACGGCCGAAATCGAGGCTCTCGCTGCGGGGCCGGCAAAGAGTCTGAAGGTTTATATATTGCTGGCGCTCTTCCTCGGGAATTTGGGAGCTCATAGTTTCTATGCCGGATACCGTCGGAGAGCACTGACGGCGCTGATGTGTGCAATTCCTCCATGCTGCTGTCTGCTCACGATTTTCCCGGCAGTGGGGGCGATCCAGGATATGATTCACACAAGATGCGATGCGGCCGGGCGTCCCATGATATGAGATGAGGAGAGGCCTTAATTCTGCAACATGCGCGATCGTGGCCGTTCCGGCCATCGTCGCGCTTTATTTGCTGTACAGGGAGGGACCGCAGGGAGTGTGGTGGTTTCCGCCCTGCATTTTTCACCGCATAACTCACTGGTACTGTCCGGGGTGCGGCTCGACCCGTGCGGTGTACAGGCTGCTGCATGGCGATCTTCGCGGATGTCTTACTGCCAATGTGCTGCTGTTTCCCGGTGTTCTGCTGACCTTATGTCTGGCGACAAGAAGAAATGTCACATTGACCGGCAGGGAATATTTCGGCGTCATAGCGCTCTACTCGTTTTACTGGATTGTCCGGAATCTGCCGATTGAGCCTTTTACTTTTCTGATGCCGCGGTAATCCTGGGTGCTGTTCCGAATCATACGCAGGGAAGTTGCGCCTGAACAATTCATCCGGCCGCAGGTGTTCGTCATAAGGTTCGGGACGACGGCGGATTCTCCATAACAAGATATTTTTTCACTGTCATCCCACAGGGTTGAAAAACAGCCTTTTTGCGCCACTACATTGAGCTTACTTCTCTGATTCTTGCAGAACACCATTTCCCGATTTTTTCTTTCATTGAGTTTGTTCAAGTCGGAGCAAATCCCGGCAGGAAGCCCGTTCCGGAGCTGTGCTTGCACCGACAGGATGGATGCTGTCCCGCAGCATCGCAGGAAGCTTCCGCCATGTAGATGGCGATGTGCTCATCCCATGGGACGGCTGTGAAGTGAAATAATGCTCAATATCCATATCTTCGTCACAAGGAACTGCCGTCAGTTCGGACGGCATCAGGGTAAAACCGTCTGCGGCGCCGGATCCGCGGCGCCGCGCACATTCCCACCGCGACGGAGCGACGGGACGGCGGGGCGTTCCTCCGGAGGCTTCGCGCGGCAGCGCCGTCTCCCGGCCGGACGGATTTCATGATTTTCAGCGGGAAAAATTGCATTTATGCCGCCAAAGGACTATATTCCGTGTCGGCGGTGCGTCGGGGGCGATTAGCTCAGTCGGCTAGAGCGTCACGTTTACACCGTGAATGTCGGCGGTTCGAGTCCGTCATCGCCCATGATCCCGGCCGCGGGCGCCGCAGACGATTTCCGGGAGCCCGTTCCGTCTCTCCCTCCGCCTCCCGGCATGCCGCTCTGAACCATGCCGTGATGCGGAACGGTGCGGCCGGAACGGGCGGCGTTTGCATTTTTCAAACGACACGGTATATTCTCCCGCCGGAGCGTCAATGTGGTTTTGACGGCAATCTTTAAACCGGCGGGACGCCGGATGCGGCGCGACAGGACTCGGTCGGATTCCGTCTCACGGGCTTCGGTTCCCCTGCGGCGGTTTCCGCGCGGGATCGGAGAGTTCCGGAGACGAGTGGAATGCTCCGCCGGTGGTCGGAGAGCGCCGGGTCGGTCGTCCCGCTAAGACAAAAAGGAAGGGTTTCATCATGAACTTCGTATCGAAACAGACCGTCGCCGAGCTGATCGGCACTTTCTGGCTGGTGCTGGGAGGCTGCGGTGCCGCCGTGCTCGCCGGTTCGCAGATCGGTTACGCCGGCATTTCGCTGGCGTTCGGTCTGACGGTGCTGACCGGAGCGTACGCTTTCGGACATGTCTCCGGCGGTCACTTCAATCCTGCGGTCAGCATCGGGCTCTGCGCGGCCGGACGGTTCGACAAGAAGGATCTTCTGCCGTACATCGTGGCGCAGCTGATCGGAGCGGTCATCGCGTGTTTCGTGCTGTGGGCGATTCAGGCGGGGCAGGCGGGCATGCTGCCTCAGAATCTCAGCTTCGCGGTCAACGGATACGGCGATTCGTCGCCCGCTCATTACGGACTTCTGGCAGGCGCGCTGGTCGAGGTGGTGCTGACGTTCGTGTTCCTGGTCGTCATCTGCGGCGCCACGAGCAAGAAGGCTCCTCAGGGATTCGCTCCTGTGGCTATCGGTCTCTGCCTGACGCTGATCCACCTGATCGGCATCCCCGTGACCAATCTGTCGGTCAATCCGGCGCGCAGCTTCGGTCCGGCGCTGGTGCATGCCTTCGCCGGCAGCTGCGGCGCCCTGTCGCAGGTCTGGCTGTTCTTCGTCGCGCCGATTGTCGGCGCCCTGCTGGCCGGATTGCTCTACCGGGGATTTTTCGACGCCGAGTGATTCGGTTTTTTCAACGCAGCCTCGAAATCCGGATCTGTGAAAACGGATCCGGATTTTTTCACGCCGTGAAACCGTTCTCCGCGCCGATTTCGTGAGTGGGGGCGGCGCCGTGCACGGACGGGGAGGGCTGATTCTCACGCCGGGCCGACCTGCGGTCCGCGCTCCGGCTAAAGATCTCTAAACAGATCGCCCTGCTCCGGCTCCGGAGTCCGCGCCGGCTCCGGTCCGGGGCTGTCGAACAGCGGCAGCTCGTCCTCGTCGGAGCCGCCGCATCGATGAAGATCTTTCAACTGGCGCAGGAGACCGTGAAGTTCCATGCGTCTGCAGATTTCAATGACTTTCTTCCAGTCCGGCGTCCGGCGTCCGCAGACGGCCGAGACCGGCGACAGGCGCGCCGGCAGATCCGTCCGCAGCCGGATCAGCCGCCGGTTGCGCGCCAGGACATCGGCGGATTTCAGCAGCTGCTCCCGCAGGCGGGGATTGGCGATTTTTTCCGGGTGCTCCAGGAGATCGTCGACCGAGCCCAGCCGCAGCCATTCCGCCGCGGTCTTCGCGCCGACCCCTTTCACTCCCGCTATGTTGTCGGACGCGTCCCCCAGCAGCGACAGGTAATCGACGATGGCCGACGGCGGGACGGAGAATTTCTTCATCACTCCGGCTTCGTCGCGGATTTCCCAGCCGGAGCCGTCCCTGCCCGGCAGCAGGATGGAGACGCGCCGATCAACAAGCTGGGACAGATCCTTGTCGGAGCTGACGATGCGCACCGGCTCGACCGCAGCCAGCGCCAGGGCGGCGATCAGGTCGTCGGCTTCGTATTCCGGTTCCTCCAGAATCGGCCATCCGAAAGCCGCCGACAACTCTCTCAGCACGGGAATCTGCCGCTTCAGATCGTCCGGCATATGCGGACGGTTGCCCTTGTACTCCGGGCACAGCTTCAGCCTGAATTGCACTTTGCCGCAGTCGAAGACCATCGCGCCCAGCGGGTCGCGGAAATCGTGATCCAGTTTCAGAAGCAGTTTGGTGAACGGCAGCAGCGCGTTGGTCGGCTCGCCTCTGGAATTGCTCAGGCTGCGCACCGCGTGGTAACTGCGGAAAATCTGGGAATACGCGTCGATCAGGATCATGGGAATCTCCTGTTTTCAGACGGACGGCCGCCTCGGTCCTTTCTTCTGTCCTCCGCCGGTCACCGGCACCGCGTCATGAAGCGTCCGTGACGGCACGGATCCGGAACGCCCGGTCATACCACAGCGCCGGCTTTTCCGCTTTGAATGCCGCCGCCGCGCCGTTCCCCGTCGTTCCGTCCGTTCCCCGGAAGCCCGGCGCGCTATCGGAAGAACGGCACATGTTCCAGCCGGAACCGGCGCATCTCCTCCCCGTCGTAAAACACCCTGTCCAGAAACAGTCCGTGAGGCGGCGCCGTGTCGGGCGCGGCGGCACGGTCCCCGGCGGCGAGGATCGCGTCGATCCCGTCCGGCGGAATCGCTCCGGCTCCCGCAGCCTCGATCGCGCCGACCATGCAGCGGATCATCTTGTACAGAAAGCCGTTTCCGACGAAAGTCATGCAGACATAGCTGCCGAAACAGTCCTGATCAATCCGGTATATCGTGCGGACCGCGTCCTCGATTCTGCCGCGCTCCACCACGAAACTGGAGAAATCGTGCGTTCCGACCAGACGCCGGGACGCCTCGTGCATCAGATCCGGACGGATTGCGCGGCGCGGGCGCCAGCTGTACCTGGAGGAGAACGGGGAGTCGCCTCCGAGGTTCAGCACATAGGTGTACGCCTTCCCCAGCGCGTCATGGCGGGCGTGAAACGCCAGCGGCACCTCCCGGATCGAAACGACGCGCACGTCGGACGGCATCAGGCGGTTCAGCGCGGAGCGGACTTTCTCCATCGGTATGGCCGGCCGCTCCGGAGCCAGGAATGACGCCGCGAATCCCAGCGCGTGCACTCCGGCGTCCGTCCGGCTGCTGCCGATGACATGGATGCGGACGCCGCCGTACAGGCGGGACAATGTCCGCTGAAGCACATCCTGCACCGTCGGCCTGCGCGGCTGAATCTGCCAGCCGCCGTATCCGGAGCCGTCAAAGCAGATTTCCAGCAGAAACCGGTGCGCCGGAGGGTAGGTGGTCGATTCGATCGATGTCATAGCTTGTGTCCGGCCGGGATGAATCCTTCATGGGCGCGGCGGGGCGACCCGTCCGGGATCCTCCCCCGCGGTGTCGCGGAAACAATCCCGCAGCGGGGGGAAGATACATCCGGAGCACGCTTCCGTCAAGCCGCGGACGCGGCCGCGCGGCGGGAAATTCAACGTCACAGCCACTCCGCCGCCAGATCGTCCCAGAAAGACAGGCCGCGTTCGGTCAGGCGCAGGCCGTCGCCGGTGTATTCCAGCGTTCCCGGAAACATCTCCTCTATGCGGCGGGCGTCGTCCAGCAGCAGGCTCCATTCCCCGGCGGTCGCCCCGGGCAGCGACAGGAACTCCCCGCGCCGCCAGCCGGCGACGGTGCGCAGGTTCATGACCCAGATCTCGCGGCGGCGCCTCTCCGGCGGCAGATAGTCGTCGGCCGGAGGCTCCCCCGCCAGCCACCGGGCGAGCGAGGCCGGCTCCTGATAACGGCGTTTGCCGTCGTAGGACGCGGCCGCCGGTCCGAATCCCAGCAGCCGGCCGCCGCGCCATACGCGCAGATTGTGGAGACACTCGCCGCCCGGGCGGGCGTAATTGGAGATCTCATAACGCGGGACGCCCCGCGACGACAGCATCTCCCCCGCCATGTCCCACATGTCCGCCGCGAGGTCGTCGTCGATCAGCAGCCCGGGGTCTGACGCCAGGGCCGAGCCCTCCGCCCGCGTCAGCGCGTATAGCGAGACATGATCCGCTCCGCATTCCGTCACGCGGCGCAGTTCATCGGCCAGCCGCGTCAGGGTCTGCCCCGGGACGCCGTAGATGAGGTCGCAGTTGCAGTGAGGAAATCCCCGGTCGGCGATCCATTCCAGGGCGTCGGCTATCGCGCGGTCGGAGCATCTCCTGCCGAGACGCGACCGCAGCTCCGCGTCGAACGACTGCACTCCGAGACTGATTCTGGTCGCGGTTCCGGCGATGAGTCCGACTTTCGGCCGCGTCAGGGTTTCCGGATTCGCCTCCAGCGTGATTTCGGCGCCGCGCACCAGCGGCAGCCGGCCGGCCGAGACGGCGAACAGCGACTCCAGATCCCGCTCGTCGAGCAGCGACGGCGTGCCGCCGCCGAAGTAGAGAGATTCCACGGGGGAATCTATCTCCGCTTCCTCGATGTCCCGCTTCAGATGCTCGAGATAGACTCCGACGAGCTCCGGATCGGCCGCCGGTTCGGAATAGAAGGCGCAGTAGCCGCATTTCTCCCGGCAGAAAGGCACATGGATGTATACCTGCAGGGCGTCGCCGCTCACTGACGGCCCGCGGTTAGCGCCACGGCCACCAGAAAGCGGATTCCGTTCCCGAGCGCCGCGTCGTTGAAGTCGTAGCCGGGATTGTGCAGCCCGGGCCTGTCGCCCACGCCGAGGTGGGCGTATATGCCGGGGCAGCGCTCCAGGTAATAGGCGAAATCCTCCGCGGTCATGGACGGACGGTCCAGTCTGAGGAAGCATTCTCCGCCGAGAGCCTCCTCGGCGACGGCTTCCGCCAGCCGGAAGGACGCTTCGGAATTGACGGTGGGACGGTAGTTCTCGAGGTAGTCGATTTCACAGCGCGCCCCGGTCGCGGCGCAGATCCCGTCCATGACGCGCCGGATCGCCGGTTCGAAGCGCGACGCGGCCTCATGCGAGAGGGCGCGGCACGTGCCGCTTATCTCGGCGGAGTCCGGAATGATGTTGGAACTGTTTCCGGCGGCGAACCGGCATACGCTCAGCACGGCCGCCTCCTGGGGATCGAAATTGCGCGAGACGACGGTCTGGAGCGCGGTGACGGCCATGCATCCGGTCACCAGCGGATCGACGGTCTTCTCGGGCGTGCTGCCATGTCCTCCGCGCCCGGAGATCCGGATGGTGAAATGCGCCGCCGACGCCATGATCGGACCGACGCGGGTGGCTATCACGCCGACCGGAATCCCCGGCCATCCGTGAAGAGCCGCCACGAAGTCGGCTTTCGGATTCTCCAGAACCCCTTTTTCAACCAGCTCCCTGCCCATGGAGCGGACTTCCTCCCCGGGCTGAAAGATGACGCGGACGCGTCCGCGCACCTCCCGCCGCATCTCCGTCAGGATTCTGGCCGCGCCGACCAGCATGGCCATGTGTCCGTCGTGGCCGCAGGCGTGCATCATGCCGCAGCGCTCCGAACGGTAAGGCAGATCGCTCCGCTCCTCCAGCGGCAGGGCGTCCATGTCCGCGCGCAGCGCGACGCACCGTCCCGGTCCGGAGCCGACGATGTCTCCGACCACGTCGGTGCCGAGCAGGGGCTCGCGCCAGGAGATCGGAAGGTCCCTCAGGGACTCCCGGATCAGCGCGGCGGTCTCCCGCTCCTGGCCGGCTATCTCCGGCGTCCGGTGCAGCCTGTGGCGCAGTCCGGCGATTTCAGGCAGAATCTCCTCGACTCGTTCACGGATTTCCTCGGCGTTCATGTGAGATCCTTTCTCAGAAACGGTAGACGGTCCGTCCGCCGACGAAAGTCCGCATCACCCGGCCGCGCACCGGCATGCCGCCGAAGGGAGTGTTGCGCGACTTCGAGAGAAACGTCGCCGGATCGATCCTGTACGAACAGTCCGGATCGATGACGGTGATGTCGGCGGGATGTCCCTCGGCGAGGTCGCAGCATTTCAGTCCGAGAACCTCGGCCGGTCCGACGGTGAATTTCGCGATCAGCTGCTCCAGCGTGAGAATCCCGCTGTGGAACAGCGTCGTCAGCGTGACGGGGAGCGCCGTCTCCAGGCCGATGATTCCGAAAGGGGCGTCGTCGAACTCCACCAGCTTGGACGTCGCGGTGTGCGGGGCGTGATCGGTGGCGATCACCGAAATGGAATTGTCGGCCAGCCCGGCGATCAGCGCCAGGCGGTCCTCCTCGGAGCGCAGCGGCGGATTCATCTTGTAGTTGGTGTCGTACGTCTTCACGCACTCGTCCGTCAGCGCGATATGGTGCGGAGTGGCCTCACCGGTCACGGGAAGCCCCTGCCGCCGCGCCTGACGGATCAGTTCGACGCTCTCCCGGGCGCTGACGTGCTGGACGTGAATCCGCGCGTTCGTCAGCCGCGACAGGATGATGTCCCTGGCCACCATCAGCTCCTCCGACGCGGAGGCGATTCCGTTCATCCCGAGAAGCACGGACCATTCGCCCTCGTGCATGGAGCCGCCGGCGGACAGATATTCGTCCTCGCAGTGATCGAGGATCGGCAGACCGAACGCGTGCGCGTATTCGGAGACATGACGCATCAGGGCATGGTTCTGAATGCATCCGCCGTCGTCGCTCAGCGCGACCACGCCGGCGGCGTAGAGGCCCCCGATGCCGGCCATCTCCTTCCCGGCGCGGTTCCTGGACATGCAGCCGCACGGCAGCACGCGGACCACGCCGTGACGGGCGGCGGTCTGGCGGAGGAACTCGATGGCTCCGGGAGTGTCCGCAGCCGGCGTCGTGTTGGGCATGGCGACGACGGTGGTGAAGCCGCCCGCGGCGGCGGCCATGGTGCCGGAGGCGACGGTTTCGGCAGCGTTGTTGCCGGGCTGCCGCAGGTGCACGTGCATATCTATCAGCCCCGGGGTGACGACCATGCCGGAGACGTCGATTACTTCGGGATTTTTCACGCGCTCGGGGGCGGCGACGAGTCCGTCGGAGACGCCGACGTCCATGACGCGGTCTATGCCGCGCGCCGGATCGACGACCCGCCCCCCCTTGAGAATGAAACAGGATGAATTCATTTGCTGCCGCACCCCGCGACCAGGAACAGGACGGCCATGCGCACCGCCAGACCGTTGGTCACCTGTTCCAGAATGACCGAATTCGAACCGTCCGCGACCGAGGAATCCAGCTCCACGTCGCGGTTGATCGGCCCCGGATGCATGATCAGCGCATCGGGCCGGAGGTATCTGAAATTCTCCTTGTTCAGACCGAAGAACCGCGCGTATTCGTTGACGTTCGGGAAGAATCCCGCGGCCTGCCGTTCATGCTGAATCCGCAGCAGATTGACCACGTCCGCGTCCGGAAGCGCGCTGCGGAGATCATGACAGACCCTCACCCCGATCTTCTCGAACTCGCGGGGGACCAGCGTGGCCGGACCGGCGACGGTGACGTGCGCTCCGAGCTTGAGAAGCCCCCAGATGTTGCTGCGGGCGACCCTGCTGTGAAGAATGTCCCCGACGATGGTGACGTTCAGACCGGCTATCCTGCCCTTGTGCTGACGGATGGTGAAGAGATCCAGCAGAGCCTGGGTCGGGTGGCTGTGGGCGCCGTCGCCGGCGTTCACGACGCTGCAGCGGACGTTCTTGGCGATGAAGTTGGGCGCTCCGGTGGCGCGGTGGCGCATGACCAGCAGATCCACCTGCAGCGCCTCTATGTTGCGCACGGTGTCCAGGAGAGTCTCCCCCTTCTTCAGACTGCTGGCGTCGACGGCGACGTTGATGATGTCCGCGCTGAGACGCTTCTCGGCCAGCTCGAAGGAGATCCGCGTGCGCGTGGACGGCTCCACGAAGAAGTTCACGACGGTCTTGCCGCGGAGGGCGGGAACCTTCTTGACGTTGCGTTCCGACACCTTCTTGAACTCCTCGGCGGTGTCGAGAATGCATTCGATCTCGTCGCCGTTCAGGTCGTAGAGACTGAGCAGATCCTTGCGGTTCCATACGGATTTCATGTCAGCGCGTCCGCAGGTTGCGGCGCCGCGTCGCGGCGCCACGGCACCGCGAGGATGGCGTCGACGCCGTCGTTTTCCACGAAGTCGACACGGATTCTGCGCCCGATCGGCACGTCGACGCGCAGACCGACGTAGTCGGCGCGTATGGGATACTCCTGCATGCCGCGGTCGACCAGCACCGCCAGACGTATCAGCGCGGGACGGCCGTAGTCGGTGACCGCGTCCAGGGCGGCGCGGATGCTGCGCCCGGACGACAGCACGTCGTCGACGAGAATGACGCGCTTGTTCTCCATGTTGAACGGGATGACCGTTTCGCGGATCAGCGGAAGACCGCTGCGCAGTCCGACATCGTCGCGGTACATGGAGATGTCGAGTTTCGCAAGCTCGGGGCGGCCTCCTCCGCGCTCTTCGACGGCGCGGATCAGCCGCTCCGCCAGCGGGACGCCCTGCTTGTAAATGCCGATCAGGGCGAATCCGCCGCCGTCCCGGCGGAAGTCGCGTACTATGGCGTCGGCGATGCGGCCGACGGCCGCCGCGATGTCGGCGGCGCCGTAAAGGTTTTCTTCCCGGTCGCGCTGCATGTCGCGGAGGGCACGTTTTTCTTCGTTTTCGATCATCGCTGGCAATCCCACGGATTAAAGATAACGCCGCAATTCGCTTTTTCAATGCTTCGGGCCGCGATTTCGGCCGCGACGGATCGCCGGAATCTTTCGCGCACGGCGGATGTGCGCAACTGGACATGCGGCGCCGCGCGGAGTATATTGTCGCATGCACGGGCGCGCGACGCGGCGATCTCCTGCGGAGTGCGCACGGGGGGACGGCGGATTCGGACGCGTTCCGTTTCCCGGGGATGAACGGAGGAGAAGCTCTGTTGGAGCAGTTCGGCGTCAGGTTTGCGGGCGAAAGCAACCGCGGTCTGGTGATGGAGCGCAACGAAGATAATTTCTTCTGGGTGGCGCGCCGCGGCGACCGCGCCGCGCTGGCGGCGGTGGCGGACGGCGTCGGCGGCTGCAGGGAGGGGGACGTGGCGAGCTTCGTCTGCTGCCGCAGAATGCTGGGCGCATGGCAGAAACTGGATACCGGACGTCTGACTCCCGACGGCGCCGCGGATTTTCTGCGGCGCGTGCTCGACGACGTCAACGCGGAGTTCTGCGAACACAACTGCGGCGTGCGGGACGGGACGTCGCTGGCCACCACCGTCGCGGCGGCGGTTTTCTTCTCCGAGGACGTGGTGATCGCGCATGCCGGAGACAGCAGGGTCTACCGGTATCTTCCCGGAGAGGGACTGGCGCAGCTGACGGAGGATCACTCTCTGCAGGCCGTGATGGACAGGGGGGGGCCGGACGCGCCGCTGCCCGCCGGAGCTTCCGGCAACTGGCTCTACCGCTCCGTCGGCTCGCGGCGCAGGCTGCGGCTGGATTCGGTGAAGCTGCCGAGGGCTCCGCTGAGCCGTTATCTGCTGTGCTCGGACGGGATATCGCGCAGTCTGGACGCCGGCGAGATCTCCGGCGCGCTGCGCGATTCCGACGATCCGGCCGCCGCCGTGAACAGGCTGATGCGGGCGGCGCTGCTCGCCGGCGGCCGCGACAACATCACGCTGATCTGCGCGTTTCCCGGCCGCGGGCGCTGACGCGCCTCCGGCGTCCGGAGCACCGGACGGATCGCGCGCCGCGCCGCTCTCCGCGTTTGAAAAAAGGGCGACGCCGTGTTATCCTAATAGGTTTCGATCTGCGGCTGAAATTTACGTTTAGAGGAAATTTTCCCGATGAAAGATCTCCGATCCTCACGTGGGTTCATGTGTCACATGACTCCGACCGCCACTCTGGCCATCAGCGCGAAGGCGAAGGAGCTGCGGGCTCAGGGCAGAGACATCTGCAGCATGAGCGCCGGCGAGCCGGATTTCGACACTCCCGAGGCGATCAAGAACGCCTGCATCGAGGCGCTGAGAGCCGGCAAGGTGACCTACACCCCGGTCAGCGGGCTGACGGAACTCCGGCGTCTGGTGGCGGACAA
The DNA here is from genome assembly GCA_964402715.1 of uncultured Victivallaceae bacterium. Lineage (GTDB taxonomy): Bacteria > Verrucomicrobiota > Lentisphaeria > Victivallales > Victivallaceae > CALXOD01. The sequence goes on from CAYODJ010000007.1 coordinate 30,189, forward strand.
GTTCGTGCGCGGCAACGGCATCGAGACCAGCTGGGAGCGGACGGTGGTGGCTCCCGGCGCGAAATTCTCCGTCTTCAGCGCGGTGGCGGCTCTGTGCGGACAGGGGGACGAGGTGATTCTGCCCTCGCCCTACTGGCTGAGTTATCCGGAAATGATCCGCGCCGCCGGAGCCAGGGTGGTGGAGTTGCCGACCAGGGCGGAGAACGGCTACGAAATCGATCCCGCCGAACTGGAGCGGGCGATCACCGGCAGCACCCGTCTGCTGATTCTCAACACGCCGTCCAATCCCACCGGAGCCGTGTACCGCAGGGATACGCTGGAAAAAATCGCGGAAGTCGCGGTGCGCAGAAACATCATGGTCATCGCCGACGAAATCTATGAACGGCTGGTGTACGACGCGGACAGACCGCACGTCAGCATCGCCAGTCTCGGATCCGAAATCAACGAACGCACGGTCACCGTCAACGGCTTCAGCAAGACCTACGCGATGACGGGTTGGCGTCTCGGATACCTGACCGCGCCGCTCTGGCTGGCGGGAAGAATCATCGCCTTCCAGAGTCACACGACCAGCAACGCCACCACGTTCGCCCAGTACGGGGCGATTGCCGCGCTCCGGGGGGAGGCGGACGCCGAGGTGGAGTCGATGCGCAGGGCGTTCGCGGCGCGGCGCGACCTGATCTACGATCTGGCGAGCGCCATTCCCGGCGTGAAGTGCGCGAGGCCCCGGGGGGCGTTTTATCTGCTTTGCGACGTAAGTTCGTTCGGTCTGACTGCGGAGAAGTTCTGCGACCGCCTGCTGTCCGAGTTCGATCTGGCGGCGGTTCCCTGCGGGGCTTTCGGCGCGGAAGGAGCCATCCGCCTGTCCTACGCGTGTTCGGAGGACAACATCCGGACCGCCATGGACAGACTGGCCGCGATGTGCGGCGGGATGAGGTGACCGCGTCCGCGCGGCGTGACGCGCGGGCCGAAAGGGGAGTGCGACTGGATGAGACTGCTTTTGCCGTTTTTCGCGCTGCTGGCGTCCGCCTGCGCGGGTCTCGCGGGATGCAGAGCCGCCGAAGGCTCCGCCGCCGCGCGTCCGCAGCCGTCCATGGATCTGGCCGATCATGAGGAGTCCCGCGGGTTCGGAATCAGATGCGGGGAGGAAATTCTCGCCGGATTCAAGGAGGGGGACTACGGGAAGGTGTCGCGGAATCTTCCCGAGGAGCTGCAGCGGCGCCTGACCGAGCGGCGCTTCGAGGAGGTGCGCGGCGGCGTCGGCGTGATCACGGGGTACGAGTTCCTGACGGAGCTGCGCAATCCGTGGTCGGCCCGTTTTTTGTGGAAAGTCGGGGTGAAGACGGAAAACGGGGACGGCGCGGAGGCGGCCGGCGATCTGCTCTTTTCGCTGGGCGTCGTCAAGAAGGACGGCCGTTACCAGGTCTCGTCCTGCGTCTTCAACTGACGCGGATTCCCGCGGGCGCGGAGAATGTTTCTCGTTCTCCTTCTCCGGACGCCGGCGGGCCGCGCGCCGGCGGAGATCGCCCTCCGCCGGGGATGAACGCGTGTCGGTGTTCCGTCCGGATGGCCGACGGTGAACCTTAACTGACGGGAGTGTTATTGAAAATGATGATCACGGCTGGAAAAATCGCGGAAGTCGTCAACGGGGAGCTGCTCGGCCGCGCGGAGCGGGAGATCACCGGCGTCGCCTCTCTGAAGGACGCCGACGAGCGGCAGGTGTCGTTTCTCGGCAACAGAAAATACCGGCATCAGCTCGGCGATTCGCGGGCGGGCGTCGTGCTGGTGCCGCGCGACATGGCCGGCGAGGAGCGCGGCGACAAGACTTTCATCGTGTGCGAGAACGTCGACCTGTCTTTCAGTCGGACGATCATGCTGTTCGCGCCGCCGCCGGTCCGCTTCGCGCCGGGGATTCATCCGACCGCCGCAGTGGATCCCGGTGCCAGGATCGGACGCGACGTGCACATCGGCGCCAACGCGGTGATCGAGGCGGGCGCGGAAATAGGGGACGGGACGGTCGTCGCCGCGGGATGCTACATCGGCCACGACGTGAAGATCGGCGCCCAGTGCGTGATCTACCCGAACGTGACGGTGATGTACCGCTGCGTCATCGGCAACAAAGTGGTGCTCCATCCGGGAGTGGTGATCGGAGCCGACGGTTTCGGTTTCATACCGACGGCGAACGGACTGGTCAAGGTGCCGCAGACGGGAATCGTCCGGATCGACGACGACGTCGAAATCGGCGCCAACACCACGGTGGACCGTGCGCGGTTCGACAAGACGTGGATCAAGTCCAACGTCAAGATCGACGATCAGGTGATGGTGGCGCACAACGTCGTGGTCGGCGAGAGCTCCATCCTGGTCGCTCAGAGCGGGATCGCCGGCAGCGCGACGCTCGGCCGCGGGGTGATCCTGGCGGCGAAGGCGGGCGTCAACGGTCACATAACGCTGGGCGACGGCGTGCACGTGGCGGGTACGTCCGGCGTGGTCAAGAGCCTGCCGGCGGGCTCCGTCGCGGTCGGAACCCCGGCGGAGAGCCAGCGTGAATTCATGGCGCGGCACACGCTGCCGAGCCGGTTCGAGAAACTCGCGGCGAAGGTCAAGGAGCTGGCGGCGAAGCTGGAGGCTGCGGGGATAAAGTGATCCCCGCGCCGGCGCGTCCGCCGGAATTGCGGAAAATGCGGATCCGGTGTGCATTCTGTGCGGCGTGCGCCGCCGTTATTCTCTCCTCTTCTCCGCGCGCGTCGGCGGTCGATGGCGCGGTTCAGGACGACGCTCTGCGCGCGGCGGCGCTGCGGGGAGAGGCGGACGCGCAGCTGCGGCTCGGGAACGAGTTCTTCCACGGCCGCGGCCGGGCGAAGAACGCCGGGCTCGCGGTCTACTGGTACAGGAAAGCGGCCGCCGCCGGCAACGCGGAGGCCCGCTACAATCTCGGCGTATGCATGGAGAACGGCGCCGGGGTCTCCGCCTCCAGGGCTGGAGCCTACCGGGAGTACGCGCGCGCTGCGGAGCTCGGTCTCGCCCCGGCGAGATTCCGGCAGGCGATGCTCCTTCTCACGGGAGTGCCGCCGGAGTCGCGGCAGGACGGGGCGTCCGGCGTGAGCGCCGACCCGGAGCAGGCGAAAGCCTGGCTGCGGGAGCTCTCGGACTCCGGATTCATGCCCGCCAGACGCGAACTGGCGGCGCTGACGCTGGACAAGAACCCGGAGGAGCGCGATCCCGGGGAGTTGAAGGAGGCTCTGGCGCTGCTTGAGGACGCGGCGGCGGCGGGAGACGCGGGCGCCATGCGCCTTCTCGCCGACTGCTGCTACGGAGGCATCGGCATGGAGAAGGACCATCGTCGCATGCTGGTCCTGCTGCAGAAAGCCGCCGGACTGGGCGACGCCGAGGCGGCCGGCAAGCTGGCCTACTGCTACGAAAACGGAGTCGGGGTCGAGGCCGACGAGAAGAAGGCTTTCCAGTGGCTGCGTGTCGCGGCGGACGCCGGGCTGGCGATGGCCGTGGCGAAGCTCGGCGAGTATTACTGGAACGGGAGGCAGGTTCCGCAGGACGTGCCGAAGGCGGTGGAGCTCTACCGCGCGGCCGCCGAACTCGGAAACGGCTACGCGCTGTTCAGGCTCGGCGTGTGCGCGGCCGAGGGCATCGGCCTGGCGCGGAGCGATCAGGACGCGTTCCGTTATTTTCTTCAATCCGCCAGGAAGGGGGATGTGAACGGCCAGATAAACCTGGCCCTGGCGTACCGCGGCGGACAGGGGCAGGCCGCCGACCCCGGAGCCGCCGCCTACTGGTTCCGGCGCGCGGCGGAGCAGGGAAGCGTCAGAGCCATGCGGGAGTACGGTCTCTGTCTGATTTCAGGCAACGGGGTCAGGCGTGATCTCCGTCAGGGGCTGAGTCTGCTGCAGCGAGCCGCCGACGCGGGCGACACGGAGGCCCGCAGACTGCTCGACGCGGCGGTTTCCCCGTGATTTCGGCCGTCGGGTCTTGGCAATGCGCGGACGACGGTATACATTAACCCGGCGGCGGACTTGTCCCGCGCCGCGTACAGGAGCAGCGTCTTTTGAACACATTTAAAATTCTGTCGTTATTGTCCGGCGCACTGGCGGCGGCGTTGTCCGTGGCCGGCTGCACGTCGCACGTCCTCGTGTCGGAGGTGCTGCAGCAGCCGGTCGACGCCCCGGTCTACACGAAGTTCAACCTCTGGTACTCCGACCCGTCGGACATCCCGTCGGCGAACGTGCAGCAGGGACTTTTCCTGCCGGCCGGCACCGAGGTGACGCCGGAGTCGGCCACGGAGGACGAGCTGGTTTTTTCGGACGGGAGCGGCGCGCGTTACACGATTTCGTTCGATCCGGGCATGCACATGTGCCCCATGCGCGAATTCATCCGCATGTTCCTGACGCTGGATCCTCCGGAGAAGCTGTTCGAGGAGGTGCGTCCGGAGTTCTTCCCGTACATCCAGAGGGGCGAGGTGGTGCCGGGCATGTCGAGGCAGGAGGTGCTGCTGTCCTACGGTCCTCCTCCCGCGTGCCGGACGCCGAGTCTGCGCAACGAGACGTGGATCTACTGGATCGCGCCCGATCAGACCATCAGGGTGGTGTTCCGCAACGACAGGGTGCGCAACATCGTCAACGTAAATGAATGAAGGCGGGGCCGGTTCCGGATCACTCGGAGTCTTCGCCCTGGGGCGTCGCGTCCGGAGTGAAGTCCTGCCACTCGCCCGACTGCCCGTCGTCCTTGGAGAGGATCTTGATTTTCCGTTCCATGGCGCCGAGCCGGGCGCGGCAGAGGTTCAGCAGACGGCTGCCGGTCTCGTAGTCGGAGATCATGTTTTCCAGCGGCAGATTGCCGCTTTCCATTTTCGCAACGAGTTGCTGAAGGCGGGAGATTGCTTCCTCGAATGTCAGTTTTTCGAATTCCTTATTCGTCGCGGTCATGTCTCGCTTCTCCTTGATTTCAATGCAGGGCGGGGGAAAGCTACCGCCGCCGCGTCTCTTTGTCAAGTGGATCACCGGGGATTTTGCAGGAGATCATGAAAAAGGCAGATTCCGCGCAGCGTGAGAACGGCGCGTCCGGCGACATGGTGTTCGCGGTCAGTCTGGGATGTCCCAAGAACCTGGTGGACACCGAGGTCATGATGGGATCTCTGTCCGCTTCTGGATACCGGCTGACGCTCGACGCGGAGGCGGCCTCCGTCTATCTGATCAACACCTGCGCCTTTCTGCCGGAGGCGCGGGAGGAGGCCTACGGCGCCATCCGCGACGCGGTCCGCTGGAAGAAGCGCGGAGCCGGCCGCCGCATCGTGGTGGCCGGCTGTCTGCCGGAGAGGGAGAGGGACGGTTCGCTGCGCGCCCGGTTCCCGCAGGTGGACTTCTGGACGAGGGTGGACGCGATACCGCGGCTGGCCGCGACGCTCGGCGGCGCCGCGCCGCCGGAATGCGGAGGTCCGCCGGAGTTCATGGCGGATCACACCATGCCGCGGCTGCTGCTGACGATGAGACATGTGGCCTATCTCAAGATTGCGGACGGATGCGACAACCGCTGCGCCTACTGTTCGATCCCGGGAATCCGGGGGAGGCTGAGAAGCCGTCCCGCCGCGTCGGTGCTGCTCGAGGCGCACCGTCTGATCGAGAGGGGCGTGCGCGAGCTGGTGGTGGTGGCGCAGGACGTCACCGCCTACGGACATGATCGCCCGGCGGACGGGGAGAATCTCGCATGTCTGATCCGCGCCCTGGACGCGCTGGACGGAGACTTCCGCGTGAGGCTGCTCTACACGCATCCGGCGCATTACACGGCGGATTTCATAAGGGCGGTCGCCGGAAGCGGGCATGTGACGCCGTATCTCGACATCCCGCTGCAGCACATCAACGACGGGATTCTCCGCAGGATGGGCCGCGGGGCCGGCCGCCTCCGCGTGGAGAAACTTCTGCGGACGCTGCGGGACAGCATCCCCGGACTGGTGCTGCGCACCACGTTCATCGCGGGACTTCCGGGGGAGACGGACGCGGAATTCGAGGAACTGGCCGCGTTCATGCGGGAACAGCGTTTCGAGAGATGCGGAATTTTCATCTTCTCCCCGGAGGAGGGGACGCCTGCGGCGGCGATGCCGCGGCAGGTGCCTTTCGAGGTCGCGGCGGAACGCGGCAGAGAGCTGATGCGGATGCAGCGGAAAATCATGCTGTCCCGCAACCGCGAGTGGATCGGCCGCACCGACCGCGTGCTGGTCGACGCCGTCGAAGGAGACATGGCGTTCGGCAGGGGGACCGCGGACGCGCCGGACATAGACGACCGCGTGGTGATTTCTGACGGCGGAGGCTTGAAAGCCGGAAATTTTTATGATATAGTCATAACCGGGGCGGACGCGTATGAATTCCGCGGCCGCCGCAGGACCGGGACGGACGGAGACGGCGCTGACTGAAGCTCTCGAGGACGACGGATGAATTTGCCGAACATACTGACGATGGGGCGGATAGTGGTGGTGATGATATTCGTCGTCCTTGCGGCCAACGCGGGCAAGGTCTTCTTCCCCGACGGAAACATGCCGGACAGGATTCTGATCATCCGCATGAGCGCCTACACGCTGGCGATTCTGGCCGGCGTGACCGACCTTCTGGACGGCTACCTCGCCAGGAAGTGGAAGCAGACCACCGACTTCGGCGCACTGATGGATCCTCTGGCGGACAAGATATTCATCACGGCGACGATGCTGATGGCGGTCGAATATCAGCTGATGGCCGCGTGGATAGCCGTGCTGGTGATCAGCCGCGAGTTCATGGTGACCGGGCTGCGGACGATCGCCGCCAGACGCGGAATCGTCATTCCGGCGGATCGCTGGGGGAAACTGAAGACTTCCCTGCAGATGCTGATGCTGGCGTTGGCCGGGGCGTCGTGGGTCGGCTGGTTCGATCTGCACCGCACGGTGGTCGCGGGAATCCGTCTGTGGAACATCTGGATGATTTTCCTCATCGGGGTCGTGTCGGTGACGGTGTTCTCCGGCGTCGGCTACTTCGTCCGCTACCGCGGCGTCTACATGGGCGACTCCGGGAGCGCCTGACACGCCCGCCGGCGCCGGCCGGCGGTTTCCTCCCGTGTTTTTTTTTCAGCGTCTTCTTCTTCGCGCCGCCGCCGCGGACGCGGTGTTCGGACAGTTGCAATGATGCGGTTGTTGAGCTAAATTAGTGGAATTCTGTGTCGTGACTTCTTGTTTTTGCACAGTATATCACACGGAGTGGAAGCGATGGATGTGACGCTGCTGGTGCTCGCCGCCGGCATGGGCAGCCGGTACGGCGGCCTGAAGCAACTGGAGCGGGTCGGACCGTCGGGCGAGACGCTGATGGACTACTCCGTGTACGACGCGGTCCGCGCCGGCTTCGCCAGGGTGGTGTTCGTCATCAGGAAGGACATGGAGCGGGAATTCTGCGGCGCGGTGCTCGACAGGTACGCGGGCGCGGTCGACGTCGCTTACGTGTTTCAGTCGCCGGACGATCTTCCCGGCGGCTTCTCCGCGCCCGCGGGGCGCGTCAAGCCGTGGGGGACGGGACAGGCCGTCTACGCGGCCAGGAAGGCGCTGAACGGGCCTTTCGCCGTGATCAATGCGGACGACTTCTACGGGGCGGAGAGTTTTTCAAAACTGGCCTCGCATCTGAGAAACTGCAGACAGGACGCGCCGGTCGACTGCTGCATGTGCGGCTTCACCATGAGGAACACGCTGTCTCCGAACGGTCCGGTGTCCAGGGGCATCTGCCGCGTGGACCGGGAGTGGAATCTGATCGGCGTCACGGAGCACACGAAACTGGCGGAGAGCGGGCCGGGAACGGTCGTGAGCAGTCTGCCGGACGGAGGCGAGGAGCTCTTCACCGGGGACGAGATCGTGTCGATGAACTGCTGGGGTTTCGCGCCGTCGCTGTTCGACGGGCTGGAGCGGCTGCTGTCGGAGTTTCTGAGGAGGCACGGAACGGAACCCGGGCGCGAGTTCTACATTCCGGACGCGGTCGCGGATCTGATCGCCGACAGGAGCGCGTCGGTGCGCGTGCTGCCCACCGGGGGGAAATGGCTGGGCGTCACCTACAGGGAGGATCTTCCCCGGGCGTCGGCGGAGATTCGGCGGCTGGTTTCCGCCGGAGTCTACCCGGACAGGCTGTTTTCATAAATTTCTGCGACAGACGTGCGGGATTGCGGCATGACCCAGAAGAAACTCAGAAACATCTGCGAACAGTTCAAGATCTATGGAGACTACGTGGTGTCGGTTCCGTTCGGGACCGGGCATATCAACGACACCTATCAGGTCACCTATGATCAGGGCGGCGTCCGGCTGCACTACACTCTTCAGCGCATCAATCAGAACGTCTTCCATCATCCCGTGCAGGTGATGGAGAACATCGACAGAGTCACCCAGCACGTGCTGCGCAAGATCCGGGCCAGCGGGCAGAACACGCGGAAGCGCACCATCCGGCTGCTGGAGTCCAGGGCGGGGCTGCCCTATGTCCAGGATTCCGACGGGGAGTACTGGCGGATGTACATCTTCATCGAGAACGCGCGCACGTACGACGTGCTCGAAAGCGCCGATCAGGCGTATCAGGCGGCCCGCACTTTCGGGATATTCCAGCTGGATCTCGTCGATCTCCCCGGGCCGCGTCTGCACGAGACGATCATCGATTTCCACAACACTCCCAAGCGGATCGAAACGCTGAAGAAAGTCGTCGCCGCGGATCCCTGCGGCCGGGTGAAGTCGGTGCACCGCGAGATTGATTTCGCGCTCTCCCGCAGCGACGAGGCGGGACTGCTGCTGCGGCTCAACGCCGAGGGTCTGATTCCGGAACGGATCACCCACAACGACACGAAGCTGAACAACGTGCTCGTCGACGACGTCTCGGGGCAGGGAATCTGCGTGATCGACCTGGACACGGTCATGCCCGGACTGGCGAACTACGACTTCGGCGACATGGTGCGCTCGGGCACCAGTCCCGTCGCCGAGGACGAGCGCAATCTCGAGCTGGTCACCATGCAGTTTCCGATGTTCGAGGCTCTGCTGCGGGGCTACATGTCGACTGCGGGAAAGTTTCTGCTCCCCGAGGAGCGGGAGCAGCTGCCTTTCTCCGGAAAGCTCGTCGCGCTGGAGCTGGGGGTGAGGTTCCTCACCGACTATCTGGAGGGGGATGTCTATTTCAAGACGGATCGCGACAATCATAATCTGGATCGCTGCCGGACACAGTTCAAACTGATGGAGTCCATGGAGGCGCAGTTCGATAAGATGCACGCCCTGCTGAGATCTCTCTAGGGCAACGGAGGATGTATGCGTGTTCTGATTACAGGAGGCGCCGGATTCATCGGCAGCCATATCGCCGAGCATTTTCAGGGGACGGCGGAGGTCCGCGTGCTGGACAATCTGCGTTCCGGATCGCAGGCCAACCTGGCCTCGATGAAGGTCGAATTCATGCAGGGCGACGTTCGGGACAGGACGGCCGTCGCGGCGGCTGTGGACGGAGTCGACTACGTGTTCCACCTGGCCGCGATGAGCAGCGTGCCGGAGTCGATGCAGAAGATCATGGAATGCGTCGAGGTGAACGTGCAGGGGACGGTGATCGTGCTCGAGGAGGCGGCGCGCGCCGGCGTGAAGAAGCTCTGCTTCAGTTCCAGCGCGGCCGTGTACGGCGGCGGCGACGGGACGCCCAGGCGGGAGACGATGACTCCGGCTCCGAAAAGTCCCTACGCGATCACCAAGCTCGACGGGGAGTACTACTGCGGCCTGTTCACCGACTCCGGGCGTCTGCGGACGGTCTGTCTCCGTTATTTCAACGTCTTCGGCCCGAGGCAGAATCCCGGCAGCAGCTACGCCGCGGCGATCCCGATTTTCGCGTCGAACGCCGCCGCCGGGAGGCCGATCGAGATCTACGGAGACGGCGAGCAGACGCGGGATTTCATCTATGTGAAGGACGTCGCGGCGGCCAACGCCTTTTTCGCCATGAACGAGCGCACCGGAGTGTACAACGTCGGATACGGCGGCGGGACGTCCGTCAACAGTCTGCTGTGCGAGGTGCTGCGGCTTACGGGATCCGGTTCGCGGGTGTCGTATCTGCCGGAACGCGCGGGGGACATCCGCTTCTCCACCGCGGACGTGAGCAAGCTGCGCGCGACGGGTTTCCGGACGGCGCATACGTTCGAGGACGGGTTGCGAACCACGGTCGAGTATTTCACCAGGGGAAATCGCTAGGCGTCCCCGCGCCTTTCGATCCTGCGTCAACAAACAAAAAGCAAGGTGAGGAAAATGGAAGTAGTCATTCGCCCGACCACCGAATCCGCAGTCAAACTGACCGCCACACTGATCGCCGACGCGCTCAGGGCGAAGCCGAACATCTGCCTCGGACTCGCCACGGGGCGGACCATGGAGGCCGTCTACGCCGAGCTCGCCAGGATGCACAGGCAGGAGTATCTCGACTTCTCGCTCGCGCGCTCCTTCAATCTGGACGAATACATCGGTCTCGGGCCGGACAACAAGAACTCGTACCGGTATTACATGAACTACCACCTGTTCAACAACATCAACATCGACAAGCGCAACACATGTCTGCCCAACGGTCTGACCGACGACATCGAGCACGAGGGCGAGCGCTACGAACAGGCGATCCGGGACGCCGGCGGCATCGACATCCAGCTGCTCGGCATCGGCCGCGACGGCCACATCGGTTTCAACGAGCCGCTGTCCTCGCTGGCGTCCCGCACCCGCGCCAAGGCGCTGACGCCGGAGACTTTCGCGCAGAATTCGCCTCTCTTCGACCGTCCGGAGGACATGCCCAAACGCGCTTTCACCATGGGGGTCGGCACCATTCTGGACGCGCGCAACATCATCATGCTGGTGACGGGCAGCGAGAAGGCGAAAATCCTGGCCGCCGCGGTGGAGGGACCGGTCACGTCCATGATTTCCGCCACGGCGCTGCAGCTGCATCCGCGGGCCGTGGTGGTGGCCGACGAGGAGGCCGGAGCCCTGCTCAAGGGGCGCGAGTATTACGACTGGATTTTCCAGAACGAGCCGAAATGGTCGGCGTACAAGAATATCTGAACCGACGGCGGAAGCCGCGACGCGGAAGAGAGGATTTCACACGTCTTCTCTTCCGTTTTTTCAATCCCGTGCAGGACCGTCTCCGGTCCTGAGCGCGAACGGGGCAATCCGGAAGGATCTGGTGTTCAATGAGCGACTGTGAAGTGCGTTTCGACGCGGAGGATCTTGTCCGCGCCACAGGCGGCGCGTGGCGGCGAGGCGAGGCGACGGCCGGGCTCGTCGGTGTCTGCACGGATACGCGCCTGCCGCTCGCCGGCAGGCTGTTTCTGGCGCTGCGCGGGGAAAAATTCGACGCCCATGATTTCCTGGAGCGCGCCGTGTCGGCGGGCGCGTCCGCGCTCTGCGTCGCCGCCGGCAGGGCGGACAGAATTCCGGCGGACTGTCCCGTTCCGGTGCTGCTGGTGGGCGATACGCTGGACGCCTACAGATCCCTCGGGCGTTTCCATCGGCTGCGTTTTCCCGATCTGCGCCTGGCCGCGGTGACCGGCAGCGTGGGCAAGACCAGCGTCAAGGAGATGCTGCGCGCGATTTTCATTGCGGCCTGCGGCGGAGACGATGAAGCGGTTCTGGGCACCGCGGGAAACACCAACAACCAGATCGGGGTGCCGCAGAATCTGCTGCGCGTCAACGGGAAGCGCCGGTTTGCGGTGATCGAGATGGGAACCAGTCAGCCCGGGGAAATCGAGCCTCTGAGCCGCGCGGCGATGCCGGAATGCGCGGTGATCAGCGCGATCGCGCCGTGCCATCTCGAACATCTGGGGTCGCTGGAGGGCGTGGCCCGTGAGAAGGCGCACGTGTTCGACGGCGTTCTCCCCGGCGGGACGGCGGTGTTCCCCGCGATCTGTCCCGGAAAGGAAATTCTGCAGGAACGCGCGAAGGAGCTGCATGTCTGCCGGTTCGGACGGCAGGGTTCCGGAGCCGACGTGACATGGGAATACATGGAGGGGAATCTGTCCGGCAGCAGATTCCGGCTGCACATGGAGGGTCGGTGCAGGGAGATCCGCTGGAGTCTGTCCGGCGAACATCAGGCGCAGAACGCCGCGGCGGCCGCGGCGGCCGCGCTGGCGATGGGCATCTCCGCCGACGACGTCGCCGCAGGCCTGGCGGGAACGGCGCTGCCGGGCATGCGCATGGCGCGCAGGGAGACGGGCGGGGTGGTGTATGTGAACGACGCGTACAACGCCAGTCCCGCGAGCATGGTCGCCGCACTGAGGCAGATGGCGGAGAGCGTGCCCTCGCGCCGGCTGGTCCTGGTCCTGGGGGACATGCTGGAGCTGGGCGCAGCGGAGGCGTCGGAGCACAGGAGGATCCTGGAGATGGCGGGGGATCTGCTGCCGGAGGCCCGCGTTCTCGCGGTCGGACCGCGCTTCGCCGACGCCGCGGCGGCGGAGGGTCGGCCGGACGTCGTCCGTGCGGACGACAGCGTCTCCGCGGCGGCCGTCCTGGCGGGGATTGTGCGTCCGGGGGATGTGGTTTTTCTGAAGGGATCCCGCGGCATGGCCATGGAAAAAGCGCTCCCGGACGAATGCCGCGACGTTCATTGATCCGGGGCGTGACGCCGGCCGCCGTCCGGGCGCGAGCGTTCACGCCGGCGGCGGCGGAGTCCGTCCGCCGGGGTCGGCGCGTCCCTCCTGAGGTTGACAGCCCGTGAAGAGATGCTATGGTAAGTCGGGGGATCCGGGAGTCTGCGAGACGCCGGACTCCGGCGGCGGACATTCAATGAAGAGGGATGTGGTTCTATGGAGCTGATACGCAGGAGTCTGTTGATCCTGAACCGTCCGCTTCCGGCGGCATGGCGTTCCGCCGCGCTAATCTCCGTGCTGCTTCTCGGCGTCGCGCTCAGGCTCGTCGCTCATTGTCAGGAACCGACCGTATCGCCGGACGGCACCGTCCTCATCTCGCTGGCGGAACGGTGGATTGAAACGGGACGCTATCCGTTCCACGCCTACCTGCCTTTCTATCCTTTTCTGATGAAACTGCTCATGCGCTGCGGCATGGGCGGTTACGCGGCCGGAATCTGCGTCAATCTGACCCTGGGAAGTATGATGCCTCTGATCTGCTACGGCGTCATGCGCCAGATCGCGGTCCGCCCCGGCGTCGCACTGACGGCCGCCCTGCTGGCGGCGGTGAACCCGTCCGCGATCGAGCTGTCCGTCAACATACAGAGAGACATGCCTTATCTGATTTTTTCCGGCGCGGCCGTTTTCTTCGGGCTGTGCGGCATGAACCGCAGGAAATGGTACTGGTGGGTGTTCTGCGGGCTGTTTCTGGCTCCGGGGATCCTCTCGCGCTACGAGGCCGCGGAGCTGCTGCCCGTGTTCCTGTTATACTTTCCGGTCGCGGCGCTGCTGGGGGAGATCTCCTGGAGGAGGGCGGCGGTCTGTCTGCTGGCGCTGTCGCTTTCCGCGGCGGTTTTCCTGAGCGGCCTAATCGTGATCCTGGACATCGGCGAGCAGACCTGCAAGGCGTACAAGATACGCGCAAAGCGTGTCCTTTACAGGAAGTGCTGAGTTATGAATACGGATTGGGCCCACTCGCTGAACCAGCTGGCGCGGATTCTCTTCGAGCCGGTCTTCGGCGTGATGATCGCCGGAATCGTCCTGGGTCTGATCGTCAACGCGCGGCGCCGGGATCGGAAGTTCTACGTCGTGCTGCTGGGAGTGGGATTCATGATTGCGTGGAGATGCTGTATCCACATGCTCTCGAAACGGTATTTTGAAATCCTGATCTACGCCGGCGTCGGACTCTCCGCCTACGGACTGTGCGTCTTCCCCTCATGGGTCTCCTGCCTGTGCGGCATATTCCTGCGGCGCCGCTGTCCCGCGGCGGTCCGGGCGATGCGGCGCTACCGGCGGCTGACGGGACGCGTCATGGTTTTCGCGCTCGTCGCGGCCTGCTGCGGGAAGATGGGATGCTACAACCGTTACGACGACACGCTTCCGCGGGGCTGCGACGCGGTCAGACGCGACGCCGCGGAAGCCGGACGTCCGGCCGTCATCGAGCTGTGTGGCGAACGGTCGCGTCTGCACTATTATTCCGGGCTTCCGGTTCTCTCCGTCGCGGCGAACGTTCCGCGGCAGGAGCAGCGGCGACGCCTGTCGGCGCTCCTGAAGCGGGGGTATGACGCGGTCTACGTCTGCTGCAAGGAGAAGCGCGGCGAACGGTTCACGGTGGTCGAGCCGGCTCCGGCCGTGGACGGATGGGATCTCATTTTCTCCGCCCCGTGGGACAACCGCAAGAAAGCGTATCTCAACGTCTATCGGCGCAGAGGCTCCGGAAAGAAATGAACTCGGCAATCCGGAAACTCCTGCGCGCGGTCTTCTACACGTTCCGAATACGCGTCGTGATCCTGATGCTCGGCGACGTCCTGTGCGCCGTGACCGTCTTCATGGCCGCCCTGTGCGCCTTCATCGTTTTCACCGGCCATGAACGCGCGGTGGAACGGGACTGCCGGCTGCTCGTATTTCTTGCTCTCTTCATAATCTGCAACGGGTTTTTCCGGTGTTATCACGGCAGTTTCTTCTACCCGGGGATATGCCTGAGCAAAATCGAGGAGATCAGGCGGATTTCGCTGTCTGTTTTCCTGACGTACGTGGTGCTCTTCACCTATCTGGTGTTCACCATGGAGACGGACGTGCTTTTCTATTTCTGCCTGTCGGCTGGCATGTGCCTGACCGTCGTCGCGATGCCCGTCGTCCGCTTCGTCATGCGCTACTGCATGCAGTTCCTGGGCGTGGGGCAGGTCAAGGTGCTGATCGCCGGCGCGGGAGAGACCGGGAGGCTCGTCAGCAGCGAACTCGGGAACAGCTGCTATTACGGCTTCCGCGTCGTCGGATATCTGGACGACGATCCCGCCAAGCAGGGGAAGCTTCTCGACGGATATCCGATACTCGGTCCGCTCGCGGCCGCGAGGCGGATATCCCGTGAATTCCAGACCGAGTACGTGGTCTGCTGTCTTCCGATTCATGTTCTCAGCAGGGTGTTCAGGCATTATTCGATGGTCTTCCGGCACATCATGTTCATCCCGGACAACAGGATTCTGCCGATTTCCTGGATTTACCCCGCCTCGGTCGGGCTGCTGGGCGGCTTCGAAATCCGCAATCAGCTGCTGCTGACCATGCCGCGTCTGCTGAAAAGGCTTCTGGAGCTGCTGCTGGCGGTCTTCGGCATCGTCTGTCTGCTGCCCCTGTTCGTCGTCCTGGCTCTGGCCATAAAGCTGACGAGCCCGGGGCCGGTGTTCTATTCGGCGAAGCGTCTGGGAATCCGCGGCAGGACGATCAACGTGCTGAAGTTCCGCACGATGTACGTGGACGCAGAGCCGAAGCTGGAGCAGATTCTCGAGGAGGATCCGAAACTGAAGTCGGAGTGGTGCAGCAGCTACAAACTTCAGAACGATCCCCGCGTCACTCCCGTCGGCAGGTTTCTCCGCAAGACGTCCCTGGATGAACTTCCCCAGTTCTGGAACGTCCTGACGGGCGAGATGGCCGTCATAGGCCCTCGTCCGATTGTCAGGGACGAGATCAGATACTACGGCAAGAGCTACGAGATCAGGAAGCGCGTCAAGCCGGGCATCACCGGTCTGTGGCAGGTTTCGGGCCGCAGCGAGGTGGACTATCAGAGACGGGTCATGCTGGACATGTACTACATCATGAACTGGTCCATCTGGATGGATTATTACATCTTCCTGAAGACTATATTCGTCGTCATCACCCGCCGGGACGCCTACTGAGAAGAAGACGCGCCGTGCGCGTCCGGGCGCCGGCGGCCGGACGGCCGGGCTCTCAGGCGCGGCTGAAGAACACCTTGCAGTAGCCGTAGGCGATGAAGGCGACGGTGGGAGCCAGTCCCGCGATCGGCGCCGGCAGGATGTTCCCTTTCCCCAGCACCAGGAACACCTGGGCGATCACGATGTAGGCGACGATGATGATCACCGCCATGATAATCGCCATCAGGCTGCCGGACCGTTCGTTTTTCGTCGCCAGCGGGATTCCCAGGAACACCGCCAGAAAGCAGGCCCAGGGGAACGCGAGCCGGTAGTAGAAGACGGTCATGTAGATGGCGTGCACCCGCTCCGACATGTCCGGGTTACGGGACACCAGACTCCAGATCACCCATGTGGGCAGTTCCTCCTCGTCCTTGATGGCGTTGAAGATGTCGTCGGGCGTCTCCGGCAGTTCGGCGCGCGACAGCGTCAGGACGGGGAAGTGCTTCGACTGTTTCGGCATCAGTCCGTCCTTGCTGTAGGGCGTCCAGACCGCCCTCTCGAACGTCCACCCTTTCGATTCGCTGAACACCACCCTGGCGGCGGAGATGTCCCAGTCCAGCGAACCGTCCTGGCGCATCTTCTTCAGCGTCACTCCCGAATTTTCGGCTCCGGATGAAAAGGAACGGAAGAACCAGTTGTATGTCCGGTCCGGCGAACGGTAGGTGAGCATCTTCAGATCCTCGCCGTTCTTCACGGCGGTATTGCGGATCACCATGGCTTCACGTTCCGTGTACGGAACGAGCGCCTCGTTGAAGTAGATGTTCACACCGGTCACCAGAAGTCCCATGAGCAGGATGGGGCCGCCGCAGCGGAACAGCGACACGCCGGAGGCCCGCATCGCCGTCACCTCCAGGTTCTTCCCGAACGTCGCCATGGTCCACATGCATCCGAGCAGCATGGAGATGGGAAGCACGAAACGGATGTTGCCGGGGAGGCGCAGCAGCAGGAACGTGAAGAAGTCCCGCATCGGCGCCTCCTCGTCCAGAAAGTCGCCCAGCTCGTTGAAGACGTCCCCCAGCACGAACAGGATGACGAAAACCAGCAGCAGGACGCTGAGCTTGATCAGGAACTCCTGGAGCACGTAGAGATCCAGCGTCGGCAGCAGTCCCCAGCGGCGCGGGATCATCGTCAGCGAACGGTATTTTCGTGTATTTTCATCCATGCTGCCGTGGGAGTGTTTTCGGTGATTGCGTTTTGAGAAAAATACGGAAGTGCGACCCCCATAATATACTCCGTCTGCCGCATATCACAAAGGTGCGCGATCCGGAATTCTGGAACTTCGGCCGCCGGAGCGACTCGGACGGTGCGCGCGGATCCGGCGGGAATCGCGGGACGGGCCGCTTGAAATATCGGCGGAGTGATTTAACTTACAGGCAGTCCCGGACGCCGGGCGTCATGAAGAAAGGAGTCCCGAACCATGAAAATCAGCCAGAAGAACCTTGCAGCGCAGCTTTACACCATCCGGGAATATCTCAAGACTCCCAAGGACATCGCCGACTCCATGAGGAAAATCAAGGCCGCCGGATACGACGCGGTCCAGATTTCCGGAATGGGGCCGATCGAGACGGAGGAGCTTGCGAGGATTCTGGACGGTGAAGGCCTGGTGTGCTGCGCGTCGCACGACTCGGGCGAGCTGCTGTTCAACAGCCTCGACGAGGTCATAGACCGTCTCCACGGACTGAATTGTCCGTTCACGGCGTATCCGTACCCGCATGTCAAATGGACCTGCGAGGAGGACTGCCTCAGACTGGCCGCAGGCCTGAACGAGATCGGCGCCAGGCTCAAGGGCGAGGGGATCACGCTGTGCTACCACAATCACAACCTCGAATTCGAGAAGTTCAACGGGAGGACCGTGCTGGACATCATCTACGCGGCATCCACCGCCGAGAACGTGAAAGGCGAGCCGGACACATACTGGGTTCAGCAGGGCGGCGCGAATCCGGTCGCGTGGATAAACAAGCTTTCGGGCCGGCTCCCGCTTCTTCATCTCAAGGACAGCGGCTACCGCGGCGGAAAACAGTGCGAGATGGAGATAGGCAGCGGCAATCTCGACTGGAAATCCATACTCGGCGCCGCCGACGAAGCCGGATGTTTATGGTACATCGTCGAGCAGGACAACAGCCCCGGTTCGCCGTTCGATTCCCTCAGGATGAGCCGCGACTATCTCGCGGAGAGATTCTTCTGACCGGCAGCGCGGATCGTCCGCGGCTCCGGGCGGACGCCGCCGTCCCGGCGGCGTCCGGCGGGCCGGTTCAGAGCTGAATCGTCCGATAGCTGAAAGTGCGCTTCAGCGGATCGCAGGTGATCTCCACCATGCTGCCGTTCCTCGTCACGGAACCGGCGCAGTTCTCCCCGCGGCCGTCGGCGTCCGTCCGGTTGTACGGCCGGTGCACGTGACCGCAGAGAGACAGATCAATCTCTCCCGACTCTATCAGCCGCCGCACCGGTTTCTCGCCGAAAAGGCGGTGACGGAGCCGCAGGAGCGGATGATCTTCGAAGATCGGGTAGTGATTCACCAGGATGCGGGGACGGCGGTGACTCTCCCCGCACTGCCGCCGCAGCCATGCGGCGTCTTTCGCCGCGAGAAATCCCCAGGAACAGAGCAGATTGGACGGCCTCGCGGTGTTGACCAGCAGGAAATCGCAGCCGGCATGCCGTCTCAGCAGCGGGAAGTCTCCGAAGCCGAAGTCGCCGCGGGAGAGGAAATCCACCATTCCGCGGACGGCTTCGACGCAGTGCGGCCTCCTGACGTAGCAGTCGTGGTTGCCGGGAGTGTACAGGAGGGGAATCCCCGATTCCCTGAGCGGACGCAGAATCGGCAGGACTTTGGCGAACTCGCCCGGCTGACCGGTGCTGGTGAGATCGCCGGTGCAGACGACGACGTCGGGGCGCGTTTCGAGTATGTAGTCCACGGCGTGCTTCAGCTTGTGGAGATCATGCCGGTAGCGGCGGCGGAAGCGGTAGTTGAAAACGCCGACCCAGCGTTTGTCCATGTACGCGAACACGTCTTCGGCGGGACCTCCGGCATGAGGATCGGAAAAATGAATAATTTTCATGTCGGGAACGTGCGTCTCCGCTGCGTTTTGGTCCTCTTCCGCCCGAAAGGCAGGCGTACGGACATCCGATCTACTGTATCTCCGGAGACCGCCGATTTCAAGGGCGGAACACGGTTCCGCCGCCCTTCGGGCCGCCGCCGGATGGCGCGATTTTTTCCGGCCGCCCTTGCATTTTGGCAAATCGGGTGCTAATAATACAGGCGTGGTGGTGTCTACTCGGAAGACGGACATCCATGTTCTGTGTTCATCGTGTCGGATTCGCGTGCGGGTTGTCTTAAGCGGGAGATAGTCGCGGTTATGGATGACAGGAATGATTTGCGGGCTGCGGTGGACCGCTCCCGGCTGATGGTCAGATTGTCGGCGGTCGGCGGCGTCTTGTCCCTGACGATGCTGATACTGGTCGTGATCATGGGCGTCGTCAAGGAAAGTTTCGCGGGATCCGATGTTTTCTCTCTGTCCGTGATTCCGTTGAGCCTGTCGCTGTTCTTCGCGGCGGCGGCGCTGGTCTACGGCGTCCTCGACAATGCGGCGGCGGCGGAGAGGGAGAGCAGATTCCTGCTGGAGAGACGCAAGGACAACCGCGTGCTCGACGCCGAGGAGGACGTGCGCTTCACGGCGGGCCGCTCCTTCGAGAACTACAGGAAGTACGCCCCCTACGTGGTGACCGTGGCGGCCGCCCTGGGCGCGGCTCTGCTGCTCTTTCTGTTCTACCGCTACTGGGCGGCGAGGACGGGCGGCGGCCCGAAGCCGCTGAACGCCTTGAATTCGGCTCTCGTCTCGTCGGTTCTGATGCTGATATGCATGTTCGGCGGCGCCTTCTTCGTGGGGCAGTCCCGGCAGAGTTCGTTCCGGTGGCTGCGTCCGCTGGGGAGCTGGCTGGTCGGCGCCGGCGGCGTCATGCTGGGCGGCGCGGTGGTGTCCGTCTGCAACCACAATCAGGTGGCTCTCGACAGGCCTCTGTCGCTGGTCGTCTTCTGGCTGCTGGGGGCACTGGACGCGGAGCTGCTGCTGAATTTCGTCATCGAGTTCTACCGTCCCAGGACGCTGGCGGAGACGCGTCCCCTCTTCGAAAGCAGGCTGCTGGCCCTGTTCACCGAGCCGGGCGGCGTCATGCGCAACATGGCCGACGCGCTGGACTACCAGTTCGGCTTCAAGGTTTCGGGGACGTGGATTTACGGGTTCGTCGAACGCTCGCTGTTTCCGATATGCGTGGTGTGGGCGCTCACCCTCTGGCTGTTCACGTCGATCCACGAGGTCGGTCCGGACGAGGTCGGAATACGCGAACGTTTCGGGAGCGTGGTGTCCGAGAAGCCGCTCCGCGCCGGAATCTACTTCGAAATGCCGTGGCCGTTCGGCAGCATCAACCGGTTCAGCTGCGCCCGCGTCCATGAGATAGTCGCCGGCGAGAACGAACATGCCGAGGACGGCGACCGCCGGCAGGGGAAAAAGCCGGAGGTGATTCTCTGGACCAAGGCGCATGCCTCCGGCGAGAACAATTTCGTCGTGGCGGTCGAGCCGGAGGGGAGCATGCAGCAGCGCGAGGACCGGGACGGCGTCTCGGTCGCGTTTCTGTCGCTGGGGATGCCGGTGCAGTACCGCATCAGGGAGAGCCAGCTGATGGACTACGCCTACAGGAACCGGGATCCGGAGGCGATGCTGAGGCATATCAGCGAACAGGTGGTGACGGAGTATCTGGCGAGCTGCTCGCTGATGCACATCATGTCCGACGGAAGGCACGAGGCCGCAAACGTGATGCGCAGGCGCATCCAGAAGCTCGCCGACGAGGAGAGGCTGGGCGTCGACGTCGTCGCGGTCAACCTGCTGGGGGTTCATCCTCCGGTGGAGAAGGTCGCGCCGGCATTCCAGGAGGTCATCGGCGCCATGGAGCAGAAGGAGGCGAGGGTGCTGGAGGCGAAGGCCTACGCCGCGAAAATTCTTCCCGACGCCGAATCGAAGGCGCGGCAGGTCGTGCAGGACGCGGAGTCGTATCGGTACAGGACCAGCAAGGTCGCGGAGGCCGAGAGCCAGCGGTTTGACAAGCAGCTGCGTTCGTATCAGGCCATGCCCGCGATGTTCATGCTGAACTCCCGTCTGTCTCTTCTGGAGAAGGACGCGGCCAACGCCCGGAAATTCATTTTGAGCTCTTCGCTGCGCAACGAGATTTACGAGCTCAATTTCGAACAGAAGGAGCGCCTTGATCTTATCGACGCGGATTTGGGAACGTTGGTCGACCGGAAAAAGTGAGTCAATCGGGCAGGAAGTCATTCGAGGAGGCGAGCAGGTTATGTCATCGGAACGTTTTTTAAGGCACTGGCCGACGGTTTTGCTCGGCGTGATTGTGGCGGCGGTGCTGTTCGCGGCGATCGTCACGTACCGCGTCAACCAGAACGAGTGCGCCGTGGTCACCATGCTGGGCAGGATTCAGCAGGGCAGTCCCGGACCCGGGCTGCATCTGCGGTGGCCGTACCCGTTTCAGCGCGTCTACAAGTTCGATCGGCGCACCCGCTGCTTCGAGGGCAACGCCGGCAAACTGGAGGAGTCCACGACCGCGGACGGGCAGAACGTCCTGATCGGAACCTTTGTCAACTACCGGATCAGCGATCCCAAATTGTTCTTCACCTCTTTCGAAAGGATCGGCGAGGCCGAAAAGCAGCTGAACAACTGGATGAGGGATTCGCGGAACGCGGTCTTCGGCCGCTACCGCTTCGCTCAGATCATCAACACCGACCCGGCGAAGATGAAGCTCGGGGTCATGCAGGACGAGATTCTCAGGGAGCTGGCGGATCGCGCGGCTCCGTTCGGGCTGGAGATTCAGTTCGTCGGCATAAACGTGATAAACGTGCCGACGACGATCAGCGAGGAGGTGTTCAAGCGCATGATTCAGGAGCGCAAGGTGGTGGCTCAGGATTACCTGTCGAGAGGGGCGCAGGAGGCGTCCGACATCCGGACCAAGGCGGATCAGAAGCGCGCCGAGATCCTCACCAACGCCGAGGCCACCGCCAAGAGCATCCGCGCCCAGGGGGACGCCGAGGCCGCCAAGTATTACGAGGTCTTCAAGGAGAATCCGGAGCTGGCGGCTTTCCTGAGAAAGCTCGATTCGCTGCGGCAGATTATGAAGGGCCGCACCACATTGGTGCTCGACACCAACGCCGCCCCGTTCGACCTGCTGAAGATCGGAGCGGACAAGCTGGCTCCGGCGGCGGGGCCGGTCGCGCACTGACGGTCGGCGGGAGAAAGGCGGAATCATGATGAAAACGGGAGATGACGTCGTGGACGCTGGCGGCGGTCAGTATGAACTGGGGCTCAAGTCGCTGATCCGCAGCATGCGGATCGCCTTCTTCATGCTGCTGCTGCTGATCGTCGGCATGCTGGTCTATTTCTTCTCGCTGGGCGGCTATGTGGAGGTGAAGCCGCAGGAGGCGGTGATCGTGCTCCGTTTCGGCAGATTTCATCAGGTCTACGACGTCGGATGGCACTGGTTCGTGCCGTATCCGGTCACGAGCTTCGTGACGGTGCGGACCAGTCCGCAGTTCCTGCGGGTCGATTTCACGTCGGACGAGACAT
The DNA here is from genome assembly GCA_964402715.1 of uncultured Victivallaceae bacterium. Lineage (GTDB taxonomy): Bacteria > Verrucomicrobiota > Lentisphaeria > Victivallales > Victivallaceae > CALXOD01. Next base: position 52,624 of record CAYODJ010000007.1, read on the forward strand.
CCATAGACGGAGGCGGGGAGAGCGGCCGTTCGCTCGAACCGGGAAGGGACTCCTATCTGCTCACCGGCGACGCCAACATCATTCACACCGCGTGGAACGTCGCGTACCAGATTTCCGATCCGAGGAAATACTACGAGCGGCTGCAGACCCCCGCAGATCCGACCGCCCCCGACGATCTGGAGAAGGACGAGTACGGCTATACGGGGCGGCGCGGACCGCAGACGCTGCTCACCAATCTTTTCCGGCAGGCGGTGATACATGTCACCTCCGGTCTTAAAGTCGACGACATTCTCTACTCCAAGCAGAACGTGTACCGCGAGTCGGTGCAGCGGACGTTCGCCCGTCTGGTCGAAAACGCGGACTGCGGAATCGAGGTGACCGGCGTGACGCTGGATCGCGCGTCGGTGCCGCTCAAGACGAAAGCCTCGTTCGACGAGGTGGCCGCCGCCAGCAACACGATGTCCACGCTGATCAACGAGGCCAAGGAGTACATGGTGCGGGTCAACAACGAGGTGAAATCCGACACCGTGGGCGTCATCGCCGACGCGGAGACCTACCGGAAGCAGGTGGTGTCCGAGGTCAAGGCCGGGAGCCAGTATTTCCGCAGCATCAACGAGGCCTACCGGGCCAGTCCCCGGACGGTGCTGATGGCTCTCTACAATCAGACTCTCGCCGACGTGCTGACGGAGCAGGACGGGAAGTACATTCTGGGCACCGCGACCGCCGCGGATCGCAAACAGGTTCGACTCAAGATAAATCCGGAGCCGCCGCGCCTGGCGAATCCGGCGAATGCGGAGACGGATAATCCATGACTAGCCATGTGAACTGCAAATCTTGTTCGTTGGGCACGGAGGAGAGCGGAGAAGTCCGCCGTGACCGTTCCGACGGAGACGACGGGGCGATCCGCGCGCCGGAGCACCGCCACGGGGACCTGAATCAGGCGGAGGCGGGAAGAGTCGCCTGTCCCTGCGGCCACGACGCCGTCGGCGGCGTCGGGCACGACCGCGCCATGGGACGGGTGGCGTTCGCCCTCTGGGGCGGCATGCTGTGCGCCAACTCCTTTCTGCTGGAATGGCTGTTTCCGGAACAGCGGTTCTCCGCCATGCTCAGCGCCTTCCTCGGGGCCGTGGTGCTGGCTCTGCCCATCGTCGTCACCGCGATCAAGGATCTGCTGAACGGCAAGGTCTACATGAACGAACTGGTGGCTCTGGCCATACTGGCGGCGCTGGTGAGCGGCGACTTCCAGAGCGCGGGCATCATCGCGTTCTTCCTGCTGCTGACCATCATCATCGAAACGAGGACCGCCAGCGGCGCGCAGCGCTCCATCGAGGAACTGATCAAGCTGACGCCGAACACCGCCAGGAAACTGGACGGCGACCGCGAGGTGGAGGTCGACGTCTCGACGCTCCGGATCGGGGACGTCATAAGAGTGCGTCCGGGGGAGAACTTCCCCGTGGACGCCAGGATTCTGCACGGGGAGAGCACCGTCAACCAGTCGTCCATCACCGGCGAATCGCTGCCGGTCGACAAGGATGTGGACGACGAGGTGTACGCCGGCACGCAGAATCTGACCGGCGTGGTGGATCTGGAGGTCACCCGCGTCGGCGAGGACACCACTCTCGGCAAGGTGAAGGAGATGATCCTCGCTGCGGAGGGGAGCCGCTCCCCGGTGGTCCGGATCATCGACCGGTACGCGGGCTACTACACGCCGACGGTGTTGATGCTGGCCGGCGTCACGTGGTGCTTCACGACCGATATGGACAGGGTCATCACCCTGATGGTGATCGCCTGTCCGTGCGCGGTCGTACTGGCGACTCCGACGGCGGTGGTGGCCGCCGTGGCCGCCGCGGCCCGGCTGGGCATTCTGATCAAGAACGTGAGCCATCTGGAGCTGGCCGCGCGCATCACCGCGTTCGTGTTCGACAAGACGGGGACCCTGACCGACGGCGTCCTGTCCGTCGTGAAGCTCAACGCCTTTTCCGGCTGCACGCAGGCGGAGCTGCTGAAGACGGCGGCGTCGGCGGAGCGTTACAGCAATCACCCGACGGCGCTGGCGCTGCAGTCGCTGGCCCAGGAGGCCGGCGTGCGGCTGGATTCCGTCGAGGATTTCCAGGAAGTCCACGGAAAGGGCGTGATGGGCCGGCTGGGCGGCGACGTGTGCCGGATCGGCAGGGCGAAGTGGATGACGGAGCAGGGGATAGAGATTCCGGAGCATGAGATTTCGGAGCAGGAGGGGATGAGCGTGGTCTACGTGGCGCGGGGCGGACGGCTGCTGGGATGGATAGGATTCAAGGACAAGCTGCGGCGCGAGTCCGCCGCCATGATCGGCGGTCTGCGGAAACTTGGTGTCCGTTTCGTCGCGATGGTGACCGGGGACAGGACGTCGGTGGCGGAGACGGTGGCTCAGCAGCTGCAGCTGGACGAGTTCCGCAGCGAGTGTCTGCCTGCGGGGAAGGTGGAGTTCGTCGAGACCGTCAAGGAGAAAGGTCTGGTCGCGGTGGTCGGCGACGGCGTGAACGACGCCCCGGCGCTGACGGCCGGGGATCTCGGCATCGCCATGGGCGCGATCGGAAGCGACATCGCCATCAACAGCGCCTCCATCGCATTGATGACGAACGATCTCCGCCGCATACCGATGCTCGTGCATCTGTCCCGGAAGTCGCGCATGGTCATCAATCAGAATCTGGTCTTCGGCATGCTGTTCGTCGTCGGCGGCATGGTCCTGTCGGTGTTCGGGTGGATGACTCCCATATGGGCCGCGGTGCTCCATACCTGCAGCACGCTGATCATCATCTTCAACAGCGGGCGTCTGGTCCGCACCGGTGAGGAATTGACGCTCGGGGAAAAATTCGATGGTTGAATGTCCTGTTCAAACGAGAGGAAGTTTCGCTTAATATGCCACAGCAGTCGACACCGGTAGTCAGCGCCGTCGGGCTGACCAAGACGTTCCGTGATTTCTGGGGGCGTCCAAAGGCGAAAGCCGTCAACGACGTTGATTTCGAGATCAGCGAGGGCGAGGTCGTCGGGCTGCTGGGGCCGAACGGCTCCGGCAAGTCGACCACGGTGAAGATGATTCTGGGGCTGCTGTATCCCACCGGCGGAACGCTGTCGGTGCTGGGAAGATCGCCGCGCGCGGTGGAGACCAAGCGCGAAATCGGCTATCTTCCGGAGGAGTCCTATCTGTACAAGTATCTCACGGCCGAGGAGACTCTGGATTTCTTCGGCGCCATGTTCAATCTGTCGCGGGCGGAGCGCAGACGGCGCGTCGACCAGCTGCTGGACATGGTCGGGATGGCGCATGCCAGGCGTCGGCGCGTCGGCGAGTTCTCCAAGGGAATGGCGCGGCGGATAGGGCTGGCGCAGGCCATGATCAACGACCCGTCCTTTCTGGTTCTGGACGAACCGACTTCCGGTCTGGATCCTCTGGGGTGCAAGGAAGTCAAGAACATGATCCTGATGCTCAAGAAACGCGGCAAGACGGTGCTGATCACCAGTCATCTGCTCAGCGACATCGAGGACGTCTGCGATCGGGTTATCATCCTGTACGGCGGGAGAGTGCGCGCCGTCGGCTCGCTGCAGGAGCTTCTCACCGTCGAGGACGAGAACAGGATCATCACGCCGGCCCTGCCGCCGGAGGCGATGAACAAGCTCGTGGCGTTGCTGCGGGAACATCTCCGCGGCGAAAAGTTTCTGATCGACCATCCGCATCGGACGCTCGAGGAATTCTTCCTGGACGTCATAAACCGCGCCAAGGAGGAAAGCGTCGAAACCGCCGGCGTCGTGGGCGGCGGAGAGATTGCGGAGTACCTCTCGGAGGACGGGAAGCGGGGCACGGTGCTCGATGAACTGATGAACGAGCAGGTGGTCGCGGCTTCCGTCGCCGAGGAAGCCCCTCGTGACGGCGCGGACGCGGCTCCGGACGTGGAGGAGAAACTGACGGAGCTGACGGACGCGGACGAACGCGGCGGTCATGAGGAGATGACGGCGGAGGAGATGCGGACAAAGGAGAAGGAGCAGATGGACGCCGTCAATGCCAGACTCGACGATTTGCTCGGCGGCAGAAAGTGATCGCAGGCGAGTGCGCCGCCGGGGAATTTCCTCCTCCCGTCCGGGCGCGTTCCGCAGAGATTTCCGTGTGTTTCGCTCCGGGCGGGGCGCGCGCCGGCGATGAAGAGATGAGAAATGGCGGCCTCGGGGAGAGGCTTGTCAGGTTTATGGACGCTTTTACGATATGAGAGCATTCGTCGCCATAGTTTGTCTGACGCTTCGCAACGCGGTGCGTTCGCATATCTTCCAGCTTCTGCTGTGCGTGCTGCTGCTGTGCGTCGGTCTGATTCCGACCATGATCAGCGGCGACGGCACCGCGACGGGATTCATCCAGATATCGCTGCTTTACAGTCTGTCGGCGGTGATGCTGGTGCTGTCGCTGTCGTCGCTGTGGCTCGGCTGTCACATCATGACTCATGACGTGGACAGCTATCAGCTTCACATGGTCGTCGTCAAACCGGTGTCGCGATCGGTGATATGGCTGGGCAAATTCAGCGGTATTCTGCTCGTCAACACGGTTCTCCTGCTCTGCTCCGCGACGGTCGTCTATTTCATCATGATCGCGAAATTTTACCGGCAGGATTTTTCCCGGGAGGACCGCGATCGCATTGAAAACGAGGTCATGGTCGGGCGCAGGGTGTTTCTGCCGGATCGCCCCGACCTGGATCAGGCGGCGCGCGGCGCGCTGAGCGAGAAGCTGAAGGTGCTGGAGAAGCAGGGCAAGTCGCTGGATCGATCGCCGCAGGGCCAGGAGCGGATGCTCGCGGAGATGAAACGGGAGATTCTGGCGCGGATTTCCGAGCTCAGGCCGGGGCAGACCGTCTTCTGGACTTTCTCCGGCATACCGGAGAATCTTCAGCGTCCGCTGTACATGCGCTACCGCGTGTACATCGACAAGGTCGCCACGGAGGGGCAGCGTCTGACTCACGGAATGTGGCAGATCGGCAAGCCGCGCGTCAAGGAGGAGAGGGGCGGCAACGTGTTCGAGCAGGCACGGCGGCGGGAATATGATCTATACATGTTTCAGCTGAGCGAGCTTCCGGAGCAGATCAAGAGCGGCGACTTTCATGAGAAGACGCTTCCGCCGGAATGGGGCGTCGTCGCGCCTGACGGCAAGGTGGTGATCGGCTACACGAACCTCGACCGGCAGAGAGGCACGCAGCACTTTCAGCCGGCCGACGGTCCGAAGATCCTTCTGCGCGTCAGCGGATTCGCCGCCAACTATTTCCGCGCCGTGTTCGTGATTTTCCTGGAACTTGTGATTCTGACGGGGCTTGGATGCACCGCCGCCGCTCTGCTCAGCATGCCGACGGCGGTTTTCGTGGTGATCTCGTATCTGCTGTTCGGGAGTTTCGCCTCGTATCTGACCGGGGCGAGCTATTTCGGCAACACTGCGGACTACGTGGGCTACTACATCGGCAAACTGCTGCTCTGGGTGATAATACCGATTCAGAATTTCGAGGTGACGGGGCTGGTGGCGAACGGAGAGCTGGTGGAGTTCTCCCTGATATGGCGTCTCGTTTCCGGATATCTGCTGCTGCGGGCGTTGCCGCTGATGGCGTTCGGCATCCTGATGTACCGTCGGCGCGAAATAGGGTTGATCATACGTAAATGAATCCTTTCAAGACGCTTGTCATGTACTGCGCGGTCCTGGCGGCGACGCTGCTGCTGCTCTTCGGCGTGTACCGCGCGGAGAGGCGGCTCGACGACATGGTGCGTGAGCATCATCTTCATTTCACCGGTCAGGTGAGCAACGCCCCGCCGCTGGTGTCTTTCACCACGGTGGCGCTGGGAAGTTTCCGCGGACTGATCGCGGATCTGCTCTGGCTGCGTGCGCTGGGATTGCAGGACAAGGGCAACTACTTCGAAATGGTGCAGCTGGCCCGCTGGATCACCGACCTGCAGCCGACGTTCTCCGGCGCGACCGCCTATCTGGCGTGGAACATGGCGTACAACATCTCGGTGACCTGCTCCGACTACGCGGATCGGTGGCGCTGGGTCAACGAAGGCATAAAGCTGATTCGGGAGCGGGCTCTGAATTACAATCCGGAAGATCCGTCCCTGTACAAGGAGCTGAGCTGGATTTTTCAGCACAAGCTCGGCGATGTTCTCGACGACGCGAATCTGTATTACAAGAATCAGATTGCGCTGGCGATGACCGGGATTCTCGGAAGAAGCACCGACGTCGCCGGCATGGCCGCCGCTCCGAGCGGAGAAAAGGGTTTCATGGAGAAATACGGCGGCGACAAGCAGCTGTGGGCGGCCGCGGCGGCGGCGGGATGTCCGACTTACGGGGAACTGTTCGCCGCGTTCAGAAAACGGGGGAACGCGCTGCCTCCGTCTTTTTCGGAGCGGCTGGGGGAATCGCGGGCGCATGATCTTGAAAACCATTTCCGCGCGGAACTGCTGCGCGAGAACTACAAGCTCGACGCGCGCGTCATGAACGAGATAGACGTGAAATACGGCAAACTGGACTGGCGGGTTCCGGAATCGCAGGCCATCTACTGGGCGACGATGGGTCTCAAGAAAACGCCCGGCAACCGCGATGTTAACTGCGAACGCGTCATCACCCAGTCGCTGTACGAGTCGTTCCGCAGCGGTCGGCTGCTGATGCTGGATCCGGAAAATTTCGAGGGAGTGGTTTCGGTGCCCAACCTGGATCTGGTCGACGCGGTCGACGCGACATACCGGGAGGCGTATGAAGCCAACGAGGAAAATCCGACTTTTCTGACCGCGAGAATCAATTTCATGAAGGAGGCGATAGCCATCCTGTTCAATTACGGCAAGTTCAAGAAGGCGGAGGAATATTTCAAGACCCTGTCCAAGATGGACATGGAGGCGAGGCTCGCCCGTTCCGTGGAGGATTTCGTCATGAAGCGGTGGACGGAGGACGTGAGGGACGCCTCGGTCAAGCAGGCCAACGACATCATAAGCGGTCTCATCTTCAGGAGTCTGTTCTATTCGGTCCACGGAGAGGACGACGCGGCGCTGGCGAACGAAAGGATCGCGCGTTACATCTACAACGCCTACATGACGTGCAACGCCAAGGGGCAGGAGTTCAGAGTGGGGCTGCTGCCGTACGTCGAAATCAAGCGCGCGGTGGTGGAGAACTGTCTGAAGGCGTTTCCGCCCGCCATGGTGACGATACTTAAAGCGAAAATAGAAGAGGAACAGGCCGGCTCGGCATCGGCGGGCGCCGGCAAGTGATGATGGACGAAAGCGAACCGGAGGATCCGTACTTAAGCAGCGTCATCGATCCGTTCCCCGGGAGGGTGCGCGATCGATGATTGTTTTGATTGCCAGCGTGGCCGTGGCGCTGCTCGTGTCGTCGCTCTGTTCTCTGCTGGAGGCCGCGCTGCTCAGTCTGACGCCGAGCCAGCTTGCACAGATCCGGCAGCGGAACGTCGCCATGGGCGACGTCTGCCGCCGCCTGAAATACGAAATCGAGAAACCGATCGCCGTCATACTGATCGTCAACACGGCCGCGCACACGTTCGGTGCGTCCGTGGCCGGCGCGCAGTTCAATGAACTGTACGGAGCCAGATGGCTCGGGGCGTTCACGCTGGTCTTCACTCTGATGATGGTGCAGTACACGGAGATTCTGCCCAAGACGCTGGGTGTGCGTTACAACCGGAAAATCATGTGCTGCTCGGCGAGGCCTTTGTCGCTGATGATCGCGGTCATGATGCCGTTGATTGTGCTGATCAGGTGGTTCAACCGGCCGTTCGAACTGTCGGAGGCGAAAAACAGCGTTTCGGCGGCGGACGAGATTTCCGCGCTGGCGGCTCTGGCGCGGAGCAACCGGCAGATCAGCAGGCGTCAGGAGCGCATCATTAAGGTTGCGCCTATGCTGTCGCAGAAAAGAGCCGAGCAGATCATGCTGCCGTCGGAGAATATCTCGTTCCTGTCCAGCCGTCAGACGCTGACCGAAGCCATCAACTGGGTCGGAATGGACTTTCACACCCGTTATCCGGTCTGCAGGGGCAGCAACAGGGATCAGGTTCTGGGCTACGTCAACTTCAAGGAAGTGGTGGCCACGTACAGAGCCAACCCGGAACACGGGAAACTGATGGACATCCTGCGGCCGATCAGTTTCGCCGCCCCGGGGGAGTCGGCGGCGGAGCTGCTGGAGCGGTTCGTGTCGCGGCAATGTCATATGGCGGTGGTCCGCGGCTCGCGGGGGCGGACGCTGGGTCTGGTGACGCTGGAGGACATCGTCGAGGAACTGCTGGGCGATCTGGACGACGAGTTCGATCCGCTGCCGAGGACCTTCTATTCGCTCGGCGGGGCGATATGGGTGGTCGGCGGCGGCGTGCCCCTTACGCTGCTGGCGAGGCGTACGTGGCTGGCGCTTCCCAGACGTACGGAGCCGGTCGCGATATGGTTCGCGGGCAGGCTGAAGCGGATGCCGCGCATCGGAGACACGCTGAAGCACAACAACGCGGAGTTTCATGTGCACAAGGTGCGCCGCGGAAGGGTCTTGGAGTTCGGCGTCAGGCAGATTGTCTAGTTGCCGTAAAACGGATGAAGGAAAAGGCGATAAGATGAAACGGCGTTTGGTGTCTGTATGTTCACTTTCCGCATGGCTGCTGATGCTGTTGCTGGACGGGTGCGTGGACGTGGATTATGTCGGACAGCGATTCGATCCGCCGCCGGGGGCGGGCATGCCCGTCGTGTTCGGCGTTCAGGCGGATTATCCGAAAGAGGATTACAGGCCTTTCGGACGCGCGGTTTTCACCGCTCCGGCGGACTACGGCATATTGGAGCTGCAGGAAAAGGCGGAGAACACCGCCAGGGAGTACGGCGCTGACGCTGTGAAGATTGTATTCGCGGGAAGGTCGCTGATGGAGTCGCCCTACCGTATGCCGCAGGCGGACGACTCCGGAAGAGCGTCGTCCGACGGCATGAGACCGTATGTGGAGGCTTTCGGAGATGAGGCGCAGTTTCCCGGTGCGCGAATCGAGCGGCATGAGCTGGTCGTCAAGGCGCTGATGCTGATGAAAAGGGAGCGTTTCGCCAGACTGATGTCGGAACGGGGAGCGACAGTGAAGACAGCGGAGGCTCCGGACACGGACTCCGAGAGCGGCGCGGCCGCCGTCGACAGGGCCGAGAACGGAGCCGAGGAGGACGGAGCCGGGACGGAGCCGGCTCCTTCCGCAGATTGAAACGCCGGGATCTTCCGCACGCGGAGCCGCGCCGTCATGCGGACGGACGGCGGCGTTAACCGCTCACGACGACACTCGCGGCCGATCCGCCGCCGAGGCGACGGGCCTTCCGGCGGCGGCCGTCCGTCCGGGTCTCAGGCGCTGCCGTTCAGCGCGCCTGATGATTATTCCATGTGTCGAAGTGGATCTTCTCAGGCTTGTATTTGTCTTTGCAGCGTTCCGCCCCCGTCGGGTAGCCGATTGAGATGACGTTCAGCGGTATGACGCCCGCGTCCAGCTTCAGGACGCGGCTTACGTTGGAGATGCGTTCTTTGTCCGGATAGACGCCCAGCCACACCGCGCCCAGTCCGGACGCCTCGGCCGCGAGCAGGATGTTCTCGGTTGCGGCCGAACAGTCCTGCACCCACATCTCACGGGGCGGGCCGTCCAGAAATTCCTTCTCAACTCCGCAGACGGCGATGGCGCCTCCCGCTTTCGCCAGCATCCTGCCGGAAGGCAGCGCCTCGGCCAGCGCCGACAGCTGTTCGCGCCGGGTGACGACTACGAAGGCCCACGGCTGAGCGTTTCTTGCGGACGGAGCCGCCATGCCCGCCCGAACCAGCGAAATCATCTCCGACTGAGGAATCGACTTTCCGGTGTAGAGACGGACGCTTTTTCTGGAGAGAATTACCTCCAACGCGGCGGATTTGTCCGCTGCGGGTGATGTCTGTTCAGCAGTCATTTTTGCCTCCTTGGTTACCGATTCAGCAGTTGTCTCCGTCCCGGTCAGGCTGGACATAGAGACCAGCAGTGCCGCCGACAGGGAGATGATTAAGCGTCCGCGATACATGGCATGCTCCTTTCCCGAGTTTCAATCCGTGACATCGTTATGAACTCCGTCCATGCGAAGACGGCGATCCCATGCGGGCGGCGGCGTCCGCGCCGCAGCGGACGCCGGAGCCGTATTCATATTTCACCGCGCGGCGGTGCGGCGACAGTTGCGGCGGGCTTCCAGCGTCAGCACCCGGCGCAGTTTTGAATCCGTCCGTTCGCGATCCTCGGGGCGCAGACGGTCGGTGAACAGAATGCCGTCCAGATGATCAAGCTCATGCTGGACGCAGCGCCCCAGCAATCCGCCGCATTCCAGGATCAGCATCTCCCCGTCAAGCGTCTCCGTACGGAGAGTCACCTTCCGCGGACGGGAGACCGGAGCGAAAAAATCCGGCACGCTGAGACATCCTTCGTCGCGGACGTCCATGTCTTCGCTGGATGAAACAATTTCAGGATTGACCAGAACGAACGGCATTCTTGGAAGCAGAACCGACTCTCCCTGAGACGGTTCCTGAGATGACGACTCCTGCGGCACACCCAGCACCACCAGGCGCAGCGCCTCGCCGACTTGAGGAGCGGCGAGTCCGATGCCGTCGAAAGCAAACATCGCCGCCGTCATTTCGTCCGCCAGCAGACGTATCTTCTCGTCGACGATCACCGGCGACGCTTTCGTTCTGAGCACCGCGTCGCCGATGGTTCTCACCACATGGACTTTCCTGGGTCGAAAAAGCATAACAAAACCCCGCTTGCGGCGGCATGGAAATTTCCGCGCCGCGACCCCGCGCCGGAAACCTGTGCGACCGCCGCGTTTCTCCGCGGACACGCGGAATTCCGTCCTCCCCTCGTCAACCCTTCAGGCGGGCGTCACTTGGCGCCGGCGCCGGCGTCCGGAGGCAGTTTGCCGTGCTCCTTGGCCGGCTTTATCGGAATCTCCGGCACCTCCTTGCGGATGGCGGCGCGCGGTTCGATTCCGGTGGCGTCGATGTACTCCGTCGACAATCCGCCGGGAGGCAGATCGTATTCGGCCACGTTGATGGCCGCGGCGGCGTCCAGCTGCGCCTTTGCGTTCTGCACGTTGATGTACGCGCTCGCCAGCGTCGTCTGAGCGTCAACAAGGTCGCGCTGCGCCTCATTCAGTCTGGTCAGTTCGGTGTTGCCGACGCGGTATTCGTCGTCCACCAGATTGCGCTGCTCCATGGTGAATTCAAGCGTCTTCTCATAGAGACGCGCCTGCTTGACGTTCTGGACGTAGTTGATGTAGGCCTCCCTGACCTCCTGGACGACGGTCAGCCAGGTGTTGAACGCCTGGAACTGGGCGATGCTGAGATTGGCCTGCGCCTCCCGGACCCTGTTGTAGCGGATGAATCCGTTGAAGATTGTCCAGTTTGCGGACAGCCCGTAAGTGAAATCCGACGTGTTCTGCCCGCTCTTCCACGACGGGTGATAGCTGCGACTGCGGCTGGTGTCGTAGCTGTACTCCGCGAACACCGACGCGGTCGGGGAGAAGCTGCTGTATGTCTGATACAGCTGATATTTGGCGATCTGCAGTTCCTCGCGGTACGCGTGGAGATCCGGCCGGTTCGCCAGCGCGTTGTCGAGATAAATCTCCACGGAGGGCAGATCGTACAGGTAGATGTCCTTGACCCGCGGGAACTTGACCGTCGGCGGCAGTGTCCCCTCGGGATATCCCATCAGGACGGCGAGCGAGTACAGCGCGGTCTCGTACTGGTACTCCGCCACGATCAGATTCCCCTCGGCGGTGTTGGCGAGCACGCGGAAATTGAGCACGTCGCTGAGAGGGGCGGCTCCCGCCTGCTGCTTCAGTTCGGTGACCTTCAGGTTCTTCATCTGAAAGTCCATGTCCTCCTTGGCGATGCGCATGTTCTCCGCCGCCAGGAGAACGGAATTGTAGGCGTACGCCACTCCGCGGATCAGCAGCCGGCACTCGTCTTCGGTCAGATCTTTCTGATGCTGGTAGTCGTTCTCCGCGATCTTGAGCGCGAATTCACGGTTCAGTCCGTCGAAGATCAGCCAGCTCGCCGAGACCGCCGTGCTGGTGGCGAATGTGCTGGATCTGGACGCGGAGTCTCCGTTGAGTCCGCCGTTGACCTGATGATGAAGCCAGTTGTGCCTGTTGCTGAGCGTGAAGCTGCTGCTGAGTTCAGGGGCGTACGCGCCCATCGCCTGATAGTAGCGCATCTTCGCCGCCGCGATCGCATGGTACGCGGCGATGTAGGTGGCGTTGTTGGCGACGGCGATTTCCTTCGCTTTCTCCAGTGAAAGCTCGTGCACGTCGCGCAGCAGGTCGTCCGCGTTCGACCGCGGCCGTTCGGTGAACGAATCGGCCATGAACTCGGCCGGCGGCGGGGGAGGCGTCTGACAACCGCCGCTCAGCAACAACGCAACGAACACGCCCCCCATCCACGGCAGGAATCTTCTCGTCATCTTCTTCCGTCCTTGTCTGTTATCGTCATTCTCATGAGCCGGCACGTTCAACCGTCATGCCGAGCACGGGCGGCGAGGAGCAGCCCGTGCGTCCCGTTCCGGCTCCATTCACGCTTTTTTCAGGGTAACTTCAACCGGGTAAAATAGCATCGCATCCGTAATTTTCAATTCCTCAAACATTTCATCGAAGTGTTTTTTGAGACAACCGGCGGCCGCGCGTGAAAGTCATGAAACAGGCGCGTCCGGGAAGACGCCGTCTGCGGAAACGATGCGGATCGCTGCGGGCGGGCCCGGCCCGGTCGGGCGCGGCGCCGCTGTTCCGCTGTCCGCAGTCATGCCCGGTCCGCGGGAGCCGGAAAGGTGCTGACGGGACATGGTGCGGCGAAAAAATTAGTTTTAACTAACTAAGTTGCTTGATTTTTGTTTTTTCTCGTTTACAGTAACATCCGTCCCGATACGGCTGTCCGGCTCAATTACCGATGAAACAATCTGCAAGTTGCTTGCCGGTGCCGGGCAAAAAATAAGTTAGTGAATACTAATTGTAATGAAAGTGTTTTTCGGACATATGAGACTTCTGACGATTTTCGACGACGGCGCCGCCGGCGCCCGCGCCCGGGCGGAGAGAGGCGAATCCCGCGGAAAACCGCCGCCGCGCGGCGGCCGCGTCATGCGGAGAGGAACGTTCCAGCCGCCCTGACTCCCCGCCGCGGCGCATGACGGAGGGGAACTGCCGCCGGTCCGGACGGGGACGGCCGGCGTGAGATGAAAACGGAGTCCTGCGGACATTTCGAAGAACAAAGTTGCCGAAGCATGGGAAGACCGCATGGTCATGACTCTTTACCTGTCAGTCGGGAGCCGGCATCCTGCCGGGAAGCGGAGCGCCGCTTCCCCGACCAGGTTGAATAAACAATCAGGAGATGAAAAAATATGAACGCTCGCGTCGTGAGGAATTTTACGCTGATCGAACTGCTGGTGGTGATCGCCATCATCGCCATCCTGGCGGGAATGCTGCTGCCGGCGCTCAATCAGGCGAGAGAAAAGGCGATTTCCATATCTTGCATGTCGAATCTCAAGTCGATCGGTCAGGCGGACGCGCTCTATTCCATCGATTATGAATTCATGCCGCCGTCGCGCCATTCCATGATGGGCGGAGACGGAGCCTACTGGTGCGGGATGTCGAACGGAACCACCGAAGGCGGCGACGCCATCGACTTCACCGCCAAAGGTTATCTGACGCCGTATCTGCACAGGGCGAGCGGCGGGGACAACAGGGAGATCCTCAGCGACAGATCCTCCAATGTCTTCATCTGCCCCCATGTCTCGGTGGCCGTGATGCTCAGGGGTCAGAAGATCACCGCGGCCAACGGCGGCGGCTACGGGGCGAACCGCAACGTTCACGGATTCGTCGAGATGTTTCCCGGCACTCCGGCCACCGACTACGGATACGGATTGAAGCGCCCCGGCAAAATCCGGAAACCCGCGTCGGTGGTCGGCTACGGCGATTCCGCCGTCTTCGAAGCCGGCGCGTGCAGGGTGAACAATCTGATCAGCTGCAACAAGGTGCACTTCCGGCACAGCGAGCGCGGAAATTTCTCTTTCGTCGACGGGCACGCGGCCTCTCTCTCCGGCTTCTACAACCACGCCGGCGGCACGATGGGCAGCTCTAGCGCTTCTCCGGCCAACAACATCGGCTGCGTTGACGCCGACGAGAACGACGAGAACACGGCGGACAGCTACTACGGCGAGGATCCGAATGAATCCGGAGGCGGCAGATGAGGAAGCTGCTGATGATTCTCGGTCCGCTGGTCTGCGTGGCGCTGGTGTTCGGCGTCGCCAGAATGAGAGGCGGCCCGGACGAGACCCCGCAGGAGGTTGAGGCCTCCGCAGGCGACCGCGCGGCGCTTGAACGGATGCTCGACGCGGTCCTGACGGCCCACAATCAGAGTCGCACGGCGGATCTGGAGCGTCTCTTCGGTCTGAGCGCCAGGAAGCGCGATGTCATCCGCGGCATGGACGGCGAGGATCCGGTGAAATCCAGTCTCGAGCTGCTCGCCAGACACGGGAAGAAGCTTTCGGTGACCGACGCGGAATACCTGGCCGTCAAAGACATTCCGTCGAGATTCTACATCACCGGCAGTCTGAACGGGAAGCAGCGGATCCGGCTGATCGTCAACAAGCGCGACGGCGGATACCGGCTGCTCGGGATCACCGAGGAGAAGGATTAGAAATGGCGCAAAGTCTCCGCACGGAGGGCGCGCCGGCGGCGCGTCCGCAGCCGCTCCCGAACCGCGCCGGCGGGCGCGAGGACGCGGCAAGTGAGTAGTCTGCCGTTCATACTGCTGCTGGCCGTCGCGTGGTTTCAGAGCATGATGAAGCTGTCTCTGGCGCCGCGTCCGCTCCGGTGGGGGGCGCTGATCCTCTCGGTTCTTCCCGTGTTTTTCGTCAGGGAGCGGCTCGCGGCGATCAGTTTCCGTTCGTTCAGCGATCTGTTTTCGGGCCGTCTGGAAGACTGGTGCGCCCTGGTCGTCGCGCAGGAACTCGTCACGCTGGTGTTAGGTTTCCGTTTCCTCCAGAAGCGTGAATTTCGCCGCAGGATCAGATTCTGGGAGTTCTCGGCGTTTCTGCCGTCCCTCATGCTGCCTGTCGCAGCGGTTTACGCGGAGGCGTTCGCTTTCAACACCGTGATCGACTATGACTTCGACGCGATCATGTGGACGACGGCGCTGACGCTGACTGCGGCGGGCGTCGTCGTCTGCGAGCTTCTGCCGCTGATCATCGGCCTGTGGCGCGGGAACGGATTCTCCGCGACGCTGTGCGTCACCTGGTTCCTGGTTCTGCTGGCGACGTTTCTGCCGACGGCGTCCGCCGGCGGATTTTCCGCGCAGGACTCCGGCGGAACGGGGATGAACATGGGCAGGGATTTGGCCGTTCTCGGCGTGATGGCGTCGGTCACGGCGGTTTCCGGGACGGCGGCCTGGTATCTCAGGCGGAGGAAGAGAAAAGGAGAGCGGTGAAAATGCGTTATCTTTCTGAAATCATGAACTGGGTGTCGTCGAGCCTCATGCTCCCCGACATGGTGCTGCTGCTCGCGGCCATGGGGTTCGCCCTGATCGAACTGGGGGGGTTCTGTTCCGCCTGGGTGGCGCAGCTGCGGCATAAGCGGGAACGGGAGGACGTCATGAACTCTCTGCGTGAAGACCGCGGACTGGGTCCGTGGATGTCGGGAGAGGGCGTTTTCACGCGGCATCTGCGTGAGCTGGCGTCCGTGAACTGGGATCCGGTGCACTGTGAAAAGCTGATTTTCGATTTCTCGCAGCGCTACGAACGCGAGCTCGAGAGATCGAGATTCATGATGAAGCTCGGTCCCATGCTGGGGCTGATGGGGACGCTGATTCCGATGGGGCCGGCGCTCGCCGGCCTCGCGTCCGGGGACGTCGCGTCCATGGCGTTCAACATGCAGATAGCGTTCGGCACCACGGTCGTCGGCATCTTCGTCGCCGGGGTGGGGCTGCTGCTCCACTCCGTGAAGAGGCACTGGTTCACCGAGGAGATCGCGTGTCTGCGATACGCGCTGGATGTTCATCTGACGGAGGTCGAGAAACATGACAAGAACTCCTCGTTATAGGGCACTGGGCGGCGACGACGAGTGCGATCCGCTGTCCGGACTCGTCAACCTTTTCGACGTCGGCATGGTTTTCGCGGTGGCGCTGATGGTCGCGTTCGTGATTCAGAGCCGCATGACCGAATTTCTGACTTCGCAGGATGTGACCTGGGTCAAAAACGCCGGCAAGCCGGACATGGAGATAATCGTGAAGAAAGGGAAGAAGATTTCCCGTTTCAAATCGGAAAGGACTTCGGGCGCCGGCAGGGGGCAGCGAATCGGTGTGGCGTACCGGCTCGAGGACGGCGAGATAATCTATGTGCCGGAAGGAGACGACAATGCGCATCAGCAATAGGAAAGGCAGGATTCTACTGGGCTGCGCGGCCGCCGCGCTGCTCGCTGCGGCCGCGATCGGGCTTTACCGTTTCGGTTCCCCGACGCGCGTCGCCATGATCAACTTCCCCGAGTACATGCTCGCGGAGAGCATGAACCAGCGCATCAACCCGATGGTGCGCGTCGACGCCGTCAGGTGGAGCGACGGCACGGACTGCGCCGCTCTGCGGAAGTACGACGCGCTGTATTTCTTCGGCATGGGTCTGTCCTTTTCCGAAAAGCAGCGGGAGCAGATCGACGCGCTGATCCGGCGGGGCAAGCCGATCTACGTGACGGCGTCGACGCGCACGGAGACGCGCCTGGACACTCTGACGAAAACGCAGTCGGAGACGGTGGCCGCCTACATGGGGAACGGCGGCAAGGAGAACTTCCGGAGGCTGATGAACTACACCCGTTACGCGATTCACGGCAGGCGGCTGTTCGCGGACGTGCCGCTTCCGCCGCAGCTGATTCCGGACTCGGCGTTCTTCCACGCCGGCGAGGACGAGGTGTTCACGACTTACGCCGAGTACCTGAAGTTCTACAGAAAGCTCGGCAAATACGACGAGAGCAATCCGACCGTCTGCATCTTCTCAGGCAACGGCGGCGGCGATCTCAGTGCGCTGGTCGAGGCGCTGGAGAAGCGCGGCGTCAACGTGGTCGGCGTGTCGGGTCTCATGCGGAATCTTTCCGTCCTGGAGGAGATCAGACCGAACCTGGTCATATATCAGCCGCACGGGAGGCTGTCGTTCAACGCTCCCGACGCGGCCGTCGCCGCGCTTGAAAAGCACAATATCCCGCTGCTCTGCCCGATAAAGGCGAGCCAGCTGTACGACGAATACCTGAAGGATCAGAGAGGCATGACCGGCGGCATGCTCAGCCAGAGCGTGACGATGCCGGAGCTGGACGGCGGGACGGCGCCGTTCGTGCTGTCCGCGCTTTACAGGAACAGGCTCGGGCTTGCGGAGTTCAGGGCGATTCCGGATCGGATCGAGCGGTTCAGCGCGATGGTTCGGAAAATCCTGGATCTTCAGAGGAAGCCGAATTCCGACAAGAAGATCGTCATCGTCTACTACAAGGGACCGGGCAGGAACGCCATGACCGCCGGCGGCATGGAGGTCGGCGACTCGCTTCTGAACGTGCTCCGGCATCTGCGGAAGGCGGGTTTCACGACCGGGGAGCTGCCGGAGACGTCCGGGGAGCTGAACCGCATGATACAGGAGCGCGCGGCCGTCTTCGGAACCTACGCGGAAGGCGCGGTTTCGGAGTTCATCCGCAGCGGCAGTCCGGAATTCATCTCCGAGGACGAGTACATGTCATGGATCAGGCGCAGTCTGCCGGACGATCTGTACGCGGACGTCGAAAAGCAGTACGGAAAGTTCCCCGGCGGATACATGAGCGCCGAACGCGGCGGCAGGCGGCATCTCGTCCTCGGCAAGCTTCAGTTCGGCAACATCGTGCTGCTGCCGCAGAGTCTGCCCGCCTACGGTGAAAACACGAGCAGGCTGATCCACGGCGCGAAGCAGGCTCCGCCGCACGCCTATCTGGCGACTTATCTCTGGGCACGCCACAAGTTCAACGCCGACGCCCTGGTGCATTTCGGCACGCACGGCAGTCTGGAGTTCACGCCGTGGAAGCAGGTCGCGCTCTCCAGCTACGACTGGCCGGACGCGCTCATCGGGGAGATGCCGCACTACTATCTGTATGCCGTCAACAATCCCGGAGAGGCGCTGATCGCCAAGCGGCGCAGCTACGCCGCGATCGTCAGCCATCTGACGGCCCCTTTCATGAATTCCGGCCTGTACGGCCCGATCGCCGAGATGGAGAGAAAGATCGTCGAATATGAGAACGCGGACACGGAGACGCTCAGGAGCGAATACCGGACGTCGATCATGGAGGCGGTCAGGAAGGAGAAGCTTGATCAGGAGGTCAAATTCGGTCCGGAGTTCGCGAAGGGCAGACTGACTGACGAGGACATGGAGCGTCTGCATGAATATCTGCACGAAGTCGGCGGGTCGAAGGTCAGCCGCGGACTTTACGTGATCGGACGGCCGTACTCGCGGGAGCAGGCGGACGAGACAGCCGTGCTGATGTCCGTCGATCACGCCGCGAATCAGCGTTTCGCGGGCGACGTGGCGAAAGGCGCGGTGAAGGAGGAGCGGAGGAACGACAGGGTGTTCTTCGAGACCAGGTATCTTGCGCCGGCGAGGAAAATGCTCGAGGAGGCGCTCAGGAGGCCGGCCGGCGGACGGATCGGAGCCGGAACAGCCGAGCGCGGACGGCGTGAGACCGCCGCCGCGGGCGGGAGTCCGGCGCGTCATCCGGCGGCGGGGAGGAATGTTCCGGGTGGGAGCCGCGGAGCGGCGGGCATGCCCGGGACGCAGGGGACGTCAGTGACACCACCGGGTATGCCACCGGGTATTCCGGCGGATATTCCGGCGGGTATGCCGGCGGGCCGCGTCCGCAGGCCGGAGCGTCAGGAGCCGGATCCGGTGCGGATCGCGCTCCGCGCCCGCGAGGAGCTCGTCGCCTCCACGAGTAAGGAGCTGGACGCGCTGGTGAACGCCCTTTCCGGCGGATACGTCCCGCCGTCGCCGGGCGGCGATCCGATCGGCACCCCCGACGCCGTTCCGACCGGACGCAACATCTACGGCGTCGACCCGGAGCGGACGCCGACCGTGGAAAGCTACGCCGTCGGCAGAAAGCTGGGCGAGGCCCTGATCAGGGAGAAGCTGAAGAAGACCGGAGAGTATCCGAAGAAGGTGGCGTTCACGCTGTGGGGAGGGGAGTTCATCAGGAGCAGCGGCACGAACATAGGGGAGATTTTCTTTCTGCTCGGCGTGGAGCCGATCTGGGACTCCCGCGGCAGAGTGCAGGACGTCAGACTGATTCCGGACGAGAAGCTGAAGCGCCCGCGCATCGACGTCCTGGTGCAGACGTCGGGACAGTTCCGCGGCGCCGCCGCCAGCCGGATGCGTCTGATCGACAAGGCGGTCAGACTGGCCGCCTCCGCGCCGAAGGAACGCTACGACAATTATGTGCGGGCCGGTTCCGACGACATCGTCAGGGAACTGATCGCCGGCGGCATGTCTCCGGCCGGCGCGAAAGATCTCGCCGACGCCCGCATCTTCGGAGGAGTCAACGGCAATTTCGGCACGGGCGTGACCGGCATGGTGCAGTCCGGCGGACAATGGGAGGACTCCAGGGTGATCGCGGATCTGTACCTGAACAACATGGGTGCGCTCTACACCGAGGAGCACTGGGGCGAATCCGTCGCCGGCGTGTTCAGGGCGGCCATGCGCGGCACCGACACGGTGGTCCAGCCGAGATCGTCCAATTCGTGGGGGCCTCTCTCGCTTGATCACGTCTACGAATTCATGGGAGGCATGAATCTGGCGGTGAGGAACGTCACCGGCAGGGAGCCCGACGCGTATTTCAACGACCTGCGCACCCCCGGCCGCGCCAGGATGCAGGAGGCCGGCGAGGCCGCGATGGTCGAGGCCAGAAGCACGGTTCTGAATCCGGCATACCTCCGCGAGATGATGAAGGAGGGTTCCGGCGGCGCCGGCACGTTCGCGGAGGTGGTGCGCAACAGCTACGGCTGGAAGGTCATGAAGCCGGGGATGCTGAAGGATCACCTTTTCGACGAGTACAAGGCGGTGTTCGCGGACGACAAATACGGACTCGGCATGAGGGAATATTTCGAATCGGAAAACCCGTATGCGCTGCAGGAAATCACCGCGGTTCTGATGGAGACCGCGCGCAAGGGGCTCTGGCGCGCCGACGCGGCGGCGATCAGGCAGCTCGCCGGGATCCATGCCGGATCGGTGCGCAGCCACGGGGCGTCGTGCAGCTCATGGGTCTGCGACAACGCCGAACTGGAGAAGTTCATCGCCTCGAACGTAGCCGAAGCCGCCGCGCTGCGGTCCTACCGCGACGGAATCAGGAAAGTGAGGTCGGCTCCGGCTCCGGGCGCGTCTCCGCAGGCGCGCGGCGCGGATCGCGTGCAGGGGATGAAGCTCAGGGAGCAGACGGCGCGCGCGGAACAGCCGGCGGACCGGGAGCGGCGGACAGGCCGCCGCGGAGTCGCGGTCGCATTTCTGTCGCTGATCGCGCTGACGGCGGTGATCATCGCGGTCGGAAGGCGCCGGGCGAAATCGGTGTAGGCGGCGGCGAACGCGGACTCCGCCGCAGATCGCGCGCCGGCCGTCCGGCGCGGCGGGTCAGTCGCCGCAGTCGGAGATCACCACGCTGATGTTCGAGCCTCCGAAGGCGAAACTGTTGGAGAGAGCGTGCCGTGTGCGGACTCCCTCGCGGTATTCGCGGATCAGGTCGGCCCATCCGAATTCCGGTTCGGGATTGTCCAGGTTGATGGAGCGCGACAGGAAGCGCTTCTCCATCATTATCGACGTGAAGATGATCTCCGCGGCTCCGGTCGCCCCCACCATGTGTCCGGTCTGGGATTTGGTGCTGTTGATGGCCGCCGCGCCGCCGAACACCTCGCGCAGCGCCGCCATCTCCACCGGATCCCCCACCGGCGTGGCGGTTCCGTGGGTGTTCACGTAGGTGATGTCCGACGGACGCAGCCCGGCGTCCGCCACGGCGTGCCGCATCACGTCCATGCAGGACGCCGCGTCCGGCACCACCATGTCCGACGCGTTGCTGTTGGACGCGACGCCGCTGATCTCGCAAACCGGCCGGACTCCGCGCCTGGCCACGCTGCGTTCCGACTCCAGAATCACATATCCGGCTCCGCTCGCCAGGACGAAGCCGTCCCGGTCACGGTCGAACGGGCGGCTGGCCAGCTCCGGCCGGTCGTTGAACCGGCGCGAAAGCGCCCGGATGGCGTTGAACCCCAGCGCCTGCACCCAGTCCAGCTGTTCCGCGCCGCCGGCCACGACGACGTCGTACAGGCCGCCTCGGATCATTCTGACCGCGACCATGATCGCCAGGGCGCTGCTGGAGCACGCCGCCGACACGTCGTAGGACTCGCCCTTGAATCCGAAGACCAGCGACAGGTTGGAGATGGCGGAGGAGGGCATGACCCGCGGCACCACGTACGGGGAAACCGTGCGCAGTCGGCCGGTGTCCTCGAATTTCCTGGTTTCGCGGTACACCTCGCGGTAGTTGCTTCCGGCGACGCCGCCGATGACCGCGATGCGCAGCTGCGGAATCTCCTCGGGCGCGATCCCCGCCTCTGCGAGCGCCTCGCTGACGGCCGCCACCGACATCACGCCGGTGGCGGGGCAGAAGCGCAGGGTCTTGCGGTCGATCAGCGACGTCGGCGGATTCTCGTCCGCCTGGCCGCCGACCAGACTCTCCAGCTGATGGCTGACGAATTCGTCCACCCGCACGATTCCCGAGCGTCCGTCCCGCAGAGCCCGCTCGTTCGCCGCCAGACCGGTGCCCAGCGGCGTGACCAGTCCGCGGCCAGTGACGAAAGCTTTTCCCATCGATGTTCCGTATCCGTTGTTTTGCGCCGCACGAAGCCGAAAGAAACTGCGTTAATATAGCCTCCGTCCGGCTCTTTTCCACGGAACAATCGCGGAAAACTTCTGGAATATTCGGGGACGGAGTGGTACAGTAGGGTGCACGCGGTCAATGGGAGCACGCGACGATCAATATGCTGCTGCTGGAAGCGATAGACCTGAACATCGCCTTCTCCTCCGGCGGGAAATGGCTGCCGGTGGTCAGCTCCGTGTCGTTCCGCGTCGACTCGGGGGAGATTCTGGCTCTGGTCGGCGAATCCGGATGCGGCAAGAGCATCAGCTGCCTTGCTCTGACCGGGCTGCTGCCGCCGTCTCTGGCGAGGGTCGACGCCGGACGCATCAGTTTCTTCTCCGACTCGGGCGCGGTGGATCTGCACCGCGCGTCCAAGCGCGCGCTGCGCCGCGTCCGCGGGGGCGGCATCGGCTACATCTTCCAGGAGCCGTCGACCTCGCTCAACCCGGTGATGCGGGTGGGGGATCAGATCGCGGAGGCGGTCGATCTGCACCGGCCGGAGGTCGAGGACGTGCGGTCCGAGGTGATTTCGCTGCTCGGCAGGGTGGGCATCCCCGCTCCCGAAGTCAGGGCGGACGCCTATCCGCACGAGCTTTCCGGCGGCATGCAGCAGCGCGTGATGATCGCCATGGCGCTGGCCGGCGCGCCCCGTCTGCTGGTGGCCGACGAGCCCACCACGGCTCTGGACGTGACGATTCAGGCGCAGATTCTGGACTTGATAGACCGCATCCGCCGCGAGCGGAACATGGGGGTGATACTGATAACGCACAACCTCGGCGTCGTCGCCGAAATCGCCGACCGCGTCGCCGTCATGTACGCCGGAACCATGGTGGAGAGCTGCGCCGTCGGCGATCTGCTCCGCGCCCCCGCCCACCCCTACGCGGCGGCGCTGCTGGCCGCCGTGCCCCGGCTCGGTTCGTCGGGCAGGCGGCTGACCACCATACCGGGAGCGGTGCCGCCGCCGTCGCAGTATCCGCCCGGATGCCGTTTCTTCGGCCGGTGCGGCCGCTCCCTCTCGATGACTCCGGAACAGCGCCGGCTGTGCCGCGAACGTCTGCCGGAGGAGAGGGAGATCGCGCCCGGTCACAGCTGCCGCTGCCACTATCCTTTGACGGAGGACGAAGAATGAAGAAAAGTCCAAAACTCCTTGTTCTGCTGCTGCTGCTGATCCTGGTGGTGCTTCTGACGGCGGTGCTGATTCTGACCTACCGGTCGCCGGAGCAGCGCCGCATCGCCGCCGAGTCGGAGGCGATGCATTCCGTGCCGCAGGGACAGATCATGCAGCTGCTCGGCCGCGCCTACTCCGAGATGGAGGACGGTCACGCCGACGCGGCGGAGGACATACTCAAGGAAATCGTGCGGCGGCAGCGGCATCCGATGGCGCTGCGGCTGCTGGGCCGCCTCTATTACGAGACCGGGCGCTTCTCCGAGGCGGAGGAGATTTTCCGCATTCTGGTCAAGCGCAACATGTTCGACGCCGCGGCCCACAACAATCTGGGGCAGACCCTCTTCCGGCGCGGGCAGAACGCCGAGGCTCTGGAGGAGCTGAAGAAATCCCTGGAGCTGAATCCGGAATCGCCGATGGTGCACCTGAATCTGTCCGGAGTGTACAACGCGCTGAGCGATCCGGAGTCGGCCCGCGAGCATCTCATGGAGGCCAGGAAAATGCTGCTGAATCAGAGCGCGAATCCGGAAGACGGGGGGAAGAGTTCCTCCAGATGAGCAGAATTCACGTCCTTCCGGAGCATCTCTGCAACCGGATCGCCGCCGGCGAGGTGGTCGAACGGCCGGCGTCGGTCGTCAAGGAACTGGTGGAGAACGCCATCGACGCCGGAGCCGCTCACATCCGCGTGGAGGTGGAGCGGTCGGGGACCGGTCTGATCGCCGTCTCCGACGACGGGTGCGGCATGGACGCGGACGACGCGCTGCTGTCGCTCGAACCGCACGGGACCAGCAAGATCCGCGAGGAGGCGGACATCGACAGGATCAGCACGCTCGGTTTCCGCGGCGAGGCGATCCCGTCCATCGCCGCGATTTCCAGGTTCTCCCTCGAGACCCGGCAGGAGGGTGCGCGGGAGGGATTCAGGGTGGAGGTCGCCGGCGGCAGGATTGTCGAAGCGCTCCCCGCCGGGTGCGCGCCGGGAACGACGGTGCGGGTGCGCGATCTCTTCTTCAACACTCCGGCCAGGAAGAAGTTTCTGAAAAGTCCCGCCACCGAGGAGCATCACCTGGCGGAGGCTCTGCTGACGCTGGCGCTGCCGTATCCCCGGATCGCCTTCACGCTGATCATGGACGGCCGGACGGTGATTCAGTCCGCGGCGTCGGACCGGCTGGACGCCAGGCTGAGAGCCTTCTTCGGCCGCAATTTCCAGGAGCAGATGCTGCCGGTGCGCTTCAGCCGCGGCGGCGTGGAGATCGACGGCTACATCGCCGCCCCCGGATTCACCCGCAACAGCCGCAGGGAGCAGCGCACTTTCGTCAACGGCAGGGCGGTGGAGTCGCCGACGCTGTACCGCGGTCTGCGGGACGGCTACTCGACCCTGGCGGACGGCGGGCGTTACCCGCCGTGCGTGCTGTTCCTGACGATCGCGCCGCAGTCCGTGGACGTCAACGTGCATCCCGCCAAACGCGAGATCCGGTTCAAGCAGGACTACGTCGTTTCGAACGTGGTCGCGGCCGCGGTGGGGGAGGCGCTCCGGAGCCGGTCGGAGCCGCGGTTCGAGCTGGATCCCAGAGTGCCCATGGAGCCGCTGCTGGAGAGCGTCAGCGTGCGCTACGTCCCGTCGTCCGCGCGGCAGGAGGATTTTTTCGGGGCTCCGTCCGACGGGGACGTTTTCGCGTCCGCTCCGCGGCCGGAGTCCGCCGACGGCGGACAGGCGGCGGGCGACGCCGTCCGCCGTGCGCCAGTCCCCGGGATTTTCCGTCCTTCCGGGGAATCTCCCGCCGGGGAATCTCCCGCGCCGGAGCGGGCTGAACTGCGGCCTGAGGAGCGCACGGATCCTCCCGGGCCGGCGCCGCGCGCGATGCCCCGCGCCATGGTGTTCAACGGAAGCTGGCCGGACAAGGTGGTCGGCGTTCTGGACGACACTTACATCATAGCCTCCGGACCGTCCGGACTGGTGCTGGTGGATCAGCACGCGGCGCATGAGAGGGTGTGTTTCGAGCGTCTGCTGCGCGACAGCAGATCCGGAGTTCCGTCGCAGAGGCTGCTGCTGCCGATCTCCGTGGAGCTGCCGCGCGCCGCGTCCGCCGTGCTCGGCGGATGCCGCGAACTGCTGGAGCAGCTGGGCTTCGACGTGGAGCCGCTGAGAAACAACACGGTCATGCTGAACGCGGTGCCGGCGGCGCTGCCGACGGAGAATCTGGAGACGATGCTTCTGGACATGCTCGCCGAGCTGGCCGACAACACCGCCGCGCGTCTGCCGCTGGAGGCGAATTCCGTGGCCCGCGCGGCGTGCAGGGCGGCCGTCAAGGCCCACGATCATCTGACGCCGGAAATGGCGGGAAAGCTGCTGGAGCAGCTGGCCGGATGCCGCCAGGGCACCCTGTGCCCGCACGGACGTCCGACCATGCTGACCATCACGCTGTCGGAGATCGAGCGCAGATTCGGCCGGAAGTGACGCTTCTCCGGTCCGCCGATCCGGAACAAAAAGTCAAAATTTTGCATTCAGGAGCTTGAAAAGCAGGGGTTCGGCTGATAGTGTAAGGGTCGTGTGTTAAGTCGGATGCACCCATAGCTCAACTGGATAGAGCGTCTGGCTACGGACCAGAAGGTTTGGGGTTCAAATCCCTATGGGTGTACCACTTTTTTTCGGTGTTCCGCGCCGTCCGTCGAGGGCGGCGTTTTTTTGTGTGGGCGCCGGACGCTGTACGGTTACGGAATGCGCGGCGCGGAGCCGGACCGCGGCCGTTCTCAGGCAATGGAGGGAATCATGGAGCCGTGCGCGTGAGGCGATGCGATGCGGAAGTTGAGGTCTGAGCGATATCCGGCTTGGTCGCGGACTCCGTGCCGATCCGCGCCGCAGGCGCCACGGAGCGGGCCTGAAAAGACGGAACCCGGCACCGGCCGTCGACTCGGTGCGCCGTACGGCCGGATGTGCATGATTTTCCTGTTTCGATGCGGCGCCGCCTGTCCGGGCGGATAGCTTCAGAAATGAAACGGGAGAGGAGTCCCGACTCCTCCCCCCGTCACGTCGCCGCCGCCCGGTCCGAGTCCGGAGGGAGCTATTTGCCGTAGCCTCTGGCGATGTAGTAGTAGTCCCTTTTGTCTCCGGTGTACCCGCTCGGCTTCAGTCCGGTTTTCAGTTTCGCGTCGTGCTCGGTGGTGGCGTGTCCGTCGCCCCAGAGCACGTTGATGGAGTCGCCGTGCCGGGTGTTGCCTTGGCTTCTGTCGTCGGAAGACTGATAGATCGCGCATGCCTGGTCGCTGGTGAGTTTCTCGTAGTCCGAGCAGTCGCCGATGATTATTGTATCCACCGGTTTGCTGACCTGGTTGATTTTGATGTATCCGTCCGTCTTGTAGCCGCAGTTGGCCCAGTTGTATCCGTATCCGCCGCGGTTCTTCGGAACAATCTTGTCGAGGGTCTTTATGGCGGGCATCCGGGCGACCGACCATGACGGACAGCGGAACACGCCCGTGCCGAGCACCTCCTGGTTGTCGTAGTTCGTTATTTTCGGATCGACGGAGCGGCCGGCGTGCGACGACAGGGAATACTTCCAGTACGCCCATCCGTAGCGTCCGTTGATCGGATCTACCATGACCGGCAGATAGTCGTCGCTGGCCGCCGTGTAGAGCGTCAGCGCTATGCCCAGCTGTTTGAGATTGCTCACGCAGGAGATTTTCTGCGCCGCCGCCTGCGCCTTGGAGAGCGCCGGCAGGAGCATCGCCGCGAGAATGGCGATGATGGCGATCACCACCAGAAGTTCAATCAGTGTGAAGCTGCGTTTCATGATTCTACCTCGTCAGTTGCGTGATTTGATTTTCACGGTCAATGTCAATGTCCCGTCCCTGCGGTTCACGGACAGCGTCCGGCTCTGTTACTTGCTCCATGCGTCCCTGGTCAGCCCGTACCAGAACAGGCATCCGTCGTCGTCGCCGTCGCCCAGGCCGGCGACTTTCCGCTGGGCGACATGTCCGTCGAAAAAGCCGCAGTTGACCATGTCCATGTGCCGCACCGTCACGTCCTCCTTGTCGTCGATGTTGCGGCCGGGCGCGTTGTCGTCCCCGGTGCCGCCCCATTCCGGCGTGCCGTTAGACAGAACGATGTTGCACCTGCCGTCGGCGAAAGCGAACTCCTTCGACGGATTGGCCGCGTCGGCCTTCAGGTTCGGCTCGTTTCTGCCGCTGTCGCCGTCGTATCCGAACATGTGCACCTGCGCTTTATTGCTCGCCCCGCGTCCCTGGGCGCAGGAGTTGAATCCGTAGCTGGCGACGATCTTGTCGTTCGCCTTGGCGTAGAGATACTTCGCCGCAGGGCACACCGAGACGCCGATGTCGTCGTAGTCGGAAAGTGTCTCGACGGCGACCGTCTTCCCCACCAGGTAGGGGTAGAGATACACCCAGAAAGTGCTGTTCCGGTGCCAGCCCCAGACCGCGTAGCCGCAGTTGTCGACGGAGTACTGTTCGTGAGCCAGCGAGATCTGCTTGAGATTGTTCTTGCACGAGGCGCTCTTCGCAGTCTCCCGCGCCTTGGAGAGAGCCGGAAGCAGCATTCCGGCCAGGATCGCGATGATGGCGATCACCACAAGCAGCTCGATCAGCGTGAATTTCGACCTTCCGCACATTTCGATGCGCCGTCCTTTCTCCGAATTCCGGTTGATTGATTGTCCGCAGGAAAGAACCCCCGCGACACGCCGGGAGCGGCCGCGTCGTCCGGCGTTCCAACCTAATCCCAGCTCTGATTATAGCAGGAATTATCTCGCATGAAAGGGCATTTTTTTTTTTTTTGAAAATTTGAATGAAAAAATGAAAGCGCAGTGAAAACACAGCAAGAAGACCTGCGCCGTCCGCCCAGGTTTTCAGAGGGTGAAACAAACGGCCGGCGGGCAGGGATCCCGTCGGTTCCGGCGCACCGTGCGTGGCGCGAGTGCAGCCGGTGAAAGTCCGCATGCGGACAGTCATCGCCGATTGCGTCAAACGGCGGATCGCTTGTGAATACTCCGTTTCAGTCCGATCGTCCCACAGAAGATGACGTCGGTTTTCCGCAGTTCCTCGGCGATATCTTTCGCCCGACTCACCGGCGCTCCGGCCGGATACGGCTCGCGCAAGGCTGCCTCGACGCCGCCACGCCCGGTCTTGTGTGACGTCCGGTGTTCCTCGCCGTGAAAGGAAGCATCCGCAGACGCTGAACACGAAGCACAACCTCACCGGTCCGCGTCTGCGGCTTCCCGCTCTCGTATTCCGACGCTACGGACCTGGCTGATCCCTGCGGATCGCGTCCGCCTCCGCCTCCGGAAGCGCATTCATCACATCCTCCGCAGTTCGCGGAAGCGCCCTTTCGACATGGGATCGAAACTTTCCGTCGCCGACTCCAGTCGCTCCGAGGATTGATTTTCCGGTGACGTGCGCCGCATTCCCCACGGCCTGTTCTCCTCCGCTTTGACTTGTCGATGTCTGTACGGAATCATCCAGGATGGCAGGTCTTTTTCAAACGCCTCTCTCCGGAAATGCGCGCAATTCCCGGGACGTTGCCGTCCGTCCGCTTCTTCCGGGACTTCCGCCGTTCGGCGGCGACATCGGTCACATTTTCCGCATGGCGTGCGGACAGAACACGAATTCGTCGCCTTCCCTGAGCCGGA
>CAYODJ010000008.1:0-73072 GCA_964402715.1 uncultured Victivallaceae bacterium
AACGCAGATTTATGAGCTTGTTTCATTGGCAAATACTCAAACAGACTTTACGGAGAATGATATTCTGGTACGTCGCAAACGGATTATCATGGCATTTATCAACTACCTGAGAGAAAACAATCTGACCGTTTGATTTCTATATCGAATCACATCGGAAAGAATACAATTTCTCAGTCATAGATTCTTAAGGCAGTGTCACGTATTCTGCGTACATTCAGCTCTGATTGAACCAGGCGAAAACCGGCGGGGCGGAGGAACTTTCCGCCGTTCGTTTCAGACCAGCCTTCACTAATCCGGCGCCGTTGTGCAGCGCCGCTTTTTCAGCAAGGCCGCGCGGCGGTTTCGGATCCGCCGGATCTGATCAGCCGCAGAGCCAGCAGCGACCACAGTTCGAAATCATAGGACGAAAGCCGATCGTGACCGGCGAACCTCCAGTCCTTCAATTCGTCCGACGCGGGCGGCTTATGCGGCAACCGGATTCTGAACACGATTCCGATATGTGCGCGGCCGACGTCGGTCCGTTCCTCGTTGATTATGCCGATCAGCGAGAAATCATTCACCTCCGTCCCCAGTTCCTCGTAGCACTCCCGTCTCAGTCCGGAAAACAAGGTCTCCCTGAAGCCGGACGGAACGCAGTCCGCGTCATTGACGTGCCCGCCGATTCCGAGAGACCAGAGGTCGTGCAGCCTTGTCTCCGCGCCCCGCCGCCGGTAGACGAGCATTCTGTCCGCCGAATCGGAGACGACGGCGTACGGAATCACCTGCTTGACCGTGAAATCACATTCGATCTCCCTGCGGGGCGCGAAACGATATCCGCACCGTTCAAAGTACTCCAGATCCTCTTCCGTCAGGGGCAGCGCGAGGTCGTCACGCCGCCACATTGGTGGAAGCCCGCTTCTGTCGAGACAGAGCACGAGTTCATCTGCGCCCATATTCCTCCTCGATCTGCTTCATGATCGCCTGCTCCGCCTTCAGAATCATTTCTCTCCTGAGCTGAAACGGGGCGAAAGTCACCGTGAACGAGTTGTTGATTAACTGCAGGACGTCCCACTTCGAAATGCCTCCCGGAGACATCCTGGCCGCTTTCAGATACTCGCTTGAAAGATCCGTCCTCGAAATCCCCGGATTGTCCGTGTTGACCGTCACGCGAAGACCCCGGGCGAGATATTCCGCCAGGGGATACCGGGTCAGACCCCGGC
The DNA here is from genome assembly GCA_964402715.1 of uncultured Victivallaceae bacterium. Classification (GTDB taxonomy): domain Bacteria; phylum Verrucomicrobiota; class Lentisphaeria; order Victivallales; family Victivallaceae; genus CALXOD01. The sequence goes on from CAYODJ010000008.1 coordinate 1,200, forward strand.
TGCCCGGCACGGCGCGATCCGCGAAGCCGCATATCTGAAAATTGCTCGACGGACACATTTCGACGGCGATCCGGTGATCGACGAAGCGGTTGATCAGGTCAGGCTGCTCCAGCAATTTCAGCCCGTGGCCGATTCGGTCGGCGTTCAGGCAATAGACGGCCTCCCAGATATTTTCGGCGTCAGCCGTCTCGCCCGCGTGTATCGTCAGATTCAGGCAGCGTCTGTGCAGCGTTTCAAATGCCTCCCGGAGCTCTCTGGGGGAACGTACTGACTCCGTCCCGGCCAGATCGAATCCGACGAAGCGCTCGTTGAATAGCTCCGCGCATCCGCCGGGCCACCCGCCGTGCGGCTCGGAGAGTTCATCGACCAGTTCGATGTGCCGGTAGATGTCGCTCATCTTCCCGTGACGGCTCGCGATGAACAGCAGCGCCACATACACGTCGGACCGTCCCGCCAATTCGTCAAGCAGAATCCTCACCACGTCGGTTCCGGACAGGCCGCCTCTCGTGTAGTTCATCGGGGAGCAGCGCAGCTCCAGATACCGTATGTTGTCGCGGCGGCAGCGCTCGAGAAGGAAACGGCAAGCGCGTCTGACGCAGTTCTCGCTCTGCATCAGGGCGGATCCCTGCAGATCGCCGAGCTTCTCGCATTCCCCGATGCCGATCCCCATGTACGATTCCGGATCGGCGCGGCCGTTGAAAATCACCCGGTCAAGCAGCTCCTCCCTCCCCGCGAACCGCTGCAGAAATCCGCAGACGCCGTACGGCTCCGGCACGAGATCGGCCGGCCTGCGGATCGCTTTCCTGTCCCGGATCATCCGCCTCAGTTCGTCCTGACGGCCGCCGTCCACCAGCTTTTCGACGCCGGACAGATGCTGATCGAAAGCTGGATATTCCCCGCGGAGCTCGTTCACTTTCTCCGTCTCCGCCTGTGAAACCGCAATCATCTCACCGGAGGTCAGTATTCCTCCGAAGTGACAGTGAAGTTCCGCCTTCGGCAATTTCCTAAGCCAGTCCAGTTCCCGCTTCTCCGCGGCGCCGTCCGCGCCGACGCGGGACTCCTGCAGATGATCAATGATTCTCGGGTGCAGACCGGCCAGCGCACGGAAGTTCCCGACGATTCTCCTCCCGCTCTCCTGCTGGGCGAAATTGGACAGGACGACCTCGGCCCTGGTCTGATACTCCGATATCCTGTCCAGCAGATCCGTGCCGACGCGGTTGTCGCCGTCGAGAATGACAGGGTAGTTTCCGGCGGTCACCTCCGACTTTCTGTAGAGATACGCGGCTCTGCTTTTTCTTCCGGAGACGACGATCGGAACAATTCTCGCCAGCTGCTCCGCCGGGAATGACCCGTCAAAGATATCTGGATCGACCCTGAGAGCGTCCCCGCTGAGGAAGACGTGTATCAGAGCGGCGCAGCCGAAGACGTTGCTTGCCTCCTGCATGTCGGCTCCCATCGTCCTGAAGCCGCCGGCCATGGAGAGAATCACCTGCCCGCCGCCGGAGGCCTCGTGGGCGGCGAGCACGGTCCGGAAAATCAAATCGCGCATGTTGCGGCAGTCGTCCCCCGTGCGCAGATCCGAAAGACCGCTGCTTCCGACCGAATGGATCGCGATGTCCGGGTGATGTTTCCGGTGCCACTCCGCATACGTCTCGGACGCGTCCCGCGAAGCGGTGGTGATCATCCAGATTTCGGAGACCGGCTCGATTCCGTATCTCCCTCTCAGGGCGGAGACGTCCGCCGCGCGGGGATGACCGGCGTAGAACGGCAGGTCGTCCGGATTGGTCAGCCCCAGTATCTCCGCCATGAGATACCATGTGGTGCCGTATGTCGAAACCAGAATGTTTTTCATCCCCGCCACCGCGGCATGATTGAATGTTCTTCTCCGTTGTTCACGGACACGATCCCCCGGCACGCCCGCCTCCGGCGCCCGCCCCGCCCGCCCCGCGCACTCCGCCTGGGCGTCCGCGCCCCCTGATCTAAACGCCGTCGCGCCGGCGCACGCTCTCGCGCCGGATGAGCCGGTACGGCAGCACCGTCGCCGGTTCGGCGCGGCGGCCGTCGATCCGCGATTCGAACACGTCCGCGACCGCGGACGCGACCGCCCGGTAATCCTGCGTGATCGTGGTCTGCGGGGGGACGGCGTACTCCGAAAAGAAAGTCTGCTCGGTGGCGACGAGCGAGACGTCGTCCGGAACCCGCCTGTCGAAGAGCGAAAGCGCGTAGAGCGAAACGATTCCCGCGTTGCCGCCAGGGCAAAAGAGAGCGTCGACGTTCAGACGCAGCAGCTTGCCGACGAGCTCGACGTACCTCTCCGTCCCCGGGCCGGAGAAGCGGATCAGACTGTCGTCCGCCGGCAGCCCGCGCGCCCTGAGCGCCCGTTCGATCCCCTCCCTGCGCAGGTCGGCGTTGCCGACGCCCGGGTCGCCGTGGATGATGCAGCCGATCCGCCGGCAGCCGCGCCCGTGCAGATGGTCGACGGCGAGCTCCATCCCCTGCGCCTCGTCGGAACGCACCTGATACACCCCCGGCGGCATGCGCTCGCCCCTGCGGTCGACCAGCACCAGCGGCGGCCCGAAACGTTCGGGCCAGCTGCGGAAATCCTCCGGCTCGGCTCCGATCGCGGCCGCGCCGCAGAACTGGATTCCTTCGAGCCGTCCGAGGTTGTCATGCGGCAGAATGTCCAGACGGAAGCCGCGCGCGGGCAGCTCGCGCGTCAGCGCCATGAGCAGCATGTCCACGCAGCTGCGCACCGGGTAGTCGGCGTTGCACGGCGTGATGATCACCACGTTCTTCTGCCTGCTCGAAACGCGCGGATGATATCCGTGCCGCCGCGCCACCGCGAACACACGGTTCCGGACATCCTCGCGGACGTTCGGATGGTGGCTGAACACCCGCGACACGGTGGAGGCGGAAACCCCCGCCAGCCTCGCAATCTCGGAGATAGTCATCTGGAATGTTTCCCGTTTTCTGACCTGTTTGCAACATAACGCCGGATTTTTTGAGAATCAAGCGGATCTTTCATGATTCTTTGTCAGAAACGGCCGCGAAACGGAGTTTAACTCGCGCCGGAAAGCGGTATTGTTCTGTCGGATGACGCCGGACGCCGCCGGCGTGAAGGAGGAACCGAACCGTGAAACGAACCTTTCTGAATCAGCCGCGGCCGGTCGCGACGGGAATCTTCTGCGGACGGACGCCGCAGGAGCTGATCGCGGAGGCGCGGAACTGCGAATCCGACGGCGCGGACGGCCTCGCGGTCGATCTGCGCGACCTGTCGCCGGAATTCCGGAACCGCGACGCGTTAAAAAGCGTCGTCGACGCGGTGAACCTGCCGTTCATGTTCTTTCTCTACCGCAACGACGCGCGTCAGGATCTCGACGACGACGGACGGCAGGAGGTGCTGCTCGCGGCCGCGGAGGCGGGAGGCTCGATCATCGACGTGATGGGCGACCTGTACGATCCCTCGCCGATGGAAATCACCCGCAGCCCCGCCGCCGTCGACAGGCAGAGACGGCTGATCGACCGCATCCACGCCGCAGGGGCGGACGTGGTCGTCTCCTCGCACATGCGGCTCCCGCGCACGGCCGAACAGGTGCTCGAGCACCTCTCCGAGCTCGCGGGACGCGGGGCGGACGTCGTCAAGATCGTGACGGCGGTCGACACCGGCGAGGAGCTCGCGGAGGCGTTCCGCACGACTCTGCTGCTGAAGCGCGAGCTCGGGATTCCGTTCATCCATCTCTGCAACGGGGCGTACAGCCGTCCGCACCGTTTTCTCGGACCGGCGCTCGGCGTCTCGATCTTCTTCTGCGTCTCGCGCTACGAACCGCGCTACTGCATGCCCCAGCCGACCATCCGCGCGATGAAGAGCGTGCTGCGCGATCTTCACTGGAACATCGACAACCTTTGACAACGACAGGGGGAAATATCACATGAAACGTCAAAAAAAGGTTCTGGTTCTCGGAGCCACCGGGGCGATGGGGCGGTATCTGGTGCCCCGTCTGGCGGAGGACGGCTATCTGGTCGACGCGGTCGCTCTCGACAAGATCGTCTGCGGTTCGCCGAACGTCAGAGCCATCTCCGGAAACGCGAAGGAGTGGCCGTTTCTGAGGGAGCTGACGGCCGGACGTTACGACGGAATCGTGGATTTCATGATCTACCCGAGTTCCGAAATCTGCATCTACCCGCCCTGGCTCATGGAGCGGACGGAACATTACATCTACCTCTCCAGCTACCGGATTTACGACAACAAGGAGCATCCGGTGCGGGAGAGTTCGCCGCGGCTGCTCGACGCTTCGGAAGACGTCCTGCTGCGCAACTCCGACGACTATTCGATCTACAAGGCGCGCGGCGAGAACATCGTCCGTTCGATGCCGCGCAAAAACTGGACGATCATCCGCCCGGCGATCACCTATTCGCGGATGCGCTACCAGCTGGTCACGCTCGAGGCTCCCTGCACGGTCGGCCGGGCGTTCGCGGGGAAGCGGGCCGTACTTCCGCAGGAGGCGAAGAATGTGCAAGGCACGATGAGCTGGGCGGGCGACGTCGCCCAAATGATCGCGAAACTGCTCTTCAACGAAAAAGCCCTGGGCGAGACGTTCACGGTCGCGACCTCCGAGCACCACACCTGGGGCGAAATCGCCGACTACTACCAGGACATCTGCCATCTGGAAGTGGTCTGGGTGCCCAAGGAGGATTACCTTCAACTGTTCTGCGACAATCCCGGCGTTCTCTACAACCGCTGGCAGCTCGAATACGACCGGCTGTTCGACCGGATCATGGACAACTCCAAGGTTCTGGCCGCGACCGGCATGGAGCAGAGCGGGCTGACGCCGCTCTACGACGGGCTCGAGCGTGAAATCTCCCGCTGCCCGAAAGACACGGTCTGGCCGGTCTGGCGGATCAACGCGGAGATGGACGGCTACCTGAAAGAGAAGGGACTGTGACCGGATCAATCCGGCGGACCGGTTTCCGGAAATGAACAAGGCGACGGAACGGACATGAATATTCACTACATCGAAGTCGAAACGCCGGGCAGCGCGGCGCTGAAGCGGCAGGAGTTCGACCCCGCCTCGCTCAGAAGCGACGAGGTCCTGCTCGAAAGCGACTACAGCGCCGTCAGCGCCGGAACCGAGCGCGCCTGGCTGCTCGGACTGCCGAACGCGACCCCGGAATACCCGTGGTATCCGGGATACAGCGCCGCGGGGCGGGTCGTAGCGGCCGGGGACGCGGTCGGGAATCTGAAAATCGGCGACCGCGTTCTCATCGCCTGGGGCGGACACCGCTCCCACACCGTGAAGAGGGCCGACACCGTGCTGAAGATAGAGGATGATTCGATCGACCTGCTGGAGGCGGCTTTCGCCCACATCGCCTCGTTCGCGTTTCTGGGCGTGCGCAGGCTGCGGATTGAAATCGGCGAGTCGGCGATGATCGCCGGGCTGGGAATCCTGGGCGCGTTCGCGCTTCAGATCGCGCGGCTTTCGGGGGCGATTCCGCTCTTCGCGGCCGATCTCGACCCGAAGCGGCGGGCGCTGGGCGATAGGCTCGGCGCGGACCGGACTTTCGACCCGGACGACCCCGATTACATCCGGCAGGTGCTCGGCGCGACCGGAGGCGGGGGAGTGAACGCCGTGGTCGAGGTGACCGGCGCGGCGGCGGCGCTCCGGCAGGCGCTCGAATACGTCAGCTTCCGGGGGAGGATTTCCCTGCTCGGCTGCACGCGCGTCTCGGATTCTCCGATCGATTTCTACAAGTACGTGCACCGCCGCGGCGTGACTCTGATCGGTTCGCACACGATGACGCGCCCGGCCGTCGAGTCGCGCCCCGGCATGTGGACGGAACATGACGACTACCGCGCGTTCCTGAAACTGGTGAAGGCGGGAAAACTGCTGGTGCGGCCGCTGATCTCGGAAGTCGTGTCGCCGGAAAAGGCGCGCGAGGTCTACCGCCGTCTCGCCGAGGACGGGAATCCGCCGCTCGGAATTGTGTTCGACTGGAGGAAACTGAGATGAAGAGAATCCGTATCGCCCAGATCGGCGTCTGCCACGAGCACGCGTCCGGAAAAATCAACACGCTGAAACGGCTGTCGGACCGCTACGAGATCGCCGGGGTCGTGGACGACAGCGCCTTCTCGAAGACGCCCAGGTTCGCCGGCGGCGATCTCTCACCCTACGAGGGACTTCCGTTTCTCTCGCTCGAAGAGGCGCTGAACGATCCATCGATCGAGGCCGTGACGGTCGAAGTTCCGAACAACGAGCTCGTCCCGGCGGCGCTCCGCTGCATGGAACGCAATCTGCCCATGCATCTCGACAAGCCGGCGGGCGAGGATCCCGCGCTCTACCGGAAGCTGATCGACGGCTGCAGGGAGCGCAATCTGCCGCTGCAGATGGGGTTCATGTTCCGGGGAAACCCCGCGTTCCGGTTCTGTCTCGGGGCGATCCGGTCGAAGCTGATCGGGGAGGTGTTCGAAATCGAGGCGGACATGAACCACTGCTACGGCGGCGAGGCGTATCAGAAGTACATCGGCGGATTCGCCGGCGGAATCATGTACAATCTGGGCTGTCACCTGATCGACTTCGTCGCCTCCGCGCTGGGACGGCCGGAGACGGTCACGCCGTTCCTGAGATCGGCCCCCGGGGATCCGGACCCGATCCGGAACAACTGCATGGCGGTGCTCGAATATCCTCACGCGATCGTGACGATCCGCGCCTGCAGCCGCTCCCGGGGCGACACCGTAAGACGCCGGGTGCGCGTCGCCGGAACGCGCGGCACGATCGAATTCAGTCCGGTCGAGCGGTTCGACGGCGAGCCGGTCGAGCTCGCGCTGCTTCTCGGGCGCGCCGCCGGCGGCTTCCCCGCCGGGGAGCACACGCTGCGCTTCCCGCCGCAGACGGACAGGTACGAGGCGCAGCTCGTCGAGCTGGCGGAGATCATCCGCGGCGAGAGGGCCAACCCCGACTCCTACGAACACGATTTTCTGGTGGAGGAGATCACGCTGGCCGCCTCCGGATACACGAAATGGAGGTGAACCGATGCACGCGATGCTGCTGAACGGGAAGCGGGAGTTCGTATGGAGCGAGGTCGCCGACCCGGTTCCGGGAGCGGGCGAGGCGGTCGTCCGCGTCCGCGCGGCGGCGCTGAACCGCGCGGATCTGCTCCAGCGCGACGGCGACTATCCGCCGCCGCCGGGATGGCCGTCGTGGCCGGGGCTCGAGGCCGCAGGGACGATCGAGTCGGCTCCGGACGGTTCGCGCTGGAAGAAAGGGGATCCTGTCTGCGCGCTGCTCGGCGGCGGCGGCTACGCGGAAAAGGTCGCGGTCCCGCAGGACATGATTCTGCCCGCGCCGGAGAATCTGTCGCCGGAGGAGGCCGCCGGGATCCCGGAGGTGTTCGCGACGGCGTTTCTGAATCTCGTCCTGGTGGCGGGGATGAAACGGGGGGACACGGTCTTCATACAGGCGGGGGCGAGCGGACTCGGGCTCGCGGCGATTCAGCTCGCGAAACGCGCCGGCGCGAAGGTCGTCACGACGGTCGGCGGCGACGCGAAGGCGGAGTTCGTCCGCCGCCTCGGCGCGGACAGGGTCGTGAACCGCAGGAGGGAGTCTATCGCCGCCGCGCTGGAGGAGAATCCGCCGGACATCGCGCTCGACTGCGTGGCCGGCCCCGATCTTGGCGATCACGTGGTCAGAATGGCGCGCGGAGGCCGCTGGATCGTGCTGGCGACGCTCGGCGGGAGACAGACCCGGATCGACATGGATCTCTTCTTCAAGCGCGGAGTACGGCTCATCGGCAGCACGCTGCGCAGCCGCCCGCCGGAGGAGAAGGCGCGGATCCTGGCCGAACTCGAAAAAGACCTCTGGCCGGAATTTTCGGCGGGACGCGTGAGGTCGATTCTGCACAAGGTTCTGCCGATCGCGCAGGTCGAGGAGGCGCACCGGATTCTGCGCGACGGCGAGAACATCGGCAAGGTCGTCCTGACCGTTCCGTGAAGTCCGTCCCGCCTCCCCCCGGGGGCTTTCCTCCGGACCACGCGCACGGATCCGGCGGCCGCGCCGCGCCGGAGCGCGCGGCTCCGCCGGACTCTTTCGTCAAAACGGCGCCGAAACGGCGCCATGACGGGCTGAAACGGGATTTTTACGGGTTTTCGCAACTCGCTGCGCCGCAGGAAGTTGAATATGGTCGGGATAGAGAGATTTGAACTCTCGACCTTTTGACCCCCAGTCAAACGCGCTAGACCAGGCTGCGCTATATCCCGACGCACGCCCCGATGAGGCTCGTTTAATATATATTTTTTGTCGCGCGATTGCAAATCCCCCCGTCAATATTTTCAGGACCGCATATGCGGGCCGTCCGCCGGAAAAAAACCGCGCCCCGCTTGACAAGACGCCGGATCCATGCCAGTTTAACCCCGCGCCGGCCTCCGCATCCGGAGATGAGCTTTCTCGCCGGCGGACGTCCATGTCGAACGCAGACTCACGCTGCGGAAGCGGGGGGAAACGCAGGAACCAGAAAGGGAAAGGCATGATGAAAGTGCGCATGATTCTGAACCGCTACTTCACGATCGGAGAAATCGACGGGCGCATCTACGGCGGCTACGTCGAACATCTGGGCCGCGGAGTCTACGAGGGGCTCTATCAGCCGGATCACCCGTCCGCCGACGCGGACGGCTTCCGGACCGACGTCATCGAACTTGTCAGGGAGATGGGCACGACGATCATGCGCCATCCCGGCGGAAACTTCGTCTCCGGCTACGTCTGGGAGGACGGCGTCGGCCCCCGCGAGAAACGGCCGGTGCGTCTTGATCTCGCATGGCACAGCTTCGAACCGAACACGTTCGGCACGGACGAATTCATGAAATGGTGCAGACGCGCCGGGACGGCTCCGATGATGACCGTGAATCTGGGCACGCGCGGTCCGGCCGACGCGCAGCGTCTGGTCGAGTACTGCAACTTCCCCGGCGGGACGGAGCTGTCGGAACGCCGGAAGGCCAACGGGAGCGAGGAACCCTACCGCGTCAAGGTCTGGAGTCTCGGCAACGAGCAGGACGACCCCGCTCAGGTCATGCGCCGTTCACCCGAGGAGTACGGTCTTCTCGCCAGGGAGGCCGCCAAGATGATGAAACGGACGGACCCCTCCATCGAACTCATCGTCTGCGGTTCGACGAACGCCTCCATGCCGACATGGGGGAAATGGGAGGAGATCGTCCTCGAGCACGTCTACGACCTCGTCGATTATCTTTCGATCCACCGGTTCTTCGGCGTCGACAGCGAAAGAACGCTGGACTATTTCGCGCTGCCGGAGCAGATGGACGAGATCATCGGACGGTCCGTCGCGTTCTGCGACGCGGCGAAAGCGAAGTGGAAATCCTCGAAGACGCTCATGATCAACGTGGAGGAATGGAACGTGTGCCCGTGGGCCGGCAGCTACCGCAACGATCACCGGCGGACGCGGGAGACGAAAGGCGGCGGCTGGGAGATCTCCCGGCCGATCATGGAGGAGATATTCACGATGGAGGACGCGCTCCTGACTGGAATGCTGATTTCCTCGCTCCAGAATCACGCCGACCGCGTCAAGATCGCCGTCCCGGCGCAGACCGTGAACGTCATCGCCCCGATCATGACGGAGAAGAACGGCGGGGCGTGGCGGCAGACCACCTTCTATCCGTTCGCCCTCGCGGCCCGTCACGGCCGCGGGACCGCCCTGCGGTGCATCGTCGACTCGCCGGCGTTCGACGCGCGGGCCGTCCCGATCTACGACGAGATCCGCGAGCCGTACCGCAATCTCCCGTACCTCTACGCCTCCGCCGTCCACAACGCCGAGAAAGGGGAGGTCGTCATCTTCGCGGCGAACCGCAGCACCGACGAGAGCATGGAGCTCGAGACGCGTCTGGAGGACTTCGAGCCGGTCTCGGTCATCGAGCACAAGACGCTGCATCACCGCAATCTGCAGGCGGTCAATTCCGAAAACAAGGAGGAGGTCTTCCCCGTCGATCAGCCCGGCGCCGTCCTGAGGAACGGCACGCTGACGGCGGAACTCCCACCGGCGAGCTGGAACGTGCTGCGCGTCCGCCTGCGCTGAAAGCTGCGGAAGCCTGACGCCGCCGTTCTTCGTCCGATCCGTCAGATGTCACAAACGGCGGAAACGTCACGGCGGCGGAAAGGTTTTCCTCAGACGAAACGGAGCGCTCACAGACGCACGTCGACGGCTCCCCGCCGTGATCGGGCGTTCGGTTGAAAATCCCCCGCAGACCGAATACCGCCGACGAAACGGCCTGTCGCGGGGGTGCCGCGCCCGCTGCGGCTCCGAAGCTCCGCAGTCACCCAACATCGTCCGCATAATCAATTCCCGCACGGATATCGACCTCTCTCAGTCATGTCGGCCGGACCGCCGCCGATTCGTAAAAAAGCCTCCGCTTGGCAAAACATCAGGCTCATGCCGGTTTACACCGCACAGCATTCTCCCTGACGGCTACGTTTTTCAATGCTGAGTCAGGATATGATTCCTCCTATGAAACATCCCGTCGCAACGTTCTGCAAAAATGACGAGAAATTTTTATTCAGCCTATTGCTAAAAGTGTTTTTTTATGTCATAATTACGGTCAGGTAAATAAATCTCTTTGAAACAATTTTACGGCGGACGGGCTGCGGAAGGCCGTCCGTCAGCCATGGAGAAAACGGTGAAGACTTCCTCTTTCCTGCATCAGGCGATGACCGACTATCTGGAGACGATGATCTCCGGCGGCGTGCTGAAGCCGGGAGAACGGCTGATCCCGCTGCGCGAGCTGGGAAGCCGCTTCGGAGTGTCTCCGAGCACGGCGCGACGCGGCGTCGAACGCCTGTGCAGGAAGGGCCTGCTGGAGATGCGTCACGGCTCCGGCGTGTACGTGGTCGAGCGGCGCAGCGTCCCTGAAAACTATGAACGCGCCATCTCGGTCTTCGTCATCAGCGACGACCTGAGCGACAGCTACTGCGCCCACGCGCTGCGGGGCGTGCAGCTGGAGGCGGCCCGGCGCGGTTGGCCGCTCCGCCTTTACTTCCCCACTTACGAAGAGGCCGGAACGCCGGGTTTCATCGAGCGTCACGCCTCCGCATGGAACAGCGACGCCGTGATCATGCTCGGATGCTACGACGGTCTGCTCCGGAAGGTGCCGCGCCGCTGTCCCGGCGTCGGCATGGAGATGTGCAGTTCCTACGGAGGAGTCTTCTCGGTGCTGTCGCTGGATCCGTTCAGCGCGGCGGAGGCGGCGGCGGAATACTTCCTCGAGCGCGGGGTGAGCAGGGTGAAAGTCCTGTCGCACGAACTGCCGATCTTCCGCATGCGCGCCGGCGCCTTTCTGGAGCAGTGGCGGCGGCACGGGACGGCCGAGACCGTCGAATTCGCCTTCGTCGGCCCGGAGTGCTATCGGCGCGAACCGCTCCGCGACGATTCCTGCGGCTACTACGTGACCAGCGGTTCGATCTTTCAGGATCTGGCGGTGGCGTACCGGAAAGATACGGGCGGGATGCTCGGCTTCGAACGGTGCGTACTGAGCGTGGACGGCAAATCGCTGCTCCTGCCCGGCTACGAACCGGTGGACACGATCGCGCTTGACTGGCAGGATGCGGGAACATTGGTGATGGAGGAGGCGCTCCGCCGGATCGGACAGCCGGGCTCCCCCGCGCGGCGGATATTTCTGAACGGAACATTGAAGACGGCGGAGAGGCCGCACCGACGGACTTCGCGCACCCTCCCCGCGAGCCGTCCGCTCCGTGAAAGAGCTTTGAAATGAAACGATACGCGGCGGGCGGAAGCAGGATTCACGTGGATGATCCCGTTTTCTCCCCCGGCGGCGCCGGCGGTGTCGCGTCATACGCGGACGCCGCCGCTTTCGGAGAAGATTAGGCGACGAAGACATGTTTGCGGAAACAGAGCCGATAACACGGCTCTGCGGAAACACAGGCACGGAGAAAGGAACCGTCATGAAAAAAAAACCAATAACTTATTCACACTCATAGAGTTGCTCGTCGTCATCGCCATCATCGCGATCCTCGCCGGCATGCTGCTCCCGGCTCTCTCCAAGGCGCGGGAGAGCGCCAAGAAAGTCAACTGCATATCCAATCTAAAGCAGATGTCGACGGCGGTGATCATGTATGCGGGTGCCAACGACGACTACATGCCGATCATCAACGGGACGGTTCCCAATCAGCCCGCTTTCGGCACCTGCGGCTGGAAACTGCAGATTCTTCCTTACACGGGGAAAAAAGCCGCAGGAAACAGCACGACGGTCGCCAAACTTCTGTCCGCCGGCGTATTCCGCTGTCCGTCGTGGAACGCGGAACGGATGTCGGAGGACGTGAAAAGCAGAATCAAGGCGGGTTCATCACATCTCGGAGGAGGCTACGGGTACAACTATGTGAACGGAAGAGGTCCGTACCCGCTGCTGGGCTATATCTCCGGGGGCACGTATTACGGAGCCAAGATTGTCCAGATTTCGGAACCCTCGGAAACTTTTGTGATTGGCGAGAGCTGCGACGGCAAAAGCGGAGTCAGCGACGCGGGAGTGGTCAAGAACGATGATCGGAGCTGGATTGACGGCAGACACGACGACTATAAAACCATGCCGATCGCCTGGGCGGACGGTCATGCCGCCGCGATGGAGAACGAACGGATCTGGCTCGGGAAAAAACGGATTTCCCAGCCCAACGAGGCGTCGAGCACCTATTACTTTGCCGTGAGGAAATAATCCGACGCGATCACGGAGTCGACGGGGAAACGTGTCTCAGTCAGGAAAAACAGGAGATTGGAAATTGAGAAGGACGAAAATCGCAGGTGCGATCCTCGCCGCCCTGCTGCTGGGCGGCGCCGCCCGCGGCGCGGATCCGCTGGTTCGGCTCGGCGGCACCGCCCGCCGGGGCGTGGATCGGGGATGCGACATCAGTGAGAATCCGGACGGGTCGCTGCGCGTTTCAAGGCAGATCTCCCCGTCCGTTGACGGCAAAAGCCGCGCCGCCGTCTCGTTCCGTCTGAAGAACCCGCTGAATCTGAACGGCAAGGCGCTCTCGTTCGAACTGTGTCCCGGAGCCGCTTTCAGCCGGGTCACCGTCACCGCCTCCAACGCTGATGAAAAACTCGCCGCCCTGCGCGGAGACGGCGCCGAGGGCGAACTCCCCGCCGGAAAATGGACTCCGGTTCTGCTGCAGTTCGAAGGAGCGGAAGGAATGACCTACGGCTTCAGCGGAGTCTCCGGAAAGAAACCGGACCGGATCGGAACGCTGTTCTTCTCCGTCGAACGGCAGGGGCCGCATCCCGCCGGATCCCTGTCGCTGGCGATAAGAAACGTGAAAACGGTTCCGGCGAAGAACATCCCGGTTCCGGCGTCGGCGCACAGAAGCCCCGCGCCCGCCCCCCTGGCCGTCCGCATTCCGGCGCGCAATCCGTTCTCGGAACTGGGGGGACTCTCGCTCGTCATGGCCTCCGGCGGCGAAACCGTGACCGTCGACCCGGACAGCGGCGTGATGAAAGTGTCGGCCAAGGCAGTCCGCGGCAGCCGGCCGCAGTCGCAGCACCGCGTCTCGATGCTGCTCTCCGCGCCGCTGGATCTGCGCGGCAGAGCGCTGATTTTCGACATGCGCTCCGGGGATCTGGCGGATTTCTGCCGCGTGTTCCTGTACAACAGGGGCAAGCCGAAAGCCGTCTGGGCGTTCCACTCCGACGCGGACGAACTGAAGCCGGAGTGGGATTCCGTAGTGCTGCAGCGTAATTTCAGCGATCGGCTGAACTGGCACCGGATCTGGAGTTCCGATGAAGCCCCGTCCCAGGTGGACCGCATCGATTTCGTCTACGGAATCTCCTCGCCGCGGATGGACGGCCAGCTCACTCTGGAACTGCGGCAGTTCCGAGTCGGAAACGAAACGAAGTACATCGGCAATTCGCTGAAGAAGGCGGTCAAACTCGATTCTTCAAGCCGTCTCGTCGCCCCCGGCTCTCCCGCGCCGGTGGTGCTGCATCCCGACAGCGACGCGGGGAGGACCGCCGCCAGAACCATCGTCGACGCGGTCAGGCGCTCCTGCGGAGTCGAACTGGAAAGCCGTCCCGGGGTACGCGCCGACGGACTTCTCGCCGTCCCGGCCATCATGCTGGGGAACGTCTGGAGCAATCCGGCGTTCACGCTGCTGTACGGACGCCGGCTGGTGATTTTCGACGGCGTCTTTCCGGGAGCCGGACACTATGTCGTGACCACTCTCAAGGAACCTGTCCGCCGCGGAGTCGACGTTCTGGCGGTCGGAGCCTCCGACGACGCCGGACTGCTCAGGGCGGCCGAAGCCGCAGCGGCGATGCTCGCCGAGCACGGCGGGAAAGGCACACTCGTCACCCCGCAGCTGTTCCGGGCGGATTTCGGCTCCGATCAGGAGAAGATGGCGCAGAAGGTGTCGTTCGACGACGGCATGAAATACGCGCGGGAGGTTCTCGCGAGCGGCCGCCACATGTCCCTGGCGAAAGTGCTGGCCGAAATCGGCGACCGTTATCACGCGACCCACGACTCCTCCGACGCGCGCCTTTTCGCGGCTGTGGCGAAGATGTACGCCGAATCCGCCGCGCACCCCGATCCGCGCCGTTACGGCGGCCCGTGGGGACAGGACAGCGATTTCGCCGCGCTCGGCGCGATTTCCGCGTTTGATCTGATCGAGCACGATCCGGCGCTGACCGATCAGGATCGGCTCGACGTCACGCTGATGTTCAACCGCTGGGTGTTCGAGGCGGTCCGCAGCAAGGCGGAAACCCAGTCGTTCCTGGTGGCCCACAACCACGGCACCCACGGCGCGCTCGGCTCGGTGATGGCGGGACTGTACTTCTCCAAATACTATCCTGAATATCCGGACGGCGAGATTCTGCTCCGGGCGGGCGACCGGATCTTCGCGATCCAGAACGTCGCCGGCAAGGTGCACGACGACTGCAACAGCTACCAGTGGCTCACGTGGGAGCATGTCATGCGCTACGCCGCGCTGCGCCCTGACGACACCGTCCTGCGCAACGGAGTCGCCCGCGCCATGGCGGACATGCTCATCACCACCATGGACAACGACCGTTACCAGACGCCGTTCGGCGACACCGGACTCTGGACGTGCTACAGAGGCGAATGCGCCCCGATCGCGGCCGCCGCCTGTCTGACGCGCGATCCCGTGTTCGAATGGGCGGCCGACGAGAAATACCGCCGCTGGCGCGATGAAAACCGGCTCTGGGGGAGCGTCCGCCTCGGAAACTTTTCCCGCGGCGACGTCCCGGAGACGCCCGCTCCCGCAGGGTACGACGGAGTTCATGTCCTGCCGCTGGCGCCGGAGTTCTACAGAACAGAACCTCCGGCGGACGGCGTCCCTGCGGCGCCGAAATGCTTCGACAAGCTCTCGTTCCGCGGAAGTTTCGACCGCGGGGCGTTCTACATGCTCACCGACGGCGTCAATGTCGGCGGCCACGGTCACGCCGACGCGATGAGCGTCGAGAGGCTGATGCTGCACGGCCGCCAGTGGCTCGGCGACAACCATTACTACCAGGGCGCCGCGCAGTTCCACAACACTTTCACCGCAGTTTTCGACGGACTATGGACCCCCTACGGGCCGTACGCCGAGCTGACGGGATACGGAGCGGATCCGGAACTGGCGGCGGCGTCGATGAAAATGCCCGGCGCGGATTTCGACTGGATCCGGCATCTGGTATGGCTGCGGAAGAGCGACTCGCTGGCGGTTCTGGACGTGATCCTCCCGCACCGCGACGGACAGGCCGTCCTGCGCCAGAAATGGCACTGCGTCGGCAGCCCCTCGGCGGACGGCGCATCGGTGGAACTGTCCCAGCAGGGAGCGCCGAGGATGCGCCTGGAATGCAACGCCGGCCTGTCGCCGCTCGTCACTCCCGAACCGGATCTGGCCGCCAACTGGCAGGAATACCCGTATGCGCCCGGTCAGGTTCACGCCGTCGAGATCAGCCGCCCCGCCGAGCTGCGCAGGGGCGAACCGCAGGGCATCTGCACGCTGTGGCACGGCAGCTCCGGCGGTTCCGCGCCGGCGATCGCTCTCGACGGACTGCAGGGAGGAGGAGTCGCATTCACTCTGGGAGGCAGGAGAATCGCGGTTCAGCCGGACGGATCGGGACATGTGACCGTGACCATGGACGGACGCGGCTTCACCCCGGGAAATGGGACGCTGAAAAGGGTTTCCGCAGTTCCTGAGGTTCCTGCCCGGATCAGAACCGCCGGCGCGTCGGAGACCTATCCCGAACTGACCGTCGGCGCGCGTTTCGCGATGAGCAACGCGCGGTGCATGACGGCTGTGAACGCGGGAAAGATCCGGTTCGCGGTCGGCGGCGCGGACGGCACGATCGCGCTTCTCGACGGCGGACTCAGGCCGGCGGCGCACGTCAAGGCTCCGGCGCCGGTCAACTCCCTCGACGCCGGCGACGTCGACGGCGACGGACGGATTGAAATCATCGCCGGACTTCAGGACGAGACCGTCCGCGCCTACACCGTCGACGGCGGGGAAATCTGGAGCTACAGGATTCCGTTCTACCGATGCAAGGCGACGGTCAACGCCGTGCGGATCGCCGACCTCGACGGCGACGGACACATGGAAATCCTCATCGCCAACGACAACTGGCGCACCATCGCCGTCGACGGAGCCGGAAAGGAATTGTGGCACTTCGAGACGGTCCGGGAGGGACGTTTCATCCACTGCGCCGATCTGGACGGGGACGGCAGAGGCGAGGCTCTGGTCGGCACCAAGTATTTTCACGTGACGATGCTCTCTCCGGACGGGCTGGCCAAATGGAAGACATCCACCAACACTCCGGGATGCCTTTGCGCCGCCTCCGTGAAAGGCACGGATCGCTGGCGGAATCTTGCGCTCGGCACCGACGGCGGCGAGATCATGTTCTTCCGCAACGGCGTCAAGGCCGCCGAAGTCCAGACCGGCGATCAGGTTCCGGCTCTGACCGCCGGAAGTCTGAACGCGCGGAATGTGTTCTTCTGCGGTTCTCTGAACGGTCTGGTGTACTGTTACGAGGCGGACGGCTCGCGGAAGCTCTGGAGCCGCAGTCTCGGCAGCGGCGTCACCGCGCTGACGGTCAGCGGCGACCGCCTCTGGGCGGGCTCGGCGGACGGACGCGTCTTCGCGCTTTCAACCGCCGGGGAAGTGATCGGATGCCGCCGCCTCTCGGGACGGACGCTTGGAATCTCCGCCGTCGGCGATGAGGCCGCGACGCTGACTTCAGACGGATTGACCATGATCCGCTGAAAATCATCCGCCGGGCGCGGTCTTCGTCACCGCGCCCGGCTTTCCCGCGACGGTCCTCGCCGGAACACGGCGGATTCCGAATGTCCATTATCCCTCTCGAAAACGGCGGAGACTCCGGAGAGCCGCAAGGCGAAGCGCTTATTCGGAGCTTCCCGGACAGACGCGCCGAAAATGACGGCGGCAATCTGGACGACGACCTCCTCGAAAAAGTGGAAGAAGAAGCTGTAACTTGACGGATCGACGCCGCACAAGGCGGACGAAGACCGCACAGGCTACGTGAAGTTTCAGAACGTCCTGATCTGAATTGTCTCGCTTAACGCGACGGTCACGGGGAGACGACGCGGTTTCATAAGAGGAGACATGGGTCGCGACGTGCACCGATGTAAAGCCTCCGGGCGTGCGGCGGTTCGGCGACCGCATTGCCGCCGGAACCGGCGTCAGTCAATCCGTCGTGGAGATCGACCGATCCGATTGCGCAGACAGACCGGAAAACATATGACGCGAACGGACAGCTCCAATGAATCGCCTCCGCCGAGGCGCATGAAAACGGAGCGGCCGATATCAGCGATCACCAGGCCGCTGGCTTCGCTTGAACCGACGGAGGATGCGTGCTACATTGACCCCGGCGTCGTCGGCGCCGTGCCGAAAAAAACGCCGCATCTTCCATCGGTCGTCCGCGCCGTCAGCGCGGACTCAACAGGAGACAATGTATGAACGCTACCGCGCAGGTTTCCCGCCGCCAATACAGGGACACGGGAATATCCACTCCGCTGCTGGGATTCGGAATGATGCGTCTTCCGGTCAATCAAGATAAAATCGACGCGGCGACGGCGCAGGCGATGGTCGACCGCGCCATGGCATGCGGAGTCAACTACTTTGACACCGCGTACTTCTATCATCACGGCGACAGTGAAAAATTCATAGGAGAGGCTCTGTCGAAATATCCCCGGAGCAGCTACATGCTCACCGACAAGATGCCGGTGCACATTCTGAAAAGCGCCGCGGACTGTGAAACCATCTTTCAACAGCAGCTCAGCCGGACGAAAGCCGGATATTTCGACTTCTACTTCATGCACTGGCTGAACGCCCCCCATTGGGAAATCGCCAAAAAGTTCGACGTGCGCGCATTCATGGAAAGGAAACGCGACGAAGGGAAAATCCGCCATATCGGCTTCTCCTTTCACGGGGAACCGGAGAAACTTCGCGAGATCGCGGAGAGCTGTCCGTGGGATCTGGCGCAGATCCAGCTTAACTGTCTGGACTGGGAGTCCTGCCGCTCAGGGGAGCAGTACGAGATTCTGACGGAACTCGGCATTCCCGTCTCCGTCATGGAACCGCTGAAAGGCGGGACGCTGACGACACTCTGCGAAGAGAGCCGCGAAATCTTCAGACAGGCGGATCCGGACGCGTCCGTCGCCTCGTGGGGACTGCGCTTCGTCGCCTCGCTGCCGAACATCCAGGTGGTGCTTTCCGGCATGTCCGCTCCCGATCAGCTCGAGGACAACCTCTCGACGTTCACGCCTTTCCGGCCCATGGAACAGGGGGAACGGGAGGTCATCGATCACGCTCTGGCCGCCTACCGCCGTTCCAACCCGGTTCCGTGCACCGGCTGCCGGTACTGCGCGGGATGCCCCAGGGGCGTGGACATCCCCCGCAATCTGGCAATTCTGAACCATCTCAAGACCTCCGCCAGCAGATTCAGTCTGATTGAAGCGAAAAACAGTTACGACACCATACCGCCGGGCCAGAACGCCTCACGCTGCGTCGGCTGCGGTCTGTGCATGGACAAGTGTCCGCAGAGGATCAAGATCCCTTCGTTCCTGCGCGAGATCGAATCGAGGTTCAGAAACTGGGAGAGTTTCGTGCCGAGCAGCAGAAGCTGAGCCGGTGAATCCTGCGCGGACGCGGATTCGAGACGGAAACTTCCCTCCGCGCAGACATGATGGAGAATCATAGAGGAGAGAGCCGGTCATGGCAAAGACAATCGTCGTCGTCGGGGCGGGAAACGGACTCGGCAATCATCTCGCGATGCGCTTCGGCCGGAGAGGTTTCCGCGTCGTCCTGATGTCGCGCGCCGAAAAGAATCTGGCGAAATACCGCGAGGAGTTCTCGGCGGCCGGAATCGAGGTTCACACCGCCGCTGCGGACGCTGCGGATCCGGATTCGCTCACCGCCGCGTTCGACCGGGTCAAGTCTGAATTCGGCGTCCCCGATGTTCTTTTCTACAATGCCGCCATGCTGATCGGCGGAACTCCCGACGGACTGGACTGGAATGAGCTGGAGCTTCACTACCGCGTCGATGTCGCGGGAGCGTTTCACTGCGTCCGGCAGGTGCTCTGCGAGGAATTCTGCCGCAAGGGAGGCGCGGTTCTGCTCACCGGAGGAGGCCTGGCTCTCAGCCCGTCGCCGGACTGGACATGTCTCTCCATGGACAAGGCCGCGCTACGGTCTCTGGCGCTGATTCTGCACGAGCATCTGAAAGAGAGAGGCGTCTATGTCGGAACACTGACCGTCACGGGAGCCATCGAACCGGGCACGAAGTGGGATCCGGAGCTGCTTGCGGAGAAGTTCGAGGAGCTTTACGATTCACGGAGCGGCTGCGAACTGATTTACTGACTCCCCGGCCCATGGAGCCGCCGTATGCCGGCTACCGGACGGACGAGGCGGGAAGCCTCTCCGCACGGACGGACACGTCAAGGCGGTTCAGGACGAGCCGGTCGCCGTCACGGAAGAAGGCGGTCCGGAACCAGAGCGAACCTTTCTCGTCGCATCGGTTTTTCAACAGAACCAGGGAATCTCTCACCTCGAAACTGCCGGCATATCGGGCGTTCAGACTGGCCGCGTCCTTGCCCGCGAAAGAATATCTGCCGTCTCCGGAGAACACCAGATTGAACGGCGCGGTTCTCTCCTCCCCGTCGCTCCGGTTCCTCTGAGTCAGGGACCACGTGCCGGCCAGCCATTCCGGCGCCGGACCGGCATCGCTGCGGCGGCGTTCCAGACGGAGCGACATGCCGGGCTGAAAATCACTGCGGAATTCAATCACGTCGCCCCCGGCGGAGTCGGCGATCAGGCCGCGCTTTTCCGCCGGAGCGTCCTTTCCGTCCGCAGATTCGCTTTCCGGAAGAATAAGCGCGATCTTCTGCTTGTGCCGACTGATCTTCCCCCAGATCTTCCTTTTCCTCTGATCGGGATAAACCTGAACCGCCGTGCCGTCCCGCTGTATTTCACAGCGGTAATCCGCCAGAAAGCTCTTCTCCCCGCGGTCGACGACGTAGACGAGCCATTCACCGGCGAAGCTTTCCGCCGGAACCTGCTCGGCGACGGCGCCGAACGCCGTCAGCATACAGATGAAAAAAGACAGAACTCTCATTCGACGGCTTCCTCCGCGAGACCGATCAAAAAGGGGAGTGCGATCCCCCGCACTCCCCTGCCGGAACTGGAAACGGACACAGGACATTGTTTTCGTCGGCTGTTAGAAAAGCCAGCAGCGTGATTTCTCCGCTCTCGCGTCGAAAAGTTTGTACGGCATCACAAACTTCTCCAGCACAACCACTTTCCCCTCGCCGTCGATGTAGAACGGCAACGGCTTGACGGTTTCCACTCCGATCAAGGTGGCGGGGAATCCCGTGACCTTGACGTTCATTTTCTTGAACACGATGTAGTCATCGGTTACAATCTCGTAACGGGCGGCTACCACGGCGTCGCTCTTGGAGGATACGCAGGCGTTGTAGAACGCCGCCTTGGAGGCGATTTCCTTGGCGTTCGGCAGCCAGCCGAAGAGCACTTTCACCAGCCATGGACTGTCGCTCGGCATCAGGGACGCGTTGTCGGCGAACGTCGAGGTGTCGCCCCATGCGAAGATCCAGAGCAGGACATTGACTTTCGCCTGTCCGTCGACGCGTTCTTTCTCATTGACCTTGTACAGCGGCCGGTAGCAGTCAACCGGACCGATCGTCGCGGGATAGACATTCATGCTTCCCGCGTCACTGGTGTGAGTCGATGTGCAGCCCGCGAAGAACAGCGCCGCACCCGCCAACACCGCGACGGAAACGATTTTTTTTCACTTTAAAATCTCCTTTGCTGTCCCGGATCGTTTCCAAGTTCATCCCTTCAGGAACCAGCCGAAAAGGGACCACAGCTCCGAAAGACGGCAACCGCCTCGAATTCTCCCGAGCCGTTTCGCCGCACTCTTCAAAACGAGGGGAAACGAGCGCTTCAAAAACTTTACGGGAAAATCAGAAGCGGCTCCCGCATCCGGAAACCTCCTCGGATCCGAGGGAGAACATATTTCGTTTTTTTTTCAATTCCGACACCGAAAAATTTCTGAAAATTCTCCCTCGCTCCACTCCGACGGCGGACGATTCACACTCATTCCGGCACGGAGCCGCGGACATCGGAGTCCGTGCGAAAGATGCGGAAAAATAAATGCGGACGACCGTCGGGACGGCACGAGCGGATCGCCGTCATCGTCGGGGGGAAGCGGCCGGAAACGCATACGCAGCGACGGACCGGCGTCCGCCGGCACAGGCGGAGGATTCCGCGCAAAACGTCGGACACCGCACCTCAGCCGTCGACTCGGACTAGCTCGTACTTTCTGGTTCCGACGCCGAGACGGGCGGCAGTGCCGATGATCCTGGTCCCCCCGCGCGTCGACACCCGCTCCAGAAAATGAGCGCGTCCGGGGTCGCCGGAACCGCGTATCAGATCCATGCACGCCTGATCGAGCGCCACCGGATCGGTCGAGGAGAGAATGCCTACGTCCTTCATGCACGGATCCTCGGCCACCGCGCAGCAGTCGCAGTCCACGGAGAGATTGCACATCATGTTCACGAACGCGATGCGTCCTCTGAAACGCCGGACCACCGTCCCCGCCGCCTCGGCCATGGCGTCGCCGAACACGTCGGGAGAGGCCATGTGACTCCAGCACTCCGTCTGGTCGCCGGACACGCCTCCGGAATGGATCAGAGCTTTCCCTCTGATCGAGGCGCATCCTATGGACAGCTGCTTCAGCGCTCCGCCGTATCCGGCGACCGGATGACCCTTGAAGTGCGAGAGCACGAGCATCGAGTCGTAATCCGCCAGATGCTTCCCGACGTAGTTCCTTTTCAGCACGCTTCCGCCGACGACCGGAAGAGCCAGATCCGGTCCTTCGGAATCCATGAGATCCACCTTGAACAGCTTCGTCCAGCCGTGTTCGTCAAGAAGCCTGCGGTGCTTCTCCGTCGAATTTCTGGCCCCCTCGTAGGCGGCGTTGCACTCCACCACCGTGCCCCTGACCGCCTCGATCATCGGGCGCAGAAACTCCGGACGCAGGAAATTCTGATTGCCTTTCTCGCCTGAATGGACCTTCACCGCGACGCGCCCGGGCAGCGCGATCCCGAGCGCACGGTACATGCGGATCACCGATTCCGGGGAAAGCTCCTTCGTGAAGTACACTTTCGCGCTCCCTGCGGCGTCCGCAGTTCCGGACGCCCGCGCCAGGACTCCGCCGAACGGCGCCAGCGTCGCCGCGGCCAGAGTTCCCTTCAAAAAATCCCGTCTGTTCATTCAAGCCTCCGACTGCATGATTCCGACAATGTTACTCTACCGCCGCCGACGGCTGCCAGAGCCGGCACCGCCAGCAGGCAGGATCAGACGCTCTTCCCGAGCCGGTACGCCTGCTCCGGATACTCCGTGCGGCTGATCGCCCCCGCCTGCCAGACCCCCGGAGCGACCACCCGTCCCGCGTCGCTCCACCCGAGGTAGTGCAGCAGGGTTTCGTAATGCGCGAGGATCGGCTTCGCCTCCGAGGCCGAGGTGTCGGCGTATGTCATCAGCAGCGCGGCTTTCTTCGGCGCGTGAATCCGTCCGTTGATCGCGTAGAAGCGGTCGATCACCGCCTTGAGCTGGGCGGAAACGCCAAAATAGTACATCGGCGTGGCGAACACGACCATGCCGGCGCCGACGATATGCCGGCGGACGAATTCGAAATCGTCCTTGAACACGCACTCTCCGTCCATGCCGCACCGGTTACACGCGACGCAGGCGTGCACGCTGCCGAAAGCGGCGTCGAAACGGACGACATCGTGCCCCGCCTCCTCCGCACCCTTGGTGAAATGATCCGCCAGAGCGCTGGAGTTTCCGTTCCTGCGCGGACTGCCCGTAATCACAAGTATCTTCATCTTCTCTCCCTTCCTGCGGACGGATGAAGCCGCCGCGTCTCTCCGCAGACTCGCCCCGAGCAACGCCGTTCCGGCGCACGCTGCGGCCGCCGCCATGGCCGTTTCAAGAAAATCACGCCGTCTCATTGAACGGAACTCCTTTCCCCCGCCGCGCCATCCAGGCTAGATCGCCGGCCGCCGGAGCGAATCCGTCCGGAGCTCCCTCGGTGGAAAGCCTTCCGTGCAGATCGGCGATCTTCTCGGCAGCGTTGTAATCCCTCAGAGCCAGCGTCAGAGGCAGCCGCGCAGCGAACGCGAACACATTCAGTTTCATCGGCACAGCCTTCCCGATTCCTGTTCTACTTCATCTTCATCTCGGGAACAAGCGGATTCTGATCGATCAGATCCAGCCGCCTGACCATCTTCCGCGTTTCCAGCTTGTACTTCCTGAAATGCGCGGTGCGGAGATGACGCTCGTAGGCAGCGCGATCCGCATAGATCTCCAGAATGGTGATCCGCTCCGGATGATCCTTCTCCTGCATCGAATACATCATGCGGACGCCCGACTCCTCGGCCATCGAAGCCCTGCCGCACTCGGTCGCAAGTTCGATGTATTCCCGGATCCGATCAGGATCGACCTCGATCCGCGAAATCCTCACAATCGCCTCCGGCGTTCCCATACCCTGCCGCTCGGCCTCCTTTCTCTTAAGAAACTCCGCCGCAAGACGCAGTCCTTCGCGACGGGCGTCGGTCATCCCAGGATAGGTCATGAAAGCGTGGATTGATCCAGGAAGCGTACGGCGCTCCGCCGGAACACCGTTCCTCGCGAGAAGTTCCGCAAACTCCCTCCCCTGATCGTGAAGCACGTCGCACTCAGCCGCGACGATCAGGGTCTCCGGATAGTGTTCAAAATTCCTCGCCAGAAGCGGCGAGACCAGAGGATCGTCCGCGAGATTTCCGGGCGCGTAGGCTTCGTTGAAAGCCTCCATCAGCTCCCCGTCCAGACCGAATCCCTTTTCATATCTGCGCCACGACTCCGAATGATCGTTCTTCGCCAGCACGACCGGATAATAGAGGACGATCCCCGCCACGGCGGAACGCTCCCTCAGCGCGGCGGCAGCGGCGAGATTGCCTCCCGCGCTGTCCCCGGCGAGGTAGATCCGCCGGTAACCGCGCTTTCTCAGCATCCGAAACGCCGCGAGCGCATCCTCCAGCGCCGCCGGAGCACGGTGCTCCGGCGCGAGCCGGTAGTCCAGCGTCGCCACGTCGACTCCGGACGCCTTCGCCAGATCCCCGCAGAAACCCGCGCTGCCCTCCAGACCGCCGAGCGTCCAGCCTCCGCCGTGCAGATACAGCAGAACCGCATCGCACTGTCCGCCGCCGTGCAGATAGAAGCGGATTCTCCGGCCCGCGACCGAGGTGTTCTCCGTCAGAATTCCGGCGGGAGGATCAGCGTCCCGCAGCATCGCCGCGCGGACACGATTCAAATCGCCGAGCCTTCCTCCGATCGCGTCGCGCACCGCCCGAGCCGTCACGGCATGCGCATCGGCGGGACGCGCGGCGAGGAACGCACGGGTCTCCTCCGTCAGCTCCTGAGCCGTCAGCGCCGGAGAGGCGGCGAGGCAGAGAATCAATCCGCAGATTGCGGACAGCCTCATATCTCCCCCTGTCATCGGAATTTCCTGCGGGAGAAACCGGATCGCGCCCGCAGACATTCCGCACGGTCCGCCCGTCCCCGCATCATTCATGCCGTCCGAAAGTAGCACGTCATGTCCATTTTGTCAACCTGTTGAAACCGCCGGATTTCCGCGACGCCGCGGAACGGCGGTTGACAAGCTGCGGAACACGTTCCATAGTAATGGCCGGCTTCCCCGTCCGCCATGCGGCGGAGCCGGTCGTGAACACAAACTCGGCAGCAAGAAAAGGAGCTCGTCATGAAAAAAGATCTCGGAAAAATTCCCGCAGTCTATCCCATGCCGGTACTGATGGTCGCCACCTACAACGGCGACGGCTCGGTCGACGTGATGAACGCCGCGTGGGGGCAGATCTGCGACATGGACAAGATTGTGCTCTTCCTCGAGAGTTCGCACAAGACAGTGGCCAACATCCGCGCGCGCAGGGCGTTCACCGTCGCGCTGGCGGATCGTGAGCACATCGCCGAGGCCGACTATTTCGGCATAGCCTCCGGCAACCATGTGTCCGACAAGTTCGCCCGCACGGGACTCACCGCTCGCAGGAGCAAATTCGTGGACGCCCCGGTCGTGGAGGAATTCCCCGTGGTCATGGAATGCGAGCTGGCCGAGGAGATCCCCGGCGTCGACGGATTCGTCGGGCGCATCGTCAACACCGCCGCCGATGAGAGCGTGCTCGGCGGCGACGGTAAAATAGATCCGGCCAGACTGCACGCGGCCGCATTCGATCAGTTCCGGCACGGCTACTACGCGGTCGGCGAGAAAATCGGGCAGGCGTGGGACTCCGGAAAGAAATTCGACACGAAATGAAATACCGCCGCAGTCCGGCAGAGGGACAGACACCAGTGAACAGAGACGATTTGATCGGACGCAACCAAAGTGCCATGCGGCTTTTCGAGGAATGCATCAACAACAACGACATCGGACTCGGACGATGTCTGATAGACGACGACGCGCGGTTCACGACGCCCGTGTCTCCGACCCCCCTCCGCGGCGCCGAGGGATACTTGAGCGTGGTGACTCTGATGCGCGCAAGTTTTCCGGATATCCGCTGGAAGCTCGAACGCATGGTCGCCGACGGGCATACCGCAGCGGTGCAGTGGCTCTGCTCCGGCACGTTCACCGGAAACAGGCCGTTCGCCGGGATCTCGCCCAACGGACGTGGATTCTCCACCGTCGTCATGAATTTCTATTCATTCAACGACGACGGGAAAATCGTCGGCGACACGGCGGCGGCCGGCGTCGCCGGAATAGTGCAGGGGATCAAGGAGCCGGCCGCAGGCGACGGTTCCCCCGGAGCGTTCTGCCGTCTGGCGGACAAATGCACGGCGCCCGGGCTTTTCGCACGGCTGCGCCTCAAGACCGCCGTCGAAGACGACGATGACAAAATCCGCGAGAGAACGAGGGACGAATTTTACGACCCGCCGTGCACGGATGTCCTGATGTCGTCCAACCCGCTCGGACAGCTTGAGAAACTGACGGCGAAAATCCTCCGCACCGCTGACGACAGTCTATCCTGTCTGAAGAGAGACCCGGATTTCGCGAAGGATCTAGTCGAAAGACGCCTTCAAATCGTCCGCATCGAGGCAGACAAGCTGCGGACGCTCATAGACGCCCTGCACGACTGACAGGAAGCCGCCCGCCGCCGATGTCCGAATCGGTCTTCGATACGTTGGACGGATGTAAACGAACCGACCGGATTCAACGGCCGGATTTACTGTTCACGCCTGGCCATCTCCGTCAGAGAGTAAAAGTTCGCCAGCACCCCGAACGAGAGTGCGTCGACGGCGAACACCGCCGAGGAAACAAGGGAGATCATGACCCCTTTATCCACGTCAAGTCCGATGACGGCAAACAGTGCTCCGGAAACGGCCTGAGACACCCCGAGATTGTTCGGTGTGAACTTGATCAGCAGCGACAGCATGTTCCACAGATTAAGCAGCAGCAAGGCAGGCACTCCGACACCGTCGCAATGCAAAATTCTCACTATCCACCAGTGGAGCAGCAACATGTTCAACATGCGGCCGCCGTAAACGGCAAGCAGCACGGCGATCGTCCGGCGATCACAGCAGAGCATCCTGATTCCGCCCAAAGTGTTCTCTCCGAAATTCCATACCTTTCGGATGAGACGGATACGCGGCGCCGGCAGGTGCGTCATTGCCAGATGCGCGGCGAACACAATGGCAGGCGAGAGCAGCAGAAGCAGGGAGACAATTGCAAAAATCGGTGAATCAACGTCGTGCCACACATAGAAGCCCAGTCCAAGAAGACCGCTCAGGAAAATGCTCAGAAGGTAGAGAAATATCGAAATCGAGAAACTCTCGGAGATCTTCACATCGTATTTTCGCTTCATAAAAACCGTCATGTAGGCCATCGCTCCCTGGAACGGCAGCAGCATACCCCAGAGATTCATTCCCAGCGGCAGCAGCAAAATATCCTTTTTTTCCATCTCGAAGTGGAAATTCGCACGCAGCGCGTACATCTCGAGACCGCCCCAGAAATAGGCTCCCAGCGAAAGAAGGATCACCAAGATCAGATCAAACCATGAGATCTCCAGCAGAATACGAAACCGATCCGGTGTCACGAAAAAACGCAGCAATACGGCGAGCAGCACAATCGTCACAATATAGGAGGCGGTGTTGGCGATGCGGCTGCGCTTCATGTCTTCAGAATTCCGTGAATGACTGAGGCATACCGATCGCCGACCGTCTGCAGATCCAGTTCGGAAACCGCATACGCTCTGCAGTACTTGCGGCGCAAGTCGTTGATTTTCTCCCTCAGTGCGCCGATGATCGCGGCGGCTATGTCTGCCGGATCGCCTGCTTTGCACAGACGGAACAGCCGCTTTGACTCGGGATGTTCGGTAAAAACAGGCAAATCGGACACCAGCACCGCGATTCCGCTGCTCAGAGCCTCCATCACCACCAGCGGCCACCCTTCTGAAAAACTCGGCAGAATGAAAACATCGCCGCCGGCGAAAAATTCCGGCAGCCGCGAATGCAGCTGAGGACCTGCGAAGACCACATTATCCTCCAGACGGTTCCTGCGGACAGCGAGTTTCAGCTCCCGCTCCAGCGGACCGCCGCCGATCAGAAGCAGAGACGTATCAGGTTCCACGCGGATCACTTCCGGCATGGCATCCACCAGAGCACGCACACCCTTGCGTTCTATCAGCGAGCCCACAAATATGATCACGTTGCGTTTCAGCTTCATACGGGCGCGGAAGTCCGGCGCAGCCGCCTCCGGGGAGAACAGTCCTGTGTCAACCCCCATCGGCAGCACGCGGCTCTGTCCGGCTCCGAGCGCTTCGGCTTTCCTGCGCAGCAACTCGCTGACCACGGTGACGGCATCGGCATGGCGAAGCGAAAATCTCTTTGCACATGCAAACAGCCTCCCGTTCAACTCCAGAAGATCCGCCCCGTGACAGGTCGTCAGCAGTTTCACTCTGTGTCCCGTCAACATGCAATAGACTGCGGCGATCAAGCCCTGCGGCAGCAGCCAGTGCGCATGAATTAGATCGATTTTCTCACGTCGAACCGTCCGCGCCAGCGCAAAGAACTCCAGCACGATGAAGAACGGAAGCCAGAGCATCAGCCAACGGTTCCTTTTAAGTGTCGGCATAATTCCGCCGGCTCCGCACGCGATGCTGATTTTTCCGAATCCCTGCCGGAAACGCAGAATTTTCACGCCGTCACGAAATTCGCGGCACCCGTCGCCGGGTATCGCCGGGTATCGCCGGGTATCGCCGGGTATCGCCGGAGCCAGCACCGTCACATCAAACTGGGAGGCGAGAACCTTGGCGAGATCATAGATGAAAACCCCGGAGACGGGGTTTGACGCCCCCGGAAAAGAGGAAGTGAAAACCAGTATTCTCCTGCGCCCGCGCACGCTACTCGCCTCAGAGAGATTCGTTGTCCTCAGGATGTAGCTGGAAAAGCAGTGCGTCATGCCCTTCAGAGAAATTCAGCTGTCTGATCCCGGGAATCGCTCTGATTTCCGCAAGCGTCTGCGGCGGAATGTCGTCCGGATCCGCAACCGCGATCAGATCTGGAAGAACCCGTTCCCGTCCGGACAGATTCTCAGCAACATAGCTACTCAGATCCGGCGCAAGTCCGTGTTCGGCGACATCACGCAGCGTCCATGTCTTGTCGATGAAATTCGAGGCATAGGCGAACGTGTTGGCTTCCGCATAGACGCCCCAGCCGTAATCATGTCCGACGGTCAGCAGGCTGACGCATCTGGTTCCTGATCTCGGCCGCACTCCATTCTGCCATCTGCCGATCTCGCGACCCAGAATCTTGAAATAGTCGTTCTCGGAAGGATTCAGATTGTCAAGACCGTTCCAGACCTGCAGAACTCCGGCCACCAGCATAGCCGCAGCGGCAAGATACTGCAGACGGTATTTCTCCGGAGCCGTCTCAATCGCCGCAAGAACCGACCGCAATCCCCGCACTGTGAACGGCATCAAGAAAAAGGCGTTGATTAGAAAATATCGTCCGGCCGAGGAGCGCATGACAAAGTAGGCGGCCGCATTCGCGACAAGCAACCATACCATAACCGTGTGATTGAACGTCCATTCTCTGCGCCTTCGCAGCAGAACCATGCCGTAGACAGCCAGAAGCAGATAGGGAACATAGCAACCGTCCAGCATATTGCTCCAGTAACGCCTTTCAAAGTGCCGATCCTTGACCCACGCGAAATCGAAGTCATTGATGCTTCCGTAAGTGGTGGAGGTGGCTCTGACCGTCTCCCCGGACGCGGCATCCTCCTTCCCCGCCAAGACCGCAATCTGATGACAGACACCGCGCACTCCCCATGTCTGCCGGGTGTCGAGAGCCGGATAACCGGTGGCATGATACAGCTGAATCAGCCGCGGCAGACAGATCACGATGCATATTCCTGCAGTCACCATGCAGTACAGGAGAAAACGCCCGACCCATCGGAACGACAACTTCCATTTCTCTGCGTGGAGCAGCATCAGACCCAGAAAACACATCAGCATGGCCATGTAGACGACTCCCTCTGAACGCACCAGGGAAAGCGCAGCGAACGTCAGCCCGAGCCAGCACAGCGTCGAGTATTTCCGGCTGCTCACAAAGCGGAAAATCAAATAAAGAGCCAGCGGCACAAACAGCCACCGTCCGGAATCCAGCAACGGAGCTATGCCGTGCCGGATGATTTTCGGCGCAAGCGCGAACAGCAGCGCGCCCCATGCGGCATGTTTCCTCTCCATGAAAAAAGTCAGCACACCGTAGACGGGAAAGACGGCAAGCACGCAGAAGATGCTGCTCGCCAGCATCATCGCCTCAGGGATCGGAACCCCGAACCTGGCGAAGATGCCGCCCAACGCCGGCAGCAGCGGCGTCATGGCCACGTTGAACGCATGCCCCCAATCCCCCACCTTGAAACCGCTGACCATCGACATATAGACGACTGAATCACGGTAATAGACAGGGGATACGATCAGCATCAGCAGCGTGGACAGAAGTCCTATCCCCACCGCGAGGCTCATCACGCCGCGCGGCGACGAGAAGAAGATCTTGATTCTGAGAAGCAGCTGTTTCATTTATGCAACCTCTTTATGTTCCCGACCGTTGCAGGAAGCTATTGTTGTCCAGGACTTCGTGAAAATCACTTGCAGACGCCGACGCCGGCGAGGACATCCCATGTTCCCGCGCCGGTTTTCTTCCCGCCGCAACGACGACGGCGAAATCGGCCTTGCCCCGCCCAAAATCAGAATACAGCAAAACATGACGAAAAATCAAAAGCTGCCGCGAACCCCGTTCGAAGATGTTTTAGACACTGCGTCGAAACAGTTCTTCCGCTGGCGGTACTGAATATCCTCAAGCAGCTGCCGGTTCACCGAAAGCAGATCGGCAATGAAAGCCATCATGCCGAAAACCGTGCCCATCAGCATCAGCACGGCCGCGAGAATCAGCGACTGCATCATCCCCTGCCCTCCGTCCGCGAGATAACTTCTCAGAAAACGGCAGCCTATCAGGAATCCCGCAAGAAAGAAAATCACTCCCAACGCGAAAAAAAATCTGAACGGCCGATAGACCACGAATATCCGGATCATGGTGAAAACCGAACGCTGAACGTAACGCGGGATGCTCTTCACAAGCCGCGACGGACGCAGATCGGCATTTACCCTGATCGGCACGCAGACAACTGACAGGTTCTTGTGTCCGGCCTGGATGACGGTCTCCAGCGTGTATGTGTAGCGGTTGAACACATTCATGCGCATGGCCGCGTCGCGGGAAAGAGCACGGAATCCGCTCGGAGCGTCCTCAACCGAGGTGCCGGATATCATCCGCACCGCAAAACTGCCGAGTTTCTGAAGCAACTTCTTTAACGGGGAAAAATGCGCTATCACCGCAATCGGCCGCGTGCCGATCACATACTGCGCCCTGCCTTCGAGGATCGGAGCCACGAGCAGCGGAATGTCGGCGGCGCAGTATTGATTGTCGGCATCCGTGTTGACGATGATGTCCGCCCCGAGCGAAAGCGACGCCTGCAGACCGGTCATGAACGCGCGAGCGAGTCCGAGATTCGCGTGATGCCGAACGATATGGTCGACACCGTTGGCACGCGCGATCTCCACCGTCGCATCCGAGGAGCCGTCATCGACAATCAGCCATTCAACCTCGTCGACGCCGGGAACCTCGCGCGGAAGTTCCGCCAGAGCGACTCCCAGCGTCCCGGCTTCGTTGTAGCAGGGAATTTGAATTATGAGCTTCAACTTTTCCACCGGCAGGACACGCCCTCTGCGAAGACGGGAAGCCGATCCTCTTGTTCGTTGCGGACAAAGTGCGGACGCATCCCGATACAGTAGCACTCTCCGATGCCGTTTGCCAGCGGCAAACGGCCTTTTTCAAAATTCCGCGGCGGAAGACGGGATGTCGGAGGAGCGGAACATCGCAGAAATCGGTTTTTTCACCTGGCGGGAGCGGCCGGTCTGACGGCGCCGCGCTTCGCCGGGGCGGCCTTGCCTTTCTTCTTCTTGCCGTCGTCCGGCGGCGGCGGCGGATCGGCCTTGCGGATCAGTTTTTCGAGAGTCTCGGTCTGCCGGACTCCGGGATCGAGCTGGAGACTCAGACCGTCCGTCAGACGCGTGAGGAAAATAATCCTCGCGCTGCACGAGCGTTCCGTCTCCGCCAGCGACACGACGGAGGCGAGCCTGGTCTTGACCGGCGCGACGCATATCAGAAGGGCCGCGAAATTGATCAGTGCCATCCCGGCGAGGAAACCGAACACTCCTCCTCCGATCTTGTCCAGCATCTGCGGCGGAGAGGCGAATTTCCGTTTCCCGGGACACAGCTGGACGCTCAGCTGGTGAAGCAGGACCCAGACTGCGGCCGCGCATAACAGCATGGCGGCGGCCGACGTGTACGGTTCGGCGCCGAGAGGAAGCCGGAACAGTCTGGTGACAACGCTCTCGCTCCACACCGCGACATACACAGAGAACAATATGTTCAGAAACGTCATGTAGCTCCTGAACAGGCGGAAGTAGAGTCCGGCGAACAGGCCGACGACGGGAATTCCCCAGAGAATCAGAGTTTCCATGATCACGCCTCCTCGCTCTGCATTGCGCGTTCAACCTCCTCCAGCGAGGTGATCCCCGCGGCAACGAGACCGTATCCGCCGCGGACGAGCCCCCGTCCGCCGCGCTCCGCCTCCAGCCGCTCCCTGACCGCCGGCAGCGACGCGCCGTCGGATTCCAGCGCCGCGCGGAGAGCGTCGTCCACGACCAGAATGTCGAACACGGCGGTCATTCCGCGGTAGCCGCTCCCGCCGCACTCGCGGCAGCCGACCGGAGCGCAGACGTTCCCGGCTCCGAGATTCAGATCCGCGAAAACCTCACGCTGCCCGGCGGAAAGCTCGGCCGGCCGCCTGCAGCCGCAGAGGGTGCGGACGAGACGCTGCGAGACGATCAGTCTGACCGCCGCCGCGGCTCCGCGCAGCGGCACCCCCAGTCCCGTCAGCCGTTCGAACACGCTCCAGCAGTCGTCTCCGTCCATCGAGGCGATGACGAGCCGTCCGGACTGCGCCGCCCTGACCGCCGTCACCGCCGTCTGCGTGTCGCGGAGGTCGCTCAGGCATATCACGTCCGGACTCTGGCTCAGCACGTTGTTCAGCAGTCTGGCGAAAGTGACGCCGGCGGGGGCGTTCACCTCCAGCTGGCTCACGTTTTCGATCACGCCTCCGATCGGATCCTCTATGGACACCACGTTCTTCGTCGAACAGTCCATCTCGCGCAGCATGGCGCGGACGGTCGTGGTCCTGCCGCTGCCGGGAGGCCCGCACACGACGATCATTCCGGACGGCGTCCGCACCGCGTCCCGCATGGCTTTCAGGACTCCGCCGGAGGCTCCGGCCTCCTCGAGCGTCTCCGGACCGCCGCCTGCGGCGAGCACGTGGATCGCGATCTTCTCCCCGCCGAAGGCGCCGGCGCTCGCGACGCGGAACGAGGCCGATCCCAGAGAACTGACGCAGCTGAACGCGCCCTCCTGCGGACGGCGCTTGTCGGCGATGAACATCCCCGCCGCGCCCTTGATCGCCCTGACGACTCCCGCGCCGAGCGACGCGTCCAGCTCGCCGCCCGCCTGAAGCGCCCCGTCGACGCGGAAGCGCACGACCGACGCGCCGTCCGCCTTCGGATCCAGGAAGACGTCGCTGGCGCGTCTGCCGAGGGCCTCGAACATGAGCGTCTTCAGCCGGAAAACCGCTCCGGCGGTTCCGTCGCCGTCGTCGACGTCGGACAATGGCTTCCCGCGCGAATCGATCAGGGTGATGTCGATTTTTCTCCTGGCCGCCTGCTCCGCCATCCCGGCGATCTTCCTCCGCAGCGAGCACGCCTTGTCGAAGATCGTGAACAGAACCGGCATCACCGGACCGGTGAACAGCGCCGCGAGATTGAGCCACGCGCGCCAGCGGACGGAGACGGTTTCACGCCGATCCACGAAGTTCAGCGCATAGACTCCCGAATACGCCCAGGCGGCCAGCACGGCCAGATGAATCGGATTGTAATCCACGTTGCATGCTCCTGTCTTTTACGAGTCTGTGAAAAAAAAGGCGGACGCCTCCGCATGTCCGGCAGCGTCCGGAACCCGCGGCGTCCCGGCGGCGCCGGATCCGCCCGGGAAGAAGATTAGCAGGGATTCGGCGTTTGTCAAGCGGCGCGGGACGGATTTCCCCCGCGGCGGCACGCGGGCGGGATCGGGGGAGGAGTCAACACAGCGCGCTCTTCAGGGCGAACGTCCGGAACGCGAGCGATTCGTTGACGCTGAACTTCAGACTGCGCAGCAGCGCGTCCGCCTCGTTCAGCACCGCCGCGGCGCGCTCCGGATCCGGATTCCCGTCCGCCGGCGGCGGCATGATCTCTGGGTTGGCCAGATCCTCCCTGGCAACTCCGACGGAAAGCAGATACAGCTGCGCGAAGAAAGTGTGTATCATGGAAAGAAAAATTCTGCGGTTCCTCATGTAGGCTCCGGCGGCCTCGGACTCCTGCTGCTGCTCCAGACGCTTGAGCAGCCCTCCCCCGACGTCCGAAGCGGCCTCCAGACGTCCGCGCCACCTGTCCTTAATCCGCGCCTCGGTGTCGCCGCGCAGCCGGCCGGCGAGCGCGATTATGTCCTCTGCGGCGCGCTCGGCGGCCAGGACGTCGCCGCGGCCGCGGAAAAACAGTTCGGACAGCGTCCCGGCCAGCTCCCCGCGTCCGGGGAAGTCGAATTCGACGCGGTTCTCCTGCAGCGGCAGCTGCTGGCAGCGGGAACGCGTGGTGGGCAGCAGCGCCGAGACGTTGCCGGTGGTCAGGATGATCAGCGTCTCCGGCGGAGGTGCCTCCAGCGTCTTGAGCAGGGCGTTCTGCGCCTCGCCGCCCATGCGGTCGGCGTCGTGGATGATGCCGATCTTGCAGGCGGCCTCGGAGACGCCGGTCAGAAAGAAGCGGCTTTCGAAGTAGCGCACCGTGTTGGGCTCGGGGTTCAGCCGGTCACCCACCTGAATCTGGTAGCCCTTCCCCACCGGCGACAGATGCTGCAGCTCCGCGTAGGTGCCGTTCTCGAGATGGCGGCAGGACTCGCAGCGTCCGCACGGCGTCCCGGTTCCGGCCGCCTTCCGGCAGGCCGCCAGCATCGCCAGAGCCACGGCGAAATTCTCGCGGCTGCGCTCCAGATCGGAACGGATCAGAAAGGCGTGCGCCAGTCTCCCGGCGCGGCGGGCGCGGCCGAGACTGCTCCACAGCTCCGGCCAGAGACGGGCAGCTTCCTCAAAAACCGGCATCTTCGAGCAGCTCCCTGATGACGTTGAAGACCTCGTCCGGCGTACGGTCGGCCGGAACCACCCTCACGCGGCGCGGCTCGCGTCCGGCGATGGCTAGGAACTCCCCGCGCACCCTGGCGTGGAACGCCAGCCGTTCCGCCTCGAACCGGTCGCGGCTCCCGGCGGTCTCCGCGCGGGCTCCGGCCCGCCTCAGACCCGTCTCCGGGGGCAGATCCAGCAGCACGGTCAGATCCGGCACGCAGTCGCCCGCCGCCGCGTCGCACACCGCCTTCACCAGCGGCGCCGGCAGCCCCCGTCCCGCGCCCTGGTAGGCGGCGGTGGAGTCGCCGAAGCGGTCGCAGAGCACCACCTCGCCGCGGAGCAGCGCCGGCCGGATCACCTCCCTCACGTGCTGACACCGCGCGGCGGCGATCAGCATCAGCTCGCTCTCCGGGAACAGCGTCTCCCCGGCGTCCGCGTGCTTGACGATCCGGCGCAGCTCCTCCGCCAGCGGCGTGCCCCCCGGCTCCCTGGTCAGCAGACAGGTTCTCCCCCCCGCCTCGATATGCTTTTTCATGCGGAGAATCTGAGTGGTCTTGCCGGCGCCCTCCGTCCCCTCGACGGTGATGAAGAAACCGGGAAACCCGCGTCTGTGAGCGTCCATTCCGAAGCACCTGCCGGCGGCCAGAGTCAACAGCTGCCGCGGAAAGAACTATAGCTCCATTTGCCGGAAAGTGCAAACGGTGGTATATTCCCGCAGAATAGTTCGTTCAGGATTTCACGCGTTCTTTGAGGAATTCCGGCCATGACGAAAGAACTGACTCGTTCCGTTTACCTGTCGCGAAACACCGGCGACTTCCCCGACGAGACCGTGATCGCGGGGCGCCGCTACGTCAAAGTCGACGACCTGCGCTACGGCACCAACCCGCACCAGCCGGCGGCCTACTACAAGCCCGCGGACGAGGTCTGCGTCATCGCCGACATGGAGGTGCTCAAGAACGGCAAGAACGGCCTCTCCCAGACCAATCTGGAGGACATCTCCGGCGCACTGAACATCGTCAAGTTCTTCGGCGTCCCCGCCTGCGCGGTGATGAAGCACGTGAACCCGTCCGGCGCGGCGGTCCGGCGCGGCGGCGACGCGCTGCGCGACGTCTACGTGAAGGCCCGCGACGCCGACGCCCGCGCGGCGTTCGGCAGCGTGATCGCCTTCAACACCGAGGTCGACGCGGCGACCGCCGCCGAGATCATGCGGACTTTCGCCGAATGCGTCGTCGCGCCCGGCTTCTCCGCGGAGGCGCTGGACATCTTCAGGAACGCCGGCTCCGGCAAGATGAACCGCAACATCCGCGTCGTCCGCTGCGGCGACCCGGGGAAGCTGCCGCGCTTCGCCGGCGACGGGGGCGCCGCCACGCTGAAGGTGCTCGCCGACGGCTCGCTGGTGATGTCCTCGCCGCTGACCACGTCGCTGACCGGCGTCTCCGATCTGCGCCGCGCCGAGGCCGAGGACGGCAGGTTTGGCCGTCAGACGTCGGAGATCTCGGCGGACGCCGGGCAGCTGGAGGATCTGCTGTTCTCGTGGTACGTCAACCTGAGCGTCCGTTCCAACGGCGTGGTCATCGCCCGCGACGGGCAGACGCTCGCGGTCGGCACGGGCGAGCAGGACCGGGTCGGCGCCGTCGAGAACGCCATCACCAAGTTCAACCGAAAATACCGGGGAGCCGGCACGCTCGAGGGCGCGGTGATGTCCAGCGACGGCTTCTTCCCGTTTCCGGACGGGGTGGAGATCGCCGCCGCCGCGGGCGTGACCGCGATCATCGCGCCGTCGGGCTCGCTGCGGGACGCGGAGGTCGTCAAGCGCGCCAACGAGCTCGGAGTCGCGCTGTACTACGCGCCGGAGCGGATTTTCTCTCATCACTGAAAACCCTGTCGACGCCGCGCCGTCGACCGTTCATCATTTGGAAAGGTGTGAAGTTATGGCCAGACGCAAGCGAATCGCCGACGCCGAAGTCGCCGGCGCCGTCATGGGGGACATCGAGAGGTTCGAACTGCTGATGATCGGCCACTGGAAGCTGCTGGCGTCGCTCGGCGCCGCCGCCGTGGTCGCCGTCGGAGCGCTCTTCGGCGTCGGCAGCTGCCGGGCGGCGGCCGACCGGAGGATCGCCGGCGAATTCGGAGCCGCGGAGACCGAGTCCCAGCTCGAGCAGGTTCTCGCGCGCCATCCGGGTCACGCCGCCGCCCGCTCCGCCCGCCTGCGTCTGGCCCGGCTCCACGCGGACTCCGGACGCTTCGAGGACGCGGCGCGGCAGTACCGCGTCCTGGCGGGTTCCGACGCCCCGCGCGAGCTGCGCGGCAGGATGCTTCTCAACGAGGCCAGCATGCTGGAGAACGCCGGGAAGACCGGCGACGCCGCCTCCATGTTCGAGAGCTACGCCCGCGACGGAGCCATGCCGGCATCCGTCCGCGCCGAGGCCGGATACAGCGCCGGCAGGCTGTACGCCGAGCGGAAGATGCTGGACAAGGCCGCAGCGTGCCTGAAGCTGTCCGCGGAACTCGGGCGGGACATGAGCGGCGGAGCCGCGGAGTGGAGCCGCCTGGCCCGCTTCCTGCTGCTGGACGTCGAGAGCGGGGTCTACGGCGCGGCCGCCGCCGCGCCGGGGCCGAAAGCCGCCAAACAGTGAGCCGCGTCCCGTGGAACTGACCAAGGCGCAGCGCGCCCTCATCAGATCGCTGTACAGCCGGCACGGCCGGAGGAAGTCCGGCAGGTGCGTCTGCGAGGGTGCCCGGACGGTCGGTGAGGTGTTCGCCGCCAGACCGGATCTGGTGGATTTCACCGTCGTCTCCGGAGACTGCGGCGGGAAGTTCCGGATCCCGGGCAGATGCTTCACGGCGGATCCGGAGACGCTGCGCGGACTGTCCGGCACGGTGCACCCGCAGGGGATTCTCTGCGTGGCCCGCGTCCCCGCGGAGCCGGGTCCGGACGATCCCTGCGCGGACCGGTTCGTGCTGGCGCTCGACCGCGTCTCCGATCCCGGCAATTTCGGGACGATCTGCCGCACCGCGAGGGCGGCGGGCCTGACGGAGGTGTGGTACACCCGCGGCACCGTGGATCCATACGGCGACAAGACCGTGCGCTCGGCGCTCGGATCGCAGTTCGCCCTGAAGCTGCGCGGATTCGACGATCTCGGGGAGCTGCGGCGCCGCGCCGCGGCCGCCGGCTTCGGACGGATCTACCTGACCGATCCGCACTGCGGCGAGAACTGCTTTCTGACCGAAGGGCTGTACGATCACAGCGTCCTGGTGATCGGTTCCGAGAGCACCGGGGTCGGCGATCTTCCGGGGGCGCTCCGGACGGCGATTCCGATGCCGGGGAAGTTCGAATCGCTCAACGCGGCCCAGGCGGCAGCGGTTTTCCTTTTCGAATATGTGAGACGGACGGCGGCCGGCGGAAACGCCATGTGAGGTACGACGGAAATCATGCGCGCATGGGAGGAGCTCTACGTCTGCGCCGGAGTCATCGGGCTGGCGGTGTCGCTGGCGGCGACTCCGGTCTTCCGCCGGGCGGCCGGACGGATCGGGCTGGTGGACCGCCCCAGACAGGAGGCCCACAAGGGTCACCCGCGTCCCGTCCCCCTGCTCGGCGGGGCGGCGATGTTCACGTCGCTGGCGGTCTGCGTCGCCGGGGCGTGGGCGTGGGAGAGGTTCGGACACCCGCGCCTCCCGTGCGTCCCCGCGTGGCCGGCGGTCGCCGGGGCGCCGGTCTGGCGGTCCGGATGCCTGGCGCTCGGGGCGTTCCTCGCGACGGTCCTGGGACTGCTGGACGACCTCCGCGCGATGAAGGCCTGGGCGAAATTCTCCGGACAGTTCGTCATAGCGCTGATCGCCGTGCTGGGCGGCGGGGCGCAGCTGAGCCTGTTCTGCCCGTGGGCGTGGGCGGGTTCGGCGGCGTCGGTGCTGTGGTTCATGCTGCTGATGAACTCCATCAACTTCTTCGACAACATGGACGGACTCGCGGCGGGCGCCGTCGCCATCGCCATGGCGATCTTCGCGGCGGCGGCGGCGATCTCGCGGCAGCATTCCGCAGCCCTGCTCGCCGCCCTCGTCTGCGGCGTGTGCTGCGGCTTCTGGTTCTACAACCGCGCCCCGGCCAGCATCTTCATGGGCGACTCCGGCAGTCATCTCCTCGGGTATCTGACCGCCGCCGTCAGCTGCCTGGTCACCTACTTCCGGCTGGATCAGTCGCTGTCCCGCTTCCCGGTGCTGCTGCCGCTGCTGATCCTGGCGATCCCGCTCTTCGACACGGCGGCGGTGGTGATCATCCGCTGCCGCAACCGCAGACCTTTCTGGATCGGGGATCACAACCACATCTCCCACCGTTTCGTGAAGATGGGACTGAGCAGGAAACGGGCGGTGCAGCTGATTCATCTCATGGTGCTGGCCACGGGACTCGGGGCTCTTCCCATCCTCCGCGGATCGTTCGGGACGGCGGCGATCCTGGTCTGCCAGGCCGTGCTGCTGCTGCTGATCGTCAGCATCCTGCAGTTCTCCCTGGATCACGGCGGCGGACGGTGAAAGGCCGCGCCGCCGGCCGCCGGATTGAAAAAGAACGCGGACGGATGTACTGTAAACCCGGCCGCCGTCCGCCGCGGAGACGGCGGAGGCTGACGGAGTCGCTGTCATGATCAGAAGATGCGTGTTCGGCCCGGTGGCGTCCCGCCGCCTGGGCGTCTCCCTCGGGGTGGATCTGGTTCCGCCGAAGACATGCCCCCTCGACTGCGTATACTGCGAGGCGGGCGTCACCACCCGTCTGACCGCCGAGCGCCGGGAGTACGTGCCGACGGAGCGGGTGCTGGCCGAGCTGGACGAGGTTCTCGGGGCCTCGCCGCGGCTGGACTACGTCACCTTTTCCGGGGCGGGCGAGCCGACGCTGCACTCCGGCATCGGACGGATCGCGCGCCACATCAAGGACAGCCATCCCGGCTACCGGATCTGCCTGCTCACCAACTCCGTGCTGCTGAAGGACAGGGGGCTGCGCGGCGAAATCTCCGCCGTCGACCTGGTGGTGCCGTCGCTGGACGCGTCCGACGAGGAGGAGTTCCGCGTCATCAACCGTCCCGCGCCGGGGATCTCATTCGGCGGTCTGGTCGACGGCATAAGGGAGTTCTGCGACGGAAGCTCCGCCGCCGTGAATCTGGAGCTGTTCATCGTGCCCGGGGTCAACGACTCCGACGCGTCGATAGCTCGTTTCGCCGGGATCATCTCCGGACTGAAGGTGGACAAGGTGCAGCTCAACACGCTGGACCGGCCCGGGTGCGTCGACTGGATCCGCCCGTCCACCGCGTCGAACACGCGGCGCTTCATCGCCGCGCTGGAGCCGATCGTCCCGGTGGAGGCCGTCGGCCCCTTCCGGTACAGCAGCGTCCGCGCGGATCTTCCGGCGGTCCGGACCGAGCTGGACTGCCGCATACTGGAACTCGCCGCCCGCCGTCCCGTCACCGAGGCGGATCTGCTGACGGCGACCGGAACCGGCGGCGAGACCCTGCGCGGACGTCTCGACGCCCTGATCGGGGACGGTCTGCTGGAATCGGAGCGCGAGGAGCGCGGGGAGTTCTTCCGCGCGCCGGCGCGGGGCGGCGTGGATACGGAAAACCAGCGTCAGAACGGAGGTCGCGCATGAAAACGAGAATCGTCACCATCCGCAACAAGGCCGGCATCCACTGCCGTCCCTCGGGGGTGATCCTGAACGCCGTCCGTCAGGAATTCCCCGGTCACGCCTTCACCGTCAGAAACGCGGACGGCATGGAGTCGGAGCTGGACAGCATCCTCTCGCTGATCTCCCTCAGCCTCGGCTGCGGCGCGTGCGCCGAGCTGAGCGTCGAGGGGCCGGACGAGGATCTCGCCGTCCGGCGGATCGGCGACCTCTTCGAACATGAATTCGATTTTCCGCCGCGCCGCTGACAGGACCGTCCTGATCGCCGCGGCGACGGCGGCGATCGGGCTGCTGCTGCGCGCGGAGTATCTGCGCGAGTACGGCGGTTCGCCGCTCTTCGGCATGGCTCTGGGTCCGGACGTCGCCGAGTACGACGCCCGCGCCAGGGAGATCCTGCGGGGATGCTGGGCGGGCGAGCGGCCGGATCTGCACGCGCCTCTCTACAGCTTCTTTCTGGCGCTGACGTACGCCGCCGGCGGTTTCTCCGTCCCGGCCGCGCGTTATGTCCAGACCGCGATCAACTGGATCGCGTGGATCCTGTTCTACCGGTTCCTGCGCCGCCGGTCGCCGGCGCGGGATCCGGTTCCGGAGTGCTTCCTGGCCGCCGCGATGTTCTATCCGGCTCTGTTCTACCACCAGGCGGAGCTGATATCGGAGTCGCTGCTGCTGCCGGCGCTGCTCCTGTCGGTCGCGGCGATGCGGAAGGCCGACGAGTCCTCCGGACTCCTCCCCGCCCTCGTCCGCTGCGCCCTCGGCGGGCTGGCCGCCGGGCTGGCGGCGATCACCCATCCCTCCGCGCTGGCGTTCGCGGCCGCCGAGACGCTGCGGTGCCTGCTCCTGCGGCGGCGCGCCGCGGCGGCGGTCTTCTGCTGCTCGGCCCTGCTGCCGGTCCTGCCGGTCTCGTGGATTCAGAGCCGTCTGGCGGGCCGTCCGGTGCTGATTCAGAGCAACGGCGCCTTCAACCTGTATCTCGGACACAACCCCGAAGCCGACGGCGGCTGCTATCTGCGGCCGGGGCCCGCCTGGCGGAGGCGCCACCGGATCGCCGAGGAGACCGCCCGGCGCCGCGGCGTCAGCGCGGACAGGGTGCATCTGGAGCGGGTCGCCGGATTCGTGATCCGGAGTCCGGCGGCGGAGCTGAAGCTGCTGGCGCACAAGGCGCTGCTGATTTTCGCGCCGACGGAGCTTCCCGCCGGCGCCGACGTGCCGGCTCTGTTCTACGCCACGCCGACGCAGCGTCTCTTCTCCTCGGCCGGGACGGCGCTGCTGATCGTCCTGGCCGCGTCCGGCCTGGGCGTCGCGGGCGCCGTCCGCGGACGCCGCCGTCTGCTGACGCATCCGCTCCTCCTCGGAGCCTCCTGCTTCGCGTTCCAGCTGCTGACGGTGACCAGCGGACGGTACCGGATCGGAATGTTCCCCGCGCTTTTCATGCTGGCGGCGGCCGGCATGCCGCTGCGCCGCCGCCGGCGGCGGCTCCAGAACACGTGCGCCCTGGCCGGCGCGCTGCTGACGTTCGCCTCCTTGGCCGTCGTACCCGACCGCTCCGGAACCGCCGGGGAGGCCGTCTCGCTCACCGGGGAGGCGCTCTTCCGGCTGAACCGCGGACAGGAGGCCGCCGGAATGCTGATCGCCAACCTCGGCCGGAGCTCCGACTTCGCGCGCGACGCCAATCTGATCGGCGAGATCCGCCGGAGCGCCGGCAGGCGCGACGAGGCTGCTGAATGGTACCGCGCGGCCGCGCGGAGGGATCCGGACGACGCCTTCGGCATGATGAATCTCGGCGCGCTGTTCCTGGAAAGGAAGGACTACAGACGGGCCGCGCGGTGCTTCACGGAGGCGCACCGCCGCAGTCCGGAGCTGGCGGAACCCGTCTACGACCTGGCCCTGGCGCTGGATCTATCCGGCGACGCCGCCGGAGCCGCCTCGATATACCGCCGTCTGCTGCGGATCCATCCGCGCCACCGGCAGTCGCTGAACGCCCTCGGCGTGCTCGAGCTCAGGGCGGGCGACTGCGCCGGAGCCGCGCGGCTTTTCCGCGCGGCCCTGGCGCTGGATCCCGGGCACGAGGGCGTCCGCCGGAATCTGCGCACGGCGGAGGCGGAGCTGGAAAGACGACGGAGCGCAGACCGTCTCCGCAGCGAATCAGTACCGCAACGGTCGGGATTACGCCGCGAATAATCCCCGGCGCCGTTGCAAACGCGCGGGACGCGGGGTATATTACGCGACACGCCGCAGGCGGGAGTGACGGCGC
Organism: uncultured Victivallaceae bacterium; assembly: GCA_964402715.1. GTDB lineage: Bacteria > Verrucomicrobiota > Lentisphaeria > Victivallales > Victivallaceae > CALXOD01. The sequence continues at coordinate 44,507 of CAYODJ010000008.1, forward strand.
GGCCGCCGCGGCCCGCCGACTGTCCGCGGCGTTCGCAGGAGGACGCGTCCGCATGTCCGGCAAAGATTCGAAGATTCTGCTGACCGAACCACTCGACTTCCGCTTCGGCGGAACCGAGGAGGACGCGCTGCCGCTGGACTGCGGCAGAGAGCTCCGCGACGTCAACCTGCGCTACGAGTGCGCCGGCGAACTCGCCCCCGACGGCGGGAACGCAGTGCTGATTCTGCACGCCCTCTCCGGCGACGCCCATGTGTGCGGCCGTCATTCGCCGGACGACCGCAAGGCCGGCTGGTGGGACAATCTGGTCGGACCGGGCAAGGCCGTCGACACCGACCGCTATTTCGTCGTCTGCAGCAACGTGCTGGGCAGCTGCTCCGGCTCGACCGGACCACAGTCGACGGATCCGGCCACGGGGAGGCGCTACAACCTGAACTTTCCGGTCATCACCATCCGCGACATGGTGCGCGCCCAGAAACGGCTGATCGACCACCTCGGCGTCAGGCGTCTGCTCGCGGTCGTCGGCGGCTCGATGGGGGGGATGCAGGCGCTGGAGTGGGCGGTGTGCTATCCCGAGATGGTGCGGAGCGCCGTCCCCATCGCCACCACGGCGCAGCTCTCCCCGCAGAGCATCTCGTTCGACTGGGTCGGACGCGAGGCGATCAAGTACGACCCCAACTGGAGGGGCGGCGACTACCCGCTGGATCTGGCTCCGGATCAGGGTCTGGCCACGGCGCGCATGCTGGCGCACATCACCTATCTCAGCGACGAGTCGATGACGCGCAAGTTCGGGCGCACCCTGCAGGAGAGCGACCGTTACGGGTTCGACTTCCGGCGGAACTTCGCGGTCGAAAGCTATCTGGAGCACCAGGGCCGCTGCTTCGTCGAACGCTTCGACGCCAACAGCTACTTCTACCTGACCCGCGCCATGGACTACTTCGATCTGGCGGCGCGCACCGACGGCGACCTGACTCTGGCCCTGGCGCCCGCACGGGCGGACTTCCTGGTGGTGTCGTTCTCGAGCGACTGGCTGTTTCCGACGTCGCAGTCCCGGGCCATCGTCCGCGCGCTGCTGAAGAACCGCCGGAACGTGAGCTTCTGCGAAATCAAGTCCGACTACGGGCACGACGCGTTCCTGCTCGAGACGGAATCGCTGGGGACGCTGATCGCGTCCTTCCTGCGCAACCAGAGGGAGGGAGACCGCCCATGACCGCCGAACAGATGCAGCGCCGCGATCTCGATCTGGTCGCCGCCATGATCGCCCCGCGCTCGCGGGTGCTGGATCTCGGCTGCGGCGACGGATCCTTCCTGAAGAAACTGCGCAGGGAGAAAGACATAACCCCCGTCGGCGTGGAGATAGACGAGACCATGATCGCCCGATGCGTGCAGAACGGCATCCCCGTCATCCAGGGCAACCTCGACGATCCGCTGGACTTCGCCGAGGACGGGGATTTCGACTTCGTGATACTCAGTCAGACGCTGCAGCAGGTGGCGCGTCCCGATCAGCTGCTGCGGGAGATCGTGCGGGTCGGCAGGCGCGCCGTCGTCAGTGTCATCAATTTCGGACACCTGCCGTGCCGCTGGCGGCTGCTGACCACCGGACGGATGCCGGAGACCGAGGCGATCCCGTACCACTGGTACGACACCCCGAACATCCATCTCGGCACCATCCTCGACTTCCGTCAGCTCTGCAGGAAGCTGGGCGCGGTGATCGTGAGGGAGTGCCCGGTCGGAGTCAGCTTCCAGCTGCCGGCGCGGCTGCTGCCCAACCTCTTCGCTCCGGCCTGCGTCTTCGAGCTGGAGAGACGCCGCAGGAACGGCTGACTCCGCGGAAGCCGGCGCGGGAGGGGACGTCAGACCTCCATCCCCAGCAGCAGGGCAACGACGGTGTTGGCCTGCATGGCCGCAGCGATGCCGACGCGCGGCGACGCCGGCGGCGTCTCCGGGGATATGGCCGAGGTCAGATCTCCGGCGATGTAGAGGCGCTCCCCCGCCTTCCTCAGACGCATCGCGTTGGACCGGCCGAAGCCGGCGAGGCCGCTGGCGGCCACCACGGGGATTCCGGAGCTGGCGAACGCCCCGATCAGCATCATCTTCGCCTCCGGGGAGTCGAACGCCTCGGCGACGACGTCGCAGTCCCCGAAAATCCGCAGCGCGTTCCCGGCGTCGACGCGGACCGCGTGCATCCTCAGGTCGATGTCGGGATTGACGCGTCTCGCGTTGGCCGCGACGGCGTCGGTCTTGAGCATGCCGATCTGATCGGCGAAGAAGAACTGGCGGTTGAGATTGCTCGGCGCCACCGAGTCGAAGTCCGCCGCGGTGAAGCGGACGACGCCGCTTCTGACCAGATGCATCAGCAGGTTCGACCCCAGTCCGCCGAGGCCGGCGACGCCGATCCGGACCGATGAGAGCCGCTCGCGCTGCTCCGGCGTCAGATAGGGATTCGTATCCATGAACGTCCTTTCCTCGATTCAGCCGCCCCGGGGAGGCCGGGGCTCCGCGCCGCCCGCGCGGAGGGCGGCCGCACTGTCAAGATAACACCTCCTACACGACTTTTCAAGTAGTCTTTCGCCGCTGCGGACGGCGTCCGGACGCGGAGACGGATCCGTCGCTCTTGATTGTCAATCGAAGCGGTATTATATTAGCGGCGGCGCGGCGGATCCCGCGTCAGGGTGATAATCATGACCGACGGACAGATTCAGGCCGAAATTCAAATCTGGAAAGAGAAGCGGCGCGCCGTGATTCTGGCGCACAACTACGTCGAGCCGGAGGTGCAGGACGCCGCCGACTTCGTCGGCGACTCGCTGGAGCTGAGCGTCCGCGCCGCGGAGACGCGCTCCCCGGTGATCGTCTTCTGCGGCGTCTCGTTCATGGCGGAGACCGCCAAGATCCTCTCGCCCGGCTCGGCGGTGCTGCACCCGGTGCGTTCCGCAGGATGTCCGATGGCGGACATGGCGGAGGCGTCGGAGGTGGCCGCATGGCGCAGGGAACATCCCGGCGCGGCCGTCGTCGCCTACGTCAACACCACCGCCGCGGTCAAGGCCGAGGCCGACGTCTGCTGCACCTCCGGCAACGCGGCGCAGGTGGTGCGCTCCATCCCGCCGGACCGCAGGATCCTGTTCCTGCCCGATCAGAATCTCGGCGCGAACATCTCCGAAGCCGTCGGCAGGAAGATGGATCTGTGGCCGGGGTTCTGCCCGACCCACAACCGGATCATGCCGGACACGATCATGGCGAACCGCAGGGCGCACCCCGGCGCGGTGCTGCTGGCGCACCCCGAGTGTCTGCCGGCGGTGGTCAAGCTCGCCGACTATGCGCTGAGCACAGGAGGAATGCTGAGGAAAGTCCGCGAATCGGCCGCAAGAAGCTTCCTGATCGCCACCGAGCACGGCATAATCCACCGCATGCGCAGGGAGAATCCCGGCAAGGAGTTCATCGCGCTGGAGCCCGCCGTGCACTGTCCGAACATGAAGAAGATCACTCTCGAGAGCGTTCTGGAGGCGCTCAGGACGATGTCGCCGCAGGTGGAGCTGCCCGAGGATCTCATGGAGCGCGCGCACCTGCCCATCGAGCGCATGCTGCGGCTGACGCGCTGATCCCCCTCTTTACCCGAAGAAGAGACTCCCCCGGACGGCCTACGCCCGGTCGTCCACCATGCCGTTGCGCCGGGCGACGATGTAGTTGCAGACGTTGTCCCCCGCCACGTTGCAGGCGGTCTCGAACATGTCGAGAAGCGGATTGACGCCGATGGCGAGCGCCACGATCGTCGCGACCTCCGCGTCGCCGAGACCGAGGTTCGACAGCACCATGAACAGCAGAAACACGCTTCCGCCGGGGATGCCGCCGGCGCCGACCGAGGCGAAAACCACGGAAATGAGCAGCACGGCCAGCTGCGACGCGCCGAGATGAATCCCGAAGATGTTGGCCGCGAGAATCGCGAAAACCGGAAGATGAATGCAGGCGCCGTCCATGTTGACGGTGGCTCCGAGCGGAAGCGCGAAGCTGGAGAGCTGCTCATGGATGTGCAGCTTCTCGCCCGCCACCCTGAAGGAGATCGGCAGGGTGGCCGCGCTGGAGCGGGTCAGGAACGCGGTGATGACCGCGTCCTTGATCTTGTTCATCACCCGCCAGGGGTTCTCGCGGCAGAGCAGCAGCAGAAGCAGCGGATAGATGACGAAAATCATCAGCAGGACGCCGGCGGCGACGCACCCGGCGATCCGCATGTACGGTATGAACAGCTTCACTCCGTACACGGCGAAGTTGACCGCCGCCAGCGCGAAGACGCCGACGGGGAAATACTCCATGACCCAGTCGATGATCCGGAACAGAGCCTTCTCCGCGGCGTCGAACGCGTCCAGCATCGTCTCCGCGCCTCTGCCGACCTTCGACCCGGAGCCCTCGCGCTCCATCACCGCGCGGGCGGAGAGGCCGAAGAGAATGGAGAAGATGATGATCGGCAGGAACTGTCCCTCGGCCAGCGCCTGGAACGGATTCATGAACAGCGTGTTGATGAACTGAGTCACGCCGCCGGCGGCGCCCTGCATCTTCATCGCGCCCACCTGCGGCATGAACTGCCTGGAGAGCTGACGCGCGTTCTCCATGGACGGATTCACGGCCAGCGCCAGCGCGATCCCGAAAGCTCCGGCGAAGAGCGAGGTGAGGAAGTACCATATCAGCACCGACAGACCGAGACGGCCGAACTTTCCGAGCGGCAGACTCGCCGCGCCCGCCACCAGCGAGAAGAAGATCAGCGGGATGACCACCATCTTCAGCATCGCGACCAGCGCGGCTCCGAACGGCGACAGAACCGCCGCGAGACGCGCGGCCGGATCCGCGCCGCAGACCGTCCCGAGTCTGGAGCACAGCACGCCCACGGCGGCGCCGAGGACGAAAGCGGCCGCGATGCGCCATACGAGAGCCACCGAGAAATACCCCCTGACAATCTTTTTCAACATCGCCATAAGAAGATTCTTCCTTCCAGCAACTTTTGAACACGCTCCTCCCCGATTTCCGCGCGGGTCCGGGCCGGAAGGAGACGGTGCACAGAGTCACGCCCGCGTCCGATCATATTATAACACGGCGTCCGCCGTTTTTCCACCCTGCGGAAAACCGGACGGACGGCGGCGCGGACGTTTCCGGTGCGTCGCACGGCGTCCCGCCGGCGGACGGTCAATCAACCGGAATTCAGAGAAAGGAGAGCGCGCCGAAATGCGCGGAAGGTCGGATTTCACACCGCTCGAACCGCTTGCGGTGATCGCCGTCGCCGCCGTTCCCCAAGCCGGGGGCGGCGCCCGCCGCGGCGGCTCCATCAGCATCCCTCGGCGCGACTGGCTCACCGCCGCCGGGCACTACGCGAAACCGAAGTCCGTACGGAAGCCGGGTTGACACACGGGGAAACGGGAAGACCGCCGCCACGTCGGCAGGGACGGCGGCAATAGCCTCCCCCTCCCCCCGCTTCAGACCGGCGAGCGGAGTCGGAAACGGCGGAGTCGGTCTCCGACGTTCCTTCCGCATGCGCCGGAGGGAGACGTGACGCGGATCCGGCCGAATGACTTCCTCACGACGACGATCTCCCGTTCCGGCCCGTCGTTCACCTAGTTTATATTCGGCGGCGGCAAATTCACTATCATATACGGAGACACGGACAATCCTCATGCGGAAAAGTCCGTTTTCTCCTCGATGAATCCTGCCGTGCGCCGACCAGGTGCGCGGGGAGACGGCCGGAGTCCGCGGAAAGAGGACCAGGTATTTTTCAAAAAAAAAAAAAAACTAGTTTTGCTCCGGGGAATATGCTATAATTGCTGACGGGACGAAATTTCAGCTTGCGCCGGGAGCGGACGGCGCCTGCGGCCGACGGCCGCGCGCGTCTCCGTCGGCGCCGAAAAGTCCGGAGCAGTAAAAGATCGCAAAGCTGAGAAAAATGAAAGGACTTGACAGAATGAAAATGCGGTCGGAAAAGAACTTCACCCTGATCGAACTTCTGGTGGTGATCGCCATCATCGCGATCCTCGCGGGGATGCTGCTGCCGGCGCTGTCCAAGGCGCGGGAGGCGGCGCACAAGATCAGCTGCGTGAGCAACCTCAAGCAGATGGGGCTGGGAGTCGCCCTCTACAACCAGGCCAACGACGACTATCTGCCGATCATGGCGGCGTACGGAGCGGCGAACGACAAAGGCTACAAATGGGCGTTCTGGAAATACTGTCTCGCCAGATACGTCGGCCGCACCATCGACGAGACCAAGACCGCCGATCAGCAGGACGTGCTCGGCAAGGGAGTCTTCGAGTGTCCCAGCTGGAATCTGTCGCTGATGACCAGCTCCGACGGTCTGTCGGTGAAATATTACGGCGGCTACGGCTACAACTTCTACGGGATGGGGCAGACCTATTCGGACACAGCTAACGAGTACACCAAGATCACCCAGCTCCAGGTGCCGTCGGAAACGATCGTCATCGCCGACAACTCGGACGCATCCAGCAAGGATCAGGCGGGCGCCCTGTACCGGCCGAGTTCCGGAATAGGAGTCGGCAACCGTCACAACGAGGCCATCAACGTCCTCTGGGCCGACGGTCACGCGTCCACCGAACAGACGGCCAAACTTAAAGCCGGCAGAAACAACTCGCAGGGGGAAAAGAAGACGTACTACTACTACATCGGCAGAACCAACGAAAAATGACTTCGGCCGGCGTCCGGCCCGAAGACGCCTTGAAAAAGGCGGAGAGAAAACTCTCCGCCTTTTTTTTCGTTCCGCCGAGCCCCGGGTACGGACGGAGCGCACCTCCCTTTTCCGCATGTCCGCAGCCGGACGGCTCCCCGCCGGCGATCCCCCGTCCGCCGCCGGATCCGTGCTACTGGGGGGGAAATCACCGGCCGCGCCGCAGTGCGCACGAACTTCACGCAAGCCGGAGCACCGCCGTCCGATGAAATTTCCGGAACCGCGTTGAAAGAGTCAGAACCCGCTCCGCGCCGAGGATGCTTGAATCATTCAGAGACAGAGCGGGAGATTTCCGACTGATCATTGCAGCGGCATCCTTTCATCGGCTCCCCGGTTTTCTGCAGGGACGCCGCTTTGAAAAAAACCGTAATCTGTCAGACGGCCGATATTGCGGGAAATCCGCCGCATGAAGCCGGCTTCCGACGCGCTCATGGAACCCGGCCCCGAAGTTCCCGCACCCGAACCGCAGAACCGTCATAAAACCTCCCGACCGGAAAGATCCGGAGCGGCCTGGACCCTTAACGGAATTTCATTCCGAATTCACCGGACGGCAGTGAAGCAGTAACGGCGCGTCCGTCAGTCCCGCCTCCGGCGTCCGGAGCAAAAAAAGGGGCGGCCGCCGTTGCAACGCGGCGGCCGCTTCAAGCGGGCTTCTGTACAGAACGCGGAGACCGACTAGCGGATCGCGTTTCCGGAAACGTTGGTGTCCTTCATGTAGAACAGGAACGGGAACGGGATCGGGATCATGGTGCTGCCGCAGATGGACTGCAGATTCTCGGTCTTGGTGGCTCCGAGCTCCTTCGCCTTGGCGGTGACCAGGAAGACGGTCCTCGGAACGTTAACGGAATCCTCGTCCAGCAGGCTGATCGAACCCGGGTTCTTGGCGGAACCGGTGATCAGCGGCCACTTCAGGAAATAGAGTCCCCAGTTCTGGGCGTTGATGTGGGCGATGGACGTGCCGCTGCCGCTGTTGATGCGCTGCCCGTTGAGATCGGCGCGGTCGGTGACCTGGACGGTCGCGCAGCCGGCGAACAGGACGGCCGTCAGCGCGGCTGACAGAAACAACAATGTCTTCTTCATAAGTTTCCCTCGTTTCAGTTTTTACAGGAATCAGATTTTCTTCCGAAGCCCTGAAAGATATAATAGCATGATTTTCCCGTTTCGCAAGCATGTCCGCTGAGGCGCGTCGTCACTTCCCGGCGCCGCCTCCGCCCGCCGGCCCGCCGAACGTCACCCTGCCGCCGGCCAGCCTGACGCCCAGGGCGATCAGCCGCGCCTGAGGAGTCTCCGGCAGAAACCCGGTTCCCCCTCCGTCGATCAGATTCGCCCCGGCGGCCGCGCCCATTCTGACGGCCTCGGCGTACAGACCGCACCCGGCGCGTCCGTCGGGGGCGGCGCAGTCGCCGGCGGCGAAGACGTCGGGATCGGCGGTCCGCAGAAAGCGGTCCACTCGGATTCCGGCGGGCGACACGTCCAGCCCGACCCGCGCCGCGAGCTCCGCGTTGGGCCGCATACCCGTGGAGAAGAAGACCGTCCCGGCGGGGAGTTCCGTCCCGTCGGCCAGCCTCAGAGCCTCGACCCTGCCGTCCCCGAGGACGGCCGCGGGCGGCGCACCGAGACGCAGCTCCAGGCCGGGAAGACCCGCCAGATGCCGCCGCACGAGCTCGGAATCCTCCGGCGGAAGCTGCCTGCCGAGAAGAACCGGATTCCCCTCGATCAGTCTCACCGTCAGCCCGGCGTCCCGCAGGGCGCCGCACAGCTCCAGACCCAGCAGACCGCCGCCGACCACGGTGACGGCTCCCTCCGTCTCCGCCAGCGCGCGCCGTATCGCCGGCAGGTCGGCGTGCTCGCGCAGGGAGAACACTCCGGGAAGATCGATTCCGGGCAGCGGCGGCATGAAGCAGCGTCCGCCCGTCGCCAGAAGCAGCCGGTCGTACGGGACGGCGCGTCCGTCCGCCAGGCGCAGCTCCCTGCGCTCCCTGTCCACCGCCGCCACCTCGGATCCGGTGTGCAGATCGATGTTCTGCCCGCCGTACCACTCCGGCGGTTTTATAAGCAGTCCGTTCCCCGCCGGATCGGCGAACAGCGCCCTGGACAGCGCCGGGCGGCGGTACGGGGGCAGCTCCTCCCTGGTGTACAGGGATATCTCGGCCCCGGAACTCATTTTCCGGGCGGTGCGCGCGGCCTCGAACGCCGCCGGACCGCCGCCGACGATGACAACTCTGATTCTGGATTCCGGCATCTTGAAAACCTCGCTGGTTGCCGCTACATTGAAAACGCCTCCCCCTCCGCGCTACCTATAGCCGCTGAAACCGAAAGTTGCAATGGAAGAACTTCATTTTTTCGCCGACGATCTGGAGCGCCGCCACGGCCGCCGGATACACCGCATCCCCGTCGATCTGGCTCTCGGATGTCCCAACCGGCTGAACCGCTACGGCCCCGGATGCGTCTTCTGCGCCGAGGACGGCGGACGCGCCCGTCACCTCGGCCGCAGTCTTGATCTGCGCGGTCAGGTCGCCGCCGGACGGAAATTCGTGAGCGAACGCTACGGATCGGGAGGTCCGTACGCGGCCTATTTCCAGTCATTCACCTCCACCTACGCTCCGGCGGAACAGCTGGAGCGGCTGTACGGCGAGGTGCTGCGGTGCGCCGACTTCCCGGTGGTGATCGTCGCCACCAGACCGGACGCGCTGCCGCCGGAAACCGTGGATCTGCTCCGCGAGATGAACCGGACGCGCGAGGTCTGGGTGGAGCTGGGGGTGCAGACCGCGCACGACCGGACGCTCGGCCTGACGCGCAGAGGCCACGTCTTCGCCGACGTGATCCGCGCGGCGCGGGCTCTGCGCGACGCCGGAATCCGCGCCGGGGCGCACGTGATTCTCGGACTGCCCGGCGAGTCGGACGGCGACTTCGCCGCCACGGCGCGGGAACTGTCCGCGCTGCCGTTTCGGGCCGTGAAGCTGCATCAGCTGCAGGTGCTGCGGGGGACGGAGCTGGCGCGATGGTGGAGCGATCCGGGACGGGGACGTCCCGCGGTGCGCCCGCTCAACGAATACGAATACGCGGCCGCCGCCGCATCCTTTCTGAGACTGCTGCCGGAAGGGTGGCTGATCATGAGGCTGTGCGCGGACGCCCCTCCCGAGAAGCTGCTGGCTCCGCGCTGGTGGATGAAGAAGGGGCAGTTCATCGAATTCTTCCGGCGGTGCTTCGCCGGGGGAGCCGGCCCGGACGGATTCACGTCGGTGATCACCGGGGACGGTTCGGAGACGCTCTACCATCCCGGATACCGGCAGCATTTCCGCTCGCTGGCGGGCGCGCGGGAGGAGACCGTCCGCAAGTTTCTGGAGCCGTCGCGTCTGGAGGAGAGGCTCGGGCGGTCGAAGATCGTCCGCGTGCTGGACGTCGGATTCGGCACGGGAGCGAACGCCGGCGCCGCCGTCAGGCTCGCGGAGCGGGCGCGGGGAGGCCGTCTGGAAATCGTCTCCCTCGAATCGGACCTCCGCGCCCCCGCCGCCGCCGCCCGGATGCACGGACCCGGTTCCTGGATGAGGGATTTTCTCGGAAAGATGCTGGACGCGGGCGCGTATGAATCCGATTTCGCCACATGCCGCCTGATCGCGGGTGACGCGCGGGCGGCGCTGGCGGAACTGGACGGAGAATTCGACGCGGTGTTTCAGGACGCCTTCTCCCCGGACTGCAATCCCGAGCTGTGGACGCTCGACTGGTTCCGCGGACTGCGCCGGCTCATGGCGGACGGCGGAACGCTGACGACCTACTCCGGTTCGCGTCCGGCGCGCGGCGCGCTGCTGAAGCTGGGGTTCGGACTCGGAGAAAGCGCCCCGTTCGGCAGAAGACGCGGCGGAACGGTGGCGCGGCGCGGCGGCGGGACTCCGGAAGGCGCCGCCCCGCTGAGCGAAAAGGAACTGAACATCATTCTGCGTTCCACCGCCGGAACGCCGTACCGCGATCCGACGCTGCGGGCGGAACGCGCGTGGATCCTCGCGCACCGCGCCGGGACGGTGCGCCGTCTGCGCCGCATGGGCGTCCCCAAATGGTTCCGCGCGTGATCTCCTGTGGCCGGCGCGGACGTCAGCGGCTTTCGCCGCCGCCGGATCCGGAACGGCGGAACATCCTCATCCGCGAGATCGCCCCGCCCGCCAGCACCGTCAGAACCGGCAGCGCCGGAAGCTGGTAGCGAGGCACGGTCATCGGCCCGGGCAGGAACAGATAGTATTCGGCGAAGGCCAGAAAGACGAGCAGTCCGACGTATCCGCTCCGCCATGACCGCAGCTGCGCGGCCAGCGCAAGCAGGGCTCCGAGATAGGTGACCAGCACGGGAACGAGCAGCGGCGCCAGCGCCGCCGGCAGGAGCCAGTTCCCCGAGAAGTAGTGCCGCAGCGCGGCCGCGGCTCCCCGCCTCTGCAGCACGTCGAGCGTGCCGCGGTCCGGCCGCGTCAGACCCAGATCCTCGCACAGCGACGGCAGATCCGGCAGCAGCGTCCGTGCGCTGAAGTGCTGTCTCAGCCAGACGAACGGATGGGCGCGGACGAGCTCCGCAAACTTCCGGAGGCGGAACTTCTCCCTGCTCCGCTCGTCCGGATAACGCGAGGAGTCGGCGAACTCGATCTCCAGCTCCTCCAGGATTTTCCGCTTCTCGCGCTCGTAGCTCGTGCCGTTGACCTCCGCCAGCAGCATGGCTCCGTTCTGGTGGTACATCGCCCCGGTGTTGGCGTCCGGCACGTACCCGGCGCCCAGCGAGGCGTTGCGGAGCATCCACGGGGCGGGGATGATCAGGAACAGCGCCAGCGCCGCGGCTCCGGCCGCCAGCCTGCGCCGCGGAGGCGGATCCGGCATGACCGCCGCGATGAACAGAGCCGGAAATATCCACGCCAGATTGATCGGCCTCACCAGGATCCCCGCCGCCGCCGCCGCGCAGGAGGCAGGAAGCGCGGCGGTTTCGCCGCGCTTCCAGAAGCGGATGAAGAAATACAGCTGGAACGCGACCAGAAAGGTGAACAGGGTGTCGGTCAGAAGCAGCGGCCTGTTGGCGATCGCGGTGACATTGAAGACGAACAGCGCGGCGGCGGCCGTTCCGGCGGACGATCCGAACCACTCCTCCCCCGCCAGCCGGATCGGCACTGCGGTCAGCACGCCGATCAGCCCCAGAAACAGCGCGGCCGCCGCCGGTGCGCCGCAGTCGCCGAACAGCAGGAAGAACGGCGCGAGAACCGCGCTCAGACCCGGAACGCGCCGCAGAAACGGCCTCCCGCCGGGGGCGTCCAGATAGCGTCCCTCCCGCGCCAGCGCCTCGGCGGGCAGCACATATCCGGGCGAATCCGGCCTGGAAAACCGCTCCGCCGCGTCGCCGCCGATCAGCGCCGGAAGCACGATCGCCGCGTGCACGGCCATGCCCAGGACGATCAGCAGCGTCAGCGGCCGCCGCCGCGCCGGGGCGAGAACACGGCGGAGCAGTCCGGCCCGCGCCTCCGCAGGCGGCGGCTGATCGTTCCGGATCATGCGTTCAGACCGATGCGGATCAGTTCGGCGAAGCTGTTCCGGCCGACGCCGACGAGCGCGGCCTCGCGCTCGTAGCTGGCTGGCGAATCGGACGCGTGCGCCGCGTTGACCATGACGCTGCCGCCGAAGTCGCCCCGGACGGTTCCTCCTGGCGCCCTGGCGGGATCGGTGGGACCGAGGACGGCGCGGATCCTGGCGACGGCGTCGGTGCCCTCGTACACGAGAACCAGACATTTGGCGGAGCCGCCGGCGGACTGCGGACTCCCGTCGGGACGCGCGCCGGACATGAATTCGATCAGCCGGAAGAACTCCTCGTCGGCCGCCGCCGTCCCCACGGACTGCTCAAGCGGCGGGAGAACGCCGTCGGGCAGACGCAGGCGGAACTCCTCCTCGAGAATGGCGCGCGCTCTCGCCGCCGCCTTCGGCGCGAGCTTGGAGCGGAGCGCGTCCCTGACCGGGCCGTAGAACTTCATCGCGTCCGCCGTCGTCATATGGTGGATCTTGCAGCCGACGATCCTGAGACCGGTGCGGCTGAGCATGTCGATTATCGCCCCCGGCCGGCTCGACGGACGGCGCCAGTTCTCTGGCTTGATGATCACCAGCGTGCGCTGATCCTCCGCGCCGCTCCCGGCCGAATGATCGATCAGATTGCCGCGGGAGTCGGCGAATTCGGCCAGCAGTTCCAGCATGCGCCGCGCGCAGCCGGCGTCGCCCGGCGTCAGCGCCACCGGATCGTAGAGACGGACCGCGCCGGAATCGGCCGCGTCCGGCGGCGTCTCCGCGTACGTGTCCCGCAGCGTCACGCCGCGCGGAACTCCGTCTCCGCCCGGAAGATCCCCCGTCACGCGGCGCAGCTGTTCGACCGGCTGTCCGCCGCGGAAGAGCAGCGCCATGACGCGGTTGCCCCGTCCGTCCGGTCCGGGCGGAAAGCCGGCGCGGACGCAGTCCGCGATCAGCCGCGATCCGGGCCGTCCGTCGTCGGCCGCCTCGGCGAGACGCTCCGCCTCCTCCCCGGTGAAGGCGAACATGCGCGCCCCGATCAGATCCAGATCGGTGCGGGAGAGCAGGCGGGCGATGATGCCGCCGGTCCGCGAACGCAGCAGCGACCTCGGTGTGATGAGTAAGCAGGACAAATCCAGAGCCATCGGTGTGTTCCTCCTCGTTTTGCCGGCGCCGCCGCGGCGGCGCGTTCCTGAAAAAAGCGGTGCGCGGGGGGTAATATACCGCCTCCGGAGCCGCGGCGCAAAGCGCTGGCGCGGCGGCGGAGCCCGCAGGCGCCCCCGGTTCGGATCCGGGCGGAAACGCCGGGAAAAAAACGTTCCGTTCCCCGGAAAACCTCTTGAAAAACCGGAACGTCGACGTCAGAGTAAGGGAGGACGCCGGAGCGGACGGAGCCTCGGACGCCGGAGACGAGCGGGCCGCCGGAACATCCGGAGGAAATCGGGTGAAAAAACCCGGGAGACGGAGGCTCCGTTCCGGATCCTGCCGCTCCGGAAAGAGCGGGAAAAAAGGAATCGCGGCTCCGGAAAGGACGGAGCGCAACGTGCAGGGAGAACGTCGACAATGGAAAAGGAAGTGATGATCGTCACCGGAGCCGGACAGATCAGCATGGCCGTCGCCAGGCGGGTCGGATACGGGAAGAAAATCATTCTCGGGGACAAGGACGCCGGTCACGCCGGGGACATCGCGGAGATCATGAACGGCGCCGGCTTCGACGCGGAGCCATGCGAGACGGATCTGGCGTCCCGCGACTCCGTTCTCGACATAATCGCCAGAGGCCGGAGGCACGGACGGATAACCATGCTGGTCAACGGAGCCGGCGTGTCGCCGTCGCAGGCGCCGATCGAGGCCATACTCGAAGTCGACCTCTACGGCACCGCCGTGCTTCTCGAGGAGGTCGGCAAAGTGATCGCCGAGGGCGGATCCGGCGTCACGATCTCGAGTCAGAGCGCCTGGCGGTTGCCGCAGCTCACGCCAGAACAGGACAGGGCTCTGGCGACCACGCCGCCGGAGGAGCTCCTGTCGCTGGATTTCCTGCGTCCCGAGAACATCGGAAACACCCTGACGGCCTACCAGCTGGCGAAGCGCTGCAACGAGAAGCGCGTAATGTTCGAGGCGGTCCGCTGGGGGGAGCGGGGGGCGCGCGTCAACGCCGTCGCCCCCGGCATCATCGTCACCCCGCTGGCCGTCGCCGAATTCAACGGCGTCAGGGGGGACTTCTACAGGAACATGTTCGCCAACTGTCCGGCGGGACGACCCGGCACCGCGGACGAGGTGGCGAACGTGGCGGAGCTGCTGATGAGCGACAGGGGACGGTTCATCACCGGATCCACCTTCCTGGTCGACGGCGGCGCGACCGCGAGCTGGCACTACGGCCCGCTGAACCCCGGACGCGGGAAGAGCTTCTCCGCAGGGAAATGAACCGATCCCCGGCCCCGGGGGGGCGCGCCGTGGACTACCGATCCGCCGCGCCCGCGTCTCCGCGCACGGGCTTCCGTCCGGAGCGCCGGCTCTCCACGAAGCCGGTCACCGTCGACGCCATGAAGTCGAGCATCCCGTCGGTCATGCCCGGATAGACGCCGATCCAGAGCGCGTCGTTCATGATCTTGTCCGTCATCGGCAGCGTCCCGACCGTCCGGAAGTCCCTCCCCTCCCGCAGCCCGGAGCAGCACGGGTGCCGCAGCAGGTTGCCGGCGAACAGGTTCCTCGTCTGGATCCGCCGCCTTTCAAGCTCGGCGGCGAGTTCGTTGCGCGTGAACGGTGCGCCGTCGCGGCGCAGCAGCATGAATCCGAACCACGACGGCTCCGCCTCCGGAGCCGGCCGCGGCAGGATGAAGCAGTCGGACAGCGCCGCGAGCCGTCCGCTCAGACGCGCGTGGTTGCGCCGCCTGGCGGCGATGAATTCCGGCAGCTTGTCCAGCTGGGCGCACCCCACGGCGGCCTGAAGGTCGGTGGCCTTCAGGTTGTAGCCGAGATGGCTGTAGACGTACTTGTGATCGTATCCCGCCGGAAGCGTTCCGAACCGCCGGCCGAAGCGGCGGCCGCAGCTGTTGTCGCGTCCGGGTTCGCACCGGCAGTCGCGCCCCCAGTCGCGCATGGAGAGCAGGATCCGGTGCAGCAGCGGGTCGGACGTGTAGACCGCGCCTCCCTCGCCGGTGGTCAGGTGGTGCGCCGGATAGAAGCTGGAGGTGCCGATGTCTCCGAAACCTCCGGTGAGCCGCCCCCGCCACCGCGCGCCGAGCGCGTCGCAGTTGTCCTCCACCAGCCAGAGTCCGTGACGGTCGCAGAACTCCCTCACCCGATCCAGATCGAACGGACTGCCCAGAGCGTGGGCGACCATGACCGCCCGCGTCCGCGGCGACCGCGCCGGCTCCAGGGCGTCGCAGTCGATGTTGCCGTCGCTGCCGACGTCGACGAAGACGGGGACGGCGCCGCACTGGATGATCGGCGCGACGGTGGTCGGAAACGCGGCGGCCACGGTGACGACCTCGTCGCCGGGTCTTATCCGCCGCTCCCCCAGCTCCCGCGACGTCAGCGCGGACACGGCCAGCAGATTGGCCGACGATCCGGAGTTGACCAGCAGCGCGTGGCGCGCACCGACGAACGACGCCAGCCTGGCTTCGAATTCCTTCGAATGCTCCCCCCAGGTCAGCCAGAAGTCCAGGGCGGCGCCGACCAGCGCGGTCACCTCGCGCTCGTCGAAGACCCTCCCCGCGTACGGGACGCGGCTCTCCCCAGGCCTGAATTCCGGCCGTGCGCCGGATCCGTGCCGCAGCCGGCAGTACCGCGCGGTCCTCTCCAGAATCTCCGTGCGCAGCCGCTCTAGTTCGTCCATGTCAGCCCCTTCTCCTCCGCCGCGCCGATGTACGCCCGCAGATCCTCCCGCGTGCTCACCCGCCGCCGTTCGTAGAACGCGCGGTACCAGTGAGCGGTCCGTCTCAGTGCCTCGTCCAGACTCCACACCGGACGCCAGCCGAGACGCCCGGCCGCGCGGCCGCAGTTCAGGCGCAGCGCGTCCGCCTCGCGCGGCCCGGACGGGGCGTCCGCGCATTCGAACCGGACGGACGGCCAGAACGCGGACAGACGGCCGGCCACCTCGCGCACGCGCATGCAGCTTTCCTCCGGCGGACCGAAATTCCACGCCGAGGCGAACGACCGTCTTCCCTCCAGCAGCTTCTCGCCGAGCAGCAGGTAGCCGGACAGAGCCTCCCACACATGCTGCCACGGACGCACCGCGTCCGGACGCCGCAGCTCCGCCACGCGCCCCGCCGCGGCGGAGCGGATCAGATCCGGAATCAGCCGGTCGGCGGCCCAGTCGCCGCCGCCGATCACGTTGCCGGCCCGGGCCGTCGCCGCCAGGACGCGGCGATCCTCCTCCCAGAAGGCTTCGCGGTAGCAGGCCGCCGCCAGTTCCGCGCAGGCCTTGGAGGCGCTGTACGGATCGTCCCCCCCGAGGGGCGCGCTCTCCGCGTAGGCCGCCGCGCGGCTGCGGTTCCGGTAGCACTTGTCGCTGGTGACCACCACCGCCGCGCGGACCGAACCGCAGCTGCGGCAGCACTCGAGAACGTTGACCGTGCCCTGCACGTTGATCTCAAAAGTCCCGGCGGGATCGCGGAACGAGGCCCGCACCAGCGGCTGCGCCGCGAGATGAAACACTATTTCAGGACGGAATCTCCGGAAGACCTCCGACAGTCTCCGGCGGTCCCGCACGTCGCACCACTCCGACTCCGCCGACAGACGCAGCAGCGGGAACAGCGCCGGCTCCGTCGCCGGAGGCAGCGAGCAGCCGGCCACGACCGCCCCCATGCGCTCCAGCCAGAAGCACAGGTTGGATCCTTTGAATCCGGAATGTCCGCTGACCAGCACCCGCCGTCCGCTGTAGACGCCGCCGAACATCGTCAGAGGTTCTCCGTGCGGGGGCGCGGCCAGTGACGCGTCCAGGGAGCGCGGCGCGTGTTCCACATCTCGTTGAGCATGAGGTATTCACGCGGCGTGTCCATGCACTGCCAGAACCCCTCGTGCAGCCAGACTCCGAGCTCCCCCGACGCCACGGCCGCCTTCATCGGCTCCTCCTCCAGATACACGTCGCGGTCCCCGGGAATCATGCGGTCTATGAACGCCCTGTCCATGACCATGAAGCCGCCGTTGACACTGCTGTCGGTGCGGGCCGGCTTCTCGGCGTAGCCGCACACGCGGCCGCCGCTGATCTCCAGCTCCCCGAAACGCCCCTCGGGATGCACCGCCGACACCGTCAGCAGCCGTCCGCCATCCAGATGACGGCGCAGCGCCGCGCGGACGTCGATGTCGGCGACCGCGTCCCCGTAAGTCAGAAACAGGACGCGGTCCGAATCCCTCAGATGCCGCGACGCCAGGCGGATTCTGGTGGCGGTGCGGCTGTCGGCGCCGGTGTCGGCCAGAGTGACCTCCCACTCGGACTCGGGACAGCCGCCGCTGTAGCGGACGCTGTCCGGCAGACCCGGACGCAGGGTGACATCCGAGTTCAGAGCGCGGAAATTCAGGAAGTAGTGCACGAACTCCTCGCGCTTGTACCCCAGACAGAGAATGAAACGGCGCACTCCGAACGCGGCGTAGCACTGCATGATGTGCCACACGATCGGGTGCGGCCCGACGGGCACCATCGGCTTGGGCAGCATCTCGGTGACGTCCCGCAGTCTGGTGCCGCGGCCGCCGCACAGAATCATCAGCGGCGGCATTTCCTGACAGTCCGACATCCGGCCGGCGACTCCTTGCGTTGGTGACAAACCGTCTCACCCCAAAGATATACCGTCCGTCCTAAAAAACAAGCGGAAAACGGCGGTTCCGGCTTTCGGCGCGGCGCGGCGGCGGTTTTTTGCCGGAAAAGCGCCGCCGGAATTTGAAAGAGGGCCTTCGAATGCTACATTAACCGCCGCCGTGCAGTCCCTATCGTCTAGAGGCCTAGGACACCGGGTTTTCATCCCGGCAACTCGGGTTCGAATCCCGATGGGGATGCCATTTCCCGCCGATCGGCCGCTCTCCGATCCGGATTCATGGCCGATACGGAGAGCGCATCCCCCCGGCCGTCCGCGCTCGACCGCCCGTCTTCAACCGCAATCCGTCAATGGCCGTCAGTTCCGACCGCGTCGGATGACGCCGTCAAACGTCGGTTCCGGCGACGATCCTCCCCGGCGTCTCCGGAATCACCGGCGGAGCGATCAGAATGATTTTCCCGTCCTGAATTGTACTGAAAAGATCGAAATCGCGCACCGGAACGCGGGTGTACCGCGTCCTGCCGTCCTTGGGTCCGGCCGGCTGTTCGACGATCACGTCAGTGTCCGGATTGAACAGAATCACGCCTCCTTTTTACGGACGCGGCGATTGTCAAAACCGGAAACGTCGACGGCGCGGAAGAACCCGTGAAAAACATTGCAGAATAGAACTTATAAATCATATTCTGACGGAATCGGGGATTTTCATGAAGCGGACTGTCACGAAAAGGAAGCATTTTCACATGATGCGGGCCGGAAAAATCAGGGCGTTCTGCGTGTACGGCGCGAACGACGTTGTCTACGGTGTTCACGCTTATGACAAGAAAACACAGAGCATGCCGGCACGGAACATAGTTTACGCGTTCAAAGTCTTAGGGTCGCTGACTGCGGGAGAACCTGTGAAATGAAGAAGGAACACGCCGAATTTCTGACCGATGCTCAAATCGCGGCCGAAATCGCGGAGATGGCGAAAAATCCGGCGGCGCTGAAAGCGGAAAGCGAGGAGAGAGACGCTTATTTCACAGCCCCCGCGAACGCCGCCGAGATTGAGGAGCAGCAGACTCTCATGGACTTGGTGACCGCCTTGTACGAGGTGCGCCGCGCCGCCGGACTGACACAGAAGGAACTCGCCGAGATCCTCGGGACGAAGCAGACATACATCGCGCAGATTGAAAAAGGGAAGAAGAACATCACCTTTTCCACGCTGACGAAATATGCCCGCGCCTGCGGCAGGAGAGTCGCCGTGAATCCGCTGTGATTTCCTTCAGTCGCGGAACCGTCACGCCGGAACGGACCGGCTCCCTCCGCTGGCGAGTTCCGCCAGAACCCAGACGGGCGCGTCCATGTGATCCGGCGAACCGGCCGCGCCCGGCGGCGCGATGGAAGTCATCTGCCCCTCCAGTTCCGAAAATTTGCCGACGCGCATGATGGACGCGTCCCTTTTCATAGAGCGCGGCGGCGGGTTCGGCGCGGATGATCTTTCTGCGCGAGCCGCGTCAACGCGATCCGCACGCCGGAGAAATCCAGTTCCGGGAATCTTTGCGGAAGCTGTCAAAACCGGAGCGGACGAAACAGTTTACGCGATAGCTGCGAAGCAGCTTAACGATTCCCCTTTTTTGACCGTTTGCTTGTAAGTCGTTGAGGAATTTTTCTTCACAGTTGTAAAGGAACCGCTCGACGCTCAATCTTGCCGTGCGGGAGAAGGAGAAGATGTATGGATCCCCGGCTCACTCTTTGTCACCGGCAACAAGACGTCGGTTCAGGCATCGGCTCCGATATACGCCATGGCGGATTTCAGCATCAGTTCCGACCGCGTCAGATGACGCCGTTTCGCGTAATCGTCGATTCCGGCGAAATTTCACCTCCGCCGGCGGCGCCGATCCGCTTATTTTTCGACGGCGGACGGACCGTCACCGGAACGATGCGGAGAACCTCCCCGTCCTCCGGTTTGATCAGAGAACGGATTTCCGTCACCGACGAAGGCTCCGGCAGATCCCTGCCGTGTTCCGCTCTGTACGCGATCACGTCGTTCAGAAAGCGCGACGCCTGCGTGACGCACTCTTCGAAACTCCCGCCGTAATCCGGAACCATTTCCGGAAAGTCGGGGAAGTGCGCCAGAAATCCGCCGTCGCCGTCCGGACGGACCGCGATCAGATAGGTTTTCCTTGTTTCATTCATCAGAGCTTACATTTGAGAACTCTTGCTGCCAGCTCCATTGCCTGAGACTCGGTAATCATTTCACCGCCTCGACCGGTTCAAACCACTCCGCAGGGATCTTTACTTTTTTTGCGTGTAAACAGGCGTCCCACTGTTTCTTCGTCATGCTGGGGGGAAACCATCTCCATACCTTTCCGTCCTTTTTATCTACAGCAATAGGCTGCTCCCCAATTATTATTGCATCAATATTATAATCACGCTCAAAAACCCAAAAATCCCCGGCGTCGTCTGCGGTTTTTTTCAATGGAACACTTTCTTTATTCGCAGCTTTCGCCAACTCGAACGCCTGTTTAAAAGTAATCATTTCACCACCTCCACCGGTTTGCAACACTCTTTTGCTTTATCACCGAATTTCAAATTGTCAACCCGTAGAACGTAGCAATCTTTTCCTCCGGCTTGATTCCAATGACTGGAACAGTCAAACTGCCGAAGATCTCCATAACGTTGCGGGTCGACGAAACGAACCGCGCCTTGTTCGTTTTCAGCGATAAAAACATGGCCGTATTCTCCGTCTTTCCAATATACCTGTACAATGAACCGGCTTCCGTCCGGGGCTTTCAGCACCTGCCGTTCGACATTCTTTCTCGCTTTCGCTCCCGTAATTGCGCTGCAATCCACAATCCGCTCCGGCCCTTGCTGATAGACGCTCGCCCAACCGAAACCATACCGCAACTGGTCGTCAGGCGGGAGAGGTTTCGCCGTCACGTTGATGCCGCGCCGACGCGCCTCGTATGCGGACACGCAGCGCTGGCAGTTGTTCGTCCATTGCTCTTCCCCGGTGTCGAAATGCGGGTTGGTTCCGATCAGATCGGAATCACGCGAATGCGGAACTTGAATCCGCTCCGCGCCGATCAGTTCGGCTTCGCGCCTGACCCTGTTCTCACGGGCGGCCTCCCGCTGCCGTTCGCGTCCGGCGCGGTGCTCTTCCGGAGTCTCCCTCGGCTTTGGCGGAGACGCCGGTTTCGGCTTCTTCCCGCCGGAGAGCCGGTATTGCCGCCAGGCCTCCGGATCGTCCTTCGCCTCCTTTCCGCTGGAGTTCGGGCCCTGCTTCGGGCGGCCGTCCTCGGTGAAGTCCTGTTCGCGGAGGTAGTCGCCGACCGCGACGAAGCTGTGCGTGCAGTTCGGGTGGCACAACCCCGCCGCCGTCGCCTCCTCCACGGTCGGGAGGCCCTTGGTCGCGCCGGAGATCGACAGGAGCCGGTTCTCCCAGACCGCGCAGGCGGGGCAGGCGTTGCCGGAGACGGTGACGCGCACGACGTCGTCGCCGTTGGCGGCGCAGGCGTCGAAGTAGCTCTGCCGACCGGCGTTAAGCAGCACGGTGCGGGCGAGCATCCTGCAGTAGGCGCGGTTGTCCCAGGCGCGGCCGCCGGAGTCAACGAACGTGAACTTCTCCGGACGCATGAGAATTTTCGCGAGCAGACCGCGCGCCGCCTCGTCACGGGCGACGCCGGTCATGGCGGCCTCCCGGAACACGTCGGCGGAGGCCTGACGCAGGAACATCACGTCGGTCTTGCGCATGTTCTGCGTCACGCCGGCCACATGCGAGAAGGCGTCCTCCTTCATCAGCCGGATCCGCGCGGCGTCGGGTCTGCCGATCACGTCCGGTTTCCCCAGATCATGCAACGCGTCGAAGTAGTAGCCCTCCGCCACGTAGGGGACCGCCCGGCCGAACCTCTCGCGGAACTTCCGCTCGAGCGACCCGTACTCCTCCGACAGATCCTCGATGAGCCGCACGAGCCGCTTCCCCTCCAGCGGTCCTCCGCCGGAGAGCACGTGCTTCTGCAGCTTCGCATTCAGCCGTTCGCGGGCGGCGCGGTAGAGCGACTCCATGTCCGCCGCCGCCGAAAACGGATTCTCATCGACGGACGCGGAGGCTTTCTGCCTGACGCCGTTCACGGCACCTGCACGCCCGTGAATGTTTCCCGGGAGACCACGGCACGGTCGCACGACGGAAAATTCCGTAAGGAATCCTCAAATCACCTCCGCCAATCCGCAGATTCGGAAAGAACTCATGAGAGGGGGCGCGCCTTTCCTTAGCGGAAAGCGGTGAAATTTCCCTGATGACGAACGTCTCCCCTCCCGCATGTTTTTCAAAAAAAAAAAAAAAATGCCCTTGTCGGGAAACGGCGTTTCTGCTAATATTACGGCATGTGAGCAATGGTGCGATCTCGGAAGGACACGGATGACGACCAGACGCGGAAGGAGAAAAATGAAGAGAAGATCATGTTTCACCCTGATTGAACTGCTGGTGGTGATCGCCATCATCGCGATTCTCGCGGGAATGCTGCTGCCGGCGCTGTCCAAGGCGCGCGCGGCGGCGATGAAGGCGAGCTGCATCAACAACCTCAAGCAGCAGAACCTCGCCGTATTCCAGTACGTCGATGCCAACGATCAGTATCTGCCGTTCGTGCAGGGTTCCGATCCCACGTACGGCAACTTCGACAGCGGCTACTGGAAATTCCTGATCGCCGAGTACGCGGGGGTGAAGCTTCTGCCGGACAAAAATCCGGCGGAGCAGGAAGTGCTTGGCCTGGGCATCTTCCTCTGCCCCAGCTGGTCGCCTTCCGGCGGATCCGAGTGGCACGCCTACTGGAAAGGCGGCTACGGGATGAACCTCATGACCTGCGGCATCGCACCCGGCTACCCCAACACCGCATGGGTGGTGCGCAAAATCAGCACACTGACCAATCCGGCGGAGACCATCATCATCGGCGACAACTCGGACGCGCCCGCGGCCGTCGACAACGCTTTCTCGGGCTGCGTCTACTCCAAGGATGATCACGACGTCGGCGTCGGCGACCGCCACAGCAACTCCATCAACATCGCATGGGCGGACGGCCACGTGAGCAACATGAGCAAACCGGTGCTGGAGGCCGGCAAGGATCTCGTCGAGAACAAAGACAGCAGCCTCGGAAAGGACCGCTACTACTACCTGCCGCTGAAATAACGGAAAACCCCCGTCGATGTCCGGCCGCAGGATGCCGTCGCTCTGTTGTCCGGAACAAGCGCCGCGACGATTTCCTTCGGAAGTCGTCGCGGCCGTCTTTCATGGTCTTCACCGGAGCGAACCCCTCAGGGGAACAGCATTCCGCACCGCCGGTCCGGGTCCGCGCTCCGCCTTTGAAAACGCCCGTATGCGATGAATACGGAGAACAGCGCGAAACACCTTTCCACCCACAATCCTGATCTGTCACCGGACGGAGTCCGGCGGGATTCCTCACTCGCCGGAATTCCAACGCGGATTTCCTCATAACCGCCTCCCCCCCCCGCTTAAGATCGCGGCCGTCTTTCCGGCATGTCCGCCCCGCCGTTCCCGCCGGCGTCCGTCCTCGCTGCGGAAGGGATTCGGCCGCGCGGATTCCCCGACGGCCTGCATAATATTGAAAACAATTTTTCTTTTCAATCGATTTTTCAAAAAAAAAAAAAAAAAAAAATGCCCTTGACGTGAACCGCCGCCTCCGCTAAAATCACGGTATGCAACGGTATCGCGCAGTCCCGAAATGAAGAACAACTCAGGGAAAGGGAGAAAAATGAAGAGAAAGACAAGTTTCACGCTGATCGAGCTGCTGGTGGTGATCGCCATCATCGCGATTCTCGCCGGCATGCTGCTGCCGGCGCTGTCCAAGGCGCGCGCGGCGGCGATGAAAGCGAGCTGCATGAACAACCTCAAGCAGCTGAACCTCGCCGTCTTCCAGTACGTCGACGCCAATGATCAGTGGCTTCCGGTGAACGCCGGCAGGGATTCGGTTTACGGCGATTTTCGCGAAGCCTACTGGAAGTTCCTGCTCGCCGAGCACGCCGGAGTGAAGCTCCTGACCAACGACAAGACGGCTGCCGCTCAGACGGTGCTGGGAGAAGGGGTCTTCCTCTGCCCGGCCTGGTCCCCGTCCGGCGGCGGCGAGTGGCTCGCCTACTACAAGGGAGGGTATGGCATCAACTTCAAAGCCTGCGGTGACACGACGGGGGCATGGCCGAAACATAGAATCACCTCGCTGACCATTCCGTCGGAGACGCTCATCATCGCCGACTCCTCCGACTCCGACAAGGCCAGGAACAACGGCGCCTCCGCCACTGCGTACACCAAAGACGACCAGCAGATCGGCGTCGGCGACCGCCACGGGAACGCCATCAACGTCGCGTGGGCGGACGGCCACGTGAGCAACGTGAGCAAACCGGTGCTGGAGGCCGGCAAGGACTTCCTCGAGAACCCCAAGAACTACGCCAAAGATCTCTACTACTACGTGGCGGAAAAGTAGCCGCGTCCGAAAGCGCGGAACAGCCCGCGCCGACTTTCGAACCCCGGAGAGGTCTGACGGAACTCTCCGGGGTTTTTTGCGCCGAAAATCGTCATCGCCTCTTCAGACGCGGCACACCACACGATCCTGATCTGTCAGCGGACGGAGTCCGTCGGGATTCCTCCCTCGCCGGAATTCCAACGCTGATTCCCGCATAACCGCCCCCCGGCTTAAAGCTGCGGCCGTCTTTCCGGCATGTCCGCCCCGCCGCTCCCGCCGGCGTCCGCCCTAGCGGCGGAAGGGATTCTGCCGCGCGGATTCCCCGACGGCCCGCATAATATTGAAAACAATTTTTCTTTTCAACCGATTTTTCAAAAAAAAAAAAAAAAAAAAATGCCCTTGACGTGAACCGCCGCCTCCGCTAAAATCACGGTATGCAACGGTATCGCGCAGTCCCGAAATGAAGAACAACTCAGGGAAAGGGAGAAAAATGAAGAGAAAGACAAGTTTCACGCTGATCGAGCTGCTGGTGGTGATCGCCATCATCGCGATTCTCGCCGGCATGCTGCTGCCGGCGCTGTCCAAGGCGCGCGCGGCGGCGATGAAAGCGAGCTGCATCAGCAACCTCAAGCAGCAGATCCTCGCCGTCTTCCAGTACGTCGACGCCAATGATCAGTGGCTTCCGCAGAGCACCGGCAGGGATTCGGTTTACGGCAACTTCGGCACCGGCTACTGGAAATTTCTGATCGCCGAGCACGCGGGAGTGAAGCTTCTGCCGGGCAAAACTCCGGAGAAGCAGGAAGTGATTGCGCAGGGCATCTTCCTCTGCCCCAGCTGGTCGCCTTCCGGCGGATCCGCATGGGCCCCTTACTGGAAAGGCGGCTACGGAATAAACTTCATGGCCTGCGGAGTGTCCCCCACCGACGAGAACTGGCCATCGCGCAAAATCAGCACATTGACCAATCCGGCGGAGACCATCATCATCGGCGACACCTCGGACGCGCCAGCGGGACTCAATAACCCCTACTCGAGCGGCGTCTACTTCAAGGATGATCACGAAGTCGGAGTCGGAGACCGCCACGGCAACTCCATCAACATCGCATGGGCGGACGGCCACGTGAGCAACATGAGCAAACCGGTGCTGGAGGCCGGCAAGGACTTCCCCGAGGCCAAGAACTACGACAAAGCTACCTACTACTACGTGGCGGAGAAGTAGCCGCGTCCGAAAGCGCGAGACAGCGTCGACCTTCGACCCCCGGGGCGGTTTCACGGAACCCTCCGGGGTTTTTTGCGCCGAAAATCGTCATCGCCTCTTCAGACGCGGCACACCACACGATCCTGATCTGTCAGCGGACAGAGTCCGGCGGGATTCCTCCCTCACCGGAATTCCAACGCTGATTCCCTCATAACCGCCTCCCCCCCCGCTTAAGACTGCGGCCGTCTTTCCGGCATGTCCGCCCCGCCGCTCCCGTCGGCGTCCGCCCTCGCGGCGGAAGGAATTCTGCCGTGAGGATTCCCCGACGGCTCGCATAATATTGAAAACAATTTTTCTTTTCAACCGATTTTTCAAAAAAAAAATGCCCTTGACGTGAACCGCCGCCTCCGCTAAAATCACGGTATGCAACGGTATCGCGCAGTCCCGAAATGAAGAACAACTCAGGGAAAGGGAGAAAAATGAAGAGAAAGACAAGTTTCACGCTGATCGAGCTGCTGGTGGTGATCGCCATCATCGCGATTCTCGCCGGCATGCTACTGCCGGCGCTGTCCAAGGCCAGGGCTGCGGCGATGAAGGCGAGCTGCATGAACAACCTCAAGCAGTTGAATCTCGGCCTCTTCCAGTACGTCGACGCCAATGAACAGTGGCTTCCGCGTCAGGGCGGCCAGGATCCGGTTTACGGCGATTTCGGCGGCGCCTACTGGAAATTCCTGCTCGCCGAACATGCCGGAGTCAAACTTCTCAGCAACGACAAGACGGCTGCCGCTCAGACGGTGCTGGGAGAAGGGGTCTTCCTCTGCCCGGCCTGGTCCCCGTCCGGCGGCGGCGAGTGGCTCGCCTACTACAAGGGAGGGTATGGCATCAACTTCAAAGCCTGCGGTGACACGACGGGGGCATGGCCGAAACATAGAATCACCTCGCTGACCATTCCGTCGGAGACGCTCATCATCGCCGACTCCTCCGACTCCGACAAGGCCAGGAACAACGGCGCCTCCGCCACTGCGTACACCAAAGACGACCAGCAGATCGGCGTCGGCGACCGCCACGGGAACGCCATCAACGTCGCGTGGGCGGACGGCCACGTGAGCAACGTGAGCAAACCGGTGCTGGAGGCCGGCAAGGACTTCCTCGAGAACCCCAATAACTACGCGAAAGACCAGTACTACTACGTGGCGGAGAAGTAGCCGCGTCCGAAAGCGCGGGGACGGTCCGCGCCGACTTTCGAACCCCGGAGAGGTCTTACGAAAACCGCTCCGGGGTTTTCCCGTTCCGGAAGAACGTCATCACCCCCCTGTCGCCGCCGGCTCCCCCGGAACGTGCGGGCTGCGACGATCCGTGCCAGCCCCCGACCCCGCATGCGGCGGCGTCCCGGGCGGCCTCGCGCCGGATCCGGGGACGCCCGCCCGCTTCATAAAGCCGCAGCGCCCGTTTCTCCACCGTCCGCGCTCTGCCCGACAACCGCGTCGACGCCGCGGCCGTCTCCGATCCGACGGCCGGATCGGAACGGGACTTCCTTCTCCGATGCGGACGCGACGGACGCGGTTTATGGGCGGCTTCCGGACGGCTTCCGCCCCGGGGAGGGTTCAAATGCCGCCCCCCCTGTGACACTTCCTGCAGCGTGAAACCGCCCGCTCTTTCCGCCGACGACCCGCAAATCTAAAAAAAACTTCACGGCCATCCCATGGGATGATCGCAGCGCCGTCCGGGTATCGGAAGCTTCCTGCGATGCCCGGGGACGGCGTCCGACCCTGTCCGCGCGAGAGCGGCTCCGGAACAGTTTTTCCGCCGGGATCTGCTCCGGTTTAGCCGAACTCAATGAAAGAAAAATCGGAAAAGGGTTTTCGGGAGGTCAGAGAAGCAAGCTCACCACGGCGGCGGAGAACGCTTGTCTCCGAGATTTATGAGACGGCAGCGAAAATTTCATTTTCAACCAGTTTTTCAAAAAAAAAAAAAATGAACTTGTCGAAAATCCTCGTTTCTGCTAAACTTCACAGTATGTACGGTATGGCGCGGTCCTGAAAGGAATGAAGAACAACTCAAGGGAAGATGGAAAATGAAAAGAAAGACAAGTTTCACGCTGATCGAGCTGCTGGTGGTGATCGCCATCATCGCGATTCTCGCCGGCATGCTGCTGCCGGCGCTGTCCAAGGCCCGGGCCGCGGCGATGAAGGCGAGCTGCATGAACAACCTCAAACAGCTGAACCTCGGCCTCTTCCAGTACGTCGACGCCAATGATCAGTGGCTGCCGCCGCAGGCCGGCCAGGATCCGGATTACGGCGATTTCGGCGGCGCCTACTGGAAATTCCTGCTCGCCGAACATGCCGGAGTCAAACTTCTCAGCAACGACAAGACGGCTGCCGCTCAGACGGTGCTGGGAGAAGGGGTCTTCCTCTGCCCGGCCTGGTCCCCGTCCGGCGGCGGCGAGTGGCTCGCCTACTACAAGGGAGGGTATGGCATCAACTTCAAAGCCTGCGGTGACACGACGGGGGCATGGCCGAAACATAGAATCACCTCGCTGACCATTCCGTCGGAGACGCTCATCATCGCCGACTCCTCCGACTCCGACAAGGCCAGGAACAACGGCGCCTCCGCCACTGCGTACACCAAAGACGACCAGCAGATCGGCGTCGGCGACCGCCACGGGAACGCCATCAACGTCGCGTGGGCGGACGGCCACGTGAGCAACGTGAGCAAACCGGTGCTGGAGGCCGGGAAGGATTTCCTCGAGAACCCAAAGAACTACTCCAAGGAACAGTACTACTACGTGGCGGAGAAGTAGCCGCATCCGAAGGCGCGGGACAGCCCGCGCCGACTTCCGAACCCCGGGGCGGTTTCACGGAAAACCCTCCGGGTTTTTTTGCGCCGAAAATCGTCATCGCCTCTTCAGGCGCGACACGAGACAGTGAGAGCGGATCGCGTCCGCAG
>CAYODJ010000009.1:0-72568 GCA_964402715.1 uncultured Victivallaceae bacterium
CAATTGCTCAATGTGGTGACGATTCGCTTTAGTCAAATGTGACATTGCTTTTCCTCCATTTTTGTTTGTAAAATTAAACGCCCCCCTCCCGGGAGGGGGGGGAGCATGTGGGTTGTAGAACATACCACAATAGTAAGACTAAATGCCTCCCCCTACTTTGTAAGAGTAAAAGATCGTACCACTGAGAAAAAGTGGCGTTTACTTTTTCAAACGACTGACGAAATCAACTGAATGAAAGACGGCATTTATCATTTGCAATCATGCAAATTTGCGCTATCTTATTTTTCCTTTGCGGTGATTCCTGAGCAATGAACCCGGTGGAATTCCGGGACTATCGCGTAACTGTGAGCGACATATGTCGCGAAGTCAGAGCTTGCCGGAATCAAAGTCGAATCAGCAGGTTTCCGCGTCAGAAATCGATTCGGCGGTCGGTTCGTGAGCATTTGACGGACGGACAGTCCTTTCGGAAACAGTGCGGCACACCATGCTGATTCAAGTGCGCGCCACACTAAAACGAGTAAGGATTGTCTCCCCATGCCGCTTTTCACTGTCGAAGAGAATCGCCCGCAGCAAACGAATTTCACTCTGATCGAACTCTTAGTGGTCATTGCCATTATTGCCATTCTAGCGGGGCTGCTGCTACCAGCGCTGGGCAAGGCCAGAGCACAAGCTTTGTCCGTCTGGTGCGCCAATAACCTCAAAGAACTGGGTCTCGCGAACTTGATGTATGCCGATGCATCGGACGACTATCTGGTACCGTACGCCGTCGACATGATGACAACGGACTGCCACAGGTGGCACGGCAGTTCAAAACGCTCATCCACGCAAGACGATGCGGAGTATGATCCGGGGAAAGGCCCCTTGTCACCGTACTTGGGAACATCGGGGCATGTAAATAAATGTCCATCCCTGATTGTCCAGGATGGAACCCAGGCTTTTGAACGCGGATGCGGCGGATTCGGTTACAACACCATGGTTGGCACACTGTCGGAAGGATATCTGCCTGAAGCGTTCTTGTCCGGACGCAAGACGATAAAAATCCATTCCCCAAGCAAAAAAATCATGTTCGCGGATTCCGGCATACCGGTAGGCAATGGCGGCGGCTTCAGCGGAAGCAGCGCAGGCACAACAATCGGCTACAGTTCTTCGATCGAACCTGCCGGCGGCGCATACCTGATGTATCCGACAATGCATTTCCGTCATGACGGCAGAGCCAACATCGTGTTTTGCGACGGTCATGCAAAACCGATGCAGCTCATAGACAGCGCATATGATTTTGACAAACTTTGGAGTCTGGGACATCCATGCGTCAACAATGATAAAGGCCGTACGGAATGCTACAGTCCGGACAAGTGAACCGAATATTCCAGATCCCCTGATGCGGACGGGAGTGTCATTGGATTCATCAGAACCATGCCGTGTTTCCTGTCACGGGGAAAAGTGTTCTGCGGCCATCCCTTGCCGGCTGCTGGATAAACTGTCTCTACGGAAAACGGCTCCGATGATTTCGGACAATGGTGAACTTTCATGAATCTTCCCGATGGACAATTTTATTTCGATGACGTTCCTGTGCAAGTGTTTTTTTCCGCACGTCGCAAACGTGCCTGCATGAGCGTGCATCGACATGTCGTGTCAATAACGATGCCTTTCGGCTGCTCCATGCTGGATGTAACCCGCCTGCTTGCGACTCATCGTAAGATGCTTCATCGGATGGTGCAGCAGGATCAGATGATAAGCATGACGGAAACATCACCGGACTTTCGTATCGGAGGCCGCCTGCGCCTGCTCGGGGAAATGCACGAGATCCGCCTTGACCATGCGATCGGACAGGGTCCGCGCTTTGACGGCAATTGCCTCTATGTGACCACGCAGATCACCGCAGGCATCCAACAGCAGGTCCTGCAGATTCTCCGTCAGTTCGCCAAAGAAGTGATTTGCGATCAGGTGGAGCAGATGGCAAGCAGGCATGATGTCGCCTACAGGACGGTTAAAATCAACTCGGCATCCAGCCGATGGGGTTCATGTTCGGCTTCCGGAAACCTGAATTTTTCCTGGAAGCTGATCATGTGCGCGCAGCCGCTGATAGAGTACGTAGTGGCGCATGAACTTGCGCACAGACTGCATATGAATCACTCTGCTCTGTTCTGGCGAGAAGTGGAGCGCCTTTGTCCTGATTACCAAATTCGCCGCAAACTCCTCAGGATCGAGGCGCAACGTCTTCGCTCATGGAGAAAATTTTAGCTTCTGCTGTTCAGGAAGGACACCCTGCAATATTCCGTGTACCGGAATCATAAAGAACACCCGTCTTCCTCACATGCGACATCACTCACGGAACCGTCGTCGCGCCGCCCGATCCCCTGCGGTTTCCCCGTGTCCAGCGTATGACACACCAGACGATGTGAACCCCCGGCACAAATATAAATATACCTGCCTGCAAGCAAAGTCTGTGCCCGTGCAGCCTCTCTCCCTGCTCATGATGAATGCCTCGATTCATGTGCCGCTCCATGTCAAAAGCTTGACGAAGCAGCGGAACGGATGTATTCTTCAATGCGGAAGCTTCCGTGCCGTTGCGAATGGCCGTACCGCTCTCTGCAGGAACAAGTCGGCCCCGCGTTTCATGCCGGACTTTCGAACATTTGACGCAGACACGGTTCTGCATTGCAAAAGATTGCGCCATGAAAATCATCAGCGTCGTAGGTGCCCGCCCGAATTTCATGAAAATCGCACCGTTATGCAGAGAAATGGATAAGCACCCGGAGCTGCGGCACCTTCTGGTGCATACCGGCCAGCACTACGACGCGCGGATGTCGGACTCTTTCTTTTCCGATCTGGAAATCCCGCCGCCTGATATCCATCTGAATATCGGATCCGGGAGTCACGCCGAACAGGTCGGCCGTACGATGATGGCATTCGAAAGAGTCGTCAAACAAGAAAGACCGGACTGGATTGTTGTTGTCGGCGACACCAACGCCGCCTGCGCCTGCGCCATTGTCGCCAAGAAGGAACATGTGAAACTGGCGCACATCGAGTCCGGCCTGCGTTCCGGCGATATTGACATGCCGGAAGAGGTCAACCGTCTGCTGACCGACCGAATTTCCGACCTGCTGTTTACGCCGGATCGTGGTGCCAGCGACAATCTACGTGCGGAAGGCATACCCGACTCCAGGATCGCCTTTGTCGGCAACATCATGATCGATACGTTTGAAGCACAGCGCCTTAAGGCGGCCGCCCGATCGGTAGACACCATCGTTGCGAGAGAAATATTGCAGGGAATCAAAATTCCTGCCATTCAAGATGGTCGATTCGCGGTAATGACAATGCACCGTCCGAGCAATGTCGACCAACGTGACACATTGAAAGACATGATCAGCTTCCTCGCGGACGAGGTTGCTGTGGAAATGCCGTTGTTATGGCCGATTCACCCCCGTGCCGTCAAGCAGCTGGAATGCTTCGATCTGTGGAACATGGCGGCGTCACGGATCACTTTGCTGCATCCACTCGGTTACCATGACATGCTCCGGCTGAATATGTCGGCCAAAATCATGTTCACCGACTCCGGTGGTCTGCAAGAAGAAAGCTGTGTTCTCGGCACTCCGTGTCTCACGTTGCGCTGGAACACCGAACGTCCCGTCACGCTTCGTGAACACGGAGGCACATCCATGCTGGTCGGGAACGACGTCGACACCATCCGCAGCGGTTATCGAGAGGCTCTCCATCTTCACCGTCATCCGCAGCGGCCGGAATTGTGGGACGGACACACTGCGGAGCGGATAGTCAAAACATTGCAAGCGCACTGACACCGCAAACACACAACGCCCATCTCGACCCGCGACAGCCAATCCTTCAAGAAAAAAAACAAGCGGACGAAGGCATGGCATTCACGCATTGTCCTGGCGACGTAGATCCACGCCCACGGCACCGCCGTCGGAACGCACCCCAGCATGTTCGGCGGCCGCCGCCCGTCGACGTGTTGAACCAAACGGATGACATCTACCGTTCGTCCGACGTTTCGTATGCTCGAAGACGACGCAGCAGAGTTCGACGGCTAATTCCTAATTGCGACGCAGCCTTGGTACGGTTGCCGCCGCAGAGTTCCAGCGTTCGCATAATCAAATCCCGTTCGGATTCTTTCAACTTCGGCACCGAAACGGCGGAATGATGACCCGCATCGCCGCCGCCGGACGGGACTCTCGAGACATTCCCGCAACGCCCGTCACGAACGTCTTCCGGAATGTCGGCAACATCCAGACGATCTCCATGTGTCAGCACGACCATCCGTTCCACACAGTGCCGCAGTTCCCGAATATTCCCGGGCCAGCAGTAGCTGTTCAGAATCTGCTGCGCCTGCGGCGTGATGCCGGATACGTCCCTGTCGTTTTCCGCGGCAGCCGACTCGATGAACCGCAAAGTTAAGTCTGGAATATCGTCGCGTCTTTCGCGCAACGGCGGCATTTCAATATTGATCCCTTCCAGCCGATAATACAAATCCTCTCGGAACGTTCCCTCCGCAACCATCTCTTTCAGATTGCGATTCGTCGCCGCAACCAGCCTTGCGTCGCAATGGATCTGCTCGTGTCCTCCGATGCGTTCTATGCAGCGGGTTTCCAGCACCCGAAGCAGTTTCACCTGAATAGACGGCTCGATTTCCCCGATTTCATCCAGAAAAATGGTTCCGCCGTCCGCCAACTCAAACCGTCCCTTGCGGAGTTCAACCGCTCCGGTAAACGCACCCTTTTCATGACCGAAAAGCTCACTCTCGAGCAAGTTTTCAGGCAACGCCGCGCAATGCACGGGGACAAACAAACCCCTGCGTCCGCTGGCATCATGAATGGCACGAGCAATCACCTCTTTGCCCGTACCGCTCTCACCTGTGATAAGAATGTTAATCCGGCTCGGCGCGGCATCACGAACCAGCGCAAAAATCCGTTGCATAGCCGACGACGTGCCGATCACCATCCTGCCGGACGCCGTGGGATTTTGAGACGGACTAGAAGCGGCAAGCGACGGTCTCGACGCTGACCCCGTTGCCAAGGCGGCGTCAATCACCTCGTCAAGCTGTTCCAATTTGACCGGCTTCGTCACAAAATTGAAAGCGCCCGCCTTGACGGCCGCCACAGCATTCTCAATTGTTCCATAAGCCGTGAAAACAACACACGGAGGCCGCTTCGCCTTGCTCAAAGTGGCATCCAGCACGCTCATCCCGTCCGCGCCCGGCATGCGCAAATCGGTCAAAACCAGATCATAGTCACGGTCTTTCAGCAGTTCAATCGCCGTCGCGCCGTCCTCGGCTCCGGTCACATCAAAACGGCTGTGAAGATACCGCTCCAGCGCCTCACGCGTATGCAGCTCATCATCGACAATCAGGATGGACTTTCGCTTCATATCAGGCAAAACCGAATTATCTCAACTCGTCTCCGGTGTCGGGATCTATCAATTGGAATTCCTCGCAGTGAAGAGTCGGATCCGCACGGAAAGAAAGAGCGTGCTGATATTTTTGCTCCAACAGTTTCAGGTGCTCCGAATCCTCATTTTTCAACCGAGCCAGCACATCCGGATGCATGATTATCCGTACAGGAATGCCTTTGTAGCGGGGGTCGCGCAGAATGGAATTCAGCCGCCGTTGAATC
Source organism: uncultured Victivallaceae bacterium (assembly GCA_964402715.1). Classification (GTDB taxonomy): domain Bacteria; phylum Verrucomicrobiota; class Lentisphaeria; order Victivallales; family Victivallaceae; genus CALXOD01. The sequence continues at coordinate 5,628 of CAYODJ010000009.1, forward strand.
TCGACACTCATAGTCAGAGGTGATTTCACACGCCCAGATCCGCCGCAATAGGGACAGGAGTCAAACACCTTGTCCTGAATGCTTTCCTCCTCGCGCTGCCGGGTCATCTCCATCAGACCAAACTTGCTGATGGGCAGAACTTTGGTTTTGGCACGATCATCCTTCACCAGTTTTTTCATGCAACGTACCAGTTCGTCGCGGTCGCCGGTGCTGTGCATGTCGATGAAATCAATCACCACAAGGCCGCCAACATTGCGCAAACGCAGCTGCCGCGCGATCTCCGCCGCAGCTTCAAGATTGGTCTTGAGAATGAATTCCGGCTGTTCAACGTTCTTCCTGCCTCTGCCGGAGTTGACGTCGATTGCGATCAGAGCCTCAGTCTCATCAATGCAGATCCAACCGCCGCCGGGCAGCTTGACTTCACGGCTGTGCACCTTGTGCAGTTGGGCATTAATCCCGTAAAAATCAAATATCGGGGTGGAACTCTCGTAGCACTGAACCTTTGACGCCATTTTGCGCCCACAGATTCTTTTGACTGTGTCATGAATTCTTCCGTACGCCACGCGATCATCCACGACAACCGCATTGATTTCTTCCGTCATGAAATCACGCACTGTTCTCTCCACGAGATCAGGTTCGCGATAGACCGCGAGCGGAGCGCGGCCCCGATTAATGACGCTTTCCATCGCATGCCAATATGACAGCAACAACACCAAGTCCCTCTTGAAAAACACTCCTCTGCGCCCCTCGCCGACGGTTCTGCAGATTAATCCCATACCGTCCGGAAGCTCCAGCTCGGACAGAATTTTCTTCAACCTGGCACGCTCCGTCGCATTATCGATTTTTGCGGAAAGCCCTATATGGTCGGCGTAAGGCAGCAACACCAGATATCGTCCGGCGATGGACAGGTTCGCCGTCACCCGTGCCCCCTTGCTGCCGATGGGCGCCTTGACCACCTGGACCAATATCTCCATGCCCTGTTTGAAGAACTCCGGAATCTCCTCGGTGGTAAACTTACGGCGGTGACGACTGATTTCGCGACACTTCAGCTCTCCTGCTCGTCCTTTCGTTTCCGTCTCGCCGCCGCCTGCTGCAGAACGACGGCCGTCCAGAGGTATAAGTCTATCGGGATCGGAACCGCTCTGAACGTCACCGGAACGTAGCGCCGCGCTCTCCGGAATCATATCGCAATAATGCAGAAATGCCTTTCTCTCCGCGCCGATATCCACAAACGCCGCCTGCAGCGACGGTTCCAGGTTGACAATCCTGCCCAGATAAATGGATCCCACTTTGGGCTCATCGTCGACCCGTTCGATCCGGTATTCCTCCAGCCAGCCGTCATTCAACAACGCAAAGCGAGTTTCGAGCTTCTCGCAATTCAAAACAATTGTCTTCCCCTTTTGCTCCATTTCGCTCAGTATTCCTTATAAATTCTCGTCGCCAGAACTCCGTGCAGGCGGAGCATCATTGCTCCATGCACAATGACATCTCATCCCCCCGCAGCCCATTCAAGAAAGCGGTCGCCGCCATAGCCCTGCCGCCCGGCACGGACACCGTCTTCAATTCCAGCGCATCTTCTCCGCACCCTATTATCCAGCCGCATTTGTCCCGCCGCAGAATCTCGCCGGGGACACCGGCGAGATCGGAACGCACGGCTGCGGCACCCACCGTGACCGGAAAACTGCGACCACCCACTCTAAGCCGGAACCGGGTTCCCGGCCAAGGCGAATACGCACGGATCTGCGCCTCTATTTCTTCTGCGGAGCAGCGCCAGTCAATCCATCCGTCGGCCCTGCTGAGTTTGGCGCAATAGGTGGCGCGTGCGTGTTCCTGTTCCTCCGGGTGTAGGTGTCCGCAATAGATTCCCTGCAGAATCGGGACAACGGCATCCGCCGCCTTTTCTCCCAGCAGCAGTTCCAGACGATCCGTGCGTTCCGTGCCTGTCAGGTCGACTGAGATCCGTTCATAGACGGGTCCGGTATCAAGTCCGCGATCCATCTTCATGAAGCTGACACCGGTACTGGTTTCCCCGCCTCGGATCGCGGCGGCAATCGGCGACGCGCCTCTGTAGCGTGGCAAAAGCGACGCGTGAATGTTTATACAGCCGAAAGAAGGCAGGGAAAGCAACGGTTCCTTCAGCATCTGTCCGAACGACACCACCAGAAGGAAATGCAGATTCAACACACGCAGACGTGCCAGAAAATCGTCGCTGTTGACCTGCGGGACACGATCCACCGACAACCCGAATGCGGCACCGGCATGGCCGACCGGCGTCGGAGTCAAACGCCCGCCGCGTCCGGCAGGGCGATCAATTTGTGTTCCAACACCCAGAAGAGCAATTGAATCCGACGTGGACAGCCGATGCAAAACCGGTACGGCGATGGCGCCGGAACCTAGAAAATAGACTCTGAGTTTTTCTGGCATGACATCCAAGACGCCCCCTTTCAAATCCGGCGTCAACGTGTACAATATAGTGCGGAACCGTCAAAAAGACGAATCGACTATGCCTGATAATCCGATAAAAATCGCAATCTCGCTTGGCGCCAATCTCGGCGACGCGGCTTCCGCCATTCAAAAGGCGGCGTCAGAGTTGGAACGCTCCGGCGTTAGCAACGCACGACTGTCTAAACTGTTTCTGACGAAGCCTGTGAACTGTCCTCCCGGAACCCCTGATTTTCTCAACGCGGCAATGACCGGATACTGGAACGGCACAGCCACAAGTCTGCTGCTGGTATGCCAGACTCTCGAAATTGCCGCCGGAAGACCTCGGAATCATGGCTTGAATCAGTCCCGCCCGCTGGATCTGGACATCATTCTGTTCGGGGACATCACGCTGCGAACGCAACGGCTGATCATTCCTCATCCGTTGGCACGGCGGAGACGCTTCGTCTTGGAACCGCTGGCCGAAATCGCGCCGCACTGGCGTTTCCCGGAAGATGGAATGACGATAATTGCGGCTTTAAATCAATTGTCGGGTTGATCTCCGGTTCAAAACGCGCTATATTTCGGAAAGATCGTGATTGCGAGCGGACTGTTGACAGCCGACTATTATCTTCCACAGGGACTTGAAACATGGAAAACGGAACTTTCAACTGGTGGCTTCTGGCGGGGGCAAGCCTGACTTGGCTGTTGTTTATTCTCGGGGTTGCGCAACTTTCTCGCTTCTACCTGAAGTTTCTGGAGGTTCGTAAGGAGATCAACGCCAACACCCTCATCATAGACGGCATGTTGAAGAAAATCCACGCAGCCCTCACTGAAATCACGATAGAACAGCGTCGTTCTACGCGGATAATGCTGGAACAGGTGGATCTTAAAAAAGCGGAGATGACAGGTGAGTTTGAAATTGTGGAAGAGCCCCTTCCTCCCGCGACGAAACCTCCGACCCACCCCGGCATCACGACATTGCAGGATGGAAAATGATTGGTGTTTTGCTGCGAGCCTCGCTTGAATCTGGGAGAACGATAGCTAAGTTAGCTTTCGGCGGCTGGGTTGATCGCTATGGAGTTCGGCCTCGTTGTTAACGATGTCCATAACATGTGCAAGGAATCGGCAAACTTATGAGAAAGTTCGTAATTGCAGTCGGCATGACGGCGTTGCTCATCGCAGGCGGAAACCTGAGGGGCGACGAATTTTTGGAGAAGCTTGCGCTCTATGTGCCTAACCGAATCGTGGACACGCTGGATGCATTCTCGTTGAATCTCGGTGTCGGACCGGCCATCCGTGCCGAGTTGATGGCAACCCGTGCGGTCACCGTCGGCGGTTCCTGCGGGTTGACATGGAAAGCCATCAAGGACTACAATCGGCAATACGGCGTCGGCATGCAGGACGGATGGTATTGGTCGTTGGCGGTCGTCGGCGAAGAGGACATGCGTCGGGAACGGGCGGTCGGAACAGTCAAGAGCTACTGGGAGGCATGCGCAGGATTTCCGATTCCGACGCAACGCATCTACAACCCCCTGGAGGGCGCCCGTGATTACTGGCAGTTCGGCGGTGCGCTTGGAGCGCTAATCGAGGGGGAGTTCTATATCCATCCGATCGAAGGTCTTGATTGGCTGGCAGGTTTCTTCTTTCTCGATCCCAAAAAGGACGATCTCACGTTTGACGACTTCCGCTGAGCAGGAGGCGGATGCGCTGAAGTGTCCACATGGATCTCTGCGTGGTGCGCGGCTCTCTGCGCGGCACCGGGGGAGAGAGTTCATGCCGGATCAGGATTGCATGCGGATGCCGTCGCGTTGCGTCCTCCATGGTTGAGCGGAGGCATGCCCTGTTCACCCGGCTGAATCCGGCAAGACCGCAATGCTCCGCACCGTATTCCCACGGTCGAAGACCGGGGATGCGCTGCCGCAGAAGCACATTATGACAGGGAGCGCTTGCAATGACACTCGGAACCGCAATCATTCTGTCCGGTCCCAGCGGAGTAGGGAAGTCCACTTTGATCGACCGCGTCCGATTGAGATTGCCGGGTCTGGAGTTCTCAGTTTCATGCACCACCCGTCCGCCGCGCCCGCAGGAAATTAACCATGTCCACTACCATTTCCTGACCGAAGATGAATTCTCATTGCGTCTGGAACACCGTGAATTTCTCGAACATGCAGGAGTGTTTGCCAAGCATTATGGTACTTTGCGTACCGAAGTGATGGAGCGCGTGAATGCCGGTCGGGACATCGTTCTGGACATTGATGTCCAAGGAGCCAGGCAGATTCGGGAGACCGCTAAGACAGATCCTCAACTGAATGCGGTTGTCGAATTCGTCTTCATCGCGCCTCCGTCGTTGACAGAACTGGAACATCGGTTGCGCGGACGCGGCACCGAATCGGAAGAACAAATCCGTCTCAGACTCAGTCTGGCACGCCGTGAGCTCTCATTCTGGCGTGATTACGATTACCTGCTGATAAACCGTGCCGTGGATGACACAGTTGACGCGTTCCTCGACCTTGTCCGCGCCTTCCATTTGAAATCAAGCCGTTTGCAAGGGGCACCTTTTTATGACTGAACCAGCATCAAAACCGCTGATTGCTCTCGGCGTCACCGGCAGCATTGCAGCGTACAAAGCCGTCGAACTGTGCAGCTCTCTGGTCAAATCAGGCTTCGCCGTACAGGTGGTGATGACAGCCAACGCCTGCCGTTTTGTCGGCGAACTGACGTTTCGCACCATTTCGCGACGCGCAGTAATCACCGATCTGTGGAACACCACAGACTGGCGGCCCAGACACGTGTCGCTCGCAATGGAGGCCGCGATGCTGGCGGTCGTTCCGTGCACTGCCGATTTCATAGGAAAGTACGCCGGAGGCATTGCCGACGACGCATTGAGCACACTGGCTCTTTCCGTGTCCCGTCCGGTTCTGCTGGCTCCCGCGATGAATCCTGATATGTGGAGTCAGCCGGCCGTCCGTGAGAATGTGTCGCTGCTGCAACGACGCGGCGTTCATTTTGTCGGACCTGCCGTCGGACATGTGGCGTGCGGGAACGACGGCGCCGGTCGCATGAGCGCTCCGGATCTCATCTATGCCGCCATCACGCAACTGGTCGCAAAGTAGCTTGCATTGCGGCGTCCCCATGCTATATTCGGCTGTGCGCCGTTGGCAGAGCGCCCCGGAGAAATATGCGGAAATTATCGACAAAGACCGTCTTGTACACCGGCGTCCCCGCGATGCTGCTGTCTCTGCTGTTGGCGGGATGCGCAGTGCATAACAACTATCTGAGGCCCGAAGATTTCGCACGTCATCTCATCGACTGCGGTGTCCCTGTACGCCAGGCACAGCGATTAAGTCCGGATCCGTTTCGTGCCAACGAAGCTCTTGCTATTGACATCGATGGTCAGGAAATCGGTGTTTACAAATTCAATCAGGATACAGAAGTGCAACGTCGCCGTCTGGAAAAGATTCGTCAGGAGGGATGTGTCTACGTCATAGGCATCAAATACCCTGTGACCGTGCATGGTTCTTTCATGTTACTGGGTGTGGAGAAAAATCCCCGCAAGACGGAAATCCTGAAAGCGCTCAAGTCGTTTGATTGACGCGCCAAGGCGAACGGCGGGGGCGGCGTGCGAAAAGGGGGAATCGACATCCGCATACGCCCGTCATCATGACGCCGGATCCGGTTGAAGACAATGCGCTCCGGACAGACGCTTCGATCGTGTCCGTCGGCGATGTCTGCCGCTTTCCGTCCGCAGACCCCGGACCCCCAACAGACGTGAATCCGCACATGTTGCGGGAGTCGGCTACTGGAAGCGGGGAAACTTTGTTCGTGCGGAAATGTCATCATCGACACGCCTCCAGCAGCGCCACACGCGCTCCATCCCCTCTTTCATCACGGCATTCGCCGGGGTCAGCACGGAGCCGCAGCTGAAAAGAATCGCACCGCCGATCTCGGTATGCTTCGTATTGTAACGCAACTGGTTGACGATTTCGTCCGGGTTGTTCCATATCTTGCTTTTGCCCAATTGGTAGACCCCCATGCTTATGTAGACGGTCACGCCGGTGCCATGAACCTGTTTCACCCACCAGTCCGTCAATGCCGCATAAGCGGCGGACTCGTGCCCGAACGGCCAATACAGCTGCGGCGCGACGTAGTCAACGTAACGTCTGCGAACCCATTTGAGAGTATCGGCGAATTGAACGGCATACGACTCCTTTCCATCCGTCAAGGAACCGTCGACATGATTTTTCCTGTTCCTCCAAATACCAAAAGGGCTGACTCCGAATCGAATTGTTCCACCCGTTGTGCGGTTAACCGTCGCCAGCTCGTCGTGCACTGCGGCAATCAGTCTCGTCACATTCTCCCTGCGCCAGTCTCCCAGAGACAGATTCTTCGGGTTATACCGGCGGAATGTCGTTTCATCGATTGTTCCGAATCCAACATACGGATAGAAATAGTCGTCAAAGACGATAGCATCAACCTTGTAGCGGCTGGCGATTTCCGAAACCGTCGCGACAATATGCCGGGTCACCTCCGGTCTGCCGGGATCAAGGAACAGCATCCTCCGCCCTCCGGACATCGGCACGTCCAGCACCCACTCAGGATGCAGACGGGCAATATTATTGGGCGACAAGCCGGCCAAATACGCATGTTTGGTCAGTTTCGTTGCCCCGGTCACCCTGTAGGGATTAAGCCATGCATGGAACTTCATTCCCCTCAAATGTGTCTCTCTGATCATAAACGCCAGGGGATCAAAACCGGGAATGCACCTGCCTTCCTTTCCTGTCAACCAGCGGGAATAAGGATTAATCGAAGATGGATAGAACGCGTCATTGTTAGCTCTTATCTGAAAGAAAACCGCATTGAATCTTCTCTCCTCCAGATCGCTGAGCGTCTTTCGAAAATCGCGCTGAAAAGACGCCGCTTCCCCATGTTTCCCGAAATCAATGTTGCCGACCGTGGCAATCCAGACGCCACGCAACTCTTTCCATTTCGGACGGTACGAGGCCGGAAGCAGAACCGGGCCGTCATTCAATCTCCCCGCATATCGATATGCATCGCCATTCATGTCCCGCAGCGCATCCAAATGCTCGCACCAGACCGTCACAGGCGCCGTCACCCCCAACAGCAAAATCATCAGATAGCGTCTCATACGATGCAAATTCACTTCCCTTGGCATGAAGCACTGAAACGACAGTGAAAAAGGGCCGTACATTTCTCGGACAACCTAAATCGGGACGGTCAAAATCATGAATTTTCCGACGACCGCATTTGCAATTACCGCAAACCTAAACTATCTTACACTGCGGCTTTTGCCAATACAAGAAAGAATTTTCAACAAAAACGGTCGAACGGTTCCGCCTCCGGTTCAAGCGGCACAGGACGGTTCGATTCGAAACTCAAGGAAATTCCATTCATGGACAAGCAACAGAAGAGAGCCATCATCGGCGAGTACGCGCGCAAGGAAGGCGACACAGGGTCGCCGGAAGTTCAGATTGCAATCCTCACGGCAAGAATCAAAGAGCTCACCGAACACCTGAGCGTCAACAAGAAAGATCACAGCACACGACGCGGTTTGCTCGCCATGGTCAGTCGCAGGAAGAAGCTTATCGCCTATCTGGCCAGAACTAATCGCGACGAGTATATCAAGGTCACCGACGCTCTGTCGATACGCAGAAAGTGATTTTTGCTGCCGATTCCGACGGAAGACGGTGCGGTTGTCCCGCTTCCAGGGAGGGGGTTCTGCCGCTGCGCCGGATGCTTCCGGGATGAGCCTGCGCGATCCGGTGCGGTTCCTGTCCTTTCCGGATAACGATTCCGGCGTAATTACACCGAAAGCGCGGCGGTTTCCATGATGCGGTTCGAACGGATGTCCGCTTTGTCGGTCGTCCGTGTCGGTGTTTCCGGCAATGAACGGCTGAAAGCTCCGCCGCACTCTTGAATGCGTTTCACTGTCATCCCACAGGATTGAAGAACAGCCTTTTTCATCACTACATTGAGCTTACTTCTCTGATTTTTTTCAGAATACCCTTTTCCGATTTTTTCTTTCATTGAGTTTGTTCATGCGGAGCAAATCCCGGCAGGAATGCCTGTTCCGGAGCTGTGCTTGCACCGACAGGATGGATGCTGTCCCGCAGCATCGCAGGATGCTTCCGCTATTTAGATGTTGATGTGCTCATCCCATGGGACGGTTGTGAATGCGTTTCATGGTTTCGGTAACTGCTCTCCGCAGCGCGATGAATACAGCGATGATGCCGCGCATTGGTCTCACCCCTCCCGTCTCACAGAAAAAGCGGGGTCGAAACGGGGCGGAGCCCGCTCCGACAACCATGCTGAGTCACTCCCTCCTGGCGTGCATGCGCCTTGGCCGCAACAAATCGTCTGAACACCTTGGATCCTGTCCCAAACGGATGCATGACAACAAAGCTGCCGCCGCATCGACGAATTATCCTGCCGCTGTCGGAATGTCGAAAGTGTAATCACGGCGCAGCATCCATAACCGTGACACAGCGAAGACGAAAACCGCAGATAATAATTCGCCTGCCAGTGGTTGAAATCAAACCGCACCCAACCCTTTCCGTTGTGGATAAATTCCGTGCGAATGGTTCTCATGAAAAGCATGACGTTTACAGCCCGAAAGATTGAGGACAACATCCACATGGCGTCGACAGACATTCTGATGCCAACCTAAGCACGGGATCTCTTCGACTCAAGCAAATGCGCATGAGGGGATTAAGGACAGGGGGAAACAGGAGGCGGTATCCGCAACCGTCAGCCATGAACGCGACGCGGACGGAACATCCACTGTCGTCGGCGAACTTTTCAAGTTCGCCGTCAGACCGCCACGCTGCACGGCTCGACGGTCCGACATAGTTACAAATGCACGGCAACATTTTTCACGGAAAGGACTCAGACAAAATTGCTTTTTTAAAAATCTCCACTATAATTACAAAAACAGCAAAAATCACAACATAATGTGTTAGCATTTTGTCCAAACCACAATATATAGTATTGACAGTGCAAAAAGATCTACCGTAGAAAGGGCGCAGTCATGGCCACCGACAACACCGCATACGATTTGACGACTGACATCTGGCAACGGAAATATCGTTATTCCGGCAGCAGCTCCCGCCCCGCCGACGCGTCCATAGAAGACACCATGAAGCGAGTCGCGCAGGCTTGTGCCGCCAAGGAGAAGAACAGTGATCTGATCGCCAAGCGGTTTGAATCAATTCTGACCTCGCTGGAATTTATCCCCGGAGGCCGTATCATCGCCAACGCCGGAACGGATCGGGATGAGGCCACCATGTTCAATTGCTATGTCATGAATAAGATTGACGACTCCATAGAAGGAATTTTCGACACCGTCAAGGAGTCTGCCATGACGCAAAAGCAAGGCGGCGGCGTTGGATTTGATTTTTCCACGATCCGCCCTCGCGGATCGTATATCAAAGGCTGTGACGCCGCAGCATCCGGACCTATCAGTTTCATGCAGGTGCTGGATTCAACTTGCCGCACCATCATGAGTGCGGGGCAGCGACGAGGTGCGCAAATGGGGATTTTGCGCTGCGACCACCCCGACATCGAGGAATTCATCAGCGCAAAGCGGGCCAATGCCCGTCTCCAGATGTTCAACCTTTCAGTTGCTATCACTGAGAAATTTATTCAGGCTGTCAGGGCTGACGCGGATTGGGATCTGTTGTTTAAGGGCAAAGTATACAAAACCATACGCGCACGTGCGCTGTGGAATCAGATTATGCAGTCCACTTATGATTATGCCGAGCCCGGATTTATCCTGATCGACAGAATCAATCAGCTGAACAATCTGTATTACTGCGAGGAAATCTGCGCCACCAATCCATGCGGCGAACAGCCGTTGCCTCCTTATGGAGCCTGTCTGCTCGGCTCGATCAATCTGCCCAAATTCGTGCGTGCGCCGTTCACTGCAAAAGCAAGCATTGATTACGACAGAATCGCACAGGTGGTCGCCATCGCCGTCCAGCTGCTAGACAACGTGATCGACCTGAGCCGATATCCGCTTCCGCAACAGAAACAAGAGGCGCATGCAAAAAGACGCATGGGAATCGGTCTGACAGGGCTGGCCGACACTTTCATTTTCCTCGGCCTGAAATACGGTTCGCCGGATTCTGTCGCATTGGCAGAAAGAATCATGCAAACCATCGCTCACTCCGCATACCGCGCCAGCATTGCCCTGGCTAAAGAACGCGGATCTTTCCCGAAATTCGACGCCGACAAATACTGCGCCGGACAATTCATAGCGACACTTCCTGAAGATATTCAGGCGGATATCCGCAGATATGGAATACGCAACTCACATCTCACGTCAATCGCGCCGACCGGCACCATCAGTCTGCTTGCCGGCAATGTTTCCAGCGGACTGGAGCCGGTTTTTGCCTTCAAATACAACCGCAGGATTCGCAATACCGATGAAAACGACTACAGCGAAGTCGAAATCGCCGATTACGCCTACCGTGAATACTGTCGCCATAAGTCGCAGCCGTCAATTGCGTTAGAAGATCTGCCGCCGGCTTTTGTCTCCGCCGACACGATTTCCCCCGTCGAGCATCTTAAAATACAGGCGGCATTGCAAAAATACGTCGACAGTTCAATTTCCAAAACGATCAACATCCCGCATGATTATCCTTTCGAAAAATTTGCGGACATCTACATGCAGGCGTATGATGCCGGATTAAAGGGATGCACAACGTTCCGTCCGTCCGAGCACATCGCCGGCGTTCTGATTCGCAAGGACGAGAAGAAACAGGAAAAAACCGCCGCAACGGCACCGGTGAAGCCGCCCAAGCGCCCTGATGAATTGACCGGCACCACCTACAAAATCAAAACCCCGCAATCCCCCGACGCCTTTTACATCACTATCAACGACCTGATCGATCAAGACGGCAACCATCGTCCGTACGAAATCTTCATCAATACAAAGAACCTGCATCATTTCAGCTGGATTGTTGCCATATCCCGCCTGATTTCCGCAGTGTTCCGGCACGATCCAAAGCCGAAGTTTCTGGTGGAGGAACTCAAAAGCATCTACGACCCGAATGGGGGCTTCTTCAGTCACGGCAAATACATCCCCTCATTGGCTGCGGAGATAGGGTATGTGCTGGAACACCATCTGAAACTCTGCGGTGTGATTACGGATGATGACCTTCATGCGTCAGGCAACGACGGAAGCGCCGGAAGTCCGAAGGAAAGGATATCCATCAACAGCGGGAAAATGATCTGCCCGCAATGCAACGAAAAGGAATTGATTCATCAGGAAAACTGCCTGAAATGTCTCTCGTGCGGCTACAGCAAGTGCGGATAGTCGCCACCGCCGTGGGATTCTGACTCCCTGACCGTAACAGGGAGTCTTGTCTGCAGTATGACCACGGCCTTTGCGACCGCATCCTTTCCCCCCACAGGAAAGGATGAGCGCACCCGCCTCCGCCGGCCAGCGCCGCCATGTCGTCATGGCGACGGACGGAACCCGGCGACATCTTTTCCGGGGAATCCTCATCATATGAGGCGCGGCTGAAAAATCTCCTCTGATTCATCACCCGGCACAGTGTTTTCCCGACGTTTTTTTATACGAACCGTATGATGCTGCAACAGCTGCATGGCGGCACGCGGCGCGGCGGAGGAATTTTCCAACATCTCCAGAATTTCGTTGGCACGGCAGACTACCGCTTTCGGCAATCCGGCCAACTTTGCGACATGAATTCCATAACTGCGATCTGTGCTGCCGGGAATAATCTGTCGCAGGAAGATCACCTTGTCGCCGTATTCACGCACAGCCACATTGTAGTTGTTGATGCCGCGCCGTGTTTGAGCCAGTTCGGTCAGCTCGTGATAATGTGTTGCAAACTGTGTCCGGCAGCAGCTGTCCGGATCGTCATGCAAGAACTCCGCAACGGCCCAGGCAATCGACAGTCCGTCGAATGTGCTTGTGCCTCGACCTATTTCATCTAAAATCACGAGACTGTGGTTGGTCGCACAATTGAGAATAGTCGCGGTTTCAACCATTTCCACCATGAATGTGCTCTGTCCGCGAGACAAATCATCCGCTGCGCCGACGCGCGTAAAAATCCTGTCCACCAGTCCCACAGTCGCTTCGTCAGCGGGTATGAACGACCCCATCTGAGCCATAATCACCAACAATGCGGTCTGACGCAGATATGTTGATTTCCCTGCCATGTTGGGACCGGTGATAATCATCATCCGGTGTTCGTCACCGTCCAGAAGAACGTCGTTTGGCACAAAGCGATCACTGCCGGCACTCGCGTCCAGCACCGGATGCCGCCCTCCCTTGATCGAAAGCAGGTCGTCTTCCGTTATCCTCGGACGATGATAATGATATCTTCTCGCGCATTCGGCCAGCGCCGTCAGCACGTCTATCGTGCCTAGTGCAAGAGCAGTCCGCTGAATCGTCGAAGTGTAAGGTAAAATAGAATTACGCAGTTCCTGAAACAAGGTATATTCCAACGCCTTGGCCTTCTCTTCGGCGCCGATGATTTTATTCTCAAGATCCTTCAGCTCCGGCGTGATGAAACGCTCGGCATTGGCCATTGTTTGTTTGCGGATGTAATCGTCCGGGATCAAGGAAAGATTCGCCTTGCTCACCTCTATGTAATATCCGAAAACCTGATTGTACTTTATTTTCAGGGATCTTATGCCAGTCCGCGTCTGCTCGCGTTTTTGAATGTCGGAAAGCCAGATTTTCCCTTCCGCCGTCGCTTTGCGCAATTCGTCCAGATACGCAGAATAGCCGTCACGGATGATGCCGCCGTCCGTGAGACCCGCAGGCGGATCATCGACCAACGCCGCCGCAATGCCCGCAGTGATTTCGACAAGCACTGCAATTCGCTCGTTCAACTCCGTCAACAACGGAGCATCATAGGCTCCCAACAGCGATTTGATTCCCGGAATTGCATTTAACCCAGCGGCAAGCACCTGCAGGTCGCGCGCGTTGGCGCTGCCGATGCTGAGCCGGGCAACGATACGTTCCAGATCCCGAACCGTTCTGAGGGCTTCGCGCAATTCCGTCAGCCCCAGAGGATCATCGTGCAACTGTCCCACTGCATCCAGCCTGGCGACAATGTGTTCCCTGGAGTACAACGGCCGCAAAATCCAATCACGCATCAGACGCCCTCCCATCGGTGTCACCGTGCAATCCAACACCCCGAGCAGCGTCCCCGCCTTCCCTGTACCGTGCAACGGTTCGACCAACTCCAAATTGCGCTGGCTGGCGGCGTCCAATTCCAAGGAGTCGCCGGAAGCGTAATACTCAAGTTTGACAACATGAGCCGCATCCTGCTGAAGATTCCCAGTCACATAGGCAAGCACGGCACCCGCTGCACGCAGACATTCAGGCTGATCCCTGCAACCGAAACCATCCAAAGTTGCCACGCCGAAATGCCGTTTCAACAGTTCCTCCGACGCATCCGCAGCAAACGACTGATCGTCCAATGTCGTCCACAGCACCGGATTGCGTGGCACGGGTCTCGCTCCGTCTTTCTCCCATGATTCAGCCTGCGTAGCGGAAATCAGGCATTCACGAACGCCCAACCGTGAAAATTCCGCAAGCAGTCTCTCGTCGCTGTCAAAACTGCTCACTCTGAAATCTCCGGTGCTGATGTCCAACGATGCCAGCGCCCGCAATCCGCCATCCTTCGACATTAACAACGCCGACAGGAAGTTGTAGGTGTCGGGACGAAGCGCTGAACTTTCCGTCACCGTTCCGGGAGTGATGATTTTGGTGATTTCCCTCTTGACCAAGCCTGCGGCGCAGCGAGGATCCTCGACCTGCTCGGCGATGGCGACTTTCACGTTGCCGGCCAGCAGGCGCGGCAACTGCGCCGACAGAGCATGGTACGGGAAACCGCACATTGGATATCCGTTGCGTTTGGTCAGCACCAGTTCCATAATCGCACTGCCCTTGACCGCATCATCAAAAAACATCTCGTAAAAATCACCCAATCGGAACAACAGTATCGCGTCGGAAGGGATTTTAGACTTGGCTTCACGGTACTGCCGCATCATCGGGGTAAGTTGTTCATCTGTCATTGTGTTGCACCGCTCTCGTTTGACGACCACAGACTTTATCCACCTCATCAAGAACCGGGCATATATGGATTGCGCTCCGGATTAGACAACGCATCCGCCTTTCCGCCTGAAATTTCCACCACGTCATGATGTAATCTCTCGTAACGACGTGGCCGAGTCCGCCTCCTCCAACTTCAGGCGACCGTTCTCCGTACGGAACGGCACGGCCGGCCGTACGCGGAACCCATGCTCATCTCCGCCGATGCCGATCGCTTCACACCCGCCGACAGATCTCGCCGTCAACACGAACGCTCCGCAACATCCATACCCGTTGCCGCAGCGTGTCACAAAAAAACAACTGCTGTAATGAAACCCACTGACGTGAACGATTCGAACACCGCACATCCGCCCGTCATACGGACTTCCTCCGGTTCATGCGCACCGCTATCGACCGGGAATGTCGCGGAGCCCCCGGTTTGTCCACCGTCACGGTCACCTCGTCAATCCCGTCGAACGCCAGAACTGCGTCACAAACCGCGCCGGCCATTCTTTCCAGCAGGAAAAAGGACGATGCCTCGACCAACCGCAAAACCGCATCTTCCACAACCGAATAATCAACGCTGTCATGCAGATCGTCACTTCTGTTTGCCGCGTCGAAATCCGTCATCATTTCCAAATTTAAGATCAGCGTCTGGCATCTCTTCCTCTCTTCCGGAGAAACACCGATCACCGCTTGCACTTCAAGATCCCGAATCAGAATCGCATCCCGCATGATATATGTTGCATCTCCTCAATTTGCGGCTCCGACAAAGCCTTTGCTCCCGCTCCGCCGCATCCGAGCGACAAACATTGCGTCGCAGTCGTCAGCACCAGGTCCCACCTGCAGACAACCATCCGTCACAGCTCTGCCTGTCAATGGATCGACGAAAGCATCAAGAACGAAATCGCCGTGAGTGCTCAAAAACTCCCGCACCGCTTCTCTGTTTTCCACAGAGAAGAAAGAGCAAGTTGCGTAGATCAGCACGCCGCCGGGGCGCACCGCTGGAGCTGCGGCGGACAACAGGGAACGCTGCAGATGCGCTATTTCCGTCACATCTGCCGGCTGCAGAGTCCACCGCCCGTCCGGATTGCGTCGCCAGACGCCCGAACAGCTGCACGGGGCGTCCACCAGCACTCCGTCAAAACACGCTTTCCCGCAGTGCATGCGGAACGATCTTCCGTTCCATTCCTTGGTCACGATGTTGTCAAATCCGCCTCTTCTGGCCCGTCGTCGCAAATCCTCAAGTTTGTACGTACGGATGTCGGTCGCCACGACTGTGCCTCTCCCTTTCATGAGACTGGCCAGTTGCAGCGTCTTTCCGCCGGCTCCGGCGCAGGCGTCAAGCCAGCGTTCACCCGCCCTCGGATCCGCGACCAGCCCGACAACCTGCGACGCCAGATCCTGCACCTCGAACTGACCTGAACGAAACTCAGGCAGAGTAAACAGGTTTATCCGTGCGCCATTCACTGCAAACGCCTGACGTACACGCTCATGACGACGGACAATTACTCCACGCGCGGTCAGGGACGCGCTCAACCGATCCGTCTGATCAACTTGGGCACGCAGCCACATACACGGCCGCCGCAGAAGCGCCTTTCGAAAACAGGCCAGCGGGAAGTCAGACGCCGCAAAAGCCTCCACCCAGTCCGGCAGTTCATCGCCGGAAACACGCGGCGGCAAAAGCGAAGCCGGAATTCTCTCCAGCAGCAGATGCGCGGCGGGGAAATCAAGCCGTCCCAGACGAGCGCCTCCTGCCAGAAGGACTTCCAGCTCCCGCGCCGACGGTCCGCCCTGCCCGGACTCCACCGCACCGAGTCTCTCACTCGGGAAAATCCGACGCAAGGTGCCCCACCAACGCCATACGGCAAACACCTCCTCGCTGATGAACTGTCTGTCTCTCGCACCGCATTGCCTGTTCTCCCTGAAGAAAAGAGAAAGCGTCCGATCGGCGGGACGCCGTTCTCGGAATGCAGAACATATATTCGCTCGCAGTGCATTCGCCGCCATCTTCACCTGGGCATGCAATTTCCCTTCATGCAGCGGAACACCCGAACATGCTTGTTTGGAATGTTTCATCAAAAACGCCAACGGATTTGCAATAAAAGTTGCTGTCTGGGCGACACCGCTCCAGCTCTAACGGCCGGACAACACCCGGGAATCCCTCGGGCGTTCCGATCGGTCGGCCCGATTTCAGCGTCGTCCTGCGGAAGAACCGACCCCGCTTGCCAATGCTTCATCGGCTCGGACGACGGAAAGGCTCCTGCCGCTTACAGCGACATTTCCTGCTGAAAGGTGTTCCTCTTATTTTTCACAAATTCTCCAGCTCATTGATTTGACAGGTCAAACATCCCGTGCTAGAGTATCCCCGAACTTGGAAGTGCGGTTTTTTTGCGGTCACCGTCGCTTCGGCCACCCCCCCTCCAGAGGCCGGAACGCTCCGGTGACCGCTCTTTGCAGCACGGACAGACCGTCCTCGACGCAGGGGTGCGGCTCTGCTGGTGATTCAGCCTCGCTCTACCCGAAAATCAACATTTTCAGCGCTGCAGCAACAATCAGGATCTGTATTATTTGCTCAAATCGTTTCTGCGGCAGCTTTGACAGCACCACAATGCCCAGCGCGGCTCCCACGCCCAGCATCGGCAAAACCGCCAAATCCGCACGGAAAGCGGATGCGGTGATGCGACCCTCGAATATGAAAATCGGGATTTTAATCCAATTTAATATCAAAAAATACCAGGCCGCGCTACCGATATAAGCGTTCTTCGGCAAACGCATCGACAGCAGATAAATCGACATGACCGGTCCGGCGGCATTGGCCACCTGCGTGGTAAATCCAGCCATCAGACCGAAAAAGGCGGAAAACACCCAATGCTTCGGCACCTTGTCCGCATTTCTAATGCCCCTCGCCAGGAAACCAATGGCCACCATGAACAGTATAATCCATGCGAGAACCGGACGCATCCATTCGTCTCTGATTTTCATCATGCACAACGCGCCGAGAGCAATACCGACCAATGCCCACGGCAGCAGCCGCATCACGATCGTCCAATCTGCATGACGCCGATAATAAAGCACCGCCATTATGTCGGCCGTACCCAACAGCAGCAGTTGAATTCCCGTGGACTCCCGCGCCGGAAAGCAGGATGCCAGAAGCAGGACCGGCAGCATGCCGAGGCCCGGCACTCCCGTCTTATTGATGCCGATCAGAACGGCGCTCAGCATCAGAATCGCGACACTAGTCCACTCGTATGTGCCGAGAAACCATTCCCACATGCTTTATAACCCTATCCAGCAACCGCTGTCAAAAAAACGTTAATATAATACATCTCGCCGACCTTTGCCGCAATCGCCGCGTCACTAATCATCTCGACATCCATTACCCAGGACGAACGTCGCGCCGCCGTCAACCGCGAACGGAAAGGCGCGGAGAACCGCAATCCGGACGGATGGACTCTGCCGCATCTCCAACGCTCCGGCAGATGCGGCAGTTCCAGTCGCGAAACCGTCGGACACGCAACCGACAATGCCGAAACATTGAGCATTGTCATACCCCGAGGAAAAATTCGATCTTCCCCGGCAGACTCCTCGTTCATTCCCGCGGAGAGCGTATGTCGCAATTCCGCCTGCCAACGGCAAGGGAAAAGCCATTTCATCCGATCTCCACCAGAATTTCCTGATCAAACGAGAAAGAACCTGTGCTTCCGCCGTGGCTGAACGGAAATCCGGCGCCCACCGGGCCGGAAGTCCAGTTCAACGCACGTCGAAACAAAGTCTCCATTTCGGCGGCATCACCGCAATCGATGAACCCTCCGAACAGGATCGACACGCAACCGACGAAGAAGCCGCTTTGCTCCAGCTGCGTCAAATACCGGTCTATCCGGTAGGAGGATTCGTTCAAATCCTCCAGAACGACGATTCGCCCGCGTGCCGACGGCAGAAAGCCAGTACCGCACAATGAGGCGGCAACAGCCAGATTCCCGATCAGCGGCCTCCCTGAAACCGTCCCTGGCCGCAGCACCTGCCACCGCCCGGTTTCCGGCACGACCAACCGTCCTCCTTCCGGCGCAGGTTCAAAAGCGTCAGCAAGCTGTTCCATAACGTATCGATTGCGAACGGCATCACACATATGGACAACCATCGGCGCTGCAACGGGCGTACCCACGCGCCGGCTTTCCATCGCCCAGTGCAACGCGGTGACGTCACTGAAGCCAATGACCGGCAGTTTCCTCCGCCGCATCATATTCCAATCCAGAAACGGCAACAGCTGCGACGAACCGTACCCGCCGCGCAGACACCACAACGCATCGACCGATTCATCGAGCCAAATCTGATGCAAATCCTCCACACGTTCCATCGTCGAAGCGGAAAGATAAGACAGCCGCTGGTGTCCGGAGAACGCGTGCGGCGCAATCCGCACGTCCAACCCCAACCGTCTCAATGCGTCGATCCCTGCGGATGCTCTGTCCCAAGACAGCGGGCCCGACGGAGCGGCGACGGCTACGACCCGAAGTTTATCGTTCATAATTGACCCCCTCCGCCAGCCGCAGCCACTCACGCATATCATCCGGCACCGGCGCACGGCAGCAAATCCGCTCTCCAGAAGACGGATGCGGAAAATCGATTCTCCAAGCGTGCAGCATCTGACGGGATGCCAGCGACGGCGATTTGCCTCCATAAGTTTCGTCACCCAACACCGGATGACCGATCGACGCGAGATGCACACGGATTTGATGCGTTCTTCCCGTCAGAATGTCGACTTCCAGCAACGTTGCCTTTTCGCATGTCGCCGGTGATATCACCGCAACTTTGCGATAAATTGTCACAGCTTCCTTGCCGTTGCGGGACACCACCGCCATTTTCTGCCGATGCACCGGATGCCTCCCGATCAGGGTGACCAGTTTGTCCGTATCCTTCCGCACCTCGCCACGGACCAGCGCCAGATATGTCTTATGCACTTTCCGGGCCGCAAGGGCCGCCGACAGTCTGGACATCGCCAAAGGGGTCTTCGCCACCATCAAGCATCCTGAGGTGTTCTTGTCCAGACGATGCACAATCCCCGGACGCTCTCCTGTTCCCTGCGCCCACTCCTGCAGACACGGATAGCGGCCCAGCAACGCATTGACCACTGTGCCGGAACGGTTGCCGACGGCAGGATGCACTACCACGCCGGCCGGCTTGTTGATCACCAGCAACCACGCATCCTCGAACAGAATCGGAAAAGCGAATGTTTCCGCCGCAATTGCCGGCTGAGGGGAATCCGGTATGTCCAGAGCGACCACTGTGCCGGAAGCCACAGGAATCCGCGTCGAGGTGACGACAGCCCCGTTCAAACGCACCCCGCCGTCGCGGATGCGCCGCTGAATCCATGTACGCGACCAGCCGGAGGCCAAACGCGTCAGAGCACGATCCAACCTTTCCCCCGCCAGCTCCGAACCAATCACCCATTCACGCCGACTGCTTCTCATGCACGACACAGTATACCAGCAGAACAACGCCAACCGGAACCATACCTATCCCGATCACCTGCGCCGGAGTGAAACCGTTCCAGAACTGCTGATGATCTCCTCTGAAAAACTCATTTCCGAACCGCATCAGTCCGTAAAGCGTCAGGTAGCCGGCGGAGGCCGCCCCTCGTCCCCCGCGCCGCACGAGCCACAGCATTATGACGGACAACAGCACGTTCAAAACGGCCTCATACAGCTGAACAGGATGCAAGGCCATGTCCGGATACCGCCTGTACGGTTCACTTCCTGCCGGATACATCACTCCCCACGCCATCATTGTCGGCTTGCCATAACAGCAACCGTTGAGGAAACAGCCGATCCGTCCGGCCGCATGTCCGACCGCCAGAGCCGGCGTCATGACATCGAAGACCCGCAAGGGATCCAAATGCCGCAGCCGGCAGTATGTCCAGACGGCAATCAACGCCAGGAAAAAACCGCCATAGAAGACAAGTCCTCCGCGATCGATGCGGAGGACTCCCGTCAAGTCATTCCGAAAATACCGGAAGAATTGAATCACATAAAATATTCTCGCTCCGATAACTCCGGCGATCATCGCTATCATCACCACCGTGGTCGACTGATCTCTGGTCATATGCGCCGCACGTCGATTCCAGCACACCACCACGGTGGCCGCCAGAAATCCGGCCGCCGCCATGACGCCATACCAATGAATGGCGAAACTTCCAATCTGCAGAGCAATCGGATGCATTTCTGGCTCCGGCCTCCCTCTGTTTTGAAGCCTTGCAGCTCCTTAATCTTTCGTGCCCTTGCAGCGCGTTGCAACATACTCCGTCGCCAGCACGGCCACCAGCCCCGCGACCGCAAGCAACACCGCGAGGCAGAACGAGCCGCCGTACCCGTCCGGCGCCACGTTGCGCACAATCAACGGAGTAATCTCCGCACCGGCCGTCTCGTACTGCTGCAATTGCGCCGCGTCAACCGGTAGATGCAACGTCACCAACGCCGATTCGGTCTTGACGGAGACCGCGACCGTCTGCTGCCACGGCCATAGACGAGGCATGGCTCCGACCATGAATCCAATCAACGCCGCCACGGTCACGTCGCGATATCTCGCGAAAAGACAATTCAGCAGGTGCGCAAACAATCCCGCGCCGACCACGGCTCCCGACCCCATCCAAAAGAGCAAATGCAGATTGGCGAGTGTCATGCGTCCGGTGACCAGATCGCCCACCGCGCTCCATACATACTGATACTGCCCGAACACCAACAGCAGGAACGAGCCGGAAATCCCCGGCAGAATCATGGCGCAGACGCAGATCGCGCCGCAGCAAAATGAAACATACCAGACGTTGGGGGTGCTGACAGGCACCAACGTAATCAGCACAAACGCCACGACAGCGGCTATCGCCATGGCAGCGATTTGTCCAGCCCCCCACTTTTTCACATTGCGGAACACCGAAACAATCGACGCGGCAATAAGTCCAAAAAAGAAAGCGAATGTCATTGTCGTGTGCCGTGAAAGCAGATAGAGAATCAGTCTGGAGGCTCCTGCGAAAGCCACTGCAACGCCAACCGCAAGCGCCAACAGGAAACGCCAAGGCAGCGTCTCGTAAAGTTCACGAAAACGGCCATGCAGTAACAGACGCAACGTCGCAACGGACGCGATCGTGCGAATGGAGTCAACCAGTTCCTCGAATATCCCGAGGATAAACGCCATGGTACCCCCGGAAACTCCGGGTATCACATTGGCAACCCCCATGGCGAATCCTGCGAAAACGATACGACAATACCCTGCGAAACTACGTTGTTTTGGCGATACGTCCATCATAACGACAGCACTTTCTCCCGTGCGCGACATGTCAAAGTTACCGTCGGCCAATATACCGCCGCTTGTCCCATTTTTCGCCCGCCTGAAAATTTTTTAAATGGATTTTTCCCAAAAGCAATCTACATTAAGCGGCGGAAACCCCGTGGTGTAATGGTAGCACAAGTGGTTTTGGTCCACTTAGCTCAGGTTCGAGTCCTGGCGGGGTTGCCAGTTTCGGCGATCATCGGTACATGGCGCTCCGGAGTATTCGCCGAGAATGAATCCGCCGCCCGCCGACGGATTCAATCGGGGAGGCAAAATTCTTTCGAAACAGATTTGACATTATCGCCTTTTTGCAGCATATTACCGTAGTTGGGTGTGGAGGCAGTTTTGCCGTGCCGCATATACAGTCACGGACAAGGTAATGATGCGGAAGACAATGATTCTGCTAAAAAGTCAATCGAAGGGGAAAAAACATGTCTGCTGTTGCTGAAAAAGTCAAAAAGATTGTCATTGAGCAGCTCGGAGTCCAGGAAGATCAGGTTACCGACGATGCGAAGTTCATTGAGGACCTTGGCGCCGATTCGCTCGATCAGGTTGAACTGGTCATGGCGCTCGAGGAGGAATTCGGTTCCGATATTCCCGATGAGGATGCTGAAAAACTGACCACCGTCGGCGAGGCTATCAAATACATCGAAAGCAAGAGTCAGGAATGATTGCGTTTCTGTTTTGATGCAGGGTTCGTGCAATTAAGATGTTCTGAGGGGTCACTTCGTGTACGGCGTGGCTCCTTATTTTTGGCACCGGAAGGGGACGGGAAGGAGAATCTTGCATGAGATCCAGACGAGTTGTTGTTACCGGCACCGGCATTATCTCCTGCGTTGGCAATGATTCCGCCAAGTTCTGGGAGGCGCTGGTTAACGGCCGCTGCGGCATAGGCAGGGTAACCCATTTTGACTCAAGCGAGTTCCGCACTCAAATCGCCGGCGAAGTCAAGGATTTCGACATTACTCGGTACCTGAACCCGAAAGAGGCCAAACGACTGGATCCTTTCTGTCAGTTTGCCATCGCTGCTGCGGACGAGGCGTTGCGGAACGCAGGGCTGCCCGCCAATTTCGGCGACAGCTCAATCGATCCCAACAGGGTCGGCGTGCTGGTGTCGAGCGGCATCGGCGGACTGCAGACCATGAGCGAACAAGATCGCGTCCTTGCCGAACGCGGACCGTCCAAGGTGTCCCCTTTGCTTATCCCGATGATGATCGGAGACCTCGCGTCCGGCAACATTTCCATGCGCACCGGCGCCAAAGGCCCCAATCTCGGCATTGTCACCGCATGCGCCACCAGTTGCAATTCCATTGGCGAAGCCTACTGGATGATTCTGCGTGACGACGCCGACATTATGATTACGGGAGGTGCGGAGTCCACAATCATCCCGCTAGGATTTGCAGGGTTCTGTGCGATGAAAGCCATGAGTCAGCGAAATGACGATCCGTTGCACGCAAGCAGACCGTTCGACATGAACCGTGACGGATTCGTTATGAGCGAAGGTGCCGGCATTCTGGTGCTAGAGGAACTTGAGCATGCCAAAAGGCGTGGAGCCGACATCATCGCTGAGCTCATAGGGTACGGAGCCACCGGAGATGCGTATCACATAACCTCCCCGCACCCCGAGGGGGACGGAGCGGCCAGAGCCATCGGCATGGCGCTGCGTCATGCGGAGATCAATCCTGCGGATGTGGATTACATCAACGCGCACGGAACCAGCACCCAGCTGAACGATAAATATGAAACCATGGCCATCAAAGCCGCATTCGGGGATCATGCCTACGACGTGTCCGTCAGCAGCACCAAGGGGACAACCGGGCACAGCCTCGGAGCCGCAGGTGCGCTTGAATCCACGGCATGCATGTTCGCAATCAGGGACGGCGTGATACCTCCGACAATCAACTACGAGAATCCGGATCCTGACTGTGATCTCGACATCACGCCAAACATCGCGCGGGAAAAGAAAGTCGATATAGCGCTTAACATCAATCTTGGATTCGGCGGTCACAATGCGGTCACGGTTTTCCGCCGTTTTCAAAAGTGATATCCGCCCACCCGAGCTTCCTCTCATTCGCTTCATCCGGTTTTCGGGCGCTGCCCGTCATGGTCTCGCCCTGATGACAACTCAGAAATACGGAAATGCCGCAACCTGAGTCGCCGCCGCTGACGGTGATTAAATGAATATAAATTCCACCGGGGATGTTTGAATGTCCGGAATTGAACGCTTATATTAGTGCGGTTAGTCGGCGATGGGTTTGCGGTCACGGAGGTTGAACCGCAGCGATCTGGCCGACAAGCGCCGAGGACATGTGCGGCATTTACCGGTAATGCGCGAGTAATTTTAAGGAGAATGACAGATGAAAACAATTTATGGCATGCTTGGATGCTCCATTCTGACTGTCGCTCTGGCCGGTTGCGGCCCAGAACTGGCGCAGACGCCGCTCGGGGAAAAGGAACAGGCATGGCAGTCCTCCATCAAGACGAGCTATCCGTCGTGGAAGCCGCCGCAGGCCGCTCCGCCTGCGATTCGTAACAATATGTCCAAAGATTTCGAAGATGATGCGTCCGAGGGTGCCGCTTCTCAAACTGAACCGACGGTGGATGATACGCAGTCCGCTGCCGACACGTCGAATATCCCGACAGCCGCCGAGGATGCAGTTGATACCGGCAACAGCACGGATTCCGGTTCGGCGGCAGGTCTGAAACCGGACGCGGACAGTGCCGATGAGACGGCGACGGAAGCATCCGGATCGGATCAGATTTACACGGTTCAAAAGGGTGACAGTCTTTCATTAATCGCCAAAAAGTTCTACAAAGATGGCCGCAAATACTATTTGATTATGAAGGCCAATCAGGATACTCTCAACGGAAAACCTGACCAGCTGAGTCCGGGCATGAAATTGAAAATTCCGTCGCTTTGAGCACTGCTCTCAATGACAGCCGGCTCTGATCCGCCTTGTCATGAGAATGATTCTCTAGGTTATGGAAGAGCGCTTCTATTTCGATAACGGAGCGGTTCTGAACGCCGTCTGTGCCGGAAACGCGATCCACAATCTTCGACTGGTTCAGTCTGCTTTTCATGTGGCCGCAACGACGCATAGCGGATGCGTTAAAATCGCGGGAGATTCCGCGGACGTGCCCCGCGCCGTCCGTTTCCTTAAGGAAGCCTCCACGTTCTATGAAAAGCACGATTGCCGGATGGATCAGCAGGATTTTGAGCTCCTGCTCCGTTGCTGCCGCAGCGAGAGGATCCATGATATCCATGAGTTGTGGGACGAACGAATCACCGTCAGCCCGAAAAAGCGGCAGGTGCTGCCCCGTTCACGACACCAGCTGGAATATATACGAGCCATCCGACAGCACGATATTGTTTTCGGCATAGGACCGGCCGGCACAGGGAAAACATATCTGGCGATGGCCTTGGCGGTCTCTTCCTTCCTGCAGGGGGAATGCAGCCGAATCATACTTACCCGTCCGGCGCGCGAATCGGGAGAAAACCTTGGCTTTTTGCCGGGCGATCTGAAAGACAAAGTCATGCCGTATCTGCGACCGCTCTACGACGCGCTATATGACATGCTCTCACTGGAAGAGGCTTCCGTGCTCATCGAAAAGGGAGCCATTGAAGTCGCCCCGTTGGCTTTCATGCGCGGGAGAACACTAGGCAACGCTTTCATCATTTTAGATGAGGCTCAGAACACCACCCCTGAACAGATGCTGATGTTTTTGACCAGAATCGGGTTCCGATCCAAATGCGTCGTGACGGGGGATCCCACTCAAACTGATCTGCCCCGCAGTGAAGAATCCGGTCTGCGGCAGGCGGAACGCACGTTGGCGAGCATGGATGAAATAGCTTTTTGCCGGTTCGATACCGGCGATGTGGTGCGACATGCTCTGCTGGGGAAAATTATCGACGCTTTTGTGCAGGGAAACCATGTTTAACGGGCTTATTGCAGTTCTGAAGCATTTCAAGACTCGGCGGGTCATTGAGTGGCATCACTTGACCAGGACAACCCGGCGACGCAATGATCAGTCAGGCCATTCCACCGTGGCAAAATTTTCCGCTGTGTTGGGAATCTTCATTTTTATCCTGTGCTGGGGAGTCTGCTCCCTGTTGCTGACATTGTCGAGTTCCAATCAACAGGCCATAGAAAAACTGGTTCTCGGACAGAGAGCACCCCGGACGATCAACACTGAATTTGACTTCACCTATGAAGATCGAAACGCAACCGAGCAGGCAAGACAGGAAGCGGCAAAGCGAGAACCTCTCTTCTATCATATTTCAGAATCTGCGAACGAGAAGATACAGCAAAACTTCAGAGATTTCTTCAACACTGTCTCGTCTCGTGTCAACTCCAATGCAGCGGACACTCAACGGCAGAATTACAACGGCAGCACAGCCGACAGCCTTGCCGCCGGTTTAGATCCGACAGCGCTGAAAGTTCTTTACCAATGCTTCAGCAATCCCGCAGCCTACGGCAATTTTAAAAACGAATTGGATATCCTGCTGCTCGGTGGTTTTCTGAGCACCTCCGACAAAGCAATGCTTCAACGGAATCAGAAGATTCGCATCATAGATCCGCAACACAGGGAAAGGCTTGCCCACGTCGCTTATGAGCAGCCAAGTGACATGGATGTCGCCAATCTGCTGGCGGACGCTGCGCTGAAATTCTGCCCTCTGAATCAGGATCGCGGCAATCTCAAAAAGAGTTTCGTGGAAACATTCAAAATCTTGCTGGAGGTTTCCGGCAATCTCACATTTGATTCACGGCGTACGGAAGAAGGCCGCGTCAGCGCCGCAAAAAAGGTGCTGCCCGTCTCTGCGGAAATCCCTAAGCACCATCCGATCATTCGCAAGGGAGAACTGGTTGACGAAGCACTGCTGGAACGACTGACTCTCTACGAACGCAGCAGTGAATCACGGGCAATAGATCGCGGGAACTGGCATCACCTGGTTTTCAACATATTCTGGAGTTTCGCATTGGTGACACTGGCCGCTTTCTATCTGTACCACATCCATCCTGAGATAGTGCGCAGCAGTCAAAACCTCTGCATTGTCGCCTCGGTGGTGATTGCCGCCCTTGTTCTCAATTACATCGGCATCGAACTGTTCAAGATGCTGTCCAGTGAGAGCCGCACTCTGCCGCCGACTCTAGTCATCGATGCAGTGCCGTTAGCGCTCGTCGCCGTGCTCATGGCTACATTCCTGGGATTTCGGGCGGCGTTGTGCACCGGATTTTTTGTCGCCTCCATCACCGCACTCATGCTTGATCTTTCATTTGAATTTGCACTGAAAGGCTTCGTGATCTGTTCCCTGACCGCATTGGCGGTGCGTTCCACCACGAATTACCGGGCCTTTTTCCTGCGTACAATTTTCTCGGTTTTTCCATTGATATGGCTGTTGAACGGCAATGTCTTCGGAACCGCCCCCGATTGGCAGACCACCAGCCGCCTGGCTCTGCAATCCGGTTCTCTGGCGCTGAGCAACGCCTTGATTACCGCCATTCTGGCGCTGCTGCTGATTTTCGCATATGAACTGCTGTTCAACGTCACCACCAACATGTCCCTGATGGTGCTCTGCGACTATAATCACCCGTTGCTGGAACGCATGAAACGGGAAGCGCCCGGAACGTTTTTCCACAGTCTTATGGTGGCGACCTTGGCGGAAGATGCCGCACGAGCCATACATGCCAACTATCTGCGGGCAAAAGTGGGAGCTTTGTTTCACGATATCGGAAAACTGTCCAACTCGCAATACTTCACAGAGAACAATCAAAGCATGGCGAACCGCCATACCGAGTTGACACCGCAGATGAGCAGCATGATCATTCGAAACCACGTTCAAGAAGGATTGAAACTGGCTCGTCAGTACAAGCTCAATAAAATCGTCCTCGACGCCATTGAACAACATCATGGCAACGACTTGGTTCATTATTTTTTCAGACGCGCCATGGATAACAGCCGTGAAACCGGTGATGAAATAACCGAGTCTCAGTTCCGCTATCAGGGGAGTCCTCCTCGAAGCAAAGAAATCGCCATTATCAGTCTGGCGGACGCATGCGAAGCCGCCAGCCGCTCTTTAGACAAACCGTCCGCATCCCGCATCGAAGCACTCGTCAATGCGATTTTCCAGAAACGCTTCCGTGACGGCCAGTTGATTCACGCCGACATGACGCTGGGAGAACTGGAAAAGGTCCGGCAAAGCTTTATTAACAATCTGATCAATATGAGACACGGCAGAGTAGCCTACCAGAAAGACAACAATCAAAGTGAAAGCGATTTATTCTTGGACTCCCCGCAGGACGATAGCCGCACCGGCAAACATTAATCGGAAATTGATGAATCGTCTACTGCGGCGTTCTGCGGAATTGTCCGGCCTGCCGGTGGACGCCGAATGGCGCGCGGAAATCAGGTTCGTCAACGACCGCGACATGGCACATGTCAATGAGGAATATCTGGGACACAGGGGAACAACGGATGTAATCACCTTCAGCTATTTTGATGACCCTGATTCGCTTTTCCCCGGAGACACCGCCGTGGAGCTGCTGATCTGCGTAGACACGGCCTTCAGGGAAGGCATGCGACGAAAAAATGCCACCTTCGCCGGCGAACTGACCCTTTACATCGTTCATGGATTCCTGCATGCCGCCGGGGAAAACGACCTGTCTAAAGACGACCGTCAACGGATGCGGCGACGCGAAAGAACCGTCATGTCTCGTCTGCGCAGCGAATTCGACCTGAATCAGGTGTTCGGTTTCCAATGACGCGATGCCGCCGCTGATGTACGGCTTTCACCGCGACACATATCATATATATGCACGGAGACACGAACCCTGTCGTCTGAGAAAAATGCCCCATCGGACGGCAACGGAGAGAAGCCGACGGATGATGAAAGTCGACTTCTCCCCATGTGAGACATTCCACCGCCGACATCGACGGTCGAGCATGCTTTATTTGTCACTCAGGGCAACCACTCCAGGCAGTTCTTTCCCCTCGAGAAATTCAAGCGACGCGCCGCCGCCGGTGGATATATGGCTCATTTTATCCGCCAAACCGGACTTGTTCACCGCAGCGACAGAATCACCACCCCCGATTATGGAAGTACCGCCTCCGCTGCTGATGTCCGCAACCGCTTTGCATATTCCCATAGTGCCGTCGGCGAATTTAGCCATCTCAAAGCATCCCATCGGACCGTTCCAAACGACCGTTTTGGCTCCTCCTATCGCTTTCGCATACAGAGATGTCGTCTTCGGTCCGATGTCCAGCGCCATCCAGCCGGAGGGAATCTCATCCCCGACGATTTGCGTGCGAGCGTCCGCATCGAATTTGTCAGCCGCAACATTGTCGATCGGCAGCAGCAGGTTGACTCCACGTTTTTTTGCCATGCCGATCATGTCACGGGTATATTCCAACTGATCCGTCTCGCACAGCGACGCCCCGACCTCATGACCTTGCGCCTTTAAAAAGGTGTAGGCCATTCCGCCTCCGATAATCAGCGTATCGACCTTGCCGATGAGATTTCTCACCACTGCAAGCTTGTCGGAGACTTTTGCCCCTCCCAGGATAGCCACAAAGGGACGCACAGGATGTTCAAGCGCACTGCCGAGATATTCAATCTCCTTCTCCAGCAGAAAACCCGCAACGCTCTCCTTCACATACTTGCAGACGACCGCAGTGGACGCATGGGCGCGGTGCGCACTGCCAAAAGCATCATTGCAGAAAATGTCGCCGTAAGAAGCGAGCTTCTTCGCCAACTGCGCCTGTCGCTCCTTCATGTCCGTTTTCTTGGCGGCATATTCGGCATCCGTCATGCCGTCCGCTCTTTTGACCTTGCCTTCCTCCTCCTTGTAAAAGCGAGTGTTCTCCAACATCAGGACATCGCCCTGCTTAAGCGCCGACACAGCGGCATCCGCAGTCGCACAATCCGGGGCGAAAGACACCTGACGACCCAATAACTTCGCCAGATAATCCGCCACCGGCTTCAAACTGAAATCAGCCTCGTAACCTTTTCCGGAAGGACGGCCAAGATGACTCATAAGCACCAGACTCGCACCATGATCCAACACATACCGTATGGTCGGCAACGCGCCGCGGATCCGCGTATCATCTTTAATCTGTCCATTTTTAATCGGCACGTTGAAATCAACGCGCATGACAACGCGCTTACCCTGCAAATCCACATCGCGAACAGTTTTCTTATTCATGCGCTTGAACTCCTAAACCAATCTGTTGCGTCTTTAAGCAAAATAAACGGGGCGAGCGGCGAGCCGCCCTCCCCATCGCGACCGGTTTTCTCCGAAAACTACTTGGAAATGACTCTGGCCATCTCCAAAACCTTGTTGGAATATCCCCACTCGTTGTCATACCAGGAAAGCACTTTAACAAAGGTCGGATCCAACTGGATGCCAGCCTTGGCATCGAAGATGGAGGTTCTGGCGTCGCCGCGGAAATCGGTAGAACACACACTCTCGTCCGTATATCCGAGAATACCCTTGAGCTCCCCTTCGCTGGCGGCTTTCATTGCGGCACAGATATCGGCGTAATCTGTCGGTTTCGCCAACTCGACGGTCAGATCCACGACGGACACGTCGGATGTCGGCACCCTCATCGACATTCCGGTCAATTTGCCGTTCAACGCCGGCAGAACCTTGCCCACCGCCTTGGCCGCGCCGGTGGAACTCGGAATGATATTCTCAAGGATGCCACGCCCTCCGCGCCAGTCCTTTTGAGACGGGCCGTCCACCGTCTTCTGCGTCGCGGTGGCGGCATGGACGGTGGTCATGAGCCCGCGGACGATGCCGAAGCTGTCGTTGAGCACCTTGGCAATCGGAGCCAGACAGTTAGTCGTACAGCTGGCGTTAGAGATGATGTCCTGTCCCGCATAGGTTTTGTCATTGACTCCGAAGACAAACATCGGAGTGTCGTCCTTTGACGGCGCGGACATGATCACTTTCTTCGCTCCGGCGGACAGATGCGCCTCGGCCTTGTCACGAGTGAGGAAACGACCGGTGGACTCAACAACGATGTCGGCCCCGACCTCGCCCCATTTCAAAGCGGCGGGATCCTTCTCCTGCGTCAGGCGGATTCTTTTCCCGTTCACAACCAAATAGTTGCCATCCACCGCCACATCACCGCAGAATCTGCCATGGACCGAATCATATTTCAACATGTAGGCGAGATAATCGGGCTCAAGCAGATCATTGATGCCAACAATCTCGACGTCTCCGCTGAAATTACTGACGGCGGCGCGAAAAACCATCCGTCCGATACGTCCAAATCCGTTGATGCCTACCTTCACCATTTTGCCTGTCCTTTCTCGTTGAAACTTATGGACCCTGGAACGTCACTGTTGTCCGCAATATACCGTGTGTTTACAAAAAGTCAAGATATAAAATTATCGATACTCCGAACAAAATGAATCCCTAACATCCGCGATTCTCCGCAGAGTACGCAAATCATTTCGAATAAAATCTCGTAAATTTCGCCCGTGCCTAAGCATCCCCGCTTGTTTTCTCTGCGGAATCGAATATATTAGCGGAGTTCTGCGGTTTGAACAAAGCCCCGTGGTGTAATGGTAGCACAAGTGATTCTGGTTCACTTTGTTGAGGTTCAAATCCTTACGGGGCTGCCATTCTGAACGTTTTGCATCGGTTTTCCTCCGTCCGTCCACCATCGATGTCATCTGCTCGTGTTCACCGTCCGGCGTTGACATCGACCGATGCGTTCCGGCGTCGCATGAGTCAGTCTGCGACCTGTGCGGATCAAAATCTGAAAAAAGTGAGGATGCACTCTGGATTTTTACCGCAGACCGAATTACAGTATACGTGAGTATGGCGTGGTTGCCGAGCGGCTAGGCAGCGGTCTGCAAAATCGCTAAGATCGGTTCGACTCCGATCCACGCCTCCATCTTTCTGAAATCAGCGGCTGCGGCTTCTCTGGCTTTGCGTTTTGCATCGCCGCACACGGGTCGTCATGCGCGTCAAACTGCGGCTCCGCGGAGAATATTCATCATCTTTCGATTCGCGCCACGGATGCGTCTCATCCGCAAATCGAGGCGGCAGTTCCTCCCGGCGCGACCGGAACGCCGTCGTCGCATCGGTTCTCCGCCGCGCCTCCGCGCCGGGATGACTTGCCACGTCCGCCGGCATTCCGGATCAAAAGCGCGTCGCAGACGACACCGGCATGCACTCCGAATTATGGGACAGGTCGGCTGACTGCCTCACGTTTGTGGCAAGTTCAACGTCGAATCGCACTTCGCAAGCTGCGGTGTTTCCATATCAAAATTCCGTCCGGAGCATTCAGCCGGAGGCCGGGCATGCCCCGCAACACGGGAGAACCCCGCCTTAATCTGCCTCAGTCAGTCTCATGCCGCTCCGACACGAAGAGCACCGCAACCTCATCGCAGCTGTCATATTTGGGGCACGCATGACAGTCGCTCCAGATCTTCTCCGGAAAATGTTCTTTTGAAACGACCTGAAATCCCTGTCGTACAAAGAACCCTTCCTGACAGGTCAACGCGAACAGACGGAAAGAAGTTCTTGTTCTGCGCAACCGATCCATACGGTCTTCAAGCATGGCGCGGCCGATGCCGCACCCGCGCCTCTCCGGAGATACCGCCAAGGAACGCACCTCCAGGAGGTCGCCGCCGAAATCCCGCACCGCAACGCACCCGATTAATGTCCCTTCTTCCTCCGCCACGGTGAAATTCGCAATATAATGGCTGATGTCGCTTTCGCTTCTTGGCAGAAGAACCTTTTGCGCCGCATAAATGGCCAGTAAGGCATGGATGGCCGGCACGTCCTCCTTTGTCGCCTTCCGGATACGAAGCGGAATGCTCACTCTTGCTCCTTTTTCCCCGTGTCTTCTTGAGATTCCTCTCCCGGTGCCTGATGGACACTCTCCTCGAAACTGCCCATGGCACGGAATTTCCGGTAGCGCTGTTCCCTCAACTTGAGAGGAGACAATCTACGCAGTTCAAGAAGATTGCGCGCAATGGCCTCGGAGAGCAGTTGCGCGGCCTGATCCACGTTGCGCTGGGCGCCCCCGAATGGTTCCGGCACTATTTCATCCGCGATGCCTAAATCCAATAATCTTTCGGCGGTGAGCTGCAGAGCCTCCGCAGCCTGCGGTGCGAATTTACGATCTTTCCAAAGAATGGCGGCACACCCCTCCGGAGTAATGACTGAGTAGTAGGCGTTTTCCATGATCAGAATACGGTTGCCGACTCCGATGCCGATTGCGCCCCCGGAACCGCCTTCCCCAATGATGACTGAAATCACAGGTACGCGCAATGCAAACATGTCGCGCAGATTCACCGCTATCGCCTCGGCAATGTGCCGCTCTTCCGAGGCAATGCCTGGAAAAGCTCCCGGCGTGTCAATGAACGTGATGATCGGTATTCCCGCGCGGTCGGCCAACTGCATCAGGCGCAGGGCTTTCCGATATCCTTCCGGATTGGGCCATCCGAAATTGCGGTAGACATTGGATCTTACGCTCCGTCCTTTCTGCGTGCCGATCACCATGACGGGCTTATCGTGAAATTTGGCGAACCCGCCGACAACGGCTTTGTCGTCACGAAACCTGCGATCCCCCGACAACTCCATGAAGTCTGTAAACAAACGCTCAATGTAATCCAACGTGTACGGACGTTCGGGATGACGGGCCAGCTGCACCCGCTGCCACGGCGACAGGGAACCGTAGACCTCCTTCATTGTCGCATTGAGCCGATCCGTGAGCGCCTGCAGCTCGGAGGAGACGTCAATCTGGTTGGACTGACTGAAGTCCTGCAGCTCTTGAATTTTCTTCTTTAATTCAACAATCGGTTTTTCGAAGTCAAGATGAATTTCCGGCATGAGACAGAATTTCTCCAAATTATTCTTCTATCGAAACCGGCGTGTTGACCGGCACAATCAAAAACAGTTCTTCAACCTCGTCATTGTGCATGCGAATACATCCGTTGCTCAATGTGCGGGTGACGCTGGTCTCGTCCGCAGTGCCATGAATCCCATATCCCTGCGGCAGTTTTTTAGCGCCGGCAACTGTGACGAGCCGCATCCAGCGAGTGCCAAATTCATTTCCGGGCGCTCCGGGGGCGACAGTGCGGCCGTCGGCGGAATGATATGACGGATTTTCAATCTTTTCGCCGATTTTGAATTTTCCTGTCGGAGTACGACCGAGACGTCCAATGCCGACATCATAAACGGCAAACGGCTTTGCGCCGCGTTCAAGCAGCAGCAGCCTGGCGCCTTTGTAAATACGAATCCGCCAGTCGTTTTCTCCTACGCGAAGCTTCTTTCCGACCAGCAGCTTAGACTCGCCGGACCTCATTCCGTTCAACCGCCGCAGCGCCTCCACGGAAATCCCGTATTGCCGGGCTATCCGGAAAAGAGTGTCCCCGTTCTTTACGGTGTGGACGGCTTCGCCGTGCGTCGGGGAATCATGCTGAAAATAAAGCCGGACATTGGCACGGCCGAGGACACGCATGATGTCCCGCCACTGCCTGGAATTGAAGGCGAGCGTCGCCAGAAGACTCTCGGCTTCCCCTCTCACGTCCGCATATTTTCCCGACTCCAACAATCCGGTGATACGCTGCATCCGCTCGGTGAATCCGCCGGGCTCGACCGAATCGGGGGCGATTTCCGGTTCATCGTCAGCGGGGTCGGACGCGTGCGGACGCCCTTTTATCGGCTCCTGCTCAAGCGGGGTCACTCCAGAGGAACCTGCGGCGGCTTCAAGCGGTTCCGTTGAATCCGCCTCGGCCTCGGCCGGCGGTTCGGCTTGCTGCTCCGTATTGGAGACAGCCGGTTCCTGTTCAGCTGGTGCCGACTGCACAGAAAGGTCGCCGCCGCCGCTCCCGCTGTTCAAGGACGACTCGGCAACGGTCCGCACGGCCTTGTCGGAAATGTCTTGTCCTCCCCTGCGGGGCGGCATCATCAGGAGTATACAACCAAAGGTCACCGCCGCAACCAATACGAAAAGAACGACCAGCCGCACCCCACGGCCGTCGAACGTACGATCACGTCTGTCGTAATTCTGTTCGTAAGGCGATTTTTCCATTGATTTACACCTGATTTCAGGTATATTGACAATATACAGCCTGAACCTTTTTTTTCAAAAACCGTCGGTTTGGTGAATATGCCGGATGCCTCAAGTCGCCAGTTGATGTCACTGCCGCTGCAATTACCGGAACGGGCAGTCCTGCTGCGTCTGGAATATCGGCGTGCGAGGACAGAACTGGATGAGCATGATCGCATGCGCCTGACGGCGGCAATGGCCCGCTCATTCCGTTTGTGCCGTCCGGCGGGGTGTTGGCGCGTTGTGGATTTCCTGAAGGTCGACAAAGCACACCTGCAGTTGCCCGGCGACTGCGTCATCGCCAGCCGTGACGTCGTGTCGAAATTTGGAAACTGCCGCAAGCTGTGGCTGGGTGCGGTGACGATAGGCGCGGTGCTGCCGGAACAGGTGCAACGCGATTTCGCCGAGCATTCGGACTTTGACGCCGTGGTGGGCGATGCCGTGGGCAGCGAAACGGCGGATGCCGCGATGTCGTTCCTGCACCGTTCGGCCAGACAGAGCATGCTGCGCCGAGGCGGACTGGTGACGGAGCGGCGTTTCTCCCCGGGATACGGCGATTGGACTTTGAAAGGACAGGAGATTTTCTTTGCGTTGTTGCCTATGACGGCAATGAATGTGAAACTTACACCTTCGTTTACAATGCTTCCCGAAAAAAGCGTGACTGCCGTTGCGGGGATATGCTGATCACCGGCGGGGAAGCCGGATGTCTGCGCCGGCAATCGTCGTACATGTCCGCGAGCGGAGGAGACACGGACATCTCGGCCCCCTTGGAAAAGCAGAATTTTCAAATCAGCCGAAACCGCGCGTGTTATGTGGATTAAGCCGGAACTGTTTCTGTTGAAAGCTGCGGATGCGCCTGCCATTCCGGAGAGAATTTTGCCGAATCTGGTGTACGCCCGGTTCGGCATGATGCCGACCGCTCTGCGCATTGTCAACCGCGCCGTCGACGCACGCAGGGGCACTCCCGTCCTGGTGTATTCCCTGCTGGCGGAATTCCCTTGCGCACCACGTTCGGATGCGGCGTGGTCGGAGGTGGATGTCATGGAACTGAAACAGATGGAACATCCCGACCCGGAATTGCCGCATTGCCCGCATCCTCCGGCGTCACCTCTGATTGTCGGCACGGGTCCGTGCGGGATTTTTGCCGCTCTCGGGCTGGCTCTATCCGGATGCCGTCCCGTGATTGTGGATCGAGGCTACCCTGCGGATCAGCGGCGGCGGGATTACCGCGATTTTCTGCGGACGCGTTCGTTGAACCCAGACAGCAATCTTCTGATCGGCGAAGGCGGAGCCGGCATGTTCTCCGACGGCAAACTTTACAGCGGCATACGCGATTCCCGAATCGATTTCATATTGAAAACCTTTGTGGATGCGGGTGCGCCCGCGGACATTCTGTATGCGAAACGTCCGCACATCGGATCCGATTATCTGTGCCGGGTGACTGCGGGACTGCGGCATAGACTGGAGGAACTGGGCGCGGTCTTCCATTTCGGCACGGAGATAGACGGCTTGCTGATGAGGGCAGGGCGGTGCTGCGGCGTGATCACGGCGGGGGGGGAACGCCTGACCGCTCCGCTGACGGTGCTTGCAGTGGGATTGGGGGCGAGGAATTTGAACCGGAAATTACGGAAATCCGGAGTGCGGCATGAACTTAAACCTTTCCAAGTGGGATTCCGCGTGGAGCACCCTCAGAGCCTGGTGGATCTGCGTCAATACAGGCTGACGCCGCGGCCGGTCGCGCTGGAGGCCGCCGAATATCACCTGACGTCACGGCCCAACGTGAGTGGAATACCGCAGGTGAGTTCCTTTTGCATGTGTCCCGGGGGAGAAACAGTGATGGCATCAGCGTGGAAAGAAAGTCTGGTTTCCAACGGCATGAGCAACCATGCCCGGGACGGAGAGTTCGCCAATGCGGCCATGATCGCAACGTTGGGGACGGATCGCTTCGCTTCACCCGACGAGGCGTTCGGCATCCTGGACAACTGGGAAAAAGAGGCTTTCCGCCGCGGGGGAGGCGACTACACGTTCCCCGCGCAGGATGCGGCCGCGTTTCTCCGCGGGGAAATGCGGCTGCGGAATCATCGCGGGAGCGCGGCGGTCGGACTGAGAGCCTCTCGTCTGGACGATATATTCCCGCCGGAAATACGGGATGGCATCAAAGGAGCTCTGCGCGATTTTGATCGCCGTTTCCCCGGTTTCATCCGCGAGGGAAAGATGATCGGACTGGAGAGCTGCGTTTCAAGTCCGGTGCGGTTCTGGCGCAACCCGGCAACCATGGAGAGTTCCATCCCCGGACTCTACACGGGCGGCGAAGGCGCCGGATGGGCGGGGGGCATCATGTCGGCCGCAGCGGACGGATTGAGGTTGTCGGCGGCAATCCTGAACAGTTTCTGACTGGAACGAACAGCGATACGGGCGTTATGTGTCGTGGGGCGCAAAAAAAATAAGGACAGAGAATGATATGGCTGTGAAGTTGAGATGCTGGATCCGGGCGGTCTGCACCGGCGCGGCTCTGTGGCATTTGACGTGCGGTTGCGCGGCGGTCAAACCGATTCCGGAAGATCCCCCGCAGAGACGACAGTGGACGCCGTCGGAAGTTTCGACTCAGCTCGGAGACGCGGATCCGTGGGAGGGATTCAACCGATCCATGTTTGCGGTAAACCGGTTCGGGATGCTTTACATAATCCGCCCCGTGGGGTGGATCTGGGGTGCGATCCTGCCGCGAATAGCAATCAGATGCATCGACAACGCGGCGGAGAACCTGACTTTCCCCGCCAAGACCGTCAGTTGTCTGCTGCAGGCGCATTGGAAAGACGGCGGTGTTGAACTTCTCAGATTTTTGACAAACAGCACCATCGGCATCGGCGGCCTGTTTGATCCAGCCGAATATTATTTCGGGCTGTTTGCGAGAAAAGAGACGTTTGGGCAAGCTTTCGAAAGCTGGGGCATAGGTCCGGGTTACACACTGATGCTGCCGGTGAGCACGGCCACAAATGTCCGCGACAACATCGGCATGATCTTCGATATCGCTCTGGACATAAAAACGTACCTTCCGTATGGCGTATCAACGGCGACCGGAGTGAACCGCGCTGTGCGCAATTACCGCACATACAGCCGGATGGACAAGAGCAACGC
Organism: uncultured Victivallaceae bacterium; assembly: GCA_964402715.1. Lineage (GTDB taxonomy): Bacteria > Verrucomicrobiota > Lentisphaeria > Victivallales > Victivallaceae > CALXOD01. The sequence continues at coordinate 43,666 of CAYODJ010000009.1, forward strand.
CGACCCGTACCAGATCGTCAAGGAGTACAGTCTGCTTAACCGGCTGATGCAGCAGCGCGACTGGGAGGTCAACATGAAGCTGGCGGCGGCCGGCGCGAAACAACAGGCTGACAATGCCGACAAAACGGATTCGGCGGAGCAGAAACCTGAACCCGCAGTCAAAGTTCCGGCCGGCGTCAGGGGACAGCTGGTGACGCTGCCCCGTTACCGGCCGGAGAACCCATATTCGGATGCGGTGCGCGCGGTCATGTTCAAATCCCAGACGGACGAAGACAGCATCTGGACTCATCTCTCGCCGTGGAACAGCGATTTCACCAACAAGGCGCAGTTGCGGGATCTCGCCGCGCTTCGTCCCGATGCCGATGACATGGAATACGCCTTCTGGATTTCTCCCGACAAAGCCAAAGGATCATCGGCGCCATTGGTCATCCTGCTGCCGGGAACCGGCAGTCATTATCTCAATTCCAGCACTGTTGCCATGGCCGAGGTGCTTTACCGTCAGGGCTATTCGGTAATCGCCATTCCGAGCGTGTTCCACTGGACTTACTATGAATCCGTGCATCCCGGCAAACTGCCGGGCTACACACCGGACGACGCCGCGTCTCTGCGCCACTCGCTCGCCAGAATTCTGAACGACCTTTCAAATGACGAAGACGTGCGGCTGCGGCCGGAGTCGGTAAGTGTAATCGGATTCTCTCTCGGAGGACTGGACGCGCTTCACATCGCCGCGCAGGAGGAAAAAGCGGACACTCTGCACCTGAAACGCTGCATAGCCGTCAATCCGCCCGTGAATCTGCTGTATGCCTTGGATCGGATTGACGAGTGCTCCGACGCAATGAAGGGTTGGCCTGAAGAAAAGGTGGAACAGACACTGATGGAATCGTTCGGAAAGGCGATGGCCGCCATGGAGCAGTGCCAACCGTGGCTGGATCCGGTGGCGGTTCCGACGCATTTCGATCTGCCGGAAATCGCGACGGTCGATCCTTCACGATATGATTACCGCACTTTCCTGACTCGCGAACAGAGCCGGATACTGATTTCCATGACGTTCCGCTTTGCTTTGCGTGACATTCTGATGGTGGCATGCCGAGACGGCCGTATCCCCGAGGAGATGAAGCCCCCGTACGGATGGGGGGATCGCACACGGTTTTATCTGGAGATCGATCGGTTGACATACCGCGACTATCTGACGCGGTACATGATGCCCTTGTACGGGAGCGGACTGAATGCGGACAATGCGTTGAACGAGCTTGGGTACCGCGCCGGACTGCATTGCATCGAATCAACCCTCAGGAACAGCGACAAAGTCAGGGTGCTGCATACTCTCGATGACTTCCTGGTTTCCGACGAGGACAGGCGTTTTCTGGATTCCGCTCTGGGCGACCGCATTGTCTGGTTTGATCACGGTTCCCATCTGGGATATTTGTACTACGGGCAAGTTCATCGCGCCTTGCTGAGGCAGCTGCAATAACACTCACGGCGGGAAAGAGGCCGGTCGGACGGCCGCAGGATCTGCCTGCCCCCCCGCCGATGCTCCGGAGATGTCCGTCCGATGTCCGCAGGGGGGCGGAATTTATTCTGCGGATTTCTGTTCCAGCCGCCTGATCTCCTGCGAGACCGTCCAGGCGCTGGAATAAAACTTTAAATCGTTCTCCGCACGTCTGGCGTCAGGAGTCGCACGCAGCAGTCTGACCGCTTCTTTCTGACACCGGATCGCATTCTCAATTTGACCGACATAATAATAGCTGCGGGCCATTGCTCCCGCCGCACGGCCGCGCTCCCGTTCACTGGCGAATTTACCCTTTGCATAGGCGGCGCGGGCCAAAGTGTAAACACTGATAAGCTGGAATGTGCCCGCAGGCCGGCGCATCAAGTTCTCCGACAGCTTCACCAACAGCATTGGCCGATCCGTGAATTCCTCGGCAATACGGGCATACGCATCCAGTACCGGCTTCTCGGACAAGGCGCTGTCGGCCGTGCCGCGTTCCAGCAGCAGTCTCAATCTGGTCTCGTGGAATTCGAACACCTTGGGCTTGCGGTCAATAGCCGCGTTCAAATCCGCCAATGCCTGCTCCATGGCGTTCAATCTGTGCGCCAGCAGACTGGCTCTCGACGTGGTCAGAAGCACGTCATCCGGGAAACGCCGTAGTCTGGCATCCAGCAGCTCCAGCGCTTTCCGATAGTTCTTCGCGCGGATGACGGCGAACATCTCTCTGTCAAAACGGTCAAAATCCGCAGCGGCGGCCAGATCGTATTCCCCCGCGACGATTTTTCCGAGAACACTGCTCAACTCCGCTGTCGGGCCGAGCCAAAGCAATACGCCGCCCTTGCTGACGACGGCGTCGGTCGGCAGCCGATCTCTCTGTCGCAAATAACTGTCGGCGGTTCTGACCATATTGTCGGAGGCGATGGACATATCCAGCGTCTTCATCGCGGGGTCCTTGCGCAGCGAGTCGGCATCATCGCTGCCGACGGCCAGAAATTCCACGTCCTTCTTCCCGAATTTTTCCTTGACTGCATTTATCAACGGCACGGCCTGTTCACAGGACATGGACTTAGTCCCCCAGAAGTGAATCACCAGCAATTTCCTGCCTTTTAAATCCGCCAGCTTTATTGGGGAGCCTTTGACGAATTCCTGCAGCTGCAGTTCCGGCGCCGGTGCGCCGATCGGCGCCGCCACGACACCATGGACCATGACCGTCATCAGCAACAAAAGCGTATATTTCATGAGACCGTGCCTTCTGTTTTGCCTCGTCACGCATGAAACAGGAAAACGCCACGGAAGACATCTCAGGCGCGCTTCCGTCAGAAAAACGAACCCATGCCCCGTCATGGACGGACAGCTGCGCACGTCACGACCTTCTGTTCAACGCAGCTTGCACCAGTGAGGATGTCAGACGTTCAAAAGACAGCCCGCTCTCTTTCGCCGCCTTGGGCACCAGGCTGGTGGCGGTGCAGCCGGGAATGGCATTCCCCTCGAGTATGTAGAAAATCCCGTCTTCTCCCATGATAAAGTCAATCCGCAGCATGTCACGGCAGCCGAATTCCCTGAAAAACCGTGTGGCGATGTCGGTGATTTCCCTCGTCTGCTCAGCCGACAGCGATGGAGCGGGACAGCAATATTCCGTCCGGCCGTCCTTGTAGACATACTTGGCGTCGTAATCGTAGAATCCGTGCGGGCTGCGTATTTCGACAACCGGCAGAGCCTGACCTTTGATGACCGGCACCGTCAGTTCAACGCCCCGGATGAACTGCTCGACCAACAAAACGGAATCATAGGAGAAAGCCGTCTCCAGCGCCCCCTCCCATTGGTCGGCGTTCTCCACTTTCACGATGCCTATGGTAGAGCCCTCGCGGGGAGGTTTTATGACCACCGGATACCTCAGGGACGCCGGCAGCTCCCGGTACGATGCTGTCACAATTCCCCAGGGAGCCGTCGGCAGGTTCAATTCGTCGAGCTTGCGCTTGGTCGCGATTTTATCCATGAGCAGCGCGCAGGCTCCGCTCCCGCTACCGACAAAACGGATATCATTCATTTCCAGAAGCCGTTGCAGCGTGCCGTCCTCGCCAAATCCCCCGTGGAGCACAGGGTAGACGACGTCCGCAGTTCGCATTTCCGGCAGCATTTCGCATGACTGCAGATCCACCTCGACAACGCTGTACCCGCCGCGCCGCAGCGCTCCGGCCACGGCGCGACCGGAGCGCAGTGAAATCTCCCTCTCACTGCTCACGCCGCCGAACAACACCGCGACGCTGGGAGACGGAGCCCCCCGGCGAAAACGCTCCACCGCATCCGGAGCGGCAAATCGCACTTCCGGTTCCAGATAAAAATGAAACCGTTCCGCCACCCGTTGACGCACTTCCGTCATCAATGTCAACAGATCGGACTCGGACGCCTCGCCGTGGTTGACAAAGTAATTCGCATGCACGCTGCTGATTTCCAACGCCCCCTGCCGTCGACCTTTCAATCCGCACTCGTCGATGAGCCTCCCCGCAGGTTCGTCGGGAGAGACATTGCGGAAGACGCATCCGGCGGTGCGTCCTTTCGGTTCAACATTCCTGCGCAGCGCGATCTCCGTATTGATCCTGGCCAGCTCCTCATCCGGGTCGGCGGCGGGCAATTTCAGTATGGCGGATGTCAGAATGACATCGTCCGGGACGGAACTGCGATGATCACGCCATTCTATCGCGTCTCCTTCGCTGTTCCAGATGGAGCCGTTGTGCCGACAGCCACACAGCTGCAATATCAACTCGCCGACGGAGTGTCCGCGCGCCGACGCATTCATGACAATGGCTCCGCCGAGCGTACCGGGGATGCCGGCCAGCTCCGCCAAACCGCCGAATCCCGCTTTCGCCGCAGTCCGCGCCAGCTCCGCCAGACGCACCGACGCGCCGCAGGTGACATGATTGCGCCCGACGGCGATTGAAGCAAAAGCGCCGCGGCCAAGCCGGATGGCCACGCCTTCAAACGCCCGATCCATCCCCGCGAAATTGCTGCCCGCTCCGATCACCATGAAAGGAACATTGCGGCCGCTGAGAAACCGGACCAATCGCGACAAGTCAATATCATCGTCCGGCTCCACCAATACCGGGAGCTCTCCCCCGACGCCGAAGGACGTTATTTCGCGGAAAGAAACATTGCAATGCAGAACGATCCCAGGCAATGTCTGACGCAATTCATGGAGGATGGTTGCATTCACTTGGTCTTCACTCCTTAAAAAAGCCGTATAAGGCATGACGTTGGAACTCGGACACGCTCCGCCCGCGTTCCCAGTCAGCCAACATGGAATTCCGAGGACTTCGTCCGCCGCTCCTTTTCGTCGATCACCTCAAGAAGTCCGTCGGTGGTCAATCTGCGGAAAAAACAACTCCTGTGCCCTGTGTGACAGGCGGCGCCGCCGATCTGTTCGACCTGATAGACGACGGCATCCTGGTCGCAGTCGACAAGAATGTTGCGAATCAACTGGACGTGGCCGCTGGTCTCCCCCTTCTGCCAGAGCCGGCCGCGGCTGCGGGAAAAGTATGTGGCACGCCCGGTCCGCAGCGTCGCCTCCCAAGCCGCGTCATTTGCGTAGGCGAGCATCAGAACCTCCCCGGTGCGGTAATCCTGAATCACGACAGGCACCAGCCCTCCGCCCTTGCTGAAATCGGGTTTGAACATGAAAACTGCATCCCCCGTTCGACCGCACGCGGTTCACGCGCCGCGCATCACTGCTGCGGACAAATGCGGATTCTTTGTATCCGCTCCGTCCGCGTGGCAACACGTCGCACGGCCTGACGCATTCCCGCAGGCAACGTGCCCGCCCGAGGCTGCGGCGGGACGCGACGGGAAACACGGCGGAGACCGAAACGCACTCCCGTGCGGCACGCGCCACCGAGCGGACACTCGTGCCGCGTTTTCTCCCTCCTTACGACGCCCGTGCATATCGCGGCTGCGCCGCGCTGCCATAAAATGCAGTCTTTTCCGGATTTTTTCAAGCACAACAACGAACCGTCTTCAGCGGGACGCACGTACACGCAGAAGGGAACACGAACGGACGGCACGCTTTCCGACGGCGCACACGGAAAAGCGAACCGGCGTGAAGCCGCCTCCTCATCGGAAGAAACACCTGATCGGAAACCACGCCCCCGATTCCTGCCGGTCCGCCCGGGAGCTTCATGCCTAATCGCTAGACATCGTGTTTCCCGATATGCTCCATCACCGCCTTCTTGCCTTCGTAAAATGCATAAAGGTTCTGCTTTATAACCTCCGGCTTGCTGCTGAAACTGTCGATGATGGACTCTTCAAAAGCACGGTCGAAATCCACCTTGTCCTCCCCCTCGAGATAATGATCGATCAAAATCACCGAGAGTGCGCCTAAAATCACGGAATTGGCACATTTCCGATTCCCCACCCGGTTTGCGGCAATGTCCAGAGCGTCAATGCCGAGCACCTTCTTGTCCCCGCCGACCTCCGGCCGTTTCATGGTCGAACTGTCGTACAGCAGAACGCCGTTCTGCTTGAGTTCGTGAATGAACTTCTCAAGAGCCGTCTGCGTCATGGCAATCAACAGGTTGCAATCGCGATCTATCAGAGGAGAGGAGATTTTATCATGACTGAGTATGATGGAGCAGCTCGCGGAGCCGCCGCGCTGCTCCGGACCGTATGAGGGCATCCACGTGACGTTGAAATTGCGCAGTTTGGCCATGTTCGCAAGCATGATTCCGAGACTTAAAATCCCCTGTCCACCGAAACCGCCGATCTTGATTCTGCGTTCATAGTTGAAAATGCGCGACTCATTGCGGAAAGTCTTCGGCACACCGATATTGAGTTTGCGGGGAAACAGCAGATCCTTGACCTTGCCCGCATCATGAATCGGAGGCGGCGGCATCGGCGAAAACTCCGCCGCGGCGTTGTCGCGGAAACATCCGAGCGGAAAATACTTCGTCATCTGCTCCTCTATGAACGCATTGATCTCCTGCGCGGTCATCCTGAGGTTCACCGGGCACGGGGAGAGAACCTCCACCAGTGAGAAGCCGCGGCGCTCCTTGAGGTTTTCTATCGCCTTGAAAACCGCTTTCCTGGCGTCACGTATGTGCGCCGTCGTCGTCAATGCGACACGCTCAATGTAAACCGGTGATTCCAGCGCGTTTGTCAATTCGCAGACCTTGAGCGGAAATCCATCCGTCGCGGTATTCCTTCCGTAGGGGGACGTGACGGTTTTCTGCCCGGGCAGGGTGGTAGGCGCCATCTGTCCGCCCGTCATGCCGTAGTTGGCGTTATTGACGAAGAACACGCTCATTTTCTCGCCGCGGTTCGCGGCCTGAATGAATTCATTGAATCCAATCGCTCCAAGATCGCCATCCCCTTGGTAGGAGATGACATACGATTTCGGGTTGGCGCGTGAAATGCCGGTGCCGACCGCAGGCGCACGCCCGTGCGCCACGGAAATGCTGCCGCAGTTGAAGTAATAGTATGCGAACACGGCGCATCCGACCGGCGCAATCACAACAGTGTCCTTCTGAATGCCGTGCTGCTCGATAGCCTCGGCAATCAATTTGTGCAGTATGCCATGCCCGCACCCCGGACAATAGTGCATGTTCTTTTTGAGAGAACCGGGCCTGCGGACAAATGTATCGAAAAAAACGGAGGATTTGCCGAATTTAACTCTTTCGCCCATTGGTTTGTTCTCCCAGAATTTGTTTCACCATTTCAGACACGTCGGCGCAGGTGGGAATATTGCCGCCCATCCGGTTGCAGAGATACACGGGCAATTTACAGTCAACGGCGAGTTTTATGTCCTCAATCATCTGTCCGGCGCTCAGCTCGACGCTCACGATCGCCCGCGTCACGCCGTTGTCCACGAGCCGGCGCAAACTGTTCCTGGGGAAAGGGAACACCATCTGGGGACGTATGATGCCGGCCTTGACGCCCTCGTTCCGCAGAGATTCAACCGCGCCCAGAGCCACACGCGAACTTATGCCGTAGGCCACCAGCACGACCTCGGCGTCCTGCGTCATGAACTCCTCGGCGCGCTGCTCATTCTCCTCGATGATCCGGTATTTCTCCTGCAGCCGCCGGTTCAGCGCTTCGAGATCGTCATGCTCCAGGTAGATGGACGTGATGAAATTCGCCTCACCGTTGACGATACGCCCCATCTTCCATTCCGGATCGTAATCATAGACCGCCGGTTCCGGGAGCGTGAGCGACTCCATCATCTGCCCGATGACGCCGTCCGCCATGACGTAGGCCGGCATTCTATATTTCTCCGCCATGCGGAACGACTCATAGGCCATGTCGCACATTTCCTGCACGGAGTTCGGTGTGAAGACCAGACACTTGTAACTTCCGTGCCCTCCTCCCTTCACCAGCTGAAAGTAATCAGACTGTTCCGGTCCGATGTTGCCGAGACCGGGGCCGCCGCGGGTGATGTCGGCAATCACCGCCGGCATCTCGTACGCCGCCAGGTAACTGACTTCCTCCTGCTTCAGACTGATTCCCAAACCGGAACTGGCCGTCATGGCGCGCTTCCCCTCGGCGACGGCGCCGATGACCATGTTGATGGCGGCGATCTCCGACTCGGCCTGAATGAACACTCTGTTAAGCTTCGGGAAAAGCGCCGCCGCGCTGTGGGCGATTTCGCTCGCAGGCGTGATGGGATAGCCGAAGAAACAGTCGCACCCCGCAAGCAACGCTCCATACACAAGCGCCTCATTACCCTTCAGCAGAAGACGGTTGTTGTGTTCCATAAACCTCTACTCCTCCGTCTCGTAAATGGTGATGGCGCCGGGTTCCGGACATTGCAGAAAACAGGATCCGCAGCCGATGCATCTGTCTGGGAATTCGACGTGTATCGGGAAATACCCCTGCTTGTTCAATTCGCCGCTGATGTCGATAAGGTTCCTGGGGCAGGCGGTGAGACACCGCTTGCATCCCTTGCATTCCTCCTGGGCAATGCTGATTCGGTATCTTTTGCTCATTTCTTCCATCTCGCTTTCCATGGACGACGCCGTGCAGAAACGGGAAGAGTATATAGCCGAAACGGACTTTTTTCAAATGGAAGTGCGGGGAGCGCCGCCGGGCGCGGATCGCCGCATGCGCCCGTCCAGCCGCGCCCCGCCCGCATGGCTCCGCGCCACGCGCCCGTTTCCACGCCGATAGCATGCGGCATCCACGGCCGAGGATCGTCCGGAAAATTTCCTCATGTGCCGCGAAGGGGCACAATTTCACGGTTGACGCTGGCGCTCACGGCAGTCGCCGCTGCGACTGTCGCTCTGTTTCGCATTCGCAATTGCATTTTCTATGTTCAATGTTATATTGCCCTGCGCATCGCGGAATCGTGATTGCGACTGTTTTGATCGCTCTTCCGGAATTAAGAACAATGCTAAGCAGCAACAATGTCAACATCTCCAGCCGCAGCGTGCTTCCGAGCCCTGGCTCCATTCGCTCTGAACTGCCGTTGTCGCAGGAAGCTGTGCTGAAGATCATCCGTTCACGGCAGGAAGTCTGCGACATTCTCGAAGGGCGCGATCGACGGCTGATGGCCATCGTGGGACCGTGTTCCATCCATGATCCGGAAGCTGCGTTTGAATACGCGACCAGACTTAAACGCCTTGCGGACAAGGTGCGGGACGGATTGCTGATCATAATGCGCACCTATTTTGAAAAGCCCCGCACCACGGTGGGCTGGAAAGGTCTGATCTACGATCCGGACATCAACGGCTCCTACAACATAGAAAAGGGCATTTTCATCGCGCGGAAACTGCTGCTGCGCATTGTGGACATAGGACTTCCCGTCGCGACGGAGATGCTGGATCCGATCATCGCCCAGTACATCGCCGATTCGGTGACATGGGCCGCCATCGGCGCACGGACGACGGAGTCGCAGCCGCATCGGCAGCTCGGCAGCGGCATATCCATGCCGGTGGGATTCAAGAACGCCACGGACGGCTCGGTGCAGACCGCCATCGACGCCGTAGCGACCGCCCGCAGCGGACACTGCTTTATCGGAGTATTGGAGGACGGTCACGTCGGCGTTTTCCGCACCTGCGGCAACCCCTACGGCCATGTGGTGCTGCGCGGCGGCCCGCAACCGAATTACGCCTCCGAACATATCGCCTTCCTGCGTGTCGCCATGGAGAAGGCCGGATTGAGACCGAACATCGTGGTTGACTGCAGTCACGCCAACTCTTCCAAAAAATTTGAACGCCAGCATACGGTTTTTGAGGACGTCATTTCTCAGATTGAAGCCGGGGAGACCTGCATCAACGGCGTCATGCTGGAAAGCTATCTCAAGCCCGGCAATCAGAAGATCGTCGGCGGCCAGTGCCCAGCGCCGGACGTCTCCATCACCGATGCCTGCATAGGATGGGAGGAGACGGAGCGGCTTCTGCTCGAGGCCCACCAGCGTTTAGCAAAGCTTCGCCGACGGTAGACCGCGCATGTCTCGCCCTCCCCGTGACAGGACGATGCGGCCGCCCGTTTCTCATCGGATGCGGCCGATCGGTGTTCTTGCGGCATGGAATCGGAATAAACGGGAACAGGCAGAATGAGGGGAAGCATTACGGGGGCGAAAACGCGTCCGCCTCTGCGTCGGAGTCTGTTCTGGATCCTCGGCCTGCTGCTGCTCTGCGGCTGCGATGAATCCGATGTTGCAGGCGCCGGGTCCGCAGTGCATCTGGCTTCAGGAGGAAGAGTCAAAACGCTGGATCCCGCTCTGGCGGATGATTTGGCCAGCAGGGACATGGTTGCCGCATTCTACGACACTCTTCTCGAATACGACTATGTCCGACGTCCCTATCGTCTGATTCCGTCGATGCTGGCGGCCATGCCGGAAGTGAACGCGACTCATGACGAGTTCCGCTTCAGATTACGCGGCGATCTGTATTTTCCGGAAGATCCCTGCTTCGCCGGTCTTCCTCGGGAAATGCGCCGCATACGCGCGGACGATGTGTTGTTTTCTCTGAAACGGCTGGCGGATGCTCGGCTTCACAGCTCCTCCTTCTGGATGGTGCGCGGGAAAATCGCCGGACTGGAGCGGTTCAGAGAGCGCAGCGAACGTGCCTCGCCTCGGGATTTGTCGATCTACGACGCTCCAGTGAGCGGTTTGCAGAAACTGGGAGATCTCGAGTTCACCATCCGCTTAAACGCGCCCGATCCGCACTTCCTCTATCTGCTGGCTCTGCCGAATCTGGCGGTGGTGTCTCGCCGCGCGGTGGCTTATTACGGGGAGGAATTCGCCGAACATCCGGTCGGATCCGGACCTTTTCTCCTGCAGGAGTGGATTCGGAACTACCGACTGATTCTGACTCGCAATCCCGAATACCGTCGTCAGTATTTCTCCGAGGCCGCCAATCCCGCGGACCGCACGCGGGCTTTGCCGCTGGCTGATCAGGTGGTATGCTACCAGATCCGGCAACCGTTCTCATCATGGCTGCTTTTTCTGCAGGGGGAACTGGATATCAGCGCGGTGGACAAAGACAATCTGGATCTGGTGGCGGGCGACGGCCGCGTGACTCCGGCTCTGCAGGAACGGGGGGTCGAACTGCTGAAGTCGCCGGCGTTCGAAATGCGTTACATCGGCTTCAACTTTCTGGATCCCCTGCTGCTCAACGTGAAGCTGCGTCGGGCGATCTCGCTCGCGTTTGACGTCGGCGCCCGAGTCCGTCACATGAACAACCTGCTGATACCCTCGGCCGGACCGCTGCCCCCGGACGTGAACGGGTTCGACCCGTCACTGAAGAATCCATACCTCTGTCATGATTTGACGCTGGCCAGGAAGCTGCTGGCGGAGGCGGGGTATCCGGAAGGCATCGACCCCCGGACCGGCGCTCCTCTGGAATTGACGTTCGATCAGGGGAACAACACGTCCGCCCAGCGCCAGCTGGGCGAACTGATGGCTGCGGATCTCGCGCAGATTGGCATCCGTGTGCGATCCGTGCTCAACAGCGCGCCTCGCTTCGTCGAAAAGCTGCGGCAGGGCAAGACGCAGCTGTTCCTGTATTCCTGGGTGGGGGATTATCCCGACGCCGAAAATTTTCTGCAGCTGTTCTACAGTCGCAATGCGGGGGGATGCAATCGCACGGCGTTTTCCGACCGGGAATTCGACCGGATGTACGAACAGGCGTACCGGATGGCGGATTCGCCGGAAAGAACCGATTTGTATCAAAGGATGGTGCGTCACCTGATACCGCTGGTGCCCTGGATCTATGAAGGAGTGCCCGTCTCCTATCAGCTGAAATACTCCTGGCTGGAGAATTATCTGCCTCATGACTTTGCGTTCTGCCGGTGGAAATACCTGGCGGTCCGCGCCGACCTGCGAAAAAACCTCAGACGGTCTTTTCGACCGTTGAAGTTTCGCGACTTACGGAGCGGCTCCTCGCGGGAAGCAGCGCGGAGCTGCCGTCGTCCGCGCTAAAAGCAAGCAACACATCCGCCGACACGCGTATGAATCCGTGAAGCGGAGGACGAACCCGATTCCCCCGTCGCGGAACGGTCCGTCCGTTTTCAGAACCGGAAATCCCGCTTCCCGTCGCACATCTCCGCGAGATGCTCGCGGGCAAGCTTTCTCACTTTCTCGCTGGGAATACGTTCCAATTCAGACGCGATCAACGCATCCCCCCTCGCCCTGGTGCCTGGCGAGGCATAATCTTCCAGATATTCCTTGAGCGTCATCAATGCGTTGGGCTGGCAGCAGTTCGCGATTTGCCCCGCCTTGACCAGACTCATGAACCTATCTCCCGTGCGGCCTTCCCGGTAGCAGGCGGTGCAGAAACTCGGAATGTAGCCGAGCGACAACAGCCAGTCCACCACTTCATCCAGGCTTCTCCGATCACTGGTCTCGAACTGGGCGGAATTTTCCTCCGGCGTCTCCTCCCTGACATAGCCGCCGACACTGGTGCGCGACCCGCCGCTGATTTGCGAAATTCCAACTTCGAGCACGCGTTCACGCACTTTCTGAGACTCTCTCGTCGACACGATTAATCCGGTGTAAGGCACCGCGATGCGCAACAATGCGACAATTTTCGCGAACACCTCGTCACTGATTGCATTCGAGAATCTCGCCGTGTCGATATCATCCGCAGGACGGATGCGGGGAACACTGATCGTGTGCGGGCCGACCCCGTACACGGCCTCCAGGTGCTCCGCATGCATCAGCAGACCGACGAAATCATAGCGGTAAAGATTCAGTCCGAACAGAACCCCCAGACCCACATCGTCAATACCGCCGGCCATGGCTCTGTCCATGGCTTCCGTATGCCAGGCGTAGTTATGCTTCGGCCCGGTGGGATGCAGCGCTTCGTAAGCCGTCCGGTTGTAAGTCTCCTGGAAAAGGATGTAGGTCCCGATACCGGCGTCGTGCAGCTTCCGGTAATTCTCCACAGTCGTCGCGGCTATGTTGACATTCACGCGCCGGATGGCTCCGTTCTTATGGCGAATGCCGTATATCGTGTGAATGCTCTCCAAAATGTATTCCAGCGGATTGTTGACCGGATCCTCTCCAGCCTCCAGCGCGAGACGCTTGTGTCCCATGTCCTGCAACGCCACGACCTCGCGGGCGATATCCTCCTGACTGAGCTTCTTGCGCACAATACGTCTGTTGGTGCTGTGATACGGACAGTAGGTGCAGCCGTTGATGCAAAAATTGGAGAGATACAGCGGCGCAAATATCACTATGCGGTTGCCGTACAACTTCTGTTTGAGCTCCCGGGCGAGCGTGAACATACGCCGGTTCTCCTCCGGCAGATCGCACTCCAGCAGAAGCGCGGCCTCTCTGTGTGTCAGACCTTTGCAGTCCCGTGCCCTGTCCAGCAGCTGGTTTACAAGTTCCCGGTTGCTCCGGTTGGACGCCGCATATTCCAGCGTCTCCCTGATTTCGCTGTCATCGATGAAATCGTCCGCAGTACCGGATCGGAGGTCGTACATGTTCAAGACACCTTCCAGCTTCAGTCGTTCTTCGTCGCCGCACCGATTCCCGAATGCATGATCTGAACCTTAACACCTTTCAGCGCCCTGATTTTGCCGATCAGCTCGTTCATCTCGGATTCACGCGCATCCACAATCACGCTTATTATGCACACATGACGGGCGCGGTACGGGATTCCCATACGTCCCGCTATTATCTCGTTATGATCGTGCAGTATGACATTCAGCCGTTCCACCGACGACTGATCCTCGACAAAAATTCCGATAATCGCAACGCCCTTGTCGTCCGCCCTCTTTTCCATCGACGCCTCCTTTGGGTGACTGTCAGTTGTTCCGAAAGTTTGCTTCCTTGCCTCGCACATCACGGCAAAAACGCGCTAAAGCTATCATTGGATCATCAATTTGTCAACCGGAAGTGCAGAACAGGACAAAACCGTTCAGCAGTCCGCACGTCGCGGCTCACTTCGCCGGCTCGATCCTGTCAAATCCGGCGTACGGCTGCAGCACTTCGGGAACAAGCACCGTCCCGTCCGGCTGCTGATTGTTTTCCAGAATCGCGATGAGAACACGGTCGGTGACGGCTGTGGCGCTGATGGTGTGGACGAAATCCTTGGTTCCATCCTGCTTCTTGTAACGTATGTTCAATCTGCGGCTCTGAAAAGACGTGAGATTGGTGTTTGACGTGACCTCGCGGTACGCGCCGAAACCGGCGAACCAAGCCTCGATGTCATATTTCTTGTATCCGGGCGCGCCGAGATCCCCGACACAGACGTTGACCACATGATACGCCAGTTTCAGCCGCTGCAGCAGATATTCCTCATTGGCGAGGCACGCCTCGTGGTATTTCACCGAATCCTCCGGACGACAGAACACAATCTGCTCCACTTTATGAAACTGATGCACCCTGAATATGCCCCTGCTGGCTTTGCCATAACTGCCCGCCTCGGTGCGGAAGCATGGAGTAAACGCGGTATAACATCGCGGCAAATCCGCCTCCTCCAGCACATCGTCGGCGTGAAAGCCGACCAGGGTCTGTTCGGAAGTGCCGATCAACGCCAAATCCGAATCACGCAGGGAATATGTCTGATCCGCAAAAAACGGCAGATAACCGGTTCCGTACAGCGTTCTCTCCTTGGCCACGCAGGGCGTCATAAACAGTGTGAACCCGCGCTTGACCAATTCCTGCTGCACCCAGAAAAAAAGAGACTGCGCCAGCTGCGCGCCCTTCCCCTTCCAGTAATAGAAGCCTGCGCCCGCCACCTTGGAACCGCGCTGAACATCCAGGATCCCCAGAAGCTCTCCAAGCTCCTGGTGATCTCTCGCCTTGAATGCGAACTTCGGAATCTGACCGACGCGGCGGATTTCGACGTTGTCGGAATCATCCACGCCGTCCGGCACATCGTCGGCCAGCAGATTCGGCAGATAATCCAGCATCGTCTGCAGTTTAGCCTGCTGCCGGGTCAGCGTCGTTTCCTTGTCGGCCAGCTCTTCCTTCATATGCCGCACCGTCTCCCGCAGTTCCGGGTTTGCGCGACATTCCTTGCTCAATCTGTTCCGTTCCGCGCGCAACCTCTCCACATCCGTCTGCAGAGTCCGGCAGACGTTGTCGATTTCAATAAGCGCATCGAAATTCACAGGACAGTTGCGGCGAATCATGTTCGCATGCACGAGATCCGCATGTTCGCGCAGTAATTTGATGTCGATCATTCTTGACCCTCTGTTAGGTTCCGAGATGTTCTCTGCGCTTCAAAAGTGCGGCAGCGGGAACATCGTGGCAAACTCGCGAACCTCCTCGCCGAGCCTGCGCAATCCTGACTCATCGTCCCTCAGCTCCACCCCCCGTTCTATGAAATCGGCAATCCGCACCATCTCCGCCTCCTTCATTCCGCGCGTCGTAACGGCGGGCGTGCCGATTCGGATGCCGCTCGTGACGAACGGCTTCTCCGGATCGAACGGGATCATGTTCTTGTTGACCGTGATCCGAGCCATGTCCAGAGCGTTGGCGACAGCCTTGCCCGTGGTCCGCTTCCGGCGCAGGTCGATCAACATCAGATGGTTGTCCGTACCGCCCGAGACGATCCTGAATCCTCTGGCCGCCAACTCCGAACACAGTTTCGCGGCGTTAAGCCGGATTTGGTGTTGATAGGCTCTGAACGCCGGCGTCATCGCCTCCGCGAAACAGACGGCTTTCGCCGCGATTACATGCTCCAGAGGACCGCCCTGCAGTCCGGGGAAAACTCTGGAGTTGACGGCCTTGATGTACTGCTCCTTGCACAGGATCAGCCCCGAGCGCGGCCCCCGCAGCGTCTTGTGCGTGGTGGTGCTCACAACGTCGCAGTACGGCACGGGATTCGGATGTTCCCCGGCCGCCACCAGACCTGCTATGTGCGCCATGTCGACAAACAGCTTGGCACCGACCGAATCCGCGATGGCGCGCAGTCTGGCGAAATCAATCACGCGCGGATAGGCGCTGGCTCCGGCGATGATCATGGCCGGTTTATGGAGCTTCGCCAGCCGTTCCACTTCATCATAGTCTATACGTTCCGATTCACGGTCGACTCCGTACGGCACAATATTGTACAGCAGCCCTGAAAAATTCAGGGGATGCCCGTGGGTCAGATGCCCGCCGTGATCCAGACTCATGGCCAGCACGGTGTCGCCCGGTTTGATCAGAGCCATGTACACCGCCTGGTTCGCGGGACTGCCCGCGTGAGGCTGCACGTTGGCGGCTTCCGCACCGAACAGCCTGCAGGCGCGTTCGATCGCAATTCTTTCGATCTCATCGATGAACTCACAGCCGTTGTAATACCGCTTTCCAGGATATCCCTCTGCATACTTGTTGGTCAGAATCGAACCCTGCGCCGCCCGGACGGCGCAGCTGGTGAAATTTTCAGAGGCAATCAGTTCGATCCCCTCTTCCTGACGAACTTTCTCCTTGTCGATCCATTCCGCGATGATCGGATCAACGCTCCTCAACGCGGCGATGTCGTCATACGTCGCCGACTCCAAATGCCGCAGCCGCCGCGCATGCCTCTCCTCGCCGCCGAAGCCGGTGCCGAGCCATTCGCGAACAATTGTCATAGCGAGGTCAAAGTTCATGCTGTCCCCGGACAGCACCAGCACGTTGGACGCATTGTGCTGCCGGGATTTCCTGGCGTCCGAGGCGCTGGCGGCGACCACGGCCCTCACGCCGTGAAACCGATTGGCGGCAATTGCCATACCGATTCCGGAACGGCAGATCAATATCCCGCAGTCCGCCTGTCTCCGAACCAGAGCCCACCCGACCGCGGCGCCGAAATTCTCGTAGTCATCCGCCGGATCGAAAGTCTCCGCCCCGCAGTCCAAGACAGTCGCGCCCGAACTCCGCAGAGCGTCCGCAAGCTGTTCCTTTAATTGGAACCCCCCGTGATCCGCGCCGAGTGCCAGGGTCAAAGGCTTCGAGACGAAATTGAAATTATCCACAGCCCACCTCCTTATCGTCAGAACCATTCGTCGCCGAACAACAAATGTCATCGCGTCAGCCTGTCATGCGCCGGCTAGCAATTCATCCGCCAGACGCGTCAGCGCCGGCCGCATGACGGAGAACACCGCCCGATAATCCGCGACCGAGCCCCCGAACGGATCCGGAACATCCGCGTCGCCCAGCAGCAGACGGGTCTTATCGGCTGCGGCAGGAGCCAGCGCCAGCACCGCACGCCGGTGAGCGTCGCTCATCGCCACTATCAGATCCGCCGAATCGGCCAGTCCCGTCGTCAGACGGGTGCTGCGGAACGAACGTAATTCCAACCCCAGCTCCGCCATCGTCGCGATGGCCGCCCTCGATGCCGGCATGCCGGGCCAAGCCGCCGTGCCGGCGGATGAGACTGTTATGGCCACGCATCCCGGACGCGAGCAGAGACTGGAAAAATAGACCTCGGCCATCGGACTGCGGCAACTGTTGCCGGTACAGACAAACAAGACGTGCATGGCTTGGGAACACTCCCGGATACGGCGTCGGGGAAAACCGACGCGGTTAATGTACATTCAATTTGAGTTTTTTACAGCGGCGCATCCAACAAAAGTCCGGATCCCGCAAGCACCGGGAAACGGAAGAGACGACTGGAGATCCGCTACACCCGCACCGCCTCCGTACGGACAAAACCGGCGCGGCGCAGCCGCAGCAGCAGCAGCGCGATCAGCTCGTCCGGGACACTGGCTCCGGCACTGACTCCCACTGTCCGCACCCGCTCCAGACGTCGCGCGTCAAGCGCATCCGGATGGTCCAGCAGAAACGAATTTTCATTGACCGCAGCGGCCACCTCCAGAAGGCGGTTCGAATTGGAACTGTGCGGCGAGCCCACGACTATCACCAGTTCGGCGCATGCAGCCAGTTTCTGAACAGCTTTCTGCCGGTTGACGGTGGCATAGCAGATTCCCGCTCCCATCTCCGGATACACGCCGCAGCGATCGGCGATTGCCTGTCGCAGAACATTCACAAAGTCCGGATCCAGTGTCGTCTGAGCCACCAGGCGGATGGGACGATCGGCGACATCGGGCAGCGACGCCACATCCTCCAGTCCCTCCAGCAGACGGATTTCCCCGCATCGCGCCTGCCCGAGAATACTGTCCACTTCCGGATGCCCCCTGTGCCCGGCCAGCAGCACCAGTTCGCCCGCAGCGACGCCCGCCGCCGCCGAAGCGTGCACTCTCTTCACAAGAGGACACGTGGCATCCACTATCCGGAGGTCTCTCGATCTGGCGCGGGACTCCACCGCCCTGGACACGCCGTGCGCACTGAACACCAGCGTGGCTCCGGGAGGCGCATCTTCCGGAGATTCTATGAAACGCACGCCCCGCGCCCGCAATCGCCCGACGATGTAATTGTTGTGAACTATCTCATGCAGAACATAAACATCGCCTGCGGCATCGTTCAACATGTGCAGCGCCCGCCGGACGCCGGCGCACATGCCGCGCGGTTCCGCGACATACACGATTCGATCGCAGCCGTTCTCGTTTCTATCCGCCATTGTCCGGCAAAACCGCCACTTTTGCGCTCCGCTTTCCTGTGCCCCGCAAGACTACTGGAGGATTCGTCATAACGGCCGTGCACTCAAATCAGATCAGATCAGATCAAGCCGATCACGGTCGCCGCGCTCAACGGCGCGGATGTTGGCGACGACGCGACGCGCGACACGAACGCATGCATCTTTCGTGCTGCTGGCAAGATGCGGCGTCAGAATCACGCGATCAAGCCGTCGCAAATCCCGCGACGGATCATCAGGCTGGTACGGTTCGTGCTTGAAAACATCGAGCGCGGCGCCGGCGATCGCGCCCGCCGCGACGGCGTCATACAGCGCATTCTCGTCGACGACCGAACCTCGGGAAGTATTGACAAGTATGGCGGATCTCTTCATCAGCCGGAGAGTGTCGGCATTGATGAAGTGCACATTGCCGCTGTTGTCGGGAATATGCAACGAAATGAAATCCGCGTCGGGAGCCGCCTCGGAGAAGTCAGCGTATACCGCTTCGAAGAGGGACGGATCCGGGTTTTCTCCCGTTCTGCTGACGCCGGCCACACGCATTCCGAACCCCCGGGCGGCAATGCGCGCCGTCTGCCTCCCGATTCTGCCGCATCCGACAATCAGCAGACGCTTGCCCTCCAGTTCGACGCCGACATGGTTGCGCCAGACGCCGCCGCGGACATCGGCCGCACAGAGACTGAGACGCCGTGCGGCAGAGATCATTGCGCCGACGGCGAACTCCGCCACGGAACTCTCCAGGACGCCAGGAGTATTGGTGCAAAGCAACCCGTACTTCGCGACCAGCCCGCGGTCAATGCCGTCGTATCCGACTCCGAACCTGGCGATGACTCCGCCCCGCGGCAGCGCCCGGTACAGCTCTCCGACATACTTGCGCACGCCGACGACGGCGTGCCGGGCGCCGCACCTGCGGATCGCGGCGGCCAGCGACTCCTCGTCGGGACTGCTGACTATGAACTCCAAATCCGGCTGACTGCGCAGATACTCCGCAGCCTTGCCGTATTCCAATTCGGTAATCGCCACCTTGACCGACATCGCCGCGTCAAACGCCCTCTAAATACTTTCCACGGTCAATTCGGATGAAACAAACTCGCGGAGTTTATCTTCAACTGTATGTTTGAGCGTAGCTCCCGACGCCGGACAGGCGGCGCAGCGTCCCTGCAACTTGACGATGATCCGCGTCCCCTGAATGTCAATCAAATCTATGCTGCCGCCGTCCTGTTCCAGCAGCGGCTTTATCTCCTTGTCTATCACTTCCTGAACCCGCACGACACGCTGCATCACCGGCAGGGACGCGAAACCGCCGCCGCGCTCCGACGAAGGTGACGCGTTGTCGGCCCACAGTTGATCCAGAATCTGCTGAATTTCATCAAGACATGACCCGCATGCGCCGCCCGCTTTGCAATAGTGGGTGACGTCCTCCGCCTTGCGGAGGTTGTTCTCGCGCGCCACCTTGCGGATTTTGACGTCGGTGACTCCGAAGCACTTGCAGACAAGCTTGCCTTCATGGTCGGATGCGTCGCACTCGAACGGATTCTTCTCCCCGCGGTAATGCGCGATGGCGGCCTGAAGGGCTTCCATCCCCATGACCGAGCAATGCATCTTCTCTTCCGGAAGACTGCCCAGCAGATTGACAATGTCCTGATTGGTGACCTTCGCGGCCTCGTCGAGGGTCATTCCCTTGATCAAATCGGTCAACGCCGAACTGGAAGCGATCGCGCTGACACATCCGAAAGTTTTGAAGCGGGCGTCGGCGATACGCCCGTCCTGATCCAGTTTGAAAGTCAGGCGGAGAGCATCTCCGCAACTGGCGTTGCCCACCTCGCCGATTCCGTCCGGATTCTCAATCTCGCCCGCATTGTGAGGATGCAGGAAATGTTCCATAACCTTGTCATTGTAGTTCCACATGGCTACCCCCGCGATTCAACAGACCTTATGAATTCAGTCGCTCCAACTCCAGCGATATCTCCTCTTGTATTCTCGCCGTCACGGTGTCCAGATTCAGCAGTGCGGCCTCGCGGGAGCCGCGGCGGAGCAGTTCCACCTTGCCGTCGGACAAGGTCTTCGGAGACACCACCAACCGCAGCGGAACCCCGAGCAGATCCGCGTCGCTGAACATAAAACCCGCTTTCTCCCCCCGATCGTCGTAAACGACCTCCACCCCGGCATCGGACAATTCGGCGTAAAGCCGTTCCGCGGCATCTCCCACGTCGGCGCACTGCGGATTAATCGCACATATGTGCGCCTGATACGGGGCGATCGACATCGGCCAGATCGGTCCGCATTCGTCACAGGACTGTTCCATCACCGCGGCCATGGAACGTCCGACGCCGATACCGTAGCACCCCATCACCATGGGATGTGATCTGCCGTCGCGATCGAGATATTCGCAACGCATCGGCTCCGAATATTTTGTTCCCAGCTGGAAAATATTGCCGACCTCGATTCCGCGGGTCATGACGAGAGGCTGCCCCGTCACCGGACACGGGTCTCCCTCGCGGACGGTGGCGATGTCCGCGACGGTGACCGCCTCGGCGGCGAGATCGCGATCGAAATTGAAATTCCGGTAATGACAGTCCGGTTCGTTCGCTCCTATTATCAGGTTGGACGACTCCGCGACGGAGCGATCGACGACGATCCTCGCCCTGGAGGGATCCACCGCGAGCGGCGACGCATATCCGGGGACACAGCCGAGCCCGCGGATTTCGCCGTCGTCGGCGAACTTCAGCTCCGGGGCGCGCGCTACGGAACCGAGTTTATGTTCATTCACCTCAAAATCCCCGCGGATCACGGCAAGGATCAGTTCGCCGCTAAGCGCATTCTGAAAGAAAACCGTCTTGGCGGTCTGTTCCGCGCCGACATTGAGAAACTTCGCCACGTCTTCAATCGAGGTGTGCCCGGGGGTACGCACCTTCTCCAAAGGCAGCGGCTGTGACTTCTCGAATTTCCAGGCCGCCGCGGCGATCTCCCTGTTGGCGCAGTAGGTACGGTTGGGATTGGTGAAGATGGTATCCTCCCCGCATTCGCAGATCGCCATGAATTCGTGCGACACCTTCCCCCCCATCAAACCGGAATCAGACTCTATCGACAGGACGTTTTTCATGCCGATTCTGCGGAAGATCCGTTCGTAAGCCGCGTGGACGCGCCCGTAATACGTTTCCAGATCCTGCTGCGTCGCATGGAAAGAATAAGCGTCTTTCATGGTGAACTCCCTCACCCGGATCAGCCCGGCGCGAGGTCTGGCTTCATCGCGATACTTGGTCTGGATCTGATAGAGCATTATCGGCAACTGCTTGTAGCTGCTGACCTCGCTGCGCACCAGATGGACAACCGCTTCTTCATGAGTCATGGCCAGAAGCATCGGCTTGTCGTTGCGGTCCCTGAAGCGGAGCAGCTCCTGTCCGACCGACTGATAGCGTCCGGACTCCTCCCACAGCTCGGCCGGAAGCACAACCGGCATGAGCACCTCCTGACCGTCGATGCGGTTCATCTCCTCCCGGATAATCGCCTCGATTTTCCGGATGACCCGTTCCCCGATCGGCAGCAGCGAATAAATTCCCGATGAAACCGGACGGACGTACCCCCCACGAATCAGAAATTTATGACTGGACGTGCGCGCATCCTTTGGAGCTTCTCTGAGCCGGCGTCCGACAAGTCTGGACATACGCATGGCTATCATTTCCCCCGGTGTTAAAATCACAACTGAATGCGTCAACTTAACTGACAATATACACGGAGTTGCCCGCTGCGGCAAGTGCGGCGCGGCGATAAACTCCGGCGCGGTTTGTGTTTCCCCTCCGGCAGGAATATAGTAATTTCAGATCGCGTAAGGCGCGGAAGCACGGCGCGGCCGTCCGCCGCGCAGAACGCAAAGTCCGTGCATGCGGATCGGACGTTCCGCTGTCCTCAGGAAAGGCCGTTGCCATGGGCGTTGCCGTCATCACCGGTGTCTCCGGCGGTTTGGGAGAAGCTCTCGCCAGGGAGTTCCGCCGGCATGCCTTCACTGTCATAGGAATTTCACGCACCGCTCCGCGCCGGGACACGGTGGACGAGTTTATGGCCGGAGATCTGACTTCCCCCGACGTCAGGGCAATGCTGATCCGCCGTCTTTCCGACCGGTTCGGACGCGTCGACGTTCTGATCAACAATGCCGGCATCGGAGCATACGCCACCTGGGAGGAACTGGACGAGTCCTCACTGCGTTACCTGTTCGAAGTTGACTTCTTCGCTCCTGTCGCCCTGACCCGCGCCATGATTCCGCTGCTTGCCGCCGGACGCGGAACAGTCGTGAACATCTCCTCTGTCGCCGCCACGGTCCCCGTCGCCTGCATGGGAGCGTACAACGCGGCGAAAGCGGCACTGCGTCTCTTCTCGGAATCATTGCGCATGGAAATCGGCAACCGAGACATTCATGTGGTCACGGTATGTCCGGGAAGAATTGAAACAGGGTTTTCGCATCGCGCCCTGGGCGGCCGCAGGCCTCCGGAGACTCCGGGACGGGGGACGGCAACGCCGCAGACTCTCGCCCGCAGGGTGTACCGCGCCTGCGCAAAGCGGCGGCGCGAGGTGGTGTATCCGTTCTGGTACAGGGGAGTGCTGACCTTCGTGCGTCTTTTCCCCGGCGTCAACGAGTTCGCCAACCGCAAGGCATGGCATCTTGATCATGACGAACGGACACTTTCCGTCGATGATTCTCCGTCGTCGTGACGTGACGCACGCGGCCGACGCCGTGTGAGACACTCCCCGCTTTCAGGAACGCCCGCTGCGGCAACGCATGTGAATGAACCCACACTCCCCGCCGTTACCGGCATCCGAGGACGGAAGCGTCATGAAACACGACACGTCATAACGTGATCGCCGATCCATTCGTGAACACGCCGTCTCCGGCGAAAATCCGCCCCACGTATTCCCGCAGGCTCTCTCTCGCTGCGACTCGGGAAACGATTTCAGAATCTTGCGATCAGGAGAATTTCAAATATAAAACCGTTGTAGATAAAACTGTCAAGGACATCAAAGACACCCCCCATGCCTGGAATCAGATTGGCGGAATCCTTGACTCCGCAGGCTCTTTTCAAAGCCGATTCGGTCAGATCGCCGGCGAGACTGCCGATTCCAAGAAACAGTCCGGACAGCACACACCATATGACACCGGTTCCATCCGGTACCCATCCCACCGCAAAAAAGACCGACGCCGTCGCCATCGAAAGCAGGATGCCGCCCACCGTTCCCTCCACTGATTTCTTGGGACTCAGCGCCGGGACAAGCTTGTGATTACCTCCATTCATCAATTTGTCCGTCAACATTCCGGCGACGTACCCTCCAGTGTCCATGGATTTCGTCACCAGTGTCAGAAACAAAAAATTAATGGCACCCGCAGAAACTCCATCCGTGCCGCCTCCGGAGTCATCAGAAAAATACACATTCAGCAGCATCAGAAACGGTATGGACAGAAACAAAAAAATTCCGCAGGAGCAGATGAACTTCTTTACGAACAACCGATCCCCGGACCACAGCAGTGACAGCCACCCTCCGAACAGCAGCAGGACAAGCGGAAGCAATCCCGCCATGCCGCACGAAGGAAAAACTTTGTCCGCGCATACTTTCCAGAAGAACAGAGCCATGGAGCATGCGCTGAATTTCGGAAAAGACGGAATCCCCATCTTCTCCAGCATCGCCGAAGCTTCCAGCGTCAGACAGAACATCGCGGCTCCCGACAGCAGAGAAAACATCCAGACTCCTCCGCTTTTCCAGAATATCATCAGAAAAAAAGCCGCCAGCAGCACCGGAAAACTTATTATCCTCAACCTAAACATTCATCTGTTCCCGACATTCATTGTCTCCGAAACCAGCGGCACTCCGATCCGTCAGCTTCATTCCGCGCCTCCCGTCGACGCCTGACATCCGCCAAATCTGCGTTTTCTCCGGGAAAATTCCTCGACCGCTTTCTTCAGGTCGTCTCCTGTAAAATCAGGCCATAGTTTTTCCGTGATGTACAGTTCCGCATACGCGATCTGCCACAGGAGAAAATTGCTTATTCTCATCTCTCCGCTGGTGCGGATCAGCAAATCCGGATCCGGCACCGACGGATCGTACAGAAACGAAGAAAATATTTTCTCGTCAATCTGCTCCGGCTTCATTCCCCCCGACAGAACGGCCCTGGAAAGCGAGACCGCGGCATCCGTTATCTCCGCACGCCCGCCGTAATTCAGGGCGAGAATCAATGTCCCGCCGTCGTTGTCCCGTGTCAATTCAACCGCGTTCAACAATTTTTCTGCGGCTCTGCGGGGCAGACCCATAGTGCGCCCCACCGTTTTAAGTCTTATGTTCTTTTCCTGAAAAACCGAAATTTTTCGATCCAGAAATTCCTCAAGCAGTCCCATCAACGCACTGATTTCCGCATCCGGACGTTTCCAATTCTCCGTACTGAAAGCGTACAGTGTGAGAAATCTGATTCCAAGCAGCTGCGCCGCCTCCAGCACCCCGGATATCGCCTCAGCTCCCTGTCTGTGACCCGCGCTTCTCGACATGCCGCGCCTCTCGGCCCAGCGTCCGTTGCCGTCCATGATAATAGCAACATGCCGTACTGACGCCACGCTATTCATCATTCTTCCCGAAATCATTAACTTCCGCGTCCGATCCGAAAAAATAATCCTCAGCGGCCATGCACATCATATGATATAAAGGAAGATGCAGCTCCTGAATTTTATACGTCTCCGTTTCCGGTACACCCAGAACCACATCCGCATACCGAGCGCAGGTTCCCGGAACTCCGCCGGTAAGAAGCAGCGTTCCAATTCCCGTGGCTCGCGCCACCATGAACGCCCTCCGCACATTTTCCGAATTGCCGGAGGTGGAAATGCCCATCAGCAAGTCACCGGCACGTCCGAGCACATAAAGCTGCTGCGCAAAAGTCGAAAGAGGATTCACGTCGTTGGCGAAAGCCGTGGAAAATCCGGGGTGACTCAACAGCGAAATACACCGCAGGCCACGCTGCAGCTCGTTTCCCAAGATTTTTCCGTCCTCTCCTAAATTCTGTTCCAGTCTGAATTTTTCCTTTTCGGACAGTCTGCGTTCACAAAGAAACCCTTTCAGCATTTCTCCGGCGATATGCTCAGCATCGGATCCGCTGCCGCCGTTGCCGCACACGAACAGCGTACCGCCTTTTTCCAACGAATTTATCAATTTGTCGACGGCCAGTTTAATCCGGCCGTGCATCTGCTTCAAGACAGGGTAACGCACCACCAGCTGAGCAATGTAATCTTTCATTCGGCTGACATCTCCGTCGTTTTCTTTGTCAACTCCCAACGGCTAAGACAGGAAGTTTCTCGATACGTGCGTTTTCCGATGAAATACCGCCCCTTGCGGCTTCGCTGAAGCTCGACATGCAGTCCACCGCGCGCTTCAATCCGATTTCCAGAAGCAGTTCTCCATGAAGATTCTCACACGGCATGTCCATGCAGGACGCAGATGCCGTCTGAAATTCTGCAACGGAAAGCTCCGCCTGAAAAAGAGAGCATCCTCTCTCTTCACGACGCGACGCTTCGAGGAAAAACAGAGCAAGCAGACCCGGAATTAAGTTGACATGGATCGGACGGTTTGTCAAGCGGCGGAATGGTTTTCTCCGGCAGAACCCGTCCCCCGCCACGCGGATCCGGAGAACGCACCGGAGGCCGGAATCGACGCCGGCGGCGGCTGCTTCATTCGCGTCGGCCGCCGTCAATGATCAACGTAAAATCTCTCCGACGGCAGCAACGTTTCTGAATAAACTGTCAATATCGGTTCATTAACCTTTCCCAAACTGATATTATTCACAGAACTCTGCCGGCGATCGCCATGCTGTTGCCAAAGTTGTTCTCAGACATAACCGCTGATGCGCAGCAAGTTAAACCGATATTCACAGTTCCGGACGGCGTTTTTACTACTCTCCATATACTATTTGATCTTCGTCATATTCATCATCATCGTGTGAACAACCGCCGCCTTTTAGAAAACGCCGTCTCCCGTCCCAATCAAAAAAGGTAAACTTTGAAATACGCTGCTTGAGTTTTTCCATTTTCCGGTTAGATTGTATGCAATGCTACACCCGGAGGACGAACATGAAATTTTCGATAGATCGCGAAAAATTAGGAAAAGCGCTTCAGCGCGTCGGCAGCATCATCAGTTCCCGCTCGATGTTGCCGATTCTCGGCAATGTTTTGCTGAAAGCCGAACAGAATCAGCTCAGTCTGACCACCACGGATCTGGAGGTCCGCATTGAAACTTCGGTGGACGCAGCAGTGGAAGTTCCTGGATCGACCACCGTGCCGGTTCGCAGATTGTCGGCTCTGGTGGGGCGTTTCACCGGATCCGACATTGAAGTCAGCGTCAATGACAACTACCACATGCAGATGAAGTGCGGCAGCAGCGATTTCACATTGCTTGGCATATCCCCGGAGGATTTTCCGACCATGACTGAAATCAAGCCGGTCCGGGAAATTAAGATCAGCGAATTGGAATTCAAACGCATGCTGGGTGCGATTTCGTATGCCGTGAGCCCTGAGGACAGCCGCAAGGTGCTTACGGGAGTGCTGCTGTCCACTCACGACAATTTTGTCACTTTGGTGGCTACTGACGGCAAGCGCCTTGCCGTGCAGGAAAAAAATGTCGAGGTCGTCGAAGGCGACGACGGCGACGCCATCATTCCTTTGAAGGCGGCCAACGAGATCAAGAGACTGCTTGAATCCGACGGAACTCTGACGATACGCATCGGTGAGAGGCAATGTGTTTTCGAAACGAAAAACTTCACTTTGAGAAGTAAACTCATCGAGGGAAATTATCCGAATTACAGGCAGGTCATCCCGTCGTCGTTCACCCGTAACGTGAAAGTGAACGCGTCCCAGCTGCTCGCGAAAATCGAGACGGTGTCGCAGGTTTTGTCGGCCGATTCGAACGCTTACGTCATTCTGTCTTTTGGAAAGAATTTGTTGAAGCTTCAGGGATTTTCCAGCGACGTCGGAGAGGGAAGCGACGCGGTCGACATCGAATATGAAGGCGAACCTATCGACGTCTCGTTCAATCCGGAATTTCTGGCCGCCCCGCTGAAGTATTGCGACATGGAGGAGATCACCGTCAAGATCAACGACTCTTTCAATCCGGTCGCCATGGAGGGAGGCGACGGTTTCCTCTACGTGATCATGCCGATCCGTAAAAAATAAGTTCTCATCTGATTTCATGAGGGAAAGCTGCCTCCGAAACAGGACGTTTCGGAGGCTTTGTTTATCGGCGTCATGAGTCTTGTGCTAAAAAATCTCCAGCTGCTGAATTTTCGCAGTTACGATGAATTCAATCTGGATTTTTCCAGTGATTCCGTGGTTTTTTGCGGTCCCAACGGAATCGGTAAAACCAATCTTCTCGAAGCAATTTTTTTTCTAAGCATTCTTCGATCTTTCCGTACGAGCAATATCCGGGATCTCCTGAAGATAGGGAGAAAATTTTTCAGGATCAACGGGGAAATAGTCCGTAAAAATTACACCGAAACAGTTTCGGTTGAGCAAAGTGTCGGAGGATCCCGCAAACTTTCCGTCGACGGAGCGCCGGTGAGGCGTTCAAGCGAATTCATCAGGGAGTTCCGCACCGTCGCCTTTGTACCGGAGGACAAACTGGTCACGTCCGGAAGTTCCAGGTGCCGTCGCAAGTTTTTTGACATGCTTATTTCCGTGCTTGAACCGGTATATTTTTCGGCTCTTCAGCAATACGGCGTCGCACTTGCGCAACGGAACGCCGCTCTGCGTAGTGGTTCATGCGGGGAGACCGTCTCGGCATTCGAACCGGTCATGTCCGAGGCTGCAACCATGATAAGTTCTCTGCGTCGCGGATACGCGGTCTTGATGGAGCGGCAGGTGAACGAACTCCTTGATTCGGAACGGTTTCAAATTGTCTATCAGTCCGACGATCCGGAAAGCAAGGAGGAGTATCTGCAGAAACTGCGGAGTTGCCGACAGAGAGATCAGATGCGCGGTTTTACCGCTTTCGGACCGCAGGTTGACGAATTTCTTTTTTATCTGGACGGCAAAATGCTGCGCAGCTGCGGTTCAAACGGGCAACTGCGTCTGATGTCGCTGTATCTTAAAATGTCGGAGTTCGCATTGATCAGGAAGAGGGACTTGGGGGTGATTGCGCTGGTCGACGATGTGACCGGGGAACTTGACGGAGACAACAGAGGCCGTTTCTTTTCCCTGTTGAACAGTGCCGATCAGAGATTCTACACGTTCACCGACGTTTCAAAAAATGAAATGGCCGGTGCTCAGGTGATACGACTGGGGCGTTGAGAACGGAGATTGACTTGCATAAAATAACGATGAAAATGGATATGCACCGTTCTTGAAAAGGCGGTGCGGATGTGCTAAAATTCGGCAACGGGCTTTTTTGTTCATTTCGGTCTAACAGGGGAGATGCGCAAGTGATGAAAAAATGGTGCTGTGCAATGGCTCTGTGGTGCCTC
>CAYODJ010000010.1:0-70734 GCA_964402715.1 uncultured Victivallaceae bacterium
ACGGGGTGAAGAAGCTCCGGATCGAAGAAGACTTCACGGTGGAGAAGAAGGAGAACTACCGGGACGGGGCGATCATCACCCTGCGCGAGGCGGGACACTACGCCGGGAAAACGCTGATCATCGCCCGGATCATGCTCATCACGCAGGATCTCTCGCTCCCCTACTACTCGAAAATCCCGTCGCCGTCGCTCGAGCGGCAGATGGACAAGACAATCATGATCTGCCAGCAGCTGCGCGAGATGCTCTCGCGAGCGATCCTCGTGCCGCCCGGCGTCGAGCCGAACTGGGAGGCTCTGATGGATCTTCTCACGCAGGCGGCCGCCGACGCGAAGGACGCCGCGGACCGCGCTCAGGACATCCTGGATCAGATACTCGACATCCCCTGGGACGAATACGCGCCGTTGGATTCCCCGCATTTCCGCGGGGTGCCCACCGCGCCCACCGCCGGCAAAGGCACGAATACCGACCAGCTCGCGACCACAGCGTTCGTCCAGAACGAGATCGAGGACTTCCTCGTCTCGGTCAAGGTGTCGTTCGTCAAGAAGCAGTGGATCTCGGTCGAGCAAGTCATGGAGTCGGCCGGCGAGGCGGAGCGGAAAATACTCAACACGGCGCTGCTGCCGGACGATCAGAAGAAGATGATGTTCCGCATCGTCACTCAGATGACCGACTACAGCCACGTCTACAAGCTGGTGAAGCAGGACGAGCTGCAGGATGACGACGTGCCGGAGAACGACGGCCCGTACGCGGTGGAGAACTGCGATTCGGTCGAAGTGCGGGTGATGGACGAGGGATACATCATGCTGCTCTCGGCGGAGGCTTTCGACGGATACATCTACACGATCGGCAGACGGCTGCCGGTCGAGTACAGTTACGAGAAAGTCGACGGCGGCGTCGCGATCACCGGGATCAAGGACAACCCGGCGCACTGGACGGATCTGACGATTCCGAGCTCGGTTCAGGTCGGCGACGAGGTTCTGCCGGTGGTGGAGATCGGAACGAACGCCTTCTCGGGGAACAGCGTCATCACCTCGGTCGTGATCGGCGAGGGATGCAGGGTGATCCGGCCGTGGGCGTTCTCCTACTGCACGTCGCTCACGAAGCTCGTGCTGCCCGGTTCGATGCGGACGATTTGCAGCCGGTTCCTGTACGGGTCGTCGCTCAAGGAACTCACGCTCAACGAGGGGCTCACGACGCTGAAATCATCCGCCTTCGAAGGAGCGCCGCTCACGTCGCTGCACATCCCCGCCTCGACGACCGAGATCGCGGAGTTTGCGTTATGCACGTCCGACTGCCCGTACACGGTCGCGGAGGAAAATCCGAAATGGAAGGCTGTGGAAGGATCGGTCTACAGCAAGGACGGCAGGACGCTCCTGAGATACGGGAGAAAGACTCCGGACGAGAAGTCGTACACGGTCCTGGACGGCTGCACGCGGCTCGCCGGTTTCGCCCTGTCGCATCTCGAGTTCGACAGCGTGACGCTGCCGGAGGGAGTGCTGACCATAGACAATTCGTTCTTCCGGTCGTACATCAAGACGCTTCACCTGCCGGCCACGCTCACGGCGGTCCACGACACCGCGTTCAGGTGCAAGATCGAGTCCATCACGATGACGGGCAACGGGAACGGCGGCAGGTTCACGCTGGAGTCCGGAGTCCTGTACGACAACACGGATCATGCGCTGCTGAAGTGTCCGTCGAAAGCGGAGCTGCTGAACGGCGGCCAGGCGGAAATCACGGTGAAGGAGGGCGTCACGAAGCTCTGCAGCGGGGCGTTCTCCGAATGCAAGATGAAGTCGCTCGATACGAACGACGTCATAACTATAAAAGACGACGCGTTTCAGAGCGCGACAATTGAGCAACTCAATGTCGGCGCGGCTCTGGAGGACATAGCCACGAACATCAGCGTCAACATCACCGGGATCAACGTCGACGCGTCCAATCCGCATTTCAAGGCGGAGAACAACGTGCTGTTCACCAAGGACGGAACGGAGCTCGTGCTTTATCCCTCGGCCAAGACGGACACGTCATACACCGTGCCGGACTCGGTGAAAACAATACGAGAATACGCCGTCGACGACAACAAGCATCTGCAGACTCTCGCGCTTACCCATACGGAGACGCTGCTTCAGGGGGCGCTGTCGTCGCTGACGAATCTCACGTCGCTGAATTTCGGCGACAGGCTGGCTTCTATAGGCTTATTCACAATCGCGCACATGCAAAAGATGCAGTCACTCGACTTCCCGGCGACGCTGACGCACATGAGCCAGGACGCTGTCCTGAACCTGCCCGAGCTCGCCGAGGTCACGTTCAACGGCACGGGCGAGTGGGAGATGCAGGGGGCGTTCGCGCAATGTCCGAAGCTGCTGACGATCTGGGGTCATCCGGGCAGTTCGGCGGAGGCCTACGCGCACGCGAACAACTATCTGTTCAAGGACATTGCGACCAAGGGGAAGTGACGCCGGCGGGGCGCGCTGCGACAACATACACAAGGAGGTCTGACGATGATCGGTGCAAACTGGAAAACCGCGGCGCGGTTCGCGCCGGAGTATCCGTCCCGCGCGAAGGACGCGGAGGACGGGACGCTGTATCTGGGATGGAAGTTCGGCGACAAGTACGACGTTCTGCGGGTGCGGACGCTGGAGGACGGGACGCTGGTGAACGAGCGGATCTCCGAGCCGGCGGCCTGGGACGGGATCGAGAGCGCCGCGTACGCCGAGCTCGACCGGCGGGAGAAGGAGTACTGAGATGAAAGTGATCTACGACGCCGTCACCGGGTTTCCGCGCAGGGCGGACGACTGGAACGAGATAGAGAACAGGCCGGAGGAGTTTCCTCCGGCGGCGCACACGCACGTGGAGGCGGACGTGACCGATCTGCACCGGCACGACAACAAGGCCGATCTGGATCTCGTCGGCGAGCACGTCTCCGACAAGGGCACGGCGGTTTTCAGGAACATGGTCGACGGCGGCAAGATGGCGTTCACGAACGCCTCCGGAGTGACGAGCTGCGTCTCCCTGACCGACGGAAGCGACAAGCGGCACATCCAGATGTACTCCCACGATCCGAAGGGGACCTGCACGCGCGTCGCGATCAATCCCTCCGGAGCCTACTACGCCGACTCCGACGGCGACGACTTCGACGACGGCAACAAAATCGCCAGAATCAAGGATCTGAAGAACGTCAAGATCGAACTCGACGACGAACAGAAGGCCGCGCTCAAGGGCGACGCCGGCCCGGCGGGACCGGCGGGCGCGGCGGCCGGGTTCGGAACGCCGACGGCGACGGCGACCACGCTGGAAGCCGGCCAGGCCGCCACCGTCAAGGTCACGGCCTCCGGAAATGACACCGGCAAGGTGTTCAGTTTCGAGTTCGGGATCCCGAAAGGAGAGAAGGGCGAGTCCGGCGCGGCGGGATCCGGGGGCGGATCGTCCTCCGGCGCTCCGGCTCTGCCGGTGATACTGCGTCCGCCGCTCAACAGCTACATGACTTTCGACGACGTCGGGCGATCCGGAGGATTCATACACCTGAAAATCGAAATCCTGGACGATATAGCTCTGCAGAACAAGACTGTGTGCGACAGCACGGACAGTCAGTACACGCAGTATCTGAAAGTCTACGACATGAACGATTCACCGGGAACCATAATCACGCCGGCCGACTATCCGACAAACGGAATAGCGCCGGATCCTGCCCCGGAAAGCGCGCAGCACATGGCGGTGATCGTCGACATGCCGGCGCTGATCGAGAAGTTCAACAAGGAGCAGACCGACGTCAAAATCGAACTCAACCCGACCTGCCTGTTCTACGTCACGTGGGATTTCAAGGTCGCAGGCGCATGGAAGCGGTCGTTCTACGAGAATCTGTTCTACCCGGCGTACACGCTCCAGAGCAATTTCCAGTGGATGATTCACACGGCGGCCAACGAGGACTACGTCATGTTCGCGCACGGCAACAACCCGTGCGAAGGATATCCGATCTCGCTGAAGGAGCTCAAGAAAAAACTTGAAGCGATAACGCTGTGAGCGGGCGGTCATGTACAGTTATGCTGAGATAGTCGAGAAACGCCGGATCGCGAGGGAGGCGCGGCTGTCGGGGGCGGAGCTGCTCGACGACGACGAGGCCGTCAGGCGCGACTGCAACGGGATCGGCGCGGAGTATTTTCCCGCCGCCCTGCGCTGGACGGTGACGGCCCTGTGTCCGTCGCTGGCGATATGCGCCGACATCCACGACCGACGCTACTCCATCGGCGGAGACAGCGATGACAGGGACGCAGCGGACGAGGAGTTCCGCGTCAACGGCGAACGCATGGCGGACTACACGTACGGCCGGTTCAATCCCCTCCGGTATCTGGTGAGAGGCCGGGCGCGGCTGATGCACGCGATCCTCGCCGCCGGCGGGAGCAAGGCGTACAATTATCACGGAAAATAGGATCATGGAACAGCGCATCACCAAAATCGAGACCATGTTCGACGAGCACCGTCAGATACTGGAGAAGCTGAACGAGGCTCTGTACGGGGACGGTAAGCCGGGACTGCTGTCGGACTTCCGGAGGCTGGAGGACAGAGTCGCCGATCAGCGCGCCGAAGTGGCGAAGATCCGCGACGATCTGGAACTTAAGCGCAGGGAGCGCAAGATCGACTGGCAGTGGCTGGTGACGACCGCCATCGCGGTCGGAGCGGTGGCTGCGGCGTGCATCAGATGACGGGCGGATCGGCGGTGGTTTCGCTGATTGACGTTGACGGGCACAATTTCCCGAATCTGGCTCTGATGAAGATCGCCGCGTATCATAAGGCGCGGGGCGACGCGGTCGACTGGTATTCGCCGCTTTTCAGCCGTCCGGATCGGATTTACATGTCGAAAGTCTTCACGTTCACGCCGGATTACACGGACGTCGCGGCCGGCGATCCCGAGCCGATCCGGGGCGGCACGGGTTACGACGCTACCGCCGGACTGCCGGAGGAGATTGAAAGCGCCTTGCCGGATTATTCGATTTACCCGGAGTTCACCGCCGCGCTGGGTTTTCTCACGCGGGGATGCATCCGCAACTGCCCGTGGTGCGTGGTTCCGCGAAAGGAAGGCGGGATTCGGATAGCGGACGACATAGAACGCATTTCGCAGGGCAGACGCGAGGTGGTGCTGATGGACAACAACTTTCTCGCGGCTCCGGAGGAGTTCGTAACGGAACAGCTGAGCAAGGCGGGAAGACTGAAACTGCGCATCGATTTCAATCAGGCATTGGACGCGCGGCTGATGACGGAGCGGAACGCGCGGGAGCTGGCGGAGACAAAGTGGATTCGGTACATCCGGTTTTCCTGCGACACGGCGGCGATGATTGAGTATGTGCAAAGAGCGATTAAACTGATTCGGAGCTTCGGTTATCGCGGCGGGTTCTTCGTCTATGTGCTGGCCAGGGAGGTCGAAGAAACGGCGGAGCGCATCGCGAGACTGACTGCTCTGGACAGGCGCATCGTTCCGTTCTGCCAGCCGTATCGCGACTTCACGGCAAACCGCGAGGTGCCGAAACCGCTCAGGCGGCTGGCGCGATGGTGCAACATTCAGAGCATCCGCAACACGGTGCCGTTCGCGGAGTACAGAGCCGTCTGACGTCGGTTCAGGCGTCGGCTCCGATATACGCCATGGCGGATTTCAGCATCAGTTCCGACCGCGTCAGATGACGCCGTTTCGCGTAATCGTCGATTCCGGCGAAATTTCACCTCCGCCGGCGGCGCCGATCCGCTTATTTTTCGACGGCGGACGGACCGTCACCGGAACGATGCGGAGAACCTCCCCGTCCTCCGGTTTGATCAGAGAACGGATTTCCGTCACCGACGAAGGCTCCGGCAGATCCCTGCCGTGTTCCGCTCTGTACGCGATCACGTCGTTCAGAAAGCGCGACGCCTGCGTGACGCACTCTTCGAAACTCCCGCCGTAATCCGGAACCATTTCCGGAAAGTCGGGGAAGTGCGCCAGAAATCCGCCGTCGCCGTCCGGACGGACCGCGATCAGATAGGTTTTCTTTGTTTCACTCATCAGACACCTCCTCTGCCGCTTCATTTGAGACCGGCTCTTTTCAGTGTTTCAAACGCAGTTCCGGTCGGAACTTCGGCGTTGCCGTGATAATGGACAACCAGCTCTCTGCCGTCTTTGACGAAGACTTGCAGAGAACTTTTCCCAGTTCTCAGCTGTCTCCAACCACCTTTCCTGAGTTTCTTGACTAACTCGTTAAACCGCATGACGACACCTTCCATGTTTACCCCGGCATCGATTACAATACACCAAAATTGATGTATTTCAAATGCGGTTCGAACCGTCCGTCCTGCCCGGCGGCCGGGAGAGACGCTTCTTGTCCAGTCCCCGGCGATCCTCCTTTATCCTGAAGTGTCCCATGTCGATCCTCAGCGCTCCGGCGAGGATTCTCGCCGTGTGCCAGGTGATCGGTTTGCGGGCGAAGGCGTTGCGGACAGTTCGTTCCGACAGCCGGCAGCGGTCGCCGATCCCCTGAAAAGGATTTCGCGGCCGCTGCACGATGTCTGTCGGTTCGGCTTGCTCCTTCGGCTGCTTCTTTGTCATTGCGTCTCCTCGAACCGGAATACAGAATCAAATACTCTCGACTGCATCTGCGACTGCTCCTCCTCCTGGATTCCCAGATATTTTACCGTCGTGTCGATCTCGGCGTGCGCCAGGTCGCGCCGCGTCAGTTCCAGCGCCCGCATCTGGTCGTGCGGCCGGTCGGCGAGGTAGCCCCGGAACATCTCCTGCGCGAACGTCTTGCGCATGAAGTGCGTGCCGAACCCGCGTCCCAGCCGGCTGCGGAAAAACCGGTAGACGGTAAGCCGCGAGAGCGGGCGGCCGCTGTTTCCCCGGAAGACAAACCCGTCCGGACGGTCGTGGCCGCGCTTCTGCTCGTCCGCCAGATGCCGCGCTACGAACGGCCGCGCCGACGCAGGAATCGACAGAATCCGGTGCACGGGACGGCCGCCGCGGCTCTTGAGTCTCAGAAACGATATGCGTTCCTTCAGACGGCCTTCCGGATCGATCAGGTCGAACCGGCGCAGCGCGAGGATCTCGGAGATCCTGCAGCCGGTCGTGACGCCGATCGCCAGAATTGCGGCGTATTTGGTCGGCAGATTCGGGAGAAGCTCCCGGATCCGCGCCAGCGGGACGGAGCGCATGCCGGGCATTACCGTGCTCCGCAGGCGTCAACGTCAATCAGATCGGACATTTACACCACTTTTCCTTTCCCGGCCGCCCGACGGCGGTTATGTCGCCGATGCGCAGGGTTCTCTTCCTGTATCTCGGTTCGCCGTTCCGATCCCAGGTCTCCTCGGAGACGACGTCCACCGTCCCCGGCCTCCTCCCCGGCATGACACAGCCTGTCGCCGTGCATAACCTGTGCACGTCCCCGTGCGTCCACCAGCGGACGACCGCCGGCGTACCCTCGGGGACTTCCACATCGAGATATACGTTCTTGATTCTGATCTTCGTCATGTCACAGGATCCATATCGCCGCAATCACGCCGGCTATGACGCCGGCGTCGATCGCCAGGACTGCGATGTAGAACAGCTGAAACCATTCGTTGATCTTCGCCATCACGCACCTCTCTGTCTTGCGACCAGATACAACAGCAGATAGCCGGCGAGATCCATGCAGGCGTCCTCGCTGTCGCCGTCGACCTCGGCGAGGTTGGAAATTCTCGACAGCTTGTCGTCCATCCTGACTCTCAGCTGTTCGAGAGGATCAGACTTGCTGAAAACCCGTCGGGGATTCAGCGCCGAATCCCCGTACCGGCGGTTTTTCTCCAACAACATCGCCTTCAGCTCGTCGCACTTGGCGGCGATGGCCGCCGCGGAACCCGCCTCCGGCTTCGTCTCCGCAGCTTCCGCCGCCGTCTCCGCGACCGTCCCGATCTTCTCCTCCGTGTTCTCAGTCTTCTTTCTCATTCCTGCACTCCTTTTCACGTTTCCGGTAAGCTTCAACACCTGCACCGGATATTCCTGCCGCTTCTTCTTCATCATGCTCTCCTTCCATCTTCTGACGTACTCGCGATCTCTGGCCGTCGGTCTGTATATGCTTGTCACTTTCCAGAGAGCTTTCGCTGCGAGAATGTTCACGCCGCGATAAGTCGCCGGAAACGCCTTCAGCAGATTCTCCGCCGTCTCTTTTTTCCTGACATACTCTTCCATATCCGTGTTCCGTTCTAAAGCTGCGGCGGACGCGCCGATTGCCGGAGCCGCCGCTCCCCGGGTCAACGTCGCCGCCGTATTTGTGTTCCCGCCCGGCGGCGCCGATCGACGCTCGCGGCAGACAAGGCGGATTCCTCCAGCCATTTCATCCAGCAGTGCCAGCACCGCCGGCCCCGTTCCCCGCCGCCGCAGGACACGGACGGCGGACACGTTCTCTCATAGTCCATGAACTTCAGGAACTCGTCGTCCGGAAGTTCCTCCAGCATCGTTCTGTTCGTCATTTCTCCATGTGTTCCCCTGTTGATTCGCGGCGGACGCGCCGATTGACCCGGGCCGCCGCTCCCGGGAGGATAACCGCCGCCGTATTTGTGTTCCCGCCCGGCGGCGCCGATCGGCGCTGACGGCATGAATCCAGGCGGATTCGTATGACGGTTCCCGCGGATTGCTCCGATCGGCAATCGCGGCCTCCCGGCCGCGCGGTCGCGGAACCCGTCATTTCACACCTCCGTTGTTTCTCATCAGGACAAGCATCGCGTTGTCCCCGGGCATGCCGGTCCACTCATGCCTCGGATCTAGATCCGGAGGAAAGTCCGGATGATTCCGGGGTATCACGATCGGCAGCCCGTTGTTTTCTATCCGCCGCCGGAGCAGCGGACTGTACTTAACCCCGGAACACTGCGGACATTTGGCGACTTCCACGCCCCGGAAGTTTTCCCAGTCCGCTTTCCGGAAATCCTCCGGAGCCCGGCTTCCGTCCGGATCGTCCGCCAGCGGAGCGAGGACGTACAGCAGTCCCGCGCCCCTGCAGACGCCGCAGACGATACGCCCGTTGTAGACGTGCCGGTCCCGTTCCTGCCTCCGGCGGGCAAGCTCCGAGTAATATGCCTTGCGCACCTGCGCAAGAGTCGGTTTCCTGACGTTGCTGTCCATGTTGTCCAGAGCTGCGGCGAAACGATCCGCGACCGGCTGAAGCGCCTGCCGAAGCACACCGACGTCGGCGACCTCCTCCTTGATGAACCGCGCCCATTCCGGCAGCCCGTCGCTCTCCGTCAGACGGCCGAAGTTGGCGGTGTAGAATTCCGCGAATGTCTTCCAGTCCACGGTCAGCTCCATGTGCTCTCATCGAGCACATTAAATTTCTTCACTGGAGCGGTGGTGTCCTGACGCCACATCTCCGACGACTCCAGATACCGTCCGGAGTCGAACCACTTCTTACACGTGGAGATGAATCGCCGCGCCTCCGGCGGCCACCGCCGGACGGCGTCGGCGTAGGCGGCCGCCGCAGTGCGGATCGTCTCCAGAGCCCGGCCGACGTCGCAGCCGGGCTTGTCCGCCTCCCGGCGGATCGCCGCCACGACAGAAAGCACGTCCTCGTGCAGGTTGCCGATGCGGGGGAAAGAGTCGCGGATTTCCTCCGCCTGAATCCAGAGCTGTTTCTCCGCTCCGGTCTCCTCCCCCGTGCATGCACACGCGCACGTGGTCTCTCTCTCTATTTCTTTATCTTCTTCTCTTCTTTCCCCCCCTATATCCCCCCCGTCCGCTGTACCGTCCGCTGTACCGTCCGCTATACCATCCGCTGTACCATTCTGTTGGTATCGATTCCAGTTAATTATTGATATCAAGGTATATGCGTTGTTTTTCCGCAGGCAAATCACCTGCAGAAAAACCAGCGACTCCAGCAGTCGCGCCACTTTCCGACGCTCCATTCCCCAGCGTTCTCCGAGAGACGTCATATCCGTGACGATCTCTCCCGGGAGCAGAACGATCTGCCGCTTGTTTCGGATCACTTTCTTCTCCTCCCATGCCGCCATCAGCAGCAGGTCTAGGAAAGCGTGCGTCCGGTCGAACGGTTTGTCCCAATACCAGTCGCAATCAGTGATTTTCCGGAAAATCCGGATCCATCCAGGTTTCATTTTTCTTTCCCAATCGATTCGATGCATTCGGGACAACCGCAGGACTCACCTACCTCCAAGCTGTTTGAGATAGATTATTTTCCCAATCCACACGGTCCATTTGAAGCTGTATTCCGTCTCGACCAAGTCCCAGCTCTGGAACGCCTGGTGGACGATGTCCACCGTGCCGGGGCGTTCCCCGGCTTTGATCCAGCCGACCGCCATGCAAACCCCTGCACGGGTTTTGGACTTCCCGCTCCATCGGACAAGCACCGGCTTGCCCTCCACGATTTCCGCGTTGATAATCTTGTTCTGAATTCTGATTGTCGCAGCCGTTGACTTCTTCATGTTTACTCCTCGTCTTCTTCCACCTGGTGATAGTGCCTTTCCAGGTAGCGGTTAATGTCAATGGGACGGATCCGGTAGAGCCGATCCGTCTTTATGTAGGCGATCTGGCCGGACTGGCACAGGCGGCGCATCGTCTCGCCGGACAGGCCGAGCGCCTTCGCGGCGTCGGCCAATGTTAGAGTCGGCATCACCTGGTAATGCCGCTCTAGCCTCTCGGCGATGCGGTCGCCGATTGACAGGGAGATCTGTTCGTTAGGGTTAGTTTTCATTTGCTGGTTCTCTTTCTATAGATAGAAGATTTTGCAAAATTTTTTTGTGATACTCGCGCAGCGCAGTGCGCAGTACCTCAGATTTCGTGACCGCCTCGGTGAGGGCTTTCGCCTCATTGAGGCGTCTGATGTCGGATTTATGCAGATTTACGCTGACAATCATGTGCTCACCTCCTTTCTTTAAAGGATACTATCCATAGATAGTTTTTCAAGCGGTAAATTAAAAAAATCTTTGTTTTTTTAATATAAAAGCGGATATCTTATTCAAAAAAGCGAGTCGGATTATGCAAGACATTTACGAGGAAATCCGCGAGGCTATCCGGAAAGAATGGCAAAACGGCGCAACTCAGCAGGAAATTGCCAACCGTGCCGGCGTGACGAATCCATACATTAACAACCTGCTATCAGGTAAACGCAAGGTGGAGTCGATGAAGCTGGAAACGTTTTTTAAATTGTTTCCGCAGGCTGAAATCAATTTGAACGGGGCACAGTTTGCGGGCGACCATTCCGTGCAAATCCAGGGCGGGGTTTCCATTCTGGATACGCAGGACATGTTCAATAAAATTCTGCGCTCGGAAAAGCTCTCCGCCGAAGAGAAAGTCAAGATTTTAACGGTGCTTCAAGAGAAATGATTTTTAACTGGTTAGTCTGACGGTCAGAATTTTTTTCTGCTTCACCGGTACGGCGTTTGTCCGCCGGTTGAAGCGCGAGGCGAAAAATGGCGCTGAGAAGACGCGGTAAAAACGGTTATTATCATGCCTATTTCCGGACGGTGGTGATGCAGCCGGACGGTACGTTTCGTTACGCATCGACGACGGTCAATCTGTTCACCGACGATCTGATTGCGGCGCGTGCGCTCGAGGCGGAATTGATGGCGAAAAGCCGCGCCGCCCGGCTGCATCAGCGCGCGACGGCGAAGCTGCGGCAACTGGAGGTGGCCGCCGGACTTCGGCCGCCGGAGGAGCTGCCCGGGAAGATTGCCCGGAAAAAGCGGGTTAGGCGGTTGCGCATCGCCGACGCTCTGGAGGCCGCGGCGAAATACAAGCCGGTCGGCGAAACGACGGCGAAACGGTTCCGGGCGTTCGTGAAGGCGTGCAAACTGCGCTACATGGATGAGGTAACGCCGCAGATCGCGTTCGATTATCTGTGCAGGAAAGCGCCGGAGGATCGGAGCGGGAAAAACTTTAACAACATCAAATCCGCGCTCAACTCGGTTTTTCGACTGACGCTGCTCGACTCCGGCATGAGTGAATCGCCGTTTGCGCTGATTCCAAACCGGGCTGCGGTATCGGTGCATCAACGGCCGTTTACCGAGGAGGAGTTCCGGCGAATCTACCAAGCCGCGCCGGAGCCGTGGCGATCGGCCGCGCTGATTGCGTGGTTTACCGGATTGCGGCAAAAAGACGTGTTTCTGTTGAAATGGGCGCAAATTGACGGCGATGTATTGACGACGCTGCCCGCGAAAACCGCGCGATACAATCGCGCTGTGCAAATTCCGATTCATCCGCAGTTGGCCGAGGCGCTGCGCGAGATTCCCCGGGCGGGCGATCGGGTGCTCGGCGCATGGCCGTATGCGCCGAAGGCGATTCAGTTCCGGAGGGTATTCGGGGATCTGCTGCGGCGATTGAACATCTGCGACAATGCGCAGGGGAAGGTCTGTTTCAATTCGTTCCGGGACAGTTTCATCACCAGATGCGACGAGGCGGGCATTCCGCGCCATGCAATTCGCGGAATCGTCGGCCATACCGCCGACAAAATGACGGATCTCTACAGCCATGATCTGGTGACGGCGCGGCGGGTGCAGCAGCTGCCGAGGGTTAAGCTGATTTGATTGTATGACGGGCGGGTTTTTGTGTCAAATTGTATGTCTGGAGAAAAAGTGAGTGAATAGCGGGAGTTCGAATCCCTCTCTCTCCGCCAGTCTCCGCGCCTCTGTTCAGTGTGGGAAACAGCCGTCTGTCCGTCCCATGTTCGGTTTTAAACCCCGCATATCGGCTTGCATGTCGGATTCCGGCGCGGTTCGTGAGGAAAGCTGATTCCATGTGATCATGATCGTCAAGGAATCGTCATTCCGGGTGTCGACCGGATTTCATCGGACTCCAGAGCTGTCAGCGCCTCCGTCGTCATGCCTGAGATCGCGCCTCATGACGAAATCGTCCATGAAATAGCCGCCGCCGATATCCATGTTGACGGACGCTATTTGAACAAACCCGTTCCGCAGATACGCACGGATCGCCCTCCGGTTGTGCTTGTTGACGTTCAGCCGCAACCCGATGAATCCGCTTTCACGGCATCGATCCGAAACGTGTCTCAGCAGAAGAGAGCCGTACCCCCTGCCCTGGCATTTCTCCAGCAGATATATCTTGTGGAGCTTGGCCTCCCCCGGTTCGCCGTACGGCGCATAGGATACGTATCCCACCGGCTCCCCATCCAGCCTGAGAACTTCAAAACTGAAGCCCTCGGCCAGCTCACGCTCCATCACGTCCGGCGCGTACATCATCCGCATCATATATGCTATCTGCCCCGGAGCAAGAATGTCGCGGAAAGTCTTCGGCCACACATCCATGGCGATATCACGGATGATCTTCAAGGACTGCGGCGTTTCCAGCTTTCTTATATCTGCGGACGTTTTCAGTGCCCACCCTTTTTCTCGTGTCTGGAAGACACTGCGTTTCAGAACCCATCCGACGTGAATGTAGCTCGACGTTTAATTTTTGTCAAGCGTTCAGCGGCAGCGTCGTCCGCGCAGGCGTCCGCCGTCGCTTCTCTCTTGGTTTCGGAAAGAACGACGCTATATTACTTCCTGCGGAGGAGCGGCCGTTTGTCTGCGGATTGAGGCACCGTCCCGCCGAGCGGTGCGGGTCGTCCGCCGCAGACTGTCCGAAAGAATTTCCGCTGCCATGCCGATGAAAAAATCCGTGCGCACGGACGCTTTCACCGCAGCTTCAAAACATGAAAGCGGCGACTTCATGATCCTGAAACTTTATGAATTCCTTCTGAAAAACTACGGGGCTCAGCACTGGTGGCCGTGCAGAAGCGGAGAACGCTGGGAGATAATCGCCGGCGCCATACTGACTCAGAACTGCGCATGGCACAACGTGGAACTGGCGTTGAACCGACTCGCGGCTGCGTCGTTAGATACTCCTCTCGCGGTTCTGAACTCGGACCGGAACGTTTTGGAACAGGCGGTGCAACCGGCCGGATTCTTCCGTCAGAAAAGCTCCTATCTGCGTGACGCAGCCGCGTTTTTCGTCTCCCACGGAACTGAATTGATGACGGAGTCCACACCGCAGGAACTGCAGCGGAAACGCAGACTGGTGCTATCCTGCCGCGGAATCGGCAGGGAAACGGCGGACTCGATACTGCTGTACGCTTTCGGCCAGCCGATCTTCGTCATCGATGCCTACACCCGCCGCGTGGTGTCGCGGCATCTGGGATGGGACGGAAACATGCATTACGACGATCTGCAGACGCTGATCAGCAGACGTCTGCCGCGCGATGTCCGCGTCTTTCAGGAATATCATGCGCTGCTGGTGCGTCATTGCAAGGAATCTTGTCGGAAATCAGGTTGCGGCCACGTCTGCGCAAGATGGAATCGCGGGGAGTGAATCAGCCAACACGGATGTGCCGGCGGCGACATCGTCACCCCGATCCAAGGCGAAATGAAAAACGGAACGGATCGCTCCGTCCCGCTCTTCTCGCCGCAGCTGCGGAAATATATGAATCACTGCTCCTTGCTTTCGGCGGCAGCCGGATCCGTCTTGCCTTCCACCAGCTGCAGAATGCACACCTCGGCTCCGTCGCCGATGCGCTGTCCAAGCTTGTATATCCTCGTGTATCCGCCGGCGCGATCGACGTAACGCGGCGCGATCTCGCTGAAAAGCACCTTGACGGCATTCCGGTTGCGGAGACGGGCAGCAGCCAGCCGGCGCCGATGAAGATCCCCCTTCTTCCCCAAGGTGATCAGCTTCTCCGCAAAGCGGCGCGCCTCCTTCGCCTTGACCAGAGTGGTCTTCACCTGACCGCTGATGAACAGGCTGCTCGCCATATTCGCCAACATGCTGCGGCGGTGGGCACCGGAACGACCGATCTTGAAAGTATGTACCCGATGACGCATTTACTTTGTCTCCTCATTTTCAGTGCGAATCCGCTGCGATTCGGCATTCAGCGCGGCCAGCACCGGCTCGGAGAGCGTCATACCCAGCGACAATCCGAGTTTTTCAACTTTCTCCTTGATTTCATCCAGAGACTTCTTGCCGAAGTTGCGGTATTTCAGCATACGCTGTTCAGTCTTGGTGCAGAGCTCTCCCATCAGGCGGATGTCCGCGCTGTTCAGACAATTCATCGCCCTCACGGAAAGATCCAGAGCGTCCACGCTCTGCGCCAGCTGCTTGAACAACTTCTGTTCGTCTTCGTCCATCATGGACATGACGTCCTGTTCGTCGGACTGTCCTCCCAGGAACGGCTGCAGATGATCCCGCAGAATGCGCGCCGCCTCCTCAAGAGCCTCCTGCGGCTTGATCCGTCCGTCCGTCCAGATTTCCAGCTCCAAACTGTCCATCTCTGTTTCCTCGCCGACGCGGGCGGCTCCAACCTGATAGTTCACCCTGGTGACGGGGCTGAACAGGCAGTCCACCGGAATCGTGCCGATGGTGCGAGTCACGGTGCCTTTCTCCGCCGGGAGGTATCCCTTGCCCCTGATCACATCGATTTCCGCACGGAACGGCACATCTTTGTCCAACGTGCAGATGATCTGTCCAGGATTAAGCACCTCGACCGAACCGTCGCAGACGATATCGCCCGCAGTGACCTCTCCGGCCTTGTCCTTGCGGATTTCCAGCGTCTTGACCGTGTCGCTGCGCAGATTGAGCCTTACGCTCTTGAGGTTCAATATTATGTCGGTCACGTCCTCGACAACGTTGTCCAGCTTGTCAAACTCGTGGCTGGCTCCGTCGATCCGCACGGCGCAGATGGCAGCCCCTTCCAGAGAAGAGAGCAGCACCCTGCGCAGAGAGTTGCCCAACGTATGACCAAATCCGCTCTGGAACGGAGCGGCAACGAATTTGGCGTAAGTGTCGGTGGCCGTGCTCTCCTCCACCGTCAGCGACTTGGGCATCGGAAAACCGATTGCAGCAGTCATATATTCTTCCTCCCAAAAATTGCGTTATGCCTTCAGCAGCATTAAAATCCACCACCACGAACTGTTCTTTGCCGGCCGGACGGCCGGCGGCGACATTCACAGGGAGACGAATC
Source organism: uncultured Victivallaceae bacterium (assembly GCA_964402715.1). Lineage (GTDB taxonomy): Bacteria > Verrucomicrobiota > Lentisphaeria > Victivallales > Victivallaceae > CALXOD01. Next base: position 15,945 of record CAYODJ010000010.1, read on the forward strand.
AGACGCGGCGGCGTTTCGGCGGACGGCACCCGTTGTGAGGGATCGGTGTGATATCCTTGATCACGTTCACCTCCATCCCCGCCGCAACAATTCCCCGCACGGCGGATTCACGGCCGGCGCCAGGACCCTTTATCCTCACTTCGACTTCCTTCATACCGAGCAGCTGCGCTTTCTTGGCGGCATCGCCGGCAATCACCTGCGCGGCGTAGGCCGTGCTCTTGCGGGATCCCTTGAATCCGTTCTTGCCGCCGGTGGACCAGCACAGAACATTGCCGTGCAGATCCGTGAAAGTGACCTTGGTGTTGTTAAACGTCGCCAGTACATAGGCGATGCCGGACGGCACGTAACGCCCGCTCTTGCCACGCTGCTTGACTTCCCTGGTCGCCGGCGCGGCTGCGGCCTGATTGTCAGCACCTTCGGCAGCCACCACTTGTTCTTCAGCCATAATTCCTGATTCCTACGTAAAATTCCACTTCAGAGCCTAGCCGCATCTCCGCCGATCGGCATTCCTGAAAAACGGCTCTTTCCTCTGTTCCGTCACCCCTTGGCAGCAAGACGACGCTGAGTCCTGTCGCGGATGGCTCCGATCGTCACCTTCTTGCCTTTCCGCGTACGGGCATTGGTCTTGGTGCGCTGCCCGTGACACGGCAGATTGCGGCGGTGACGGATGCCGCGGTAGCAGTTGATCTGCTGCAGCCGTCTGATATCGGCGGCCACCACACGGCGGAGATCACCCTCGACCATCATTTCATTCTGCAACAGACTGTTGATGGCGGCAATCTGATCGCTGCTGAGATCCTTGGCTCTGATTTCGCGGGAGATGCCAACCTTCTCAATAATTTCCAGCGCCTTCGCCGGCCCCACACCATAGATGTAGCGCAACGAGTACTCGATGCGCTTGTTTCCGGGAATATCGACTCCTATGATTCTCGGCATGTTTCCAGTCCTCAAGCTTTTAACGTGTTTACCGGGCGTTCACCCCTGTCTCTGTTTGTGGCGGGCATTGCGCGAACAAATCACCCGAACCACGCCGTTGCGTTTGACAATCTGGCAGAATTCGCATCTGCGTTTGACCGATGCTCTAACTTTCATCTCCTCAGGCCTCTTTGACAATCCGTTCTTCCACAACAGACACAAACAGAAAAGCCCAAGCCGATCCCCCGCGCAACGACGCGTTGCGCAAAATCCCGCCAGGCTCTCCTCACCAGATGGCTGATCCTGTCCCACGAGCGGTGGAATATCGATATGCAACAGGACACGCCTTTCATGAACTTTCTAAAATAGACCGATTTTCTTTTTTTGCAAGATCTGGCTCGGATTTTTATCACGATTTCAACTTTTGAGTATCCCCTCGACGGCGCATCAGCCGCTCCCCCGCACCGTGTAGTTCGTAGGCCGCGTGCTTCCCGGAACACAAGAAAAAAACTCCGAGGATGCGAATCCCCGGAGCGTCTCATTCAGGATACGGACGGATCAATCGATCAGCCCGAGAAACTTCTGAATCACCGGCGAGAATTTCACGATTACCGGAGTGAACACGATCGCCACCATGCTCATCAGCTTGATCAGAATGTTCAACGACGGTCCGGACGTATCCTTGCATGGATCGCCTACGGTATCACCGATCACGGCTGCGGCATGCACCGGATTCTTGCTCCCGTCTGGCATCCGCTTGCCGCCGTGTGCGCCCTTTTCAATATATTTCTTGGCGTTGTCCCATGCCCCGCCGGCATTGTTGAGCATGGTTGCCAGCAGGAAGCTGCACACCAGACCGCCGGCCAGAATCCCGACCACGCCCGGCACGCCGAGAATCAGCCCCGTGACCACGGGCACGACAATCGCGATGACCGACGGCGTCAGCATTTCACGCTGGGCTCCCGCGGTGGAGATGGCCACGCAACGGGCGTAATCCGGCTTCTCCGAACCGTCCATGATACCCGGCTTCTCCCTGAACTGACGGCGAACCTCCTCCACCATCGAACCGGCCGCGCGTCCCACCGCTTTCATCGTCATGGCACAGAACACGAACGCCATCATGCCGCCCAGAAACAGACCGCCGAGCAACAGCGGGTTCATCAGGTGCAGCTGATACTGATTCACCAGACGCTCAATCGCCGACGGCATGTTCGATCCTGTCCCGGCGACGCCCTGCGCCACTCCGAGCCGTCCTCCCCATAGTCTGGCTTCCTCCAGGAAAGCCGCCAGCAGCGCCATCGCCGTCAGGGCCGCCGAGCCGATCGCGAAGCCCTTGCCGGTGGCGGCCGTCGTATTCCCGAGCGAATCGAGCGCGTCCGTCCTCTGCCGCACCTCGGCCGGCAGTCCGGACATTTCGGCGTTGCCTCCGGCATTGTCAGCTATCGGCCCGTAGGCGTCGGTCGCCAAGGTTATTCCCAGAGTCGAGAGCATGCCGACCGCCGCGAAACCGACTCCGTACAGTCCCATGGAGAAATTCGAAAATCCTCCGGCCAGTCCGAAAGAGAAAAGAATGCCCATCACTATCGTCACCACAGGAATTCCGGACGAATACATGCCCGTCGCCAGTCCGTCGATGATCGTGGTCGCAGGACCCATCTCCGCCTGGGCCGCGATGCCCCGGGTCGGCGCGTACTCGTCGGACGTGTAGTATTCCGTGCCCTGACCGATAATCACCCCGGCCAGAAGTCCGGAGACGATCGATCCGAAAATTCCCCAGCTGATGAACCCCATCCACACCAGAAACAACACCGCCGCCAGGATGAGGATCGAACTGCCGAGCGTGCCGGTCAGAAGACTGCGCAGCAGCTGTTTCTGAGACGCACCCTCGCGGCATTTGACCATTCCCATCCCTATGATCGAAAGCAACGTGCCGAAGCCGGCCACAATCATCGGCGCGAGAACCAGACGGAGCGGATCCTGCGTGCCGGGCGCCGCCTCGGCCGCCACCGCCGCGCCGAGCGACGCCGTCGCCAGAACCGAACCGCAGTACGATTCGTAGAGATCCGCGCCCATGCCCGCCACGTCGCCGACATTGTCGCCGACGTTGTCCGCTATCGTGGCCGGATTGCGGGGGTCATCCTCCGGAATGCCGGCCTCGACCTTGCCCACCAGATCGGCGCCGACGTCAGCCGCCTTGGTGTAAATCCCGCCTCCGACGCGCGCGAAAAGCGCCTGTGTGGAAGCTCCCATGCCGAAAGTGATCATCGTCGTGGTGATGTGCGTGTACTTGGCCAGTTCCGTGCAGCCGCGCTCCACCACGGTCATGCCGAGGAATTCAAGCCCGTTCACCATGTGCGGCGTCGTGTAGATGAGCTGATCCAGCACCCAGTACCAGATGCAGATGTCCATCAGACCGAGTCCGACCACCACCAGACCCATCACCGCGCCGGAGCGGAACGCCACCTGCAGACCTCGGTTCAACCCCTCGCTGGCGGCCTGCGCGGTCCGGCTGGACGCGGCGGTGGCGGTCCTCATGCCGATATATCCGCAGAGACCTGAGAAGAATCCTCCTGTGAGAAACGCCACCGGCACAAAAGGATTTTGGATGCCGAGAAGCGCCAGCACAGCGAAAATCACAAAAAGCGCCACGAACACCATGCCCACAATCTTGTACTGCCGGAAGAGATAAGCCATCGCCCCCTCCCGCACGTATCCGGCAATCTCGCGCATGACATCGTTGCCCGGATTCGCCTTTTTCATCATCCGGTAGAACCTGACGGCCATCAGCAACGCGAGGATGGAAGCGAACGGGGCAGACCACCACAGAACAGGCAGTCCGAGAAACTTTTCGCATCCACGCGCCGCGGGCACCGCGCATGCGGAAGCCTCACCGGCCGCCGCGCCGAACATGACCGCCGCGAACAGGACAACGAGCACAAATGCTTTCTTCATGATTCGCATCCTTAACAAGAAATGTGTTTTGTTTTAAAAAACGCCTTGCGGCATGCAACGCAGTTTTCAATGCACACAGCCGCCGTAAATATACCATCGAACCGGCGCAACTGCAAGACACGCCGCCGTCCCGCGAAAACACTTTGTCTCATGCGGATCCCTTCTACTCAATGAGGCTCGGTGACTTTTCAGCAACATTCGGAGACGATCCTCTTGAAAAAAACATTCCGACGCGGTAGCGTTCTCCAGCGTGACGGCATCCGCGGCCGCGCCGCAACAGCGGCTGACGGAAGCGGACTGAATATACACGCGAAACCACGTCGGCCTCGCGTGCCAAACAACGTTCATCCGGAGAACGAAAGAAAGAGAAAAAAATGAACAAGACTGAAGTCGTCCGAATCGTCACAAGCATGATCGCCGCCCCCTCCTGCTGCCAGGAACTCAAAAGCGCCGGCAGGAATTACCTGAATGCAGTCGGCACCGACGCCGAGAAGACAGCGGCCGCGGCATTGCTGCAACAGCTCGAGAGCGACGTTCAAACGCTGGATCAGACCATTCCGCTGCTCGAATCCGAGCTGGGCGCCAAACTTTTCGGAGCGGAGCGTGCCAGAACCATGGCCGAACAGGCGCGCACGGCCAGAGCAGACGGGGCGAAGTGGTGCACCTGCCCCGCCTGCAGCGAGGGTTCCAAGCTGCTTGAGAACGCCGACGCATTGCGGTAGGTTCCCGGCCGCAGGACGATCCAACGCCGCCCGTCGCCGCTCGGTGCGAGCGGATCGCTATCCCGCCTGATTGTTATCAAAATAGGCGACAACATCGTCCGGTAGCTGCGGAATGTCCTGCCGATTGCATCCGTGCCGCATTGAATAGTGACCGAGCACTCCTGCGGCGACGGCGTTTCGCGCGGCCACGGGCGATGTGTTCGTCCTCGCTCCGTTCATGACAAAGTCGAGAAAATTGTCCACTATCGCGACATCCGCGCCGCCGTGACCGCCCTCGACCGGCTTGAGGTGATAAACAATGTCAGGGGCGGATCGCGGTTCGCGGCTCGTCCACACGTGCACGTAGCAATCGCCGCTGTCACCGATGTTCTCGATTCTGCCCTTGGTTCCGATGAAAGTGTAGTTGCGCTCCGCATCCGGCGCGTAATGACACTGAAGATAGGCAGCCTGCGCCCCGTTCTCCAGTTGCATCATGATCATGTTGTGATCCTCCACGTCGATGATCGGCGAAAATCCCGTCTGCTCCAGCGGAGGATATTGATCAGGACGCCATTCGACGCTGCCCGGAGTTCCGGGATCTCGTCTGCCGCACTTGTCATAGACCGAGAGCATGCCCATTCCGACCACGGATTTCGTGTAGGAACCCATCAGATAGTGCATGACGTCGATGTCATGCGCCCCCTTCTGCAGCAGAAGACCGTTGGAATACCGCTGTTCGGAATGCCAATCCCTGAAATAGGCGTCGCCGCCGTATCCGATGAAGTGCCGCGTCCAGCCGACCAGAATGTCGCCGATGACGCCGGATTCTATGATTTCCCGCATTTTGAGCACGACGGGAAAATGGCGCATATTGTGACCGACGAAAAGTTTCGAACCCGTCTCCATTGCCGTCCGCAGTATGCGGTCGCAGCCCTCGATCGTGATCGCCATGGGTTTTTCGAGATAAACCGCCTTGCCGGATCTCAGCGCGTCGATCGCCATCGTCTCGTGCAAGTAATCGGGAACTGCGATGAACACCGCGCCGATTTCATCCATCTTCAGTAATTCGCGGTAATCCTCGAACACCGCGGCATCCGGAAAACTTTGCCTAAATTCATCTCTGGCCTGCTGAGAGATGTCGGCTCCGGCAATGACCTCGGCTCCGCGTTCCGGCTGATGCGCCTGTCGTCCGTTCCGACCGCGTCCGCCGGTCGCTATCAGACCAATCTTCAACGTCTTCATCTCCACTTCTCCTCTTACTGCTCTCGCCACTTGCTTTTGTTCCTCAGCGCTCGATGCGGTTGACTTGTCCGCATTACAGCTGTACAATATAATATCTTGACGTTCGCAAGCAACGAACGTAAGGACTTTATTACCGTAAAAAGCATGAACAAAACATCACTGAAGATGAGCAATCATGACCGAACCTGCCGTTGACACCATGTCGGAGAAATCCTTCCCTTTCAAACTCCTCGCCGCAAGAGAGACCGGGGCAACCGCTCATACGCAGGTTTTCACACGCAGGGACTACGAAGTCTGCACGGTCGAGTACGTCTGCTCAGGCGCGGGTCTGTTGACCGTCAACGACCGCAGCTACTCGCCGCAGCAGGACAGCGTCTATCTTCTGCCCCGCCACAGCAATCACACCTATCTTCCCGACCGCAACAACCCGTGGCGGAAGCTTTTCTTCGTCGTCGACGGCGGAATGGTGGACTATCTGCTTGAAGCCTACCGTCTGGATACTGTCTACTACCTTCCCCGCTGTCCGACCCTGCGAAAATTTTTCGATGAAATGCTCGCCGTGGAGATACACTCTCCGTACGCCGACCGACAGGCGGCTCTGATTTTTCACCAATTCGCTGAAGAAGCGGCGCGGATCGCTCATGGAATCCATGCCGCGCTCCCTTTGGACATCGAGCGGCTGAAGCGGGCAATGGACGAAAGCGGCGACGGCGGATTCAGTCTGAAACGATACGCCGCCGCACATAACTGCTCCGAAGCTCACCTTATCCGTTCATTCCGCCGTGTCCTCGGCACGACGCCTTACGATTATCTTATGCGAAAGAGAATTGAAACCGCAAAGCGTCTGCTGCTCTACTCCAGTCTCTCGGTCAAAGAAATAGCCGCTCAGCTCGCCTTTGCCGACCAGTATTATTTCTCCAATTTTTTCAAGCGCAAAACGGAAATCTCTCCCAGCGACTTCCGCAGTCGGTTCTCCGGCGCGGAGGCTCGACGGGCGTCCGACCGAACGGATCTCCCTGCCGAATGCCGCCGCTCGTCCACCGGTTCCCTGCCCCGCAGTGCGAACATCGATGAATGAGGAGTTCCGACTCTCCCGGAGCGGCCGCATTCATCCGCCGGCCGATGCAGATCGAGTCAAACGTTCATTGAAAATACGCAGTCCACTCCTGCCGCAGTCAGACATCCCCATGACGTGAGGAAGACCGGACAAAACGCCGTGAAACGTTGATCTCCTCCGCTTGCAAAGATGGGCACGATAAGGCATATTACCCTCTGCGGCGGACTGGTTGTGGAGCAGTGGAACCGGAGAGGCGCCGGCCGTTGCGTGCATCCACGATCCGCCCCTAGGCAAAACGGGCGCGGGGCGGACGGCCGTCTCCCCTGCTTGCGCTCATGCGGCGGCGCAACGACCGATCGGCGGTGTCACTACAGCGAAGCATGAATCAATCACGTTTTTTCAGGCGACGGCAGTGAATGCGCATCTGACCAATCTCTTCCCTGAAACGGACAGCGACGTGCCACGTGCGGCCCTGTTCATGAGCGGAGCCGGCAGCAATGCGGAGAAACTGCTTGAGTTTTTCCGGCACCGCGCACGTCCTGCATGCCGCATCTGCGTCATAGCGACCGATGCGCCCGACAGGAGCGGAGCCGCACGACTGGCGCGGACGTACGGCGAACCGCTGGTCGCACTGGACATCAGAGAATTTTATCGGAAACGGGGAATGAACTCCATTTCGCTGGCGACGGAAACGGGGCGTCGGCTGCGGGAGGATTGGACGGAGGCGCTGCGCGCCATGCTGCGTCCCCATCATGTGGACTTCGGTATCTTTGCCGGATTCGTGCCGCTTACCAATCTTGCGGGAGATTTCCCGTGTCTGAACGTGCATCCGGCGGATTTGACGATCCGCGACGGACACGGTAGAAGGATGCTGGCCGGACTGCACCGGAAACCGATGGAGCTGGCGCTGACCACGGGGCATCTGCATCTGCGCTCCAGCGTCATTCTGGCCAGACCGTATACAGGAGACGGACGCGAGGAGATGGACTCCGGATTCATCCTGGGAATTTCGCCGGTTGTCGAGGCGGAAACGGAAGGATGGTCATCGCGAAGTCTGGCCTTGATTGCTTCACGCCGTCAGTCAGGGGCACCGGCCGGCGGAACGGATGAACTCGCCCGTCTGGCCTCGATCAATTTGCAGCGTCTCAAGCTGTGCGGAGATCATGTCGTCTTCCCGCAGACGATAGAGGCATTCGCACGGCGACTGTACGCCACAGATGGCGTGCGGCTGTTTTTCCGTCCCGGACCGGATGCCGAATTCCGGATGGTTGAGACGGTGGAATTCGGCGCGGGCGCACCGGTTTTAATTCCGCCACGAGCCGACGACATCGCCGGCCGTCGCTGAATTTTTCGGAAACGGCAGAGGAAACGGATCCGCCGTCGGATCTGGGGTCGGACGAATTTGCAAGCGGTATCCGCACGGGATATATTACGACGGCGTTGACGCGACTGGAACAATCACGATCCGGAGAAGTGCTTCCGCCCGACAACGCCGGCGGCGCGGATGTTGTCCGCCGCACAGGCAATGATTCTCCAGAGGCGGCACTTTTCACTCTTGTGTAACAATGCGGACGCAACCGGACTTCCAACGCACGGCCGCAGCGGAATCCTGTTGACCCGGAATCGACGACGACAATGCTGGAAACCACCAATCGCGAAAATGCTGTTCATCCGTGGCTTGGCTTTCTGATCCTGATTGCCGCCTTCCTGGCGTTGTATCAACCGTGGCGACTGGGAGATCGGGAGTTCTTCCGCATGGAGGGAATGTACGCGGCACAGACATCGGAGATGGATCTGCATCTGCCGATGACCGTCGCTCACGGAGTCGCAATCAGGAACGCGTTTCCGCTGTATCCCCTGCTGGGAGCATTGCTGCAACGCACCTCCGGATTGCCGGTTGAATTTTCACTGCGGCTGCTGTCGGTGCTGATGACGGCGTTTGGCGCGGCGGCGGTATACGCGACGGTGCGACAGTCGCAGTGCAGCAGCGCTGCTCAGGCGGCGACGGCAATGTTCATCGCGTCCAACATAATGGTCGAAAAATCCATGAACGCCTACCCCGTCTCGACCGTGGCGTTCGGCGTGCTGGCGGCGCAGCAGCTCTGGTTTTTCTTCGGAGTACGCCGCGCCAACTGGAACGCGGCATGGATAGCCGCTTTTGCCGTTCTGTCTCTGGCATTCCTTGCGGGAGGCTTCCTGGCGATTGTGCTGTTTCTGCTGCCTCTGGCGTTCATGCGCCGTCCGCTGACGCTGTGGCCGAAACTGAACAAGCCGGGACTGGCCGCAGGACTCGCGCTGCTGCTGGGGACAATCGTCTTCTGGGCAATCCCGTACTGGGTTCTGTCACGCTGGATGCCGTCGCAGCAGCAGACGTTCGGCGGAATCGACGGAGTGAAATACCTAAAGCATCTCGGATATTTTCCCTGTGAATTCCTGCTTCGGTTCGCGCCGTGGATTCTGGTGGCATGGGCTCCGTTCTGCGTGGCGTTGCAATCTCAGGACGGAACCCCGATATACAGCCGGTATCTGCGCACAATAGTAGTCAGCACCGGTTTTCTGCTCTGGCTGTTTCCGAACACGGAGGCGTCGGATCTGGTTTTCATGACAGGACCGCTGGCCATTCTCACCGGGCTTTATTATGATTCGGCGGTGCGCCGATACGCCAAACCGGTGCGCTGGCTGCTGCGCGTCTGCGGATTCTTTTCGCTGCTGGCGTCTTTCGCGCTGGTTTTCTTCTGCATCATACCGGAGGGATGGATCGGAAGTTTCATAGAACTTTCACAGCCGCTGACATACAGGAGCGGTCCGTGGTACTGGATCGAGTCCTTCACGGAAGCGGCCATTGCGCTGGCGGTGGCCATGGTGATTCTGTCCGGCAGCCGCCGCAATCCGGTGTGGGTGATGCTGCTGCTGAGCTGCGTATGCGGCGCATTTTTCTTCTGGCAGGTGATGGAGCCGTACCGCAGCCAGGACAGGAGCAAACACGCCATCGCCAGGGAGATGCGCACGGCGCTGATCGCGGACTTCGGACATCCCGAGCAGCGTCCGCTTGTCTACAAGAGCGATATTCTGGACTTGTACGGAGAGTGTCATTACGCCGGATTCAAGGTACAGAAGATAAACCGCCTGGATCAACTGCCGAGGGCGGCGCAAACAGTCTATCTTCTGAGCACCGAATTCCCTCAAGCGCCGGACCGCAACTGGATCAATCTGCTTCCCCCGGGCAGAGTTTATCTGAAACACAGGCTGTGCCTCTGGAAAGGTGTGCTGCGTCGCGAACGCGCCGAGCCGGCTCCGCTAAGGCCGGGAGGGATGTCGTGAACGGCGCCGCTCACGAACCGCCGATGCTGGCCGGCATGAGCAGATCCGAAATGGAACTCTGGACAACGGAGCACGGGCAACCTGCGTTCAGGAGCCGGCAGCTGGCCGACTGGGTGTTCCGCCGTCTGGAACTGAATCCCGACCGGATGACAAATCTGCCCCGTTCCATGCGCTCTCTGATGCATGACGGAATATTGTCTCCGGCCGGAGGGGTCGATGCGGTGCAGACAGCCGACGACGGCACGGAAAAAATGCTGGTGCGTCTGGCGGACAGTCAAAGCGTGGAGATGGTGCTGATTCCGCAGGGCCGACGCATGACACTGTGTCTGAGCACTCAGGTCGGCTGCCCCGTACGCTGCCGTTTCTGCGCCAGCGGCCGTGCGGGACTGGTGCGCAATCTGAGATCCGGAGAGATAATCGAGCAGCTGCTGTTCGGCGCCCGGCGGTTCGGCCGCGTCCCGGACAACGTGGTGTTCATGGGCATCGGAGAAGGACTGCTGAACGTGAAGGAACTTCTCCGCGCAGTCAGTCTTATGGTCGATGCGGAAGGGTTCGGTATGTCGCCGCGGCGCCTGACCGTGTCGACCAGCGGGATTGTTCCCGGCATCCGTCAACTGGCCGCATTCGGCCGCGAGCTCACGCTGGCGGTGTCACTGCATGCCGTCGACGACGAAACACGGGCACAGCTGATCCCGGACGGATTCCGATATCCGATCCGCGAAATCCTGAAAGCCGCAGACGAATACCGCGACAGCTCCGGCCGCATGGTGACGCTGGAATACGTGCTGCTGGACACGGTCAACGACTCCGTGCTCGACGCCAAAGAGCTGGCTCGGCTCGCACGAACACACCATTGCAAAATCAATTTAATAGCGTACAACGACACCGACAACGGCTTCCGGCGTCCTCCGCAACGCGCCGTGGAGAAGTTCCTGCGGACCGTGGAAAACTGCGGAGCCAGGGCGACGCTGCGCAGGGAGCACGGTGCATCAAGCACGGCAGCCTGCGGGCAGCTGAGACACCGGCTCTCCCGAGAAGAGATCCGATCGAACGGCGCCTGAACCGGCGCCGCGCCGTACGAAACCGCCTAGCGGCGGACGGACGGCCGTCATTCCAATCCGAGAGAAGCAAGTCAGTCCGCGCACACGCGGCGGACTCCCCCCGTGCCGCCGGACGTCACCGAGCTTTCGCCTTGACCAGCTTTTTCACCGAGATGTCCCGCCCGTCCAGACGCGCCACTCTCTTGTGCCAGACCGCGACAATCGGACTGGCGATGAAAAGAGAGGAGTAAGTTCCCACGATTACACCGAGCATCATAATCAGAACGAAGTCGTTGATTGCCACGCCGCCCCATATGAAAAGCACCACCACCACCAGGAAAGTGGTCAAACTGGTCAGCAGCGTCCTGTTCAACGTCTGGTTCAGCGACATGTTGATCACGTCCTCGTAGGTGGTGCCCTGGTTGTTCCGCACGTTCTCGCGGACACGATCGAACTCCACCACGGTGTCGTTGATGGAATAGCCGATCACCGTCAGGACGGCGGCGACCACGGACAGTGAAACGGTTCTGCCGGTGGCGGCGTAGATCCCCATGACGATGATCACGTCATGCACCAGCGCCAGGATGCTGGCGACGGCATAGGACAGCTCGTAGCGCAGAGTCACATAAAGTCCTATTCCGATAATCGAGAGTCCGATCGCCACCAGAGCCGCCTTGCTGAACTCCCTGCCGATCAATCCGCCCACCGAGCTCTCCAGTCCGCCGGTGAAATGCGCATCCGGAAACTGACGATTGAGCAAGCCCGCCAGAACATCCTTGGGGCTGCCGCCGACCTGCGTCATATCGGAGCGAATCAGAATCTCCACCTTCCGGCTGTCGTTGACTGCGGCGTTGTATTTGTACGTCACGGCCGCATCGTAGCCGGCCGCTTTCAGCGTCCGTTCAAGATCGGACACCGGCACCTGCTGCACATAGTCGAACGTCACCTGCGTGCCGCCGGTGAAGTCGACGCCCAGCATCCGGCCTCCTCTCACTCCGAAAACGACGAAACTCGCCAGAATCAGCAACAGCGACAGAGGCACGGCAACACGCCACACCCTGGGGAAAGAGAGGTTGGGATGATGGAAAAACTGATTCATTTTCAGCTGCTTCAGCTTGCCGAACCTCCCCATCGCATCGAAAATCAGTCTCGTAAGGAAAAGAGCGGTAAACAAGCTGGTCAGAATTCCTATGCTCAGCGTCACCGCAAAACCCTTTACTGCGCCGGTGCCGACGCCCATCAGAATGACCGAGGTTATCAGAGTGGTCAAATTCGAATCCAACACCGCCGACAGGGCACGGTCATAGCCAAGATCAATCGCGTTGAAAAGACTCTTGCCGGACTCCAACTCCTCACGGATACGCTCAAAAATCAGCACGTTGGCATCCACGGCCATGCCTATGGTCAGCACGATTCCAGCGATGCCGGGCAGGGTCAGCGTCGCGTCGAAAGCAGCCATAGCTCCGAGCACCAGGACCACGTTCACCGCCAGCGCCACCACCGCCACCAGTCCGGCGAACAGATAATAGCCGCACATGAACGCGACAACGGCCAGAAGCGAAAACACGCCGACCCAGACTCCGTTGCTCACGTTGTCCGCCCCCAGCTTCGGATCGGTGTCGAACACGGCGTCGACCTTGATTTGAAACGGGAAACTGCCGCTGACCAAGGCGTCGGAGATGTTCTTGCACTCCTCATCCGAAAAGCTGCCCGAGATTTCGGCGCTGCCCCCCGTGATAGCCTCGTTGATCCGCGGAGCGCAATACAACCGACCATCCAGTACGATCGCCAATTCCCTGCCGACATACTCCTTCGTCACACGGGCGAACTGCTTCGCACCTTCCGGATTGAACGTCAGCGCAATCTTTCGCTGGCCGAACTGATCTCGGTTCGGGAAAGCGTTCTTGACGCCCTTGCCGTCCATCACCCAGCGGTTCTCCACAAAGTAATGGCGCTTCACCGGCTGCTGGCCGGGACGGTAGTCGACGGACGTGAGAAGCTCGTATCCCAGAGGAGTCACGAATCCCTTGGGATCTGCCAGATACGACGACACCAGATTGCCGTTGTCCGGATGCACCAGGCGGAAACGGAGCTTGGCGCTCATCGATATCAGATTCAGCAGCTTAAGCTTCTCATCCTTGGCGACGATCGGAGCCTTGAGCGACACATAATCGCTGCCGGACGGAGCGATTTCCGCTTCATAGATCTTCTGCTTCTCCAGACGCTCACGCAGAATTTCGATGGCGATGTCGCGGTAGCGATCAAATTCCGCCTTCATCCGCTGCTCCACCTCCTCGCGGTCGCCGGCTCCGTCCGACGACTTGAGCTTGTCCAGGAACTCCTGATCCGGAACCAGCTTCAAGACGAACTCCACGCCGCCGTTGAGATCCAGGCCGAGGCGTATGGAGCTGGAGGCCTCCTTGCGCACCAGACTCATCACATCACGGTTATCCTCCAGATCGTCGCCTCTGACATGGCTTTTCAAATCCACGCCGCGGGAATCCGCGGACTGAAGCAGAGCCTGCGACGGATACAGCTCCGGATTGGCGTCCTGCATCTTCCTTGCGTCTTGAATCAGCTCCGCTGCCACCGGATCCCTGCGATCCTTCAGCAGCGAAGTGAAAGTCTCGTAGAAATCGCGCTGCGCCAGCGGGTAGATGGAAGAGGCAAAAACTGCTATCACCACCACGGCAATCAGAGATCTGAATAGAAGCGGACGCTTGTTCATAAACTTCTCACTCCGGAAATTCACTCATTTGGATTCTCTGGCTTCGGCATCCTGACTCAGCACCTCGCCTATGCCGCTCTTGACGACTTCCACTTTCACCTTGTCCGCAATCTCCACCACATAGGAGCCGTCACGAACCTCCACCACCGTACCAAGAATTCCGCTGCCGAGCATCACTCTGACGCCTCTGGTCACACGGTCGAGCATCTGCTGCCGTTTCTGCTGCTGCTTCTTCTGTGAACGCATCATCAGGAAAATCATCACGCCGAAAATGATGAACAGCGGCAGCATGCTCAAAAAACCGCCGGAACGGGGAGCGGGCTGCTCCGCGGCGGCGCCGACGGAATCCTGAGCGACGGTGCCGCCGGCCTGCGCCGCGGCGGCGAACATAGCGTAAATACTCATCCTCTCAAAATCTCCTCCATCTTAAAAACAACTGCCCCCGAAAGAAGACATCAAAGAGCGTCCACTCATGGAGACACAACAACCGAACGCACGCGCGCAAACCTCCGGTGCGACGGCCGACACACGTCATCCGCGCTCCACGCATCCGCGAGCACTGGCCGCTCACAGACCGCCCGGAGTGCACAGAACATACAGGGCGCGGGAATATACTTCACCGACGTCCCGCTTTCAAATCCGAGGCACGACGAAAGCGGCGAACCACGACAATGGCCGCCATCCGATCCCGCCTCACGCCGCCGCAAACCGATACGGCCGCGCTCAGGACGGCCGAAGCGACATCCGCACCGACGAAAAGCAAAGCTCTCCGACCACGTTCAGTGAAGACTGCGTACGGAAACGCCGTCCGTGTTCACCCACTGAGGCGGATTCGCGGTGTCCGGAACTAGCGCATCGCCTGCGCGACGGCGACCGCCACGTCGACGGACGCTCCCACCATCGGGTTGTTGCCCATGCCGATCAGTCCCATCATTTCAACATGCGCGGGCACCGAGGAGGAGCCGGCAAACTGCGCGTCGCTGTGCATACGCCCCATGGTGTCAGTCATACCGTAGCTGGCGGGACCGGCGGCCATGTTGTCCGGATGCAGCGTGCGCCCGGTTCCGCCGCCCGAGGCCACGGAGAAGAACGCCAGATTTTTTTCGATCCGCTCTTTCTTGTACGTGGCCATCACCGGATGCTGGAAACGGGTGGGATTGGTCGAATTGCCGGTGATGGCTATGTCGACGCCCTCGAGCCACATGATCGCGACTCCCTCGCGGACATCGTCGGCTCCGTAGCAGCGCACGGCGGCACGTTCGCCCTTGGAATAAGCCCGCTCGGACACAATCTTCACCTGCCCGGATGCGTAGTCGAACTCGGTCTCCACTCCGGTGAAACCGTTTATGCGGGAGATGATCTGCGCCGCATCCTTGCCGAGACCGTTCAGAATGACCCGCAGCGGCTCTTTGCGGGCCTTGTTCGCGCTGCGGGCAAGTCCGATCGCGCCTTCAGCGGCCGCGAACGACTCGTGTCCCGCGCAGAAAGCAAAGCACTTGGTGGTGTCGCGCAGCAACATCGACGCCAGATTGCCGTGCCCTAGTCCGACTTTCCGGTCGTCCGCGACGGATCCGGGAATGCAGAACGACTGAAGTCCCTCGCCCAACGTTCTGGCAATTTCGCTGGCGACGGTCTGACCGCGCTTGATCGCCACGGCCGCGCCGACCAGATACGCCCAGCAGGCGTTTTCAAAGCAGATAGGCTGGATCTCCCTGACCCTGGCGTAGATGTCGAGCCCCTTGCCTCTGGTGACGGCTTCAGCCTCTTTCAGCGAGCCTATGCCGTTGGCATTCAGAAACGCATTGACCTGGGCGATACGGCGTTCGTAACTCTCAAAAAGTGCCATGATGAACTTTTACTCCTCTTGCTTACTGCTGACGCGGATTGATGGTTCGGACGGCGTCGGCAAAACGGCCGTAGGTGCCGGTGAACTTCTTCACCGCCTCGTTGGCGTCCATACCCTTGGACAGAGCATCCAGCATCGGACCGAGCTTGAGAAATTTGTAGCCGATGACGTGATCCTCGTCGTCAAGCGCGATCTCCGTCACGTACCCCTCGGCCATCTCCAGATAACGCACGCCTTTCGCGCTGGTGCCGTACATCGTGCCGGTGATGCTCCTCAATCCTTTTCCGAGATCCTCCAGACCGGCGCCGATCGGCAATCCTCCCTCCGAAAAGGCGGTCTGCGTACGTCCGTAGACAATCTGCAGAAACAGTTCTCTCATGGCGGTGTTAATGGCGTCGCACACCAGGTCGGTGTTCAACGCCTCGAGGATCGTCTTCCCCGGCAGAATCTCCGCCGCCATAGCTGCGGAATGGGTCATGCCGGAGCAGCCGATTGTCTCAACCAGCGCCTCCTGAATCACGCCGTTCTTGACGTTCAGCGTCAGTTTGCAGGCTCCCTGCTGCGGGGCGCACCAGCCGACGCCGTGAGTAAGACCGGAAATGTCCTTGATCTCCTTTGCTCGCGTCCAGGCGCCCTCCTGTGGAATCGGCGCGGGACCGTGATTGGGCCCCTGGGCGACGCAGACCATCTGCTCGACTTCGTGTGAGAAGTTCATCGCAGCTCTCCTGTTGTTGAATTGTAAGTTTTGTTGGTGAAAATTCGGAGGTTCAACTGCATTCCATGCTCAGTTAATGTGCCACAATTTGCGTGTTTTTTCAACCTGCGGCAACAGTGAAATTGTCGCCGCCGCCACAAAATTTCCTTACTGCAAGCCTTGCGCAACAGATCCATCTCTGCTATAGTAAGACGATCGTACCTTCGGATCCGTAGCTCAGTCGGTTAGAGCAGGTGACTCATAATCACCTGGTCCTCGGTTCAAGTCCGGGCGGATCCACCATATCCGACTCTCCATAACTCAGCAAGTTGCAAAACTCGGTGAAATTCCGCTTTTCAGCCTGTCCCGTTGCCGTTTCAACCCTGAAGTCGTATGTCAGACCCCGGGGAAGCAGCACTCATCGTACCTTATCGTCAACATTCAGGACGGAAAATAATTCTGATCGTCCCGCCGATATTTCTGGGAGACTCAGCAGCGGACCGTCGTCGAATCACGGACATACGATAAAACCGGCGAAGCTCTGCCGCGATTCTGTCGGAAATCTGGAAAATCTCTACGCGCCGCCGCCCGTCAGACCTTTTTCGATCCTAACTTTTGTTTCATGCCTGGATCGTATTGCCGCCGACTTCTGTGGAAAAGGCTCCTTCCATGGATTGACGGTGAAGACTCACCGACATGGCAGCGGTACGCCATCAGTGCAGACGCGGGAAGAATGACTTTCGCAACCACCGCAGTCCCATAGAATAAGCATGAAACCGTCCAAATAACAGAAATCTGTGCATCCGCCCCTGTCCGTATGGGAACGGCTTCGAAACATGCTCTTTGCAGTATTTACTTCGAACATAAACCGACTCAGAAATAGGCTGGTGAAGAATATGGCTTCTTTCAAAACCTTATGAGAATGACAAACCTTATGGGAATGACAGTGTTTAGTAACCGCGCATGTGATACGCCCCGTAGTCGTCCGTAAAGCCGCAACGACTGAACCCGCCGCTTTCAGCCGCGACGCATCCGTTTGGAAACGGCTCACCCCCGCCCGATCTCCTCGCAGGAGCGAACACCTGCCTTGACGGGGAAAGTGCTGTCCTCACCGTTCCGAATCAGGCGCATCGGCGACCGGATTTTAGTTTTTTTCAATTTTTCCATTTATTTACAATCACTTTTTCAAAAAAAAATGGCTTTCTTTTAACCGCACGTTTGCTATGATTAACGGGGGAAAAGACTGCCGTTCAGTTTTTCTCATGCAACGTCCATGAAATTCACAAGATAAGGAACAGCCGAAATATGTCCAGAAAATCCGGTTTCACACTGATCGAGCTGCTGGTGGTGATCGCGATCATCGCGATTCTCGCGGGCATGCTGCTGCCGGCGCTCTCCAAGGCGCGGGAGTCGGCCAAGAGCGCCTCGTGCAAGAACAACCTCAAGCAGATCACGCTGGCCCACGAGCAGTACGCGCTGGAGAACGACGGGTACACGATATGGGGATTTTGCGAATACACCATGTGGGGGTACCTATATCCGTATCTGGTGGGGCGCAAGTACGTGAAGCTGAGCGATATGACCGATCTCGGCGTCTCAACCTGTCCCGCTGCCAAGTTATGCTATGTCTATTCAGACAGGGACAACATCGTCGCCAGCTACGGATTCAACAACTGCAACGCCGACAAAGTCGCGTACTCGTCTCCGTTCGGCTACGCCGGAAGCTACAAGAGGTATCCGGCGAAGAAGGCGGAGGCGTGGAGTCCGTCGAAACTGTTCGCTTTCGCCGACGGCAGACTAAACATCGAAAATGCTCAGGATGGGCTGCTCGAACTCGACGGCCCGTGCGGCAGCAGTCCGTCGCCGAAGCAGTGCATCGATGAGAACGAGGTCGACGCCAAGCGGCATATGGACAAAATCAACGTCGGATTTTTCGACGGCCGTGTTGATCAGAAAGATGTCGCAAACTTGAAATACAGCGGCGACGAGGGCAGCCTCTTCTGTTTCGGACGCACCGTCGAACAGTTGAACGAATAGGTTCAATCCGGAACGTCCGGACAGGAATCTGAACAGGAAGGAAAGAGATCAGCCATGACAAGACGTGAATTCACTCTCATCGAGCTTCTGGTGGTGATCGCCATCATCGCCATACTCGCCGCCATGCTGCTGCCGGCGCTCTCCAAGGCGCAGGCGGCGGCGCAGAAGACCAGCTGCATCAGCAACCTGAAGCAGCTGGGACTGGGAGTCGCCCTCTACAACCAGGCCAACGACGACTATCTGCCCGTCATGCAGGGATACGGCACCGGCAAGGACTACGTCTGGTCGTACTGGAAATACTCCCTGGCGCCGTACGTCGGCCGCACCATCAACAGCAGCAAGTCCGCCAACGATCAGGCTTGTCTCGGCGAAGGCGTCTTCGCCTGCGCCAGCTGATCCCCGCGCAAAAACAAGAATAGCGAAGTGCGTCCTGAGACATGGGAGAATGAAAAGAGATCCAAAGGCGGCTACGGCTACAACCACTCCGGTTGCGGATACCAGTTTGACCGCCACGACGACCCCAATACAACGGGAAAAGCCAACTACCTGCCCGCGTACGTCAAAATAAACCATATCCGGGTGCCGGCGGAAACCGTCATCATCTGCGACAGTTCCGATATGAGCAACGCCCAGCAGAACAACACAGCCTACTACAAGGGCTACGGCCCCGGCGTCGGCGACAGGCACGGCGAGTCGCTGAACGTTCTCTGGTGCGACGGTCACGCCTCCAACGAGCGCACCGCCAAGATGGAAGGCGGTAAGACCACCGATCTGTGGGATGGTTCTCCGGAGCGGTACTACTACGTCGGAGTGTTCGACAAATAGTCGCTCGGCACCTGAAACACTCGCTGTTCCGCAGCGGCCTCTGCATGGGGGACAGCGGGATATTCAGTCATCTCCATCTCTTTCTCTTATGTTGACGGAACATGCGTCCGCCTGCCTTTCGAGCGGTGCGGTGTCAGTCGCTCATGCCGCATGGACTCAATCTGCCATTCGATGCCGAGACGGAGACTCCTGCGCAGGCGGCTTCGACGGGGATCCGCGTTGCTTCCGCGATGCTCCGCAGCCGCCGGTGAGAAATGCGTTTCACGGACGCGAGACCAGATCAGTCGAGAACATTCAGTTAACCTATGCCGACTATCGCGCGTCGTCGGCAAAGTCCATATGAAGTGGTTTTCCTTCCCTCAAGGATTGGGGTGTTCACAAAATCGACCAGGGGGGGGAAGCAGCTCCATTTCAAGCGCCTCAGACAAGAATGTGCGCAAAACATGGGACACTACCTCGGATACGGAAAAACGTGCATACTTTTGTGCAAACTCACTCAGAAAGGCGGATGCTCCCGAACAACTGGGAACCGCCCCATCATGAGCGTCCTCTGATCTTGTCCGCCAGATTTTCAAGAAACTCTGGCCTCCTCAGTTCACATTCCCAGACGACGATCAGATTCCAGCCAAGTTCCCGCAGCCGTCTCTCGTTCATTCTGTCCCGCTCAACATTCCGTTCAAACTTACGTCGCCAGAATTCCGCATTAGAGGCAGGAGACGATGCCTGGCGGCAATTGGGATGACGATGCCAGAAGCAGCCGCGCACATCCACGACAGTCCTGTACATGGGCAGGACGATATCCGGCGTGCCTGGAAGTTTTTTTACATGAAGCCTGAACCGAAACCCGTTGCGATGAAGGAATGAACGCACACGCTTTTCCGGAGCGGTGTCCTTGGATCTGACACGGCTCATATTCCAGCTTCGCATCTCTCTGCTCAATGTGTCCATTCTCTTCAAATCATATTCTGACCGGATGGCTGACACGGTCCGCAAAACCGATTAGATTCAGATTTATTCCTCAAGCCGTTCCGCAGACGATAACCGATTGGAGAACAACGAGCATGAAAAAGCGGTGAAACGGCACCGCCGCGCCATATCACCGCTTGAAACCCGATTATGAAACGCAATCCCGTGGAAACTATTTGCCGGAAACAACTCCGTGATCTTTGAAAATACGGGTCGGAGAGAATTCGCCGAGCTTGTGCCCAACCATATTCTCCGTGACAAACACGGGAACGAAACTCTTACCGTTATGAACCTCAAAGGTATGCCCGACGAAATCAGGGATAATCATCGATCGGCGGGACCATGTCCTTATCGGCTTCTTCTGTCCCTTGAGCGCATCGACCTTGTCGACGAGGTACTGGTCGACGAACGGTCCTTTCTTGATGGATCTTCCCATTATTTCTTCCTCCGCTCAACGATAAACTTGTTCGACGTCTTCTTCGGATGACGCGTCTTCTTCCCCTTAGCCAACTGACCCCAAGGCGAGACCGGGTGACCGCCTCCGGAAGTGCGTCCTTCGCCGCCGCCCATCGGATGGTCGACCGGATTCATGACCACGCCGCGGACATGCGGACGGAATCCCAAATAGCGCTTCTTCCCCGCTTTGCCGAGCTTCACGTTCATATAATCCAGGTTGCCCACCTGCCCGACAGTTGCACGGCAGTTGATGTTGATCATGCGAACCTCCCCGGAAGGGAGTTTAACCTGAGCGTATTTCTCATCCTTGCCGCGGACGACCGCAGTCTGTCCTGCAGAGCGCACCAGCTTGGCTCCGCATCCGGGCTGCATCTCGATATTATGAATCTCCACCCCGACGGGAATGTTTTTCAGCGGCAAACAATTCCCTGTCTTGATATCCGCCTTCGCCCCGTTCATGATCACGTCCCCGACCTTCAACCCGACCGGAGCAAGAATATATTTCTTTATCCCTCCCCGGTACATGACCAGCGCAATATTGGCGGTTCTGTTGGGATCGTACTCGATCGTCAGAACTTTGGCAGGCACATCGTCCAGACTTCGCCTGAAATCGATCTCACGATACCGGCGCTTGTTGCCGGCGCCGCGGAACCGCGTGGTGATACGTCCGTAATTATTGCGTCCGCCGGTAGACACCTTCCCCCTGACCAGCCTCTTCTCCGGCTCGGATGCGGTCAGCTCCGACGAATAGTCCAGAACCGCCATGCCACGCCGCGAAGGCGACGTCGGACGAAAGCTTTTTATCGCCATTTTTCTCTATTCCTCAAAAAGGATTCAGACTTAAAGAATCTCAATACTTCCCTCTGACAACGTCACGATCGCTTTCTTCCAATCCGGACGCTTGCCCATGACAGCGGATCTGGCAACACGTCTGCGCTTGCCGGTGCAGTTCATGACGTTGACAGAACTCACTTTGACCTTGAACAAATCTTCGACGGCCCGGCCGATTTCAATTCGCCCCGCATCCGTCTTCACCTTGAAAACATATTTCTTCCGGCCGACCATGCCGTTGCTCTTTTCGGTGACCAGCGGCGCAAGTATCACATCGTACGAGGATCTCATTTTCTTCTCAGACTCCTTAGGACAAGCGGCCGACAAAGGCGTCCAACGCGCTTTTTGTGAAGACCAACTTGTTGAATCTCAACAGTTCATAGACATTCACCCCGCAGGCCAGACGCATGGCTACGTTCGGCAGATTGCCTGTGGCCAGCACGGCGGATTCCTCATACTCAGGAACCGACAGCAGCACGAAGTCGTCGGACAACTTGAGATTCTTCAACACGGCGACGGCGCTCCTCGTCTTATGATCGGGGAGCGTGAACTCGTTCAGGACAATCACGTCGCCGTCCTTGACCCTCTCGGAAAAAGCACGCCTCAACGCCAGAAGCTGAACTTTCTTATTGACTTTCTTTGCGTAACTGCGCGGAGTCGGCCCGAATATCGTGCCGCCGCCCACCCAGACCGGACTGCGGTTGCTGCCGGCGCGGGCGCGTCCCATGCCTTTCTGACGGAAAGGCTTGGCTCCGCCGCCGCGCACCTCTCCGCGGCATTTGGTTTTGGCGGTGCCGGCGCGCAGGTAAGCCATATAGGCAACCACCGCATCATGAACCGCCTGCTTTCCCTTTTCAAATTCCAGTACGTCGTCCGGCAAGACGTACTCGCCGACGCGAACACCGCTGCAGTCAAGGATATCCAAATTTTTAGCCATAATGTTCACCCGCATCCCCTACCTGCTCTTGGCCTTAATCGCTTCCCGAAGCAGAACGGTGCCGCCATTCGGACCTGGAATCGAGCCGCGAACCATCAACACATTGTCGTCTGCCACAACACGGATCACCTTCAGATTCTGCATGGTCCGGCGCACACTGCCCATATGGCCGGGCATGCGCTTGCCTTTGATCACGTTTCCAGGCCACTCGCGGCAACCGATCGAACCTGGACGCCTCGTCCACGCTCCTCCGTGACTGGCGCGACCGCCGCCAAAACGATGGCGCTTCACCACGCCCTGATATCCCCTCCCCTTGGTGGTGGCGGTGACATCCAGATAATCGTTCTCCGCAAATATCCCCGCGTTCAAAACCGTTCCCGGCGACATGTCGCTGTCGCCGTCCGTACGGAATTCCCGAAGAACGCCGGGCAGACCGTCGGTCAATCCAGCCTTGGCGCAGTGCCCCGCCACGGCCTTGCTGATGTTCTTCTTCTTGCGGACGCCGAACCCCAGCTGCACGGCGGAATACCCGTCTCTGGCGATGGTCTTGACGTCAACCACAACACAAGGACCCGCCTCGACTATGGTCACAGGCACGACTCTGCCGTCCTTGTCGTAAATCTGGGTCATTCCGACCTTTTTACCGATCAATCCTTTCATTTTTGCTCCTTTTCGTTCAGATACACGCCCCCAATCGGCAAGGAGCGGCGGTATCCCGGACTGATGTCGACCGAATCCCCCCTGTTCGCCGTATTCAGAGTCCGATCTTTATCGATATGTCCACACCTGCCGGCAACGTCAGCTTCTTCAACGCGTCGACAGTCTTGGAGGTGGGATTTATGATATCCATCATACGCTTATGAGTGCGCATCTCGAACTGCTCCATCGACTTCTTGTCAACATGAGGAGAGCGGTTCACGGTGAAGCGTTCTATTCGGGTCGGCAGCGGCACCGGTCCGGCGACCATCGATCCGGTCTGTCTCGCTGTCTCCAGGATCTCGTTTACCGACTGATCCAAAATACGGTGCTCGTAGGCCTGAAGCCGAATTCTGATCCGTTGATTCTTTGCCGTTGCCATTTCCTATTTCTTCTCCACAACTTTATCCTGAACCTGTTTCGGAACCTTTTCAAAATGCGACGGCTCCATCGAGTAGGAGGCGCGTCCGCGGGACAGCGAGCGAATCACGGTGGCGTAGCCGAACAGCTCCGACAGCGGAATCTGCGCATGCACCTGCGTGAACTTGTTGCCAGCCCCTGAATTGATTTCGACAATGCTGCCGCGCCTGGCCGTGATGTCGCCGATCAGATCCCCCAGATTCTCGTCCGGCGTAGTCAACTCCACTTTCATGATCGGCTCCAGCAGCATCAGTCCGGCCTTGCGCGCGGCGTCCTTCAAAGCCATGGAGCCTGCAATCTTGAAAGCCATTTCGGAGGAATCGACCGGATGATAGGATCCGTCGATTATTTCCACTTTGAAATCCACCAGCGGATATCCGGCCAGCACGCCGGAGGCCGCCGCCTCCATGATGCCGTTCTCGATCGGCTTGATATACTCCTTGGGAATATTGCCGCCGACAACTTTGTTCTCAATCTCAATGCCAGCGCCGCGTTCCAGGGCGATCAGGTTGATAATCACATGCCCGTATTGACCGCGTCCGCCGGACTGCCGCACGAATTTGGTGTTGGAATCGGCGTTTCCAAGCAAAGCCTCCCTGTACGCCACCTGCGGCGCACCGGTGTTCGCTTCGACCTTGAATTCTCTCACCAGACGGTCGAGAATAATCTCGAGATGCAGTTCGCCCATGCCGGAGATAATGGTCTGTCCGGTCTCCTCGTCGCTGCGAACCTGAAAGGTCGGATCCTCGTCCGCCAGGGCTCCCAGACCCTTGAAAAGTTTGTCGCGATCTCCGGACGTCTTCGGCTCGACCGCAATAGAGATCACCGGCTCGGGAAAATGCATGGACTCCAGCACAATCGGATTTTCCTCGAAACAGATCGTATCGCCGGTGGTGACGTTCTTCAGACCGACTGCGGCCGCAATGTCCCCGCTGTACACGTCCGAAATCTCATGACGCTGACTGGAATGCATCTGAAGCAGCCGCCCAAGACGTTCCCGTTTGCCTGTGCGCGGATTGTAGACGCTCATGCCCTGGGAAGCCACGCCGCTGTAAACACGGAAATAATAGAGCTTGCCGACGAACGGATCGCTCATGATTTTGAAAACCAGCGCGGCGAAAGGCTGCAGATCTCCGACATGCCGCGTGATAGGTTCCCCCGTGTTCGGATCCGTGCCCTTGATGTCCCACACGTCGACCGGAGACGGCAGATAGTCCACGATCATGTCCAGCAGCTTCTGCACGCCTTTATTCTTGAAGGCGCTGCCGCATGCCACCGGCACAATCTTGGCGGAAAGCGTGGCTCTCCGAATCCCCTGCCGCAGTGTTTCCGCATCGGGAACCTCGTCCGCCAAAAAGATCTCCATGATCGCGTCGTCCACCTCGGCGACGCACTCCACCGCATGGCGATAGGCGTTCTCCCTCGCCTTGGCGTATTCATCGGGAACTTTCTCGACACGCATCTCAAGACCGTTCTCGTCCTTGTCGAAATAGATCGCCTGATTCGCCAGCACGTCGACGACACCGACGAAGTCGGCCTCACGTCCTATCGGCAGCATCAGCGGGACAGGGGTGCCGCCCAGTTTGGTGTGGATCTCCTCCACCACACCGTCAAAGTCGGCGCCGGTGCGATCCATCTTGTTGACCATGGCGATCACAGGCACATGATATTTCTGAGCCTGTCTCCACACCGTCTCAGTCTGCGGCTGCACTTTGCCAACCGAACAAAAGACAGCCACCGCGCCGTCGAGAACACGGAGCGAGCGCTCCACCTCCGCAGTGAAGTCGACGTGTCCTGGGGTGTCGATCAGATTCAGACGGTGTTCACACCAAAAGCAGGTCGTGGCCGCGCTTGTTATCGTAATGCCGCGTTCGCGCTCCTGCTCCATCCAGTCCATGGTGGCCGTCCCCTCATGAACCTCCCCTATCTTGTAATTCACACCGCAATAAAACAGAATACGCTCAGACAAGGTGGTCTTGCCGGCGTCAATGTGCGCCATGATCCCGATATTGCGGACCTTGTCGAGGCCGACTCCGCGCGAAGGCGACTCATGATATACTTTGTCCTGCTCGGCGCTCATGTTGTATGACAGCTCCCTTGTATTACCAGCGATAGTGAGCGAACGCCTTGTTCGCCTGCGCCATCTTGAAGGTGTCTTCCTTCTTCTTTATGGAGGAACCGGTATTGTCAAATGCGTCCAGCAGCTCTCCGGCAAGCGACTCCATCATCGATTTGCCCTTGCGCCCGCGCGAGTACGAGGTGATCCACCGCATGGCCAAGGCGACCTGCCGCTCGGAATCAACCTCCACCGGAACCTGATACGTGGCTCCGCCCACACGACGGCTCTTCACCTCCAGTTTCGGCTTCACATTCTCAAGCGCCTTCTCGAAGACCTCCAGCGCCGGCACTCCCGGTTTCTTCCCCTGAATCAAATCCAGCGCACCGTAAACAATTTTCTGCGCAACCGCCTTCTTCCCGCGCGTCATGATTGTGTTGATCAGTCTGGCAACCAGTTCGCTGTTGTATCTCACGTCGGGGATGAGTTCCCTCTTAACCGCGCTGCGTCTTCTCATATGTATCCTGTCCTTAAATCTTAGGTTAATCCGGCGGAAAAAATCACTTGCTCTTCTTACCGTTACCGGCATCCGCCTTCGGCGTCTTGGCGCCATACTTCGAACGGCCCTGCCTCCGTTTCTCGACGCCAAGACTGTCCAGGGAACCGCGAATGATATGATAACGCACACCAGGCAAGTCGCGGACACGTCCTCCCTTGACCAGCACCACTGAGTGTTCCTGCAGGTTGTGCCCCTCGCCACCGATGTAAGCCGTCACCTCCTGTCCGTTCGAGAGGCGGACGCGCGCGATCTTCCGCAGCGCGGAATTTGGCTTCTTCGGCGTGCGGGTCGTCACCTGCATGCAAACGCCGCGCCGCTGCGGACAGGCGCTCAAAGCTCTGGCCTTGCTCTTCTTCACTTTCGTCTCGCGACCCGATCGAACCAATTGATTAATTGTCGGCATAGAAAAACCCTGATTTGCTATTTTATCATCGGTTGTTTATCTGAAATTCATCAAGCCTTTTAAGATAACACACCAGCATTCGTTTTGCAAACTTCACGGCGGAAAAACACCGCGGCGAGAGCACCCGCCGCAACCGACGGAATCACCGGCGGACGTCTCCGCGCCATGAACGCGTCCCGCACGGCCGACCGGGCCGGCGCCTGATCGCCGCAGGAAAGCATCGTCGGATCGCCGGATCAGTCTTCTCCGGCTTTCCCGCCCTCTGAAGACGAATCATCCGCCTTACCGTCATACACCGCGTCGGCGTCAGCAGCGTCGTCATTCTGATCGTCGACGTCATCGCCCCAGTCGACCGTTATCTCATCCTTCGCCACGTCGTCCGAGTCAGACAGCAGACTGCGAGCGGGAGACGGTTCCGGCAGATCAGGTTCGATTTCAGGCCCCAGGCACTTCAGCTGAATCGACTGCATGAGTTCCGTGCCCGTGCCTGCGGGAATCAGGTGACCGGTGATGACGTTCTCCTTGAACCCCGTCAGGCCGTCCTCTTTCCCCAAGGTCGCAGCCTCAGTCAGAATTCTGGTGGTGTCCTGGAACGAAGCCGCGGAGATGAAACTCTCCGTCTCCAACGACGCCTTCGTGATGCCCTGCAGAATCGGTTCCGCAGTCGCCGGACGCTCTCCGCGCTCCTTCAGTTCCCGATTCATCTGTTCGAATTCGCTGCGATCCAGCTGCTCCCCGGGAAGATAATCGCTGCCGCCCGCATCCGTAATCCGGACTTTCTGCATCATCTGCCGGATTATGATTTCGATATGCTTGTCGTTGATTTCCACCCCCTGGGCGCGGTACACAAGCTGAATCTCATCGACCAGATAGCGCTGCAGCTCCTGGGCGCCGCACACCTCCAAAAGCGCATGAGGAACGACGGATCCCTCCGTCAGCTTCTGCCCCTTGCGCACGAAATCACCCTTGCCCACCGTCAGATGTTTGTTGGCGGGAATGTTGCTGTGCTCCTCGACCTGATTTGATTCCGGATCGCGGATGACCAGCTGGTGGCGTCCACGTGAGATTTTGTCCACCTCCACCACGCCGTCGATGCGGGCGATCTCCGCGACATCCTTTGGAATGCGCGCCTCGAACAGCTCCGCGATACGCGGCAGACCGCCGGTGATGTCCTTGTTCTTGGCGCTGGAGCGCGGCACTCTGGCCACAACCATGCCAGGCTTGACCTTGGCTCCGGATCTGGTCATCAAAAACGCGCCGGCCGACAGCGGATAATTCGCCAGAAACTCCCCTTCGGGAGTTTTGATGACGATCTGGGGATGCAGGTCATCACGGTGCTCCATCACCGTGATCTCCTCGGTCCCGCCGCGTTTCTGACGGCTGAGCGTCACTCCTTCCACCAAATCGTGCAGCTCGACGATCCCGCCTTCCTCGATGATAATGGGAACATGATACGGATCCCAGTGCACAATCTGCTGATTCGGCTGCACCGTCGAACCGTCGGCGCACTCCAGCACCGCGCCGGCCTCCAGTTCATATCGATCCAGCTCGGCTTCTCTCAACGCGTCCGACCAGTAATCATAGTCCTTGTTGAAGGCGGCGCCGATCGCCTCGGCTTCGAAACGCGCCCGTTCCCTGGCCGATTTCTCCGCCTCTTTCGCGACGGCGTCATCGTACACGATCACATAGCCGTTCTTGTTGACTACTATCGTCTGCCCTTTCTGGTTCTTGACGGTGCGCACGTTGAAATACTTAATCTTGCCGCTGCTCCGAACGGTAATCACCGGCTGCTTGTAGGCGCTCGACGCCGTTCCTCCGATGTGGAACGTGCGCATGGTCAACTGCGTGCCCGGTTCGCCGATGGACTGGGCGGCGATGATGCCGAGGGCGTCGCCGACCTTGGCGACACGATCGCTGGCCAGATTTCTGCCGTAGCACTTGACGCAGACGCCACGGTTCGTCCGGCACGTGAGAGTGGAACGAATCAGAATCTTCTGAATCCCCCGTTTGTCCAGGAGATCCGCAATCTCGGATGTGAACTCCTCGCCGGCGGCGACAATCAGCCGGCCGTCGTCATACGCTGGATCACGTATGTCCTGGGCGCTGAAACGTCCGATGATACGATCCCGCACCGGCAAAATCGTCTCGTCGCCTTCGACAATGGGACTGACCCAGATGCCGTTTCTGGTTCCGCAATCCTCTTCACGGCAGATGACGTCCTGTGCGACATCTACCAGACGCCTGGTCATGTAACCGGAATCGGCGGTCTTCAGAGCCGTGTCCGCAAGCCCCTTGCGGGCGCCGTGCGTGCTGATGAAATATTCCAGAACCGTCAGCCCCTCGCGGAAGTTTGAAATGATCGGACGTTCGATGATGTCGCCGGAGGGTTTCGCCATCAAACCGCGCATGCCGGCAAGCTGCTTGATCTGCTCCTTGCTGCCGCGGGCTCCGGAGTCGAGCATTGCGTACACGGGATTGATTTCACCCTTCCGCGACTCTGTCTCAAGGCGATCTATCAGTTCCTTGGACACCTCGTTGGATGTCTGCGTCCAGATATCGATGACCTTGTTGTGACGCTCGCCTTCAGTCAGAATGCCGTTGTTGTACTGATCCACCACCTTCGAAATCTCGCCGCGCGCGACCGCGATCAGTTCCTCCTTCTTCTCGGGGACGTGCAGATCGGCGATGGAGATGGACAGACCGGCGAGCGTTGCGTGCTTGTAGCCCAGAGCCTTCAGATCATCAAGAAGTTTAATCGAGGCCTCATGGCCCGCGACCTTGTACGATGCGCTGATCAGGGCTCCGAGCTCCTTCTTCTTTACGTTGCGGTTGAAGAATCCGAGGCGTTTGTCCCAGATCTCGTTGAAGATACAGCGGCCCGGAGACGTCAAAATGTATTTCGCGTCGCGATCTCCGTAGACGGTGTCCTTGCCGCGGTCCGGATTGGGGATCTTCACCGCGTCGTGGATTTTCAGATAACCGCAGTTGAGAGCGTACAGAACTTCGAAATAGTCCTTGTACGCCTTGGCCTTCTCCTTGTTTCTCGGCTCGTACGTCAGGTAGTAGGCTCCGAGCGCGATATCCTGCGTCGGCGAAACAATCGGCTTGCCGTTGGCAGGCGAAAAGATGTTGTTCGGAGAGAGCATCAGCAACTTGGTCTCCATCTGCGCCTCGTTGGACAGCGGCACATGCACCGCCATCTGATCCCCGTCGAAGTCCGCGTTGTAGGCGGTGCAGACCAGCGGATGCACACGGAGCGCGGACCCTTCAATCAAAACCGGATCAAACGCCTGAATGCTCAGCCGGTGCAGCGTCGGCGCTCGGTTGAGCATAATCGGATGCCCCTTGGTCACCTCCTCGAGGATGTCCCATACCACCGGCTCGCCGCGCTCGATCATCTTCTTGGCGCTGTGCACGGTGTGCGCGAGATTGCGTCCCTTCAGATGCCGTATGATAAACGGCTCGAACAGAACCAGAGCCATCTTCTTCGGCAAACCGCACTGCCAGATCTTCAGATCCGGACCGACGACGATCACAGAACGTCCGGAATAATCCACCCTCTTCCCGAGCAGGTTCTGACGGAAGCGCCCCTGCTTGCCCTTGAGCATGTCGCTCAGCGACTTCAGCGCGCGGTTCCCGGCTCCTGTCACGGCGCGGCCATGCCGTCCGTTGTCCATCAGAGCGTCCACGGCCTCCTGGAGCATGCGTTTCTCGTTGCGGATGATAACCTCGGGCGTCCGCAGATGCAGCAGATTCTTCAGACGGTTGTTCCGATTGATTACGCGCCGGTAGAGGTCGTTCAGATCGGAAGTGGCGAACCTGCCTCCCTCCAGAGGCACAAGCGGGCGCAGATCCGGCGGTATCACCGGCAAAACCGAAAGCAGCATCCATTCCGGCCTGGAGTTGCTGTTGATGAACCCCTCCACAAGCCGCAGACGTTTGGCGAGCTTCTTCCTGATGGCCTTGTTTTTGGTGCTTTCGAGACTCGCCTCCAACTCCGCCTTCAGAGAGGGGAGATCGATCATCTCCAGCAGCGATTTCAAGGCGGTGCCGCCCATGTCGGCGGAAAACGCGTCACCGTAGGCGTCGCGCGCCTGACGATAGTCGATGTCGTTCATCACCTGCCCCAGATGGAGCGGGGTGTCGCCCGGATCGGTGACCACGTACTCCTCGTAGTAGATGACCTTCTCCAGAGTCTTGGCGGTCATGTCCAGCATCAGCCCGATGCGGCTCGGCATGCACTTGAAAAACCAGATGTGCGACACCGGAACCGCCAGTTCGATGTGCCCCATGCGCTCCCGTCTCACCTTCGACAGAGTGACTTCGACGCCGCACCGATCGCAGACGATGCCCTTGTACTTGATCAGCTTGTACTTGCCGCAGTTGCACTCCCAGTCGCGGGTCGGTCCGAAGATCCGTTCGCAGAACAGACCTCCCTTTTCGGGCTTGAAGCTGCGGTAGTTGATTGTCTCGGGATTCTTCACCTCGCCGTGCGACCATGAACGAATCACATCCGGCGATGCCACGTTGATCGAAACGGCTCCGAACGAAGTCACGGCAGTTTTGCCCAGCAACTCCCGGTATGCATGTGTATTGTCAACCAAGGTTACAGTCCTCCGGTTATTGATTGTCGACGGATTTCTTCACGGCGCGGATGTCCAGTCCGAGACTCTGCATTTCCTTCAGCAGCACATTGAACGACTCGGGACGGCCGACTTCCAGGACGTTCTGCCCCTTGACAATCGATTCATATATCCTGGCGCGCCCGGCGACATCGTCCGACTTCACCGTGAGCATCTCCTGCAGAGTGTAGGCGG
Organism: uncultured Victivallaceae bacterium; assembly: GCA_964402715.1. Classification (GTDB taxonomy): domain Bacteria; phylum Verrucomicrobiota; class Lentisphaeria; order Victivallales; family Victivallaceae; genus CALXOD01. Next base: position 47,444 of record CAYODJ010000010.1, read on the forward strand.
CGCCGTATGCTTCGAGAGCCCAGACCTCCATTTCTCCGAAACGCTGTCCGCCGTGCTGAGCCTTACCTCCGAGCGGCTGCTGAGTCACCAGCGAATAAGGCCCGACTGCCCGAGCATGAATCTTGTTGGCGACCAGATGATCCAGCTTCAGCATGTAGATCTGACCGACCAGCACCCTCTGATCGAAACGGTCGCCCGTGCGGCCGTCGTAGAGGTCGGTCTTCCCGTCGTAGTCATATCCGCCCTGCTCGTTGCGCCGGAATCCCCAGTGATAGTTACGCCCCTCGTTTTCGGCGTAGCGGGCATTCGCCTCGTGCATCAGCTCGACAATCTTCTCCTCGGAAACCCCGTCGAACACCGGCGTGGCGACCTTGATGCCGAGCATTTTGGCCGCCCATCCCAGATGCGTTTCGAGCACCTGCCCGATGTTCATCCGGCTCGGCACGCCCAGAGGATTGAGCACTATGTCGACCGGCGTCCCGTCCTCCAGAAACGGCATGTCCTCGATCGGAACGATTTTGGAAACTATTCCCTTGTTCCCGTGGCGTCCGGCCATCTTGTCGCCGACCTGCAACTTGCGCTTGCATCCGACATACACCCTCACGCGCTTGATGACGCCCGGATCCAGCGCTTCGCCTTCCTCGAGATTCTGCATGGCGCGATCCCGCTCCACCTCGTTCTTCTCGAACTGCGGAACGAACGAGGCGATCGTCTCGGCGATCCTGCCTTTCATCTCGCAGTCTTCCATTGACCATGAGCCGTAGTGGGACGCGAGTTTCTGAATGGAGCTTTTGGTCACTTTCCGGTTCTGTCCGATCAGCAGCACGGCATCCTTGCCGTCGGCGGCGTCGTAAATCGGATACGGCAATTTGACGCCGAGCATGAAATCCGACAGTCTGTTGGAGAGATCCTCCACCAGCCCGTTGTGAATCTCACGGTAGCTCTCCCTGAGCATCTTGGCTTGACGACGGGTCTCCGTCTTCGTCAGATTCTGCCGGTTCGGATCCTTGGCGTATTCAATGCGGATGTCCATGACAATGCCGCCCTTGCCGCCGGGAACCACCAGACTCGAGTCCTTGACGTCCGCGGCCTTGTCCCCGAAGATGGCGCGCATCAGACGCTCTTCCGGCGCCAACTCCGTTTCGCTCTTCGGAGTGATTTTGCCGACCAGAATGTCCCCGGGCTTGACTTCCGCGCCTTCGCACACCACGCCCCTGGCGTCGAGATTCCGCAACGCGTCTTCGCTGACGTTGGGGATGTCCCTCGTGATTTCCTCCGGACCGAGCTTGGTTTCGCGGCTGGTGATCTCAAATTCGTCGACGTGCACACTGGTGTAGACGTCATCCTTGACCAAACGTTCGCTGACGACGATGGCGTCCTCGAAATTGTAGCCGCACCACGGCATGAAAGCCACAAGAACGTTGCGTCCGAGCGCCAGTTCGCCGTCCTGCGTGGCCGCTCCGTCGGCGATGACGTCGCCGGCCTTGACCTTCTGCAGACGACGGACGATCGGTTTCTGATTGACACAGGTTCCGGCATTGCTTCTCAGGAACTTTTTCAGCTTGTACACCTGCGCACTGTCCGGATCGGACGTGCCGTCGAGTGGCTTGCCGTCAGCCGTGATGACGATGCGGGTGGAGTTGACCTCGGCCACAATCCCGTCCGCCGCGGCCGTCACCACCGCGCGGGAATCGCGGGCGATTTTCCCCTCCAGACCGGTTCCCACCAGCGGCGACTCCGTGGTTAACAGCGGCACCGCCTGACGCTGCATGTTGGCCCCCATCAGGGCGCGGTTCGCGTCGTCGTGCTCCAGGAAAGGAACAATGCCGGCGGCCGCGCTGACCAGCTGCTTCGGGGATATGTCCATGTACTGAACCTCGTGACTCGGCCGCTCGCCGGACTCGCCCATATGACGGCTCATCACCACCTCGCGGGCGAACCGATTCTCCTCGTCAAGCAATGCGTTGGCCTGCGCGATGACGAACCGTTCCTCCTTGTCGGCGGTCAGGAAATCGATTTTCCCGGTCACCTGACCGTCGACGACCCGCCGGTACGGAGTCTCAAGAAAACCGTACTTGTCGATGACGGCGTAGAGCGAAAGGGATGAGATCAGTCCGATGTTGGGTCCTTCAGGCGTTTCAATCGGACAGATGCGTCCGTAGTGGCTGGGATGCACGTCGCGCACCTCGAAACCCGCACGATCGCGGCTCAGTCCTCCCGGACCGAGCGCACTGAGACGGCGTTTGTTGGTCAATTCGCTCAGAGGGTTGGTCTGATCCATGAACTGCGACAGCTGGCTGCGGGCGAAGAAATCCCTGATCACTCCGGCGAACGCCTTGGGGTTGATCAGTTTACTGGGCAGCAGAGAGGTGTCCTCGCTGCTGTTAATCAGCGTCATGCGCTCGCGGACAACGCGCTCGGTGCGCAGCAGACCGGCGCGGCACTGATTCTGCAGCAGTTCTCCGACGGTTCTCACTCGGCGGTTTCCGAGATGATCAATATCGTCGACGGCTCCGCCGACATGACGCATCCGAATCAGCATCTTGGTCGCCACCATCAGATCTTCGGGCCGCAGCACGCGGTCGGTCACCGAATCGGGAAACCCCAGACGCTCGTTGAGCTTGTAGCGGCCCACCACTCCGAGGTCATATCGGCGATTGTCGAAGAAGAGCCTGTGGATCAGCTGCTCGGCGTTCTTGACGTTCGGTGGATCTCCGGGACGCATGCGCCGGTAAATTTCCTTCAGGGCCTCCTCGCGGTTGCGCGAGGGATCTTTTCGCAGACATCCGATCAGATAGTGGTCGCCGTCCGAGACATGCGCGACTTCGATTTGTCTGATCTTGGCTTCCTGCAGCTTCTTCAGATCGTTTTCCGTGAGCTGCGTCAGTTCGCTCACCAGCAGGGAGTCGTCGTCGGCCGTTATATCGTCAATCGTGTAATAGCCGGTCAAGTCCTTCAGACGGATCAGCGAAGACAGCGACATCTTCTTGATCTGGTACACATGCGACAGAATGTCGCGGTTCGTTTCGTACCCTATGGCACGGAGAAACGTCGTAATGTAGAACTTGCGGCGTCGGCGGCGGCGATCCAGATAGATGTAGATGTAATCGTTGATGTCGAACTGCACATCCATCCACGAGCCGCGATCCGGAATCACGCGGTAGGAATAAAGGGTGCGTCCGGAGGTATGCCTGTTCTTCTCGAAGCAAATCCCGGGCGACCTGTGCAACTGACTGGTGATCACCCGTTCCGCGCCGTTGATTACGAAAGTGCCCTGATCCGTCATCAGCGGCAGATCCCCCATGTACACACGCTCCGGGATTTCGCTCTTGCTCTGTTTCAGAACAAAGTCCACGTAGAGCGGCGCATCGTAGATTCTGCCGTCCTTAATGCAGTCAACCACCTCAAATTTGGGCTCGCCGATCGTGTATCCGACGTACTCCAGGGAAATCTGCTTGTCGAAGCTTTCGATCGGAAAAATTTCACTGAAAACCTCTTGAAGCCCCTGATTAACACGCTGATCCGCCGGCACATCCTTTTGAAGAAAATTCCGGTACGAATCTATCTGCAGTCCGATCAGATCAGGGATTCCCAGAACATCTTTCAATTTGCCAAAATTGATGCGATCACTCATAGTTCACCATGTCTCAATATTTTATTGCAACAAAATTCCGGATATCAGAACAACTACGCCGCACCCGGTCCGCTCAATCATCCGCAGGTCAACACCAAAACGCGCGAGACCGGAGTGGAAAGCACCTCCCAAGCTTTTGAGTTAGAAATTTCGAAAGTCACGCAGCCGTGTCTTCCACCTGTCGGACGCACGCCGCGGAAACGGCCCCCCACGAGAGCCGCGCTATGAATTCCGGCTTGGAGACGGCCGATTTGACGCACCGCCCCCGACACAGTGCGACACCCGACTCCCCCATTCAGGGTCTGTCCGCACATCGCCTGCGGAGATAAACAAAAAAATGCAAACAACGGCGGGGACGGATCTCCCGTCCCCCCGTTGCGAAACAAGGAACCGTTTACTTGACTTCTACCTGCGCACCGGCGGCTTCCAGCTGCGTCTTCAGCTTGGCCGCCTCGTCCTTGGCCACACCTTCCTTGACAGCCTTGGGAGCGGCCTCGACCAACTCCTTCGCCTCTTTCAGCCCGAGGCCGGTGATGGCGCGAACTTCCTTGATGACCGCGACTTTATTGTCGCCAAAAGCCTTCAGAATCACGTCGAACTCCGTCTTTTCCTCGACTGCGGCGGCGGCGGCCGCCGGAGCCGCAGCGGCGGCGACGGCCACAGGAGCCGCGGCGCTGACGCCGAGCCGCTCCTCGAGAGCCTTGACCAGCTTTGAGAGCTCCAGAACGGTCATGTTTTCGACATAAGAGATGAATTCGTCCATTTTGGCTGTTTCAGACATGATAAAGTACCTCCATTGAATGAGTTGGTGATTTACTGTTCAAGTTTGTTCTTATATGCGTTGAGCACGTTGACGATGCTCGCCGCCTTGGCGTTGAGTAGACTGACCAGGTTGCGCGCCGGAGCCTGAAGAACCCCAAGCAACTGAGCCTGCAATACATTTTTCGGAGGCAGCGAAGCAAGGTCGTTCACATCGGAGACCATCAGCAGGGCTCCTTCGAAATAGCCGTACTTCGGAGCCACCTGCTCGCATTTCTTTCCGAACTCAACAATCTGCTTGGCCGCGATTCCGGCGTCACCTTTGCCGCAGATCATCGCGGTTCCGTCCGACAGGGAGAGCGCCGACAAAACATCGTTCCTCAGCAATTCGCCGGCCTTGCGGATCAGCGTGTTCTTGAGGACATGACATTCGGCGCCTACCGCCGCCAGCTGGTTGCGAAACTCGGAGAAGTCCTTAACTTTCAGCCCCGCGTATGAGATGAAGTAAACGTAATCGGCCTTGGAGATCAGATCGCCGATATAGTTCACCAGGTGGAGTTTTTCACTTCTCATTCTTTGCTCCTCACGAGTTCTTTGACGTTGATTTTCACGCCGGGACTCATGGTCGACGAAATCGTGCAGCTCACGAAGTAAACTCCCTTGGCCGAAACCGGTTTCGCTTTCGCAAGCGCGTCCGCGACCGCATAGAAGTTCTCCTTCAAGGCGTCCGCGTCAAACGACATCTTGCCGATCGCGACGTGGACGCAACCGCCTCTGTCCGCGCGGAACTCGGCGCGTCCGGCCTTGGCCTCGCGCACGGCGTTCCCCGTCTGATCGGTGACCGTGCCGGTCTTGGGGTTCGGCATCAGACCGCGAGGTCCCAGCTGACGTCCCAGCGGACGCACCAGCTTCATCGCGTCAGGCGTGGCGATCAGTACGTCGAAATCAATCCATCCGCCCTTGATGCGCTCCACCACGTCCTCATAACCGACAACGTCCGCGCCCGCATTTCTCGCGTCCTCGGCGGCTCCTCCGTCGGCCACAACGACCACGCGCACCGTCTTGCCGGTTCCGCGGGGGAGCGCAACCGCGCCGCGCACGGTCTGATCCGACTTCCTCGTGTCCACGCCGAGCTTCAACGCCATTTCGACCGTCTCGTCGAACTTGACATGGGGCATCCCCTTGAGCAGCGACAGAGCCTCGGAGAGTTCGAATCTCTTCTGCCGATCAAAAGTCGCCGCCTGCGCCCTGTACAATTTGCTCTTACGCATCTGCTACCTCGATTCCCATGCTGTGCGCAGTACCCTCGATGATGCGCATGGCCGCTTCCTCACCTCTGGCGTTGATGTCGTCTTTCTTGATCTTGACGATTTCACGAATCTGCTCACGGGTGATCTTCCCGGCCTTCTCGGTTCCGGGTTTTTTCGCCGCGGACGCCACTCCCGCGGCTTTCTTGATGAGAACGGCGGCCGGAGGAGACTTGCAGATGAACGTGAACGAACGATCCTGATAGACCGTGATCACGACCGGGATGATCATCCCGCTCTGAGACTGGGTGGCGGCATTGAACTGTTTGCAGAATTCCATGATGTTGCACCCGGCCTGGCCGAGCGCCGGACCGATGGGCGGCGCCGGATTCGCGGCTCCAGCCGGAATTTGCAAACGGATCACGCCTGTGACTTTTTTTGCCATACATGATCTCCATTACACGACTCGCAGGTGGTTCGGCCGGCAGGGAGCCTCCCGCCTCGAATCGTCACTCGTTACCAGAAGTTCCGATCACTTCGTCAAACGCTGCGATCGACCTGCCAAAACTCTAACTCCACCGGAGTGGAACGTCCGAAAATCGACACCATCAGCCTCAATTTTCCACGTTCATTGTCAATTTCCTGAATCACACCTTCAAAATTCTCGAAAGCGCCGTCCTTGATGCGAACATTCTCGCCCACCTCGTAGGAAATCTTGGGCTTGACTTTCGCATCGTCGCTGTCGCGGCGCAAAAGATCCGCAACCTCCGGATCGGACAACGGCTCCGGACGATTGCCGCCCCCCAAAAAGCCCAGCACGCCCTGCACGTTTCGAACGAAGTACCAAACTTTCTCGTTGATACGGCCATCCCCGTCGTACAGATCCATCCGCACCAGGAGATATCCCGGAAAAAACTTACGGGTCGTGGTCGTCTTCTTCCCCTGTCTGACCTCCGAGACACGCTCCGTGGGGATGTACACCTCGTAGATCGGCAGCTGGTCGCCGAGTTCGAGCTGACGCAGAACCGTCTCCCTCACCTTGTTCTCGTGTCCGGAAAGGGTGTGGACCACGAACCACTGTCCCTTCCCGCAATCGTCCTCAACAATTTCAGTCATAATTCAGGAAATTCCCCATTTCCCTGTTGTAATCAAGCGGATAGCAAGGCGGGAAACCTCATCTACACCTGCAACGAACAAAGCGAGCACGACGATGACCACGACCACCAAAACAGTGGATTCGAACAGCTCGGCACGGCCCGGCCATGTGCACCGTCTCATCTCCGCCATAGTATCGGAGATGAAATTCCTCACCGCGCCGGTCACACGGTCAAATCCGGCGATGACGCCGGCCCCGTTTGTTTCGCTCTTCCTCCGATCACTGCTCATATCAATACTCATTCCGAATAGTCGAAGCTGGCAGGAGAGGTGAGGCTCGAACTCACGGCCTGCGGTTTTGGAGACCGCCGCTCTAGCCAACTGAGCTACTCTCCTGAAAATTCATCCCCGCGCATCAACGGCTTTCCCGATGCAGCGTGTGCCTGCGTTCAAACTTGCAATATTTCTTCTTCTCAAGACGTTCAGGAGTGTTTCTCTTCTCCTTCATCGTCGTATAATTACGTCTCTTGCACTCGGTACATTCGAGGATCACTAGTTCTCGCATTTCGCCCCCTGCACTTTAGACATCCTCCCCGATCCACGGTGCACATGGATCGGGGGAGGATAGCACGGCAAACCTTACTTGATAATCTCGCTGACGCGTCCGGAGGCCACGGTGCGGCCGCCTTCGCGGATGGCAAAGCGCAGCGCCTTCTCCATGGCGATCGGGTTGATCAACTCAACCTGAATCGTCACATTGTCGCCTGGCATCACCATCTCCACGCCCTCGGGCAGAGTGATGGTTCCGGTGATGTCGGTCGTGCGGAAATAGAACTGAGGACGGTAGTTGTTGAAAAACGGAGTGTGCCGCCCGCCCTCGTCCTTGTTCAGAACATAAATCTCGCCCTTGAAGACAGTGTGCGGAGTCACCGTGCCGGGCTTCGCCAGAACCTGACCGCGCTCTACATCGTCTTTTTTCGTTCCGCGGAGGAGGCATCCGATGTTGTCGCCGGCGCGGCCTTCGTCCAGAAGCTTGCGGAACATTTCGACGCCGGTCACCGTGGTCTTGGCGGTCGGCTTGATTCCGATGATCTCGACTTCGTCGTTCAGCTTGATCACGCCGCGCTCGACACGGCCGGTCACCACGGTGCCCCGGCCTTCAATCGAGAACACGTCCTCAATCGGCATCAGGAAAGGCTGATCCACATCCCGCTTCGGTTCCGGGATGTAATTGTCCACCGCATCCATGAGCTCGAGAATGCACTTGGTGGCCGGATCGTCCAAATTCCCCTCCGCCTCCATCGCCTTCAGCGCCGACCCTTTTATAATCGGAATGTCGTCGCCGGGATAGTCGTAGCTGTTGAGCAGCTCCCGGATCTCCATTTCCACAAGCTCGAGGAGCTCAGGATCATCCAGCTGATCGACCTTGTTCAGAAAGACCACGATCGCGGGGACGCCGACCTGACGCGCCAGCAGGACATGCTCCCTCGTCTGAGCCATCGGCCCGTCGGTGGCCGCGATCACGAGGATCGCGCCGTCCATCTGCGCCGCGCCGGTAATCATGTTTTTCACATAGTCAGCATGTCCCGGGCAGTCGACGTGCGCGTAGTGACGCTTCGCGGTCTGATACTCCACGTGCGCCGTGTTGATCGTGATCCCGCGCTCCCTTTCCTCGGGAGCGTTGTCTATTTCATCGTACTTACGAACTTCGCCGCCGTACTTCTTGTTCAGCACCATGGTAATCGCTGCGGTCAAAGTCGTCTTGCCGTGGTCCACATGTCCGATTGTGCCGATGTTGACATGCGGTTTCGTTCTTTCAAATTTTTCCTTAGCCATTCTTTCCTCCTGAACTGTTAGAGTTTCTCTTCAACTCCATCAACCTACCTCTGCCCCAACGACATCTATCGACATGGAGCCCACATCCGGACTTGAACCGGAGACCTCATCCTTACCAAGGATGTGCTCTACCGACTGAGCTATGTGGGCGCCGCACCACAGCAAACATGGTGCTCGAGGGGGGACTTGAACCCCCAAGGATTGCTCCATATGGACCTCAACCATACGCGTCTGCCACTTCCGCCACCCGAGCTCAATACACAAAAAACCCGTGCTCCATCAAGGCATACGGTCTGATAATATAGTTCGTCGCCGTTTGTTTGCAAGCCGCATGCGAAAAATTTTTACCGCGCTGATTGCCCCGACGGGAGAGCGACGGCAACACCGTCTGCACGGAGAAATTTGGGCACGGAAGAAATCATTCCCTGCGGAACAGAACATAAAATCCACGACCGCTTGGAATCGGCCGCGACTCCTTGAAAAGCCACCGCCGCACACAATCCGGCCGCCGACGGCCGCGTCTCGGCATGGCAAATCAAGATTGTCCTGCCTGCGGACGGCATTCTACCGATAGTGCCGAATGATTCTCAACATCTCCCACAAAATCAGAATCCCGTGCCGCAACTTCAGCTTGGCTCCGTCCACATCCTGCCACGCCGACAACGGATGCTCGCACACGGCGGTGATCGCCCTGCCGCGCGACATGCGGCGAAGCAGTTCCACGTCGAACAGCCATCGGCTGACAAACGGTTCCCTGAAAAGTTCAGACGCGGTCTCCCTGCGGAACAACTTGGCGCCGCACTGCGTGTCGTAAACCGGCAGTTTCAGATAGCAGGACACCATGGTCGCAACCGTGCGTCCTATCAGATGGCGAATGAACGTTCTGGATATGTTCGCACCCAGCCGCCTGAGCCGGCAGCCAATCACCATTTCGCATTCGGCTTTGTCACGGAGCAGATTGATGAAAGCCGGAATTTCGTCGAGCGGAGTCGACAGATCCGCGTCCCAGTAGCCGAGAAACGGAGCCTCCGTCTTCAGCGCCTCAAGCATGCCGGAGCGGACAGCCTCCGCCTTGCCGCGATTGACCGGCAAACTGATCACCCGCATTGACCGCGTGTGCCTCTCCGACAGAGAAGCCAGCACTGCTCCGGTGCCGTCGGCGCTGCCGTCGTCGACCAGAATGAAGATCAGTTCCGGATGCTTACAGGAGAAGGAACTCAGGGCTTCCGCATCCAGCCGCGTCTGTTCATTGTAACAAGGAACTACGATTGCTGCCTGACACATGCTCTGTCCACCAAGGGGGACGGCGGAACCACGCCATGCCGTACCGAACTTACTCAATCAAAATCCATCCGCACAACCGGAGGAAATCAAGCCAGACGCCCGGGTCGCGCCGCCAGAGAGACGCCGGCGTGACGCGGTTAAGCGGTGAACCTCCGCATCATCCGCCGGCAACGTCTATGAAGCCCCCGCTCGCTCATACAGGTTGCCGCCCAAGGCGTCGATGGCCACGACCAGAGGCAGTTCCTTCACCTCGAGACGGTAAATCGCCTCGGCTCCCAGATCGGCGTAGGCGACCACCTCGGCGGCTACAATCGAACGGGCTATCAGAGCGCCGGCGCCGCCGACGGCGGCGAAATAAACCCCGCCGCATTCCCGCAGGGCCGAAACCACTTCCCGACCGCGCGCCCCCTTGCCGATCATCGCTCTCAGACCGGCGATCCGCATCAGACGCGGCGAATAGGCGTCCATCCTGCCGCTGGTGGTCGGTCCTGCGCTGCCTATGACCCGTCCCGGCGGGGCCGGACAGGGACCGACGAAATAGATCACCTGATCGCGCAGCGGAATCGGAAGAGGATCTCCCGCGTCCAACGCCAGCATCATGCGCCTGTGCGCCGCGTCGCGGGCGCTCCAGATCACGCCCGACAAAAGCACCTGATCGCCCGCTTTCAGCCGCCGCGCCTCAGACTCCGACATCGGAGCGCGTATTGAAATCCTCTGTCCGTTCATAGTTCGAAACAGGCATGCCTGGCCGCATGGCAATTGATATTGACCGCCACCGGCAGCGATGCAATGTGACATGGGAAATATTCAATATGGACCGCAAAACTGGTTACGTCTCCGCCCAAGCCCTGGGGACCGACGCCCGAGCGATTAATCCTGTCCAGAATCTCCCTTTCCAGCCGCGCGTACAATTCCTCACGGTGAGGCGTCCCCAACGGACGCAGGAGTGCTTTTTTCGAAAGAAGCGCGGCTTTTTCAAACGTGCCGCCAACGCCTACTCCGACGACGGTCGGCGGACACGGATTTCCGCCTGCTTTCACCACTGTGTCGACGACGAAATCGACCACCCCTTCCTTTCCGTCCGACGGCTTGAGCATGCGCAAAGCGCTCATGTTTTCAGATCCACCTCCCTTGGGCGCAAGCGTGACGGACAGCCTGTCCCCCTCCACCAGCGTCAGGTGCACGACCGGCGGCGTATTGTCGGCGGTGTTCTTCCTGGCGAACAGCGGATCGGAAACAATGGACTTTCTCAGGAAGCCCTCCCTGTATCCGCGAGCCGTCCCCTCGCTAAGTGCCTCGTAGATCGACCCTCCCTCTATGCGGAGATTCTCTCCCATTTCCACGAAATAGACGGCGAACCCGGTGTCCTGGCAGAGCGCCATGTTCTCGTCGCGCGCAATCCGCGCGTTCTCCAGATACTGTCTGAGGAAATCCCTCCCGATGACGGATGATTCCCGCGTCTCGGCCAGCCGGATTGCCTCCAGAACATCCGGCGGCAGATGAAACGCCGCGTCGAGGCAGCAGTCAGCCACGGCGTCAACCACCTTCTGAAACGGCACGACCCGCGTTCCGTCCGGACGCGGCCGACGACCTGCGCCGATCCCCATTTGTTCCGCCGCTCCCATGTAGACCAATCGACTAAAGTTTGATGTAGTGCTTCTGAATCTCCGGCGTCCGTTCGGCGATGTTCGACAGATGATCACCAAGTTTCTCCAACTCGCCGAGCATCTCTATGAAAATCACACTGATCGCCAGATTGCAGCTGCCTTCGCGGAGACGCTCGATATGGGCGCTTTCATATTTGTCGGTCAGCTTGTTGATCTTCTGCTCGCTCCTCAGCGCCAACTCGATCTCATGCGGATCGGAACTGCCCAGAGCGGCAATCACATTCTTCGCCTCCTCGTCCAGCAGCGTCCATATTTTCCGCACGTCATTCTTGGCCTGATCGGAAATCGGCTTCTCCAGCTTTATCAGCCGACTGGTCAGCTGCAATATGTTTTCCGTGTGGTCGGCGATCCTCTCGGCGTCGTTCGTGCAGTGCATCAGCAGCGGCACCAGCGACGACTGCGGAGCGGACAGCTTGCGCCTGGTGATCTGAACCAGATAGGCCGTCACCTCCTCCTGCATCCGGTCAATCCGCTGCTCGGCCTCCGCCAGAGCCTTGACACCGTCGTCGTCGATGCGCCCTTCCATGAAATATTCGTTGACCGCCTGATCAACCATTTTCCATGATTTCTTCACCATGCGGCGGATGGCGAAAATCGACTGTTCCAACGCCATGGACGGAGTCGCCAGAAGGTGCGGTTCCAGCATTTGAAACTTCACCATCTCCTTTTCCCTGATGGGTATGAGCATCTCGCAGAGATGCGAGAACCATCCGATGAACGGCAGCAGAAACAGCGTGACGGCGATGTTGAAGAAGGTGTGCGCCATGGCAATATGCCGTTCGACTCCCTGCGGCGCTGCGGCGAACACGTCGCCCGGTGTCACCGCGTTGATGAAATACAGAAACACCGGAACTCTGTCGCTTCCGTAGGGAACGTAGAACAACGCCACCATTATCGCCGTTCCGATGATGTTGAACAGGAAGTGCGCCAGCGCCGCCTGCTTCGCCACGCGGTTTGCCGCCAACGCCGCAAGGAATGCCGTGACCGTCGTCCCGATGTTGGTCCCGAGCAGCAGAGGCACGGCCGTATAAAAGTTGATCAGTCCTCCGCCGGCCAGCGCCAGGACGATACCCATGGCGGCCGAACTGGATTGAATGAGCGCCGTGCCGGCGATTCCGATGCCAATCGCGCCCAAGGTCGCTCCGATCGGCATGTAGGCGCACCTCTCGGGCGTGCAGTCGAACGCCTGAAAAACTTTCACGAAAGACGGAAACGCGCCCAGCATCTTCAACTCTCCGCTCATTGTCTCCATACCGAAGAAGAGCAGTCCGAACCCGAGAATGGTTTCTCCCCAGCCCTTGGTGGTCTCCTTGCGGAACAAGGTGATGATGAAACCAAGAGTGATGGCCGGCATCGCCACACCGGAAAGGTCGAAAGATATGATCTGCGCGGTCACCGTGGTTCCTATATTGGCGCCGAAGATGATTCCTATCGACTGACTCAACGACAACAAGCCGGCGTTGATGAATCCGATCACCATCACCGTCGTCGCGCTCGATGACTGAATCACCGCAGTGACGAGCGTTCCCGCCAATACCGCCACTATTCTGTTGCGCGCAAAAAGCTGCAGGATCCGCCGCATGTTTTCGCCGGCGACCTTCTGCAGCCCGTCGCCCATGAGCTTCATTCCGAACACGAAAATCGCCAGTCCGCCCAGCACGATGATCGCCACGCTGGACGCGTTGATGGCGATCAGACGTACGCTTTTGGCCCGGACGAAAAATCCGCGTTCCGGATCCGCGACTTCCACGTCGACGCGATATTCGCCGGATTTGTCTCCAAGTCTGACGTAGCAGCGTGCCTCTCCTGAAGCGTCGGTCTTTTCGTCGGCGCGCTGGATTTCCGCTTTCGAGGCGACGCCGCCCGGCATCGCGCCGATCCGGAAGAAAACAGGCACTCCCGCTGCGGGAACGCCGTCCCTTCCAACCACACGGACAGTCAACGGCTTCGAAGTCACCCCGCCGGCGGCCTGCTCCTGATCCGCTCCGAAGATCTGAATGCCGGAAATGAAACGAACCGTTACGCTCCCGTCCTCCTCTCCTTCCGGAATGATCTTCAGATACTGGTCGCCGACCTCCCGGCCCGCAGTCACCCTGACGGACGCCGCCCCGCCGGCGTCCGTCACGGCGGAGGAAGGCGTCACCGTCAGCTTCGACCGTCCGACAGGCACAAAACGAACGACTCGTCCCGCCACCGGAACCCTGTTGCTGATGCGTCCCAGCGCACCGCCCCGGCGATGCCCCTGCAGTTCTATCCGCAACGCCTGCGCGAACGTCTCTCCCGGCAGTGCGCACTGCTCCGCTCCCTGAAGCACGACGATCCGACCGGCGTCGGCATTGTCGCCGTCGCCGCCGCAGCCGCACATCGCCGCCGCCAGCAGAAATACGGCGCACGCAATCAATGTGCCGCGCATCCGCATGTTCATTCGCCACCCTCCGACACAGATGAAGCTCCTGCCTTTCCCCCGTCAGCCGACGGACTCTTGACGGAGGCCGCGGCCGGCACGCCCAAATCCGCTTCCTGAAAATAAATCCGTGAACGCCAATCCGTCCCGTAGAGGTTCAATATCTCCGCATAGTACAGTTCGTTTTTCTTTCTGAAAGATCCTGTCTCCAGCGTCCGGACCGGATCTCGGCTCAATGTCTCCATGGACGCATAAAATTCCGCTTTCAGCGGAAAGAAATGTCTGCGCGCCGCGTAGACGCGAACCGCCTCGCCCTTGTCCGGTGCCTCCAGCAACAGCAGGCGGCACGGAACACCTTTCACCAACGTGCCCGACTCTTCCCTGACCAGCCTGTAAAACAGAAAGGACATTGTCAGATCGGTCGGCCGTATTCCGAAACGCCCCGCGAACGGATTCGGGCGCAGTGCGCTCCCGAACGGTTCCACGTGCGCAGCCCCGGAAAAGTCCTGCGTGATCCGGTAACCTTCTTCCCCGTTGATCAGCAGTTCGGAGCGGACCCCGCCGCTGCGGATCCGGACGGTCAGAACGACCGGCAGCGTCTCCATGCGTCCGCCGCTCGGCCGATGCTGGATGATTCCCTTAAGATTCGCATAACTTTCCGTCGCGTAGGGATGACGCACCCGCTCCAGAAAATCCTCTGCGGAAAGTTCGGCCCCCGACGCTCTGCACAAGGCGAAAAAGGCCGCGAGGAACAGCAGGTGGAATCTATATCTCATAACTGCTCCACATTGTCTTTTTCCGCCGGCAGCAGCGCGAAATCGACCGCGTCCTCGAACCGGCCGACAAAAATGAATTTCATCCTCCGGCGGACCTCTTCAGGCAGCTCCTCGGTGTCCTTGCGGTTCTCCTCCGGCAGAATCACCTGGCGTATGCCGGATCGCATGGCGGCGATGACTTTTTCCCTGATGCCGCCGACGGCGGTGATTTTGCCGCGCAGCGTAATCTCCCCCGTCATGGCGAGATAAGGACGGACGGCCCGTCCGGTCAGCAGCGACACCAGGGCGACGCCAAGCGTTATGCCGGCCGACGGACCGTCCTTCGGCGTCGCGCCGTCGGGCACATGGATGTGAAAGTTGCATTTGTTGAACACTTCCGGTTCAATTTCCCAGCGCTTCGCATGACTCTGTACAAAGCTGAACGCCGCCTCCGCGCTTTCCTGCATAACCTTGCCCAGCGATCCCGTCAATTTCAAATCGCCCTTGCCAGGCGCCGACAACGCCTCGACCGACAAAATCGTACCCCCGCTGCTGGTCCACGCCATCCCGGTGACAACCCCCACGTCCGGATTCGGTTCGGCCTCGTCCATCAGGTAGATGCGGGCGCCCAGCAGCTCCCGGACCAAATCCGCATTGACTGAAATCACCGCTTTTTTATCGATTTCCCCCTCGATAATCCGTCGCGCAAGTCTGCGGCACACCTGAGCGACGGAACGCTCCAGCTCCCTGACTCCGGCCTCGCGCGTGTAGTGGTCTATAATCTCGTCGACGCCGGACATATTGAACCGGATCTGCCGGACCTTCAATCCGTTCTCCCTGATTTGTCTGGGAACCAGATAGCGTCTGGCGATTTCACGCTTTTCAAAGGAGGTGTAACCGGGCAGCCGGATTATCTCCATGCGATCCCGCAGCGGCGGCGGGATGGTGTCAAGTAAATTCGCGGTCGTCAGGAAGAAAACCCGGCTGAGATCATAGTCCAGCTCCAGATAATGATCGTTGAACGCGACGTTCTGCTCGGGATCCAGCACCTCAAGCAGCGCCGAGGCCGGATCTCCGTGCACGTCGTTGCCGAGCTTGTCGATTTCATCGAGCATGAAGACCGGATTGGCGACGCCCGCCCTCTTCATCCCCTGGATAATCCGTCCCGGCAGAGCTCCGACATAGGTGCGCCGGTGCCCCCTGATTTCCGCCTCGTCGCGCACGCCGCCGAGGGCGACTCTGACGAATTTGCGGTTCAGCGCCCGCGCAATCGACTGCCCCAGCGAGGTCTTTCCCACTCCCGGAGGGCCGACCAGACAGATGATCGGAGCCTTGCGGTCCGGTTTCAGCTGCAGCACGGCGAGAAACTCCAGAATCCGCTTCTTGACATCCTCGAGACCGTAATGATCGTCGTCAAGCACCTCGGCGGCCTGCTTGACATCCAGCCGGTCATCCCCGCATTCCAGCCACGGCAGATCCAGCAGCCAGCAGATGTATGTGTAGGCGATATGATACTCCGGCGCCGCCTGCGGAATAATCTCCAGCCTGCTCAGCTCCTTGTTGACCGCATTGGCGACCTGTTCCGGAAGCTTTCTCCCGTCCAGACGCTTTCTTATCTCCACAATATCGGGATTGCGGAACTCCTCCCCCAGCTCGTGCTGAATGGTGCGCAGCTGTTCACGCAGAAAGAATTCACGCTGCGACTGGCTCATCGCCTGGTGCACGTCGTTCTGAATCTTCAGACCGATCTTCGTGACTTCTATCTCGCGATTCAACAAGGTGATCAGCAGATGGAAGCGCATCGTCACCAGCGGCAGCGTCAGCAGCAGCAGTTTCTCCACGTAATCGAAATTCAGATTGTCCGCAAGCAGATCCACCAGACGTGCGGGAACGACAGTGTTGACCACGGCGATCTTCAACTCATCCGCCAGATTCGGCTGCATGCCGGCATACTCCTGGAACATCCGGGCAACCGCTTTCATCGCCCCCTCCAGTTCCAGCTGCCCCTTGGGAATGTCCGGAAGAGGCTCCACCGCGACGCAAATCACATCGGAGAGACTGGAAAAGGATACCAAACGGACACGTTTGACACCGCGCAGCAGCGCGCGCGTCGTCCCGTCCGGAAAATTCAGAACCTTGACCGTCCGGACCAATACGCCGACGGTGCAAAGCGCACGTCCGCCGCACTCAACCGTCTCGAATCCACAAGGATAGTCCCGGTTGGCCGTCTCCGCCTCGCCCGGCGCCTCGAAGAACAGCGCCATCATCCGATCCCGCGACATGGCCAATTTCAATGCGCCGCCGTTCAGCTCGCCGTCTATCAGAACAGGGGTCAGACAGTACGGGAAAATCACCGGTTCCCGCAAAACCAGCAGCGGAGAACCGGCGACGCCGGCTTCCTTGCCTACCATTGAACTCAATTGTTCTCTCATAAATTCTTCCAAACGCCGCCGGACGACATGACCGTCCGCGGCTCCGCTCATCCCTCTTCCACACTCACCGACGGTCCGTCGTTTTCCTATTCGGTTTCAGATCAAGTCAAAGGCGGCCGCAGGACTTGTCGCCCGCAGAATCTCACCGACCAAATACAGGGAGCCGGCGGCCACAGTCCGCCGCCCCGATTCTCTCGCCAGACGCACGGCCGTCACCGCGTCGGAAACCGAACGCCGGGCGACGGACGAACCATGCGGCAGAAAAGCGGCAAGTTCCTCCCCGGAATAGCTGGGCCGTTCATTCTGAAGCGGAGTGAACAGAAACTCCGCCGCCAGCGGCGCCAGAATCCGCAAATTCGTCTTCACGTCCTTGTCCTTAAACCCCGCGAAAACAAAGGTGAACAGCTCGCCCGGATAAACCTCCCTCAAAGCGTCCGCGAGCGCCCTCAGCGCGTCGGGGTTGTGACCTCCGTCCAACACAAGCCCATCGTCCAGTTCCTGACAACGGCCGGGCCATCGCACGCTCGCCAGGGAGTCCAGCGCCCGGTCCAGCGGAAATCCGTACCGCGAGGACATCTCCCGCAACACCGAATAGACCAGCCGGAAATTTCTTCTCTGCATATCGCCGGCCAAAGACAGTCGGATCTTACGCCCCCGATGCATAAAGCACTGACAGAGTCCACGTCCGTCGCGTCCGTACGACACCGACTCCAACGTCGAATCATCCGGACGGAACACCGGAGCGTTCACGGCGGCGGCCCGTCTGAGAACGACCTCTGCCGCGTCATGCCGCATATCCCCGATGAACACCGGTCTGTCCGGACGGATGATGCCGGCTTTCTCAAGGGCAATCTTTTCGACGGTATCTCCGAGGTACTGCTGATGATCCAAGGCGACTCCGGTGATAACCGCGACATCCGGATCCACCACACTGGTGGCGTCCAGCCGACCGCCCATTCCCGTTTCCCAAACGATGAAATCCACCTCAGCCCGCTGGAACACGACCCCGGCCAAAGCCGTAAGAAACTCGAAATACGTCGGTGAGCACCCGCGCTCGCGCATACTCTCCGCCGCAGATCGCACCACGTCGTACGCGTCATTGAATCGCTCGGCCCGCACAGCCCTCCCGTTCACGCGGAAGCGTTCCCGGAGGTCGACCAGATGCGGCGAGGAATAAAAACCAGTCCGGAACCCGCATCCTCTCAACGCCGCATCCAGCATGGCGCAGACCGAACCTTTTCCGTTCGTTCCGGCAACATGCAGGTAACGCGAGGACAACGGCACGCCGCAGAGTTCGAAGAGCTCCTCCGTCTGCGTCAGTCCAAGTTTTATTCCGAACCGTTCAAACTTGCTCAGCTCCGCGATGTTCCGTTCGTACGCGCTCTCTGCGGAATGGGGCAAAGTCACCTCCCTCTCCTCGACCACGCCGGCATGGACAGGGCGTTGCCCGTGGCCAGCAGCTGTCGCGCCTTTCCGGTCCAGGTGTCCACAACGAACAGCGACGCACGCTTCCCGTCCGATCGCTTGCACACCACCTGACGGTTGTCCGGAGCCCACGAGGGAGACTCCCATGTGCCGACCGCATTCGTCGCACGGACGTTCTCGCCCGTTTTCAGATTCAGCACCGCCAGTGTGTATTCTCCGTCCACCCGCGTCGCATACACGATCTGATCATCCCCGGACCAGTCCGGAGTCACGGCGTCGCTGCCGACGCACGGCAGAAGTCTTCGTTCGGATCCGTCAATCGCGATCGAGTAGATGCGGGGCTTCCCGCTTTCATCACTGACAAAACAGAGCGCCGTTCCGGCGGCGTTCCAACACGGCGAAGCCTCGACCGCGCTGCCGCGGGTCAGCCGCCTCACCCTGCCTCCGCCGAATGGCTTGACATACAGATCCACGAAGTGATCCGGACTGAGAATCAACGCCATGTTGCGGCTGTCCGGACTTACGGACACGCCGACGTTCAGACCGCGGAACGACACCAGCCGCCGGCTCATGCGCGGGAAAATCCTGGTCTGCACCACGTCGGTAACGGCTTTCCCGTATTTCGTGTAGCAAATCGATTCACCGCCCGGAAACCAGCAGGGTTCGACGCAAAGACTGTTGAATCTGGTGATCTGCTCGACATTTCCGCCGTCGATGTCGCAGGCATAAATATTCTTGACGCCCCTGGCCGTCTCGGCGCAGAACGCGATCCTGCTGTGACAGAGACCCCTGATTCTGAACAGCTTCTCCAGAATCGCGTCCACCAGAAGTTTCGCCGCGGCGCGCTCGTTCGACGCGGGCACGCTCCACACGCCGACCACCGCCCCTCCCGTACGCAGCTCGAAACGTGCACGCTCACCGCCGACGGTTCCGCTCAGCGCGTAATCGGACGTAGCCGACGAAGCCGGATCAAACCAGCCGCAGCCGCGCAGAAGGGAACGGATTTCCCGTGTCAAGGCCTCCCCCCCGTCGACGTCCTGAAAGGAGATTGTAGGATTGACTTTGACCTTGCCCGCAATCCGAATCTCCTCCCCTGCGCACCATTTGACAGGACAGACCATTGAAAACAACAACAGAGCCGGCGCCATCCAGGCGATGCCGCAAATCCGCATCATCAGACTTTCTCCGATATCACGTCGTGGAAAAATTAAGGACACCAAGTCCGCTCGGGGAATATATATCAACAAATCAACTTTTCCAGTCAAGCATGAGCGAAGCTGTCCCGCACGGAGACGCGAACACAATCCCTCCTCCCGCCGCGCTCGGGCCGCACTGAAAATCGTCAGACAAGTCTGCCGGGCCGCCCCCCGATTGACAAAACGGCAAAGCCATGCTAGTTTTCCGCAGTGTTCGCATCTCGCCGATCCCCAGTCCTTGTGCGGAATGCGGACGGGTTGCGCACCGGGCGGCGTCCGTCTCGGCATCCTGCATTCGTGCCCCCGACCGACGAACAAGAAAGCACATCGCGGAATCATGACATTTTTGCCGGAAATACTCAGCGCCACCTTGGAAAACGGCATGAAGTTGTACGTGGTCGAACGCGGCGACCAGCCCGCCGTTGAGATTCAGTGCCATGTCCGTACCGGCAGCATTCATGAGGAAGACAATCTCGGGTGCGGACTGTCCCATTTCCTGGAACATATGCTTTTCCAGGGGTGCCGCAAATATCCAGGCACGGCGGTGTCGGACAGAATCGGCGCGTTGGGAGGGGAGATCAACGCCTACACCGGCCTCGATCGTACGGTTTATCACACGGAGGTGCCGGGCCGGTTCGCCATCGACGCGTTGGATGTGCTGGCGATGATGGTTCGCTACCCTGAATTTCCGGAATCACGTTTTTCCGCCGAACTGCAGGTGATTCTGCGCGAGTGCGACCTCGGCCGGGACAATCCCGATCACCGTCTGCTTGAGCGGCTGTGGGGCAATGTGTACATCCGTCACAACGCCCGTTATCCGATCATCGGATATCCGGATCGAATAGCGGACGTCACGCCGGACATGGTCAGAGCCTATTATCGTCGGCGATACACGCCCGGAAGAATATTCTTCCTGATCGTCGGATCAGCCGGGTTTCAAGATATGCGCGACGCATTGGCCGAGCGTCTGAACGACTGGAAACGCGGAACGCTTTACGACCCCGTGCTGCAGACGGAACCGGAACAGACGCAGTCAAGAGTCGAGCATGTGACGTTTGACGATCCCCTGTCTCGCATCGGAGCGGCGGTTCGCCTGCCGGATCTCACTCACCCCGACATTCCGGCTCTGGACGTGATGTGCGGACTCACCTGCGCCGGAGAAGCCTCTCGCTTAATGCAGAGACTGCGGCAGGAGCAGGAGCTGGCCGTCGACATGGACGGATTCAACTGCGTGCAGACATTCGGAGGGATCTTCGGAGTGGTGGCCAGTTCGCTGCCGTCCCGACAGAGGAAGCTGGAGGAGGCGCTGCAAAGGGAAATCGCCGACATCAGCGTAAACGGATTTTCACGGAAGGAAATCGAAAGGGAGAAGCGTCAGCAGTGCGCGGCACATCTCCGCAGCCTGCAGAGCAACGGCGGAATAGCATCGCTCGTCTCCTTCGGCATATATGCGGCAGACGCTCCACGAACGGCGGAGAAGTACCTGTCCCGTCTTTCCTCGCTGGATGAAGAAGAGGTCAACCGCGCCGCGACTCGCTACCTGCAGCCGGAGCGGTTCTCGTGGGTGCTGCAGTCGCGCACACACAGGACGCCGAGAAAACCGAAGCCGACCGCGTCCCCTGCAGACATGACACCCGGGGAGACGCTGACGCGGACGGGCATGCGCACGATATACCTGGAGGACAAGCGATGGCCACTGGCACATTTCGCTCTTGTGCTTCCGGGAGGCGCGATTTTTGAATCAGGAAAGAACGGCATTACCCGTCTGCTCGCCTCGCTGCTGGGCGCCGGATGCAGACGCTGGAGCGAGTCGGAATTGACCGAGCGTCTGGAACTCTGCGGCGCGGAATGGAGAATCTCCGGCGGCATGAATTCACTGATCCTGCAAGTTAACGCGCCGCGCCGCCACTTCCGTCGGCTTATGGATCTCATGCTGGCAATGCTGTCGGAGCCGTCGTTTCCCGAACGCGCATTCAATCGGGAGCTATGCAACGCGGCTGCCGAACTGAACAGCCAACTGGAACAGCCGTCCTATGCCGCAACCAGCAGCGCCGTGCGGATGCTGTTCGGATCTCACCCGTACGGAATCGGCGAATTCGGCACGATCGACACACTGATGTCATTGGACAACGAACATGTCAAAAATTTTTACCATTCATTGCTGCATCGGCCGCAGATGGTTTGCGCCTTCGGAGGAGATCTCTCGGAAGCCGAGGCCGTCGCCTACGCCGACGCGCTGGACGACGCTCTCCCGGCGGCATCCGTGAGGATGCGGCTGCCGGATCCGCCGCGTTTCCCGACAGACGCGAAATTTCAGAGACATCCGCTGGCAAGAGAACAAACGATGGTATGCCTGGCCTTGCCGGGGAGCGACTGTATCGGGGAGGATTACCTGGTGCTGCGCCTTCTGCACTCAGCCGTGAACGGTCTGTCGAGCCGTCTGTTCAAACAGGTGAGAGAGAAGAACGCCATGGCATATACCACAGGCATGCAGATGTTCAGCGGATGGCATCCAGGATCACTGATTTTCTTCGCCGCAACCGCTTCAGAATCGGCGCCTCAGGCTTTGAAACTGCTTCGCATGGAGACGGAGCGCATAGCCGCCGACGGGTTGGAACGCGCCGAGTTCCTCGAAGCTCGCGACAGTCTGATTTTTTCTCTGAGACGAGCACACGCCGACGTCGGAGCACGGCTGCACAATGCGGCGCTGTCTGTGTTTTACGGAAAATCGACGATGCATTCGCACCAGGAGATTGCACGTTTGCAATCCTTTACACCGGAAGAAATCAGACCCGTACTGCAGAAATATCTGAACGGCACCACGCAGGCCGTCATGGCCGGACGCTGCTGAGGCATTTTCCGACATCGTGCTTTACGCATTCCCGAGACATGGTCGCCAGCCGCCGGTGCATCGTCATCAGTTGATTACACGGCTGTTCATCGGCGAGACTCCGTCAGTACGGTCAGCGTCCCCGGCGAGCCTGCCTAAACCCGAGAGAAAGTTCGCGGCCGGCATAAGACGACATTGAACGCAAAACCCAGAGTTTTCACTCTGCGGCGCGCCCAACATGCAGAGGGATGCCGGAGATTCAAATACAGGACAGCGCGTCAGTTCGTGGGCAATGGCACAATCAAAAAAAATCGACCGCCCGGTCTTAAGGTGATTTTCAGACTCTCCATGCCGTGGAATTCTTCCGCAACACGTCCGCGAACGGAACACTTGAAACGGCAACCTGTCCTGAAAAAATACCGCCGACACCTGTCCCTGAAAATTCCGTAAAATGCAAAAAACGCCGTTCCGCACGGATCTCCGGAGGAATTGAATCCCGGAGACGCGTGACGGTCACTTCAGATAAACGTAATAGTACAAGCTTTTGTCAGTGCCTTCTTCGATCCGATCCTTGCCTGCCACAAGCACTTTCCTTGCGGAGTTGGTGACATGTCCGTCGGCCCAGACGACATTGATGGAATCGCCGTGGCGGTCGCCGACGCCGGTGGGGGAGTCTCCGTTGTAAAGTATGGAGGCGGTTCCGGTCGTCGCCTGATCCGAGATGTCG
>CAYODJ010000011.1:0-67609 GCA_964402715.1 uncultured Victivallaceae bacterium
GCAGCTCGATCAGTGTGAAACCGGATTTCCTGCACATATTTCGTCTGTTCCTTTCGTGTTGATTTCACGGATGTCGTCTGGAGAAACCTGAACGGCGGTCCTTCAGCGTTAATCATAGCAAACGCGCCGGCGATTGAAAGACCATTTTTTTTTTTTTTTGAAAAAGTGATTGAAAACAGCTGAAATCGCTGAAATTTTTCCCCGGGCCGTTAAAACAGCCTTTTCCGGACGATTTGAAAAATCCGCCCGGCGACGCCCGGACGACGCTTGATTTCCGTACGGATGACCGCATATTCCGTCATGGAAAGGCGCGATCGTTCCGGACAAGGAAAAATGGAGACGGCGGGGAATGGACATGCGGCGGAGACTTGAGCTCATGGCGGGGAAGCTGGGACTGGCCGTCCGCGACGGATCGCCGGCCGCTCACGGGCGCTGCGCGTACGCGGCCGCGTCACGCGGCGGGGAGGACATCTGGGTCGCGGCGGCGGAACGGCGCAGTCACTTCCCCGAAGGTCTGATCGGCGAGACGCACGGAACGGAACTCGGATTTCTCATGACCCTCCCCCTCCGCGACGGCAATTTCAAGACGATGCGGCGGATCCTCCCGTGGGCTTCGCCGTCGACGCTGCGCGACGAACCCGTGACCTGCTTGATCCGTCCGGACGGAGACGGAAGGACGCCGGCCGGTCTGCCGCCGGTGCTGCGGCTTCCATCCGGCGCGGACGCGGACGCGGCGCTGAACAGGCACAGCTTCAGACAGCTGAGGGACGGGGATCACCGGCGTTTCGCGACGGAATGCCGCGGCGGCGACCCGGGTATCGCTTCCGCATGCGGGGCGACGCGTTTCGTCTGGGAACTCCGCGCCGTCGCCGAAGCGGAACATCCGATCATGAGAGAGGAACTGGCGGAGGAATACGCCGGCCGCTGCTTCATCGTCGCCGGCGCGGCGCTGCGTTTCAGCGGCCGCACGGCGTCGGACTGCGTCCGGCTCTACGCCGGAGCGCTCGCCCGTGCGCGCGAGCTCGTGAAGAAACCGGAATGTCCGCTCAAGGAAAGGCTGCTGCTGTCGCTGCGGCTGCCGGAGCTGTCTGCGGAGGAGGAGGCGCCGCACTTCTTCTTCTTGCTGCGCGAACTGCGCAGGCTCGGTCTGCCGGCGCCGGGTCTGGCTCCGCGCCGGCCGGCGCTCGACCGGAATCTCGCCGCCGTGCTCCGGTTCCACCGCTGCCTTCTCGTCTGGGACTTCGCGGAGAATCCCCCCGGCACGGCGGACGGCCTAGCCGTTCAGAGCAGCCGCGTCTGAAAGGCGCGTCCGGACGGACGCGCAGGGCGGAGCCGGCAGACGTCCCGCATCATCGCGGCGGACGCTGCATCCGCTGAGTGACGGCGCTTCCGGACCGCCGGCGCTCAAGATAACGCTCGGCGTCCATGGCGGCGCGGCACCCCGTCCCCGCAGCGGCGACCGCCTGACGGTAGACTCCGTCCGCGCAGTCTCCGGCGGCGAACACTCCTCCGAGACTCGTGCGGGCGGAATTGTCGAACACCTTGATGAAGCCGTGTCCGTCCAGCTCCAATGCGCCGTTGAACAGAGCCGTGTTCGGGACATGTCCAAGCGCGACGAAACAGGCGCGGCAGTCTATCCTCCGCAGATCGCCGGTGACCACGTCGCGCACCGTCACGCCGTCAAGCTCCGTGTCGCCGGTCAGCGAATCCACCGTGCCGTTCCATACCATGCTGATTTTCGGGTGCGCCAGCACCCGATCGGCCATGATGCCGGAGGCCCGCAGCTCATGCCTCCTGTGAATCAGGTACACCCGGCTGGCGAACCTGGTGAGAAACAGCGCCTCCTCCGCGGCGGAATCGCCTCCCCCGACCACCGCCACCGGCACGTTCCGGTAAAAGGCTCCGTCGCAGGTCGCGCACGAGGACACGCCGTGATTGCGGAATCTCGCCTCGGACGGCAGTCCCAGGGAGCGCGGAGAGGCGCCGGTGCAGACGATCAGCGCGTCCGCCGCGAAATCGCGTCCGTCGGCCAGATGAAGAATCTGCGCGCCTCCGTCCGAAAGCTCCGTCGACGAAACCTCCTCGTATTCGACGCGCACGCCGAAACGCTCCGCCTGCTGCTGCATTCTGCTCATCAGCTCGGCGCCGTTGACGCCGTCGGGAAAACCGGGAAAATTCTCCACCTCGCTGGTCTGAGCCAGCAGGCCGCCAGGCACGCTTCCCGCCAGCAGCAGCGGATTAAGCTGCGCCCGCGCCGCGTAAATCGAGGCGGTCAGACCGGCCGGACCGCCTCCGATGATGATCAGCTGCTCTCTTTCCATAGAACCGACCTCCCGCTTGAACCTCCGGACGGACGGGCCGCGGCGCCGGACCGGCCGGAGCGGTGAAACGGCGTTTACTGCTCCTTGCCGCCGTTCTCGCCGTCGCCCTCGACGTTCTTTTCGCCGTCCTCCTGAACCGGCGGCCGCAGCGCCCGTTCGCGCGCGTCGACGCTGCGCTGATAGTAGTCGTCCCAGCGCTCTATGCCGAATTCCTTGAGCACGTCGTCAATCTTCACCTCCGGACGCTCCGAGGTCAGCAGAACCGCGCCGAGATCTCCGGGATCGGAGAGGGTGATGTAGGTGCCGTAGCGGTTGATCGCGGACTGAATCTTGTCCATGTTGAAGTCCAGATGCACCACCGCGCAGTTGGTGTTGATCGAAGTGGTGAATTTCCAGTAGTAACCGGTGGACTTCTTGATCATCTCGCCCACGGGGGAGATCACCGACGATCCGACGTTGCCGACGCCGGAACAGATGAAGTGCGCCCTGCAGCGGTACGCCCAGTACGGCTGCATCAGGCCGCCGTGATAATACGAGGAGAACACCAGGACATCCGGCCTCTTGGCCGCGTATCTCTCCAGCAGTTCGTCGAAATTCAGGTCGAAGCAGATGATCATGCCGAGAGTTCCGAAATCGGTGTCGAACACCGGCGCATCCTCGCCCGGACGGACGCCGACATGATCGATGTCTCTGACCGTCGGATAGTTCTTGTCGTAGACGCCGACGACCTCCCCGTCGCGCCCGATCAGATATGTGCAGTTCGCATATCCGCCCTGAGGCAGCTCGCGGTAGGTCCCGTAGACCAGATAGCAGCGGTGAATCTTGGCGCATTTCCGGAAGAAGTCGAGCACCTTGTCGCCGCGCTCCTTCAGGTACGCCAGCTTGGCCTCCGCCGTCATCCCCCAGAACGTGTCACAGACTTCCGGCAGAACCACCAGATCCGGATGATTCGGCCATTCCGACGACATCTCCCTGTCCCAGTGGGCGATCGCCAGCTCTGCGGTCGGCTTCTCGCCGGGAGCAAGATGCGGCAGATCGGCGCCGATCACGCTGACGACGATGCGTCTGCGCTCGATCTTCACCTTGGGCGCATCCGTGCGCGGCGCCTGAGACGGGGCGTCGTCGCTCCATGCCGCGCCGGCGAAGAGCAGCAGAGCTGCGGCCAGCGCCGCCGAATTCATCTTCTTCATGATTTCTTTCTCCTTATCCTTCCCTCAGTTTTATCCGTCGGATCCCGTCCGAACCTCGAATGTCAGTTCCGTCCCCCGCCGCCGGCGGCCGTCTTCCGCGCCGGCTCCCCGGCCTCCGCCAGCTTCCGCATCTGCTCCAGCGACACCAGCAGACAGCGCGGAACGTGGAAGAACGTCTTCCACTTGCCGCCTTTGAGGAGGTGCGTCGGCTCGCCGCGCCGGTTGAGATAGCCGAACCACTCGCCGTACTGGGGGTCGCGGAAATGCCCGAAGCTGTAGCGGTCCGTCTCCAGAAAATAGTTCAGAAACTTCTCATCTCCGGTCAGCCTGTAGGCGAAGAGGGAGGCGATGATCGCCTCGTTGTGCGGCCACCACAGCTTCATGTCGTGCTGCAGCTCCAGATGCGGCTTTCCAAGCGCGTCCATGAAATAGAATATCCCGCCGTACTCGCGGTCGGTTCCGAACCTGAACAGTGCGTCCACGTAGTCCGCCGCACGGCGGATCAGGCCGGAGTCGCCGTGCTTCTCGGCGTAGTTCATCATGAACCACATCGACTCCAGGCCGTGGCCGGGATTCACGAACCTTCCCTCGCACGTCTCCAGATCGAAGCCGCCATCGGGACGGACGTTCTCGAAAATCACGCGCAGCTCCGGATGAAAGAACTTGTTCATCACCGCGTCTATCGCCCTCCGGCATTCCCCGTCGTAGCGGTCGGTGCCGAGGCAGTCGGACATGACGCAGCCGAGATTCGCGAGGATCATGTACGAGCCGTGCGACAGGTAGCTGCCCTTGCCGGGAAGATTCTTCTCGTAGACCCCTTTGGGATTGGGGATGCGGCGGATGTAGCTGGCCATGGCGGATTCCGCCTCGACCCGGTAACGATCGTCGCCGGTGGCGCGGTACAGGGCGGCGGCGCCCATGGCGGCGAAACAGTCGGTGAAGATGCTGAAAGACCCCATCGCCGGCTCGCCGCGGCGGTTCAGCTCGAAGTAATAGCTGCCGTCGGCCAGCCGGCCGTGCGCGGTCAGGAAGTCGTAGCCGTCGGCCGCGATCCGGAGCCAGTCCTCCCTGCCGGCGCCGTATCTGCTCCGGTACAGGGTCGCGAACATGTACACTATGCGCCACTGCATCCACATGTACTTGCTCGGATCGTACACCGAGCCGTCCCGATCGAGAAAGGTGAAGTAGCCGCCGTACTCCCGATCCACGCAGTGATTCTGCCAGAAAGGAATCACCGAATCCAGAAGTTCGCGCTCGTACCGCTCGATGACAGGCCGCCAGTCCATACGTTCTTCTCCGTTTCATGCCGGAAAACCGTGCGCCGCCGGGAAAGCGCACGGCGCTCTTTTCCACCGGCAGTAACATTACGCCATGTCGTCTTCTTTTGCAAACGCGGAGAGCCGAAATCAAAGCGAAGATGTCGCGGATTGCCAAAACCGCGGGGAATGCTATATTTATGAACGTGATCGCTTTCGCGCAGGCGCGCCGGCATTCACGGGACGCGCGCCGAATCCCGGCGGCGGAAAGACGGAGGAGTCCGGCGCACGGCGTCCGGACAAAGCAGGAAAGGAACTGTTGAAAAAAAATGGAAAAATACGTCCGCTTCAGAGACGCCTCCGGCGCAGTGCGCTTCGGCAGAGTGGAAGGAGACGAGGTGCAGCTGCTGGACGGCTCCATACTGGACGGCGCCGTCAGCCCCAGCGGCAGGAGCATGCGGCTGGCCGCGATCGACAGGTACCTCACGCCGGTGCCGGTTCCCAACGTGCTCGCAGTCGGCGCGAACTACGTCGACCACTGCAGGGAATGCGACGCGGAGCCTCCGGCCAACCCCCTGATCTTCATCAAGACCACCAACGCGCTCGCCGCGCACAACGACGCGATCCGTCTGCCGCGTCTCTACCCGAACGCCGTGGATTACGAGGCGGAGCTGGCGATCGTCATCGGAAAGACCGCAAGCTACGTCAACGAGGACGAGGCGATGGACTACGTGCTGGGATTCACCTGCGCGAACGATGTCTCGGCAAGGGACGTGCAGCTTAAAATCGACAGCCAGTGGGCGAGGGGCAAGTCTTTCGACACCTTCGCGCCGATAGGACCGTTCCTGGTGACCGGAATCACCGATCCCGAACGGCTGCACGTAAAAATGTTCCTCAACGGACGGCTGATGCAGGATCAGCCGGTCTCCGACATGATCTTCAGCATCAGACGCATCATCTCCCATCTGTCCAAAGGCATCACTCTCATGCCCGGCACGGTCATCCTGACCGGCACGCCGTCCGGGGTGGGCATGGCCCAGGATCCGCCGCGCTATCTGAAACCCGGCGACGTCACCGAGGTGGTCATCGACGAGATCGGCACGCTGCGCAACACAGTGGAGAAATGAGCGTCCCGAACCGGACGTCCGCGCCGCGGACAATCTCCCTGCTGACTGATTTCGACGCCGCGCTGGAGGAGAGCGCGGCGGCTCTTCGCCGGGCCGGCGCTGTGATTCTGACACCGACCGAGACGGTCTACGGCCTCGTCTGCAACGCCGCGGACGCCGCCGCCAGAGATCGCATCTACCGCCTCAAACGCCGCGACGCGGCCAAGCCGCTGACGCTTTTCACCGACGACTGGCGCCGGCTGGGGGGGCTGCGCATGGAGGGTCTGCCGGCCGCTCTGGCGGAAAGATTCTGCCCCGGCCCGATCACCATCGTCGCCGCGAAAACCGATGGCGGAACCGAGGGATTCCGCATCCCCGATCACCCTTTCATGCTGAAACTGCTGCGCATTCTCGGCTTCCCGCTGGCCTCGACCAGCGCCAATCTCTCCGGCGGAATCAACGCGACGACCGCCGCAGAGGCGGCGGCTCAGCTGTGCGGCGACCCGGATCTGATCGTCGACGGCGGCGCCGTCGCCCCGGGAGCGCTGGCCTCCACGGTCGTGGACGCCACAGGCGCCGTCCCCAGGATTCTGCGGCAGGGAGTCCTGATCATCCCCGGCGCGGCACGCTGATCCCGGGAAAAAGGGCGCAAAAAAGCCGGGGACTTCCATATTCCCCGGCTGTTCCGGCCGACACGGCTCCGCGTCGCTCAGTGACGGTGCATCTTGGCCTCCCTGCGCCTGACTTCGCTCGGCTTCTCGTAATGCCGACGGTTGCGGAGCTCCTTGAGCGTGCCCTCCTTGTCCAGCTTCTTCTTCAGCCGGCGCAGCGCGCGCTCGATGACCTCGCCTTTCTTCACGCGAACTTCGGTATCCATGACTGTTCTCACCTCCTTTGCAGCTGATGAATCACTGACTGTCGCCGCCCCGCGCGGTCCGACGAACCCGCCACGGATCGGATCAATCCGCCGCGAAACCGGCCTCGTCGGCCAGCATCGCCTTCAATTTGGACAGCGCCTGATTCTGTATCTGTCTGACGCGCTCCCTGGTTCTGCCGATTTCCTGGCTCACCTCCTCAAGCGTCAGCGGGCGGCCGCCGCGCAGACCGAAGCGCATCTCAAGTATTTTGCGTTCCCGTTCCTCGAGCTTCCCCAGCAGGTCCATCAGACGGTACACCGACTCCGCGTCGCCGAGAATCTGATCCGGTGTCGTGGCGTGCCGGTCGGGTATGATGTCCTGGAACTCTCCGTCCTCGCCCTGCTGAATCGGATCATGGAGCGAGAAAGTGCGCAGATCCGCCAGACGCAGCCCGGCCACGGTGCGTTCCGAGAAATCAAGATGCCTGGCTATCTCAGCGTCCGTGGGATCGCGGCCGAGCTCCTCGGTCAGCTTCATGCGCACCGACTTGATCTTGTTGATCTTGCCGGCGGACTGAACCGGAATGCGGATCGTGCGGCTCTGATTGGCCAGCGCGCGCCGCATGGACTGTTTGATCCACCACGCGGCGTAGGAACTGAACTTCGCGCCCTTGGCCGGATCGAACTTCTCCACCGCGCGCATCAGTCCGATGTTCCCCTCGGAGATGAGATCCAGAAGCGGCAGCCCCAGTCCCTTGAAATCATGGGCTATCTTCACCACCAGGCGCAGATTCGCCTTGATGAGCGTGGCCCTCGCCTCCTCGTGGCGATCCTCGTTGTCGCCGTGAATGGCTTCGGCCAGATCCGCCTCCTCCTTCTTCGAAATCAGCGAGATCTGCGCGATCTCGGTCATGTACACCTTCATGGTGTCGTTCTTCGAGCCCGACGTCACCCGGGACTCCAGGGCGTTGCGCCTGGCCGAGTCCTTTTCACTCTTGGTCTGCGGATGCTCCGGGGTGGACACCACGGCGGCCTTGCGGTGCGCCTTCTCCGCCTTCTCCGCGTCCTGCACGGGAGCAGCGGTTCCGCGTCCGCTCCGCTGCCGACTCTCCGGAGACGCGGATTCCTTGACCCGGTCCGCGGCCGCGGACGCCTTACTCTTCGCCGGCGGCGCGGAGACGGTGCCGGCCTCGGATCCGGCGCCGGCAGGGGACGGAGACGGCGCCTTTCTGACCTTTCCCGCACTCTTCGTTCTGGAAGCCGCCTTCTTCTCCGCCATGTCCGCATGCTCCATAAAATAGTCTCCGCCCGGGCGGCCACGCACGGCCGGGAACTTTCCCGGATCGCATGCCGCCGCTGTAAAACGCGCCGAAACAGGTGTAGATTAACGTCCGGCGCCGGAGACGCTTAAAAAATCTGAGCACAACACTCCAAAAAACAAACCTCAATATAAGCGTAAATTCAAACAAATCAAGAGCTTTTCGGTTGGAAAACTGGAAAAAAAAAGTTCTGGAATATCTCCGCGGTCCGGCTCCGGAATCCGTCGCCGGACTGGACGCGGCGGCGGCGGCGCCGCCGCTGCTCCGGGAGGCGCTCGCCCGCAGGGGACGCAGTCTGCTGGTGATCGCTCCCGATCTACCGACCGCGGAACACCTCGCCGCCGAAACGGACGCTCTGAACGCCGAACTCGGCTGCGGACTGTCGATCCGCCACATGCCGGAGACGGTGCGCGGCCGAATGATCGTCTCCGGCGGGGAAAGCCGCCGTGCGCGGATGCTCGCGGAATCGCTGGAATCCCCTCCCGACATCATCGTCGGCAGCGTCCACGCGCTGCTGGCCCCGGTTCCGCCGCCTGAACAGACTTCGCGCGCGTCCTTCACCCTGCGCGTCGGGGAACGGTGTCCGATGCGTGATCTGCTGGCCAGGCTGACCGAGCTTGACTACGACGACGAGCTGGAGGTTTCCGTTCCGGGAGAATTCTCACGGCGCGGAGGGATCGTCGACGTGTTCTCCCCGGCGCATCCGAATCCGTGCCGTCTGGAGTTCTTCGGCGACGACATCGACTCCATGCGGCTGTTCTCGACGGAGACGCAGCGATCCGCCGGCGTGATCGACTCGTACCGCGTCATCGCGCCGCACCCGTCCAGCGACGCGCTGAGGCAGACGGAGAACCGCTGCGACTTCTTCGACTACTGGCGTCCGGAATCCTGCCGCGTCGTGCTGATGCATCCGGCGGAATGCGGAGAGCGGCTGGAGAGGTACGGGAACGGACAGGAGACGGTTCGGCGGCTTCTTGACGTCCGCGAGCGCGCGGAGAGCAACGGCAACCTGACGGTCTTCTTTTCCGCCGCCGGGGACTCCGGCGTCCGCGCCGCAGTCCCCGCCGGATGTGCGCCGCCGCTTGAGAACCTGAGCGGAGAACTGCCGCAGGAACTGCGGTTCGGCGCCCTGGAGCCGATGCGCAAGCTGCTGTTCGTACAGCTGCGGCAGTGGCTCGAGGACGGCTACAGCGTCTGCATAGCCGCTCCTGACGCGGAGAAGCTCGAACGCCTGACCCAGTGGTGCGAATCCCGCGGTCTGCGCCATCGGGAGCTGCGGCTGATCCGCGCGGACATAGGCTGCGGATATCTCCTGCGGCAGCAGAAACTGGTGATTCTCACCGAGCAGGAACTGTTCACGGCCAACGTCTTCCGCCGCCAGGAGGCCGCGCCGGATCATCAGCTTCGGACGGACGCGACCGGGCCGGATTCCGCGCATGGCGATCCTCCGGGATCGGATCCAGGCGAACGGCGGATCATGACCGAACTGAACGAAGGCGACTACGCGGTGCATCTGCTGCACGGAGTCTGCATCTTCCGCGGCATCGTCGAAACGGACAAGCAGGGCGTCGCCAGGGAAGCCATGAAGCTGGAGTTCAGGGACGGCGCACTGCTGTACGTGCCGCTGAATCAGGCGGATCAGGTCAGCCGCTATCTCGGCGCGCCGGGCAAGGTGCGGCTGCACCAACTCGGAGGCAGCCGGTGGAGCAGCGAAAAGAAAGCCGCGGGAAAAGCCGTGCGCGCCTATGCCGCGGACATGCTCCGCCTCCAGGCGGCCCGTGAGGCGTCGCCAGGCATCGCCTTCCCGGCCGACACGCTGGACAGCCGCCTGTTCGAGAGCGCCTTCCCGTACGCCGACACTCCGGACCAGAAGCGCTCCGCCGGGGAAATCAAGGCCGACATGGAGCGGCCGCGCCCGATGGATCGGCTGCTGTGCGGCGACGTGGGGTACGGCAAGACCGAGCTGGCGATGCGCGCCGCGTTCAAAGCCGTGTCCGCCGGTTTTCAGGTCGCGGTGCTGGCTCCGACAACCGTGCTGGCGCAGCAGCACTTCTTCTCGTTCAGGGAGCGCTTCGCCGAATCCGCCTTCGTCATCGAGCTCCTCAGCCGTTTTCAGACGCGTCAGGAGCAGGCATCGATTCTGGAAAGGCTACGCACCGGAGGCGTGGACATCGTCATCGGCACCCACCGCCTCTGCAACCGCATGGTGAAATTCAGGAATCTCGGGCTGATCGTCATCGACGAGGAACAGCGCTTCGGAGTCAAGCAGAAGGAGTCGCTGCGCAGGATGCGCACGGAGGTCGACGTCCTGACCATGTCCGCCACGCCGATTCCCAGGACGCTGTACCTGGCGATGGCGGGAGCGCGCGACCTGAGCACTCTGCAGACCGCGCCGAAATTCCGCCTGCCCGTCAAGACCATCGTCGCTCCGCAGGAGGACACCGTGGCGGCCGACGCGATCCGTTCGGAACTGCAGCGGGGCGGACAGGTCTATTATCTGCACAACCGCGTCAAGACAATCGGACGGCGCCGCGATCAGCTGGCGGCGCTCCTGCCCGACATCCGGTTCGGAATCGCCCACGGACAGCTGCCGGAAGCGGAGCTGAGCCGTACGATGACCGCCTTCCTGGAGGGGGAAATCGACTGTCTGATCTGCAGCACCATCGTCGAATCGGGGCTGGACATTCCCAACGCCAACACCATCATCATCGAGCGCGCTGACCGTTTCGGGCTGGCGCAGCTCTACCAGCTGCGCGGCCGAGTGGGCCGCCGCAGCCGCCAGTCATATGCCTACCTGCTGCTGCCCCCCGAACAGCTGATCTCCTCCGACGCGCGGAAGCGCATCGCGGCGATCCGCCGCTGCTCGCAGCTGGGAGCCGGCTTCCAGCTGGCGCTGAAAGACCTGGAAATCCGCGGCTCCGGCAACATCCTCGGGGCGGAACAGAGCGGACACCTGAACGTGATCGGATTCGACCTGTACTGCCGGCTGCTGAAATCCGAAGTCGCGTCCCTGCTCGGACGAAAATCCGATTTCCTGCCGACGGCGGAGGTGGCGATTGACTTTCTGGTCTACGGCTTCCGCGCACCGGACGGTCTGCTCGCCGCAGGCATTCCGCCCGACTACATCCCGGGCACGGGGCAGCGTCTCGCCGCCTACCGGAGGCTGAGCGCAGCCGCAAGCGGGGAGGCTCTGGATGATTTCCGCACGGAACTGCAGGATCGCTACGGACGGCCGCCGGAGTCAGTGGAGAATCTGCTGAAATGGCGTCAACTGAGCATTCTCGTCAGTCTGGCCGGTTACGATTCGCTGACGGTCGCCGACGGGAGAGTGATCCTGCAGAACAGCAGGGGAATCTACCGTGACCGCGGACTGGTTCCGACCGTCGACTCCTCCAGCCCTCCGGCTCTGCGTCTGGCGATGCTGCGCGATCTTCTGCGGCGGCTGCGCGGAGAATGACGCATCCTCCTCCGGCCGCATGGCAGGTTCCCCGGCGGAAGTTCAAAATCTCCTCAGCGGCCGCCGGGCGGACGGGAATTTCCTCCCGCACGATTTCAACGTGAAAACGGGGTGTCGGACGACGTTCCGGGAAAAAATTCCGTTTTTTTTTGAAAATTAGCTGTTCATGGCTTGTTATCTATTTCCGGCAAGCTATAATTAACTTCAGTCCCTCCAATACAAACTTAAGGAAAACAGACATGAAGCATTTGTTCTACGATGTCAAAGCCAAGGCGAAAGTCAACACCGAAGTCACCAAGAAAGTCACGTACGGGGAAGGAACGCGCACGCGCTACGCGTTCAAGGGCAAAACGAAAGACGGACGCAACCTGACTTCTTTCGTCAGCAAGGAAACTTGGGACAAGGCCAAGGTTTAATCTGTCCTTTCTCCGTCGGTTTCATATGAAACAGCCCGGCCGTGTCCATGGCCGGGCTGTTTTTTCTTCGATGTCGCCGCATCCCCTCAGCATTGCGGCGCCGCAGAACATCGGAAGCGGCATCTCCGGCGCGTGCAGCGGACCGCGCCGATTGACGGAAAAACGCACCCGCAGCGGGTTGCAATGAGTGGAAAGACGAGGCATATTACCGATTGTGCGTCCGGACGTTCGGCCGGAGCCGGCTTCCGCCGAAGATCCATTCTGAATCGGATCCGGCGGAACGGCGGATCGCGCCGCATCCCCCGTGGCCCGGTAGCTCAGAGGATAGAGCAGCTGCCTTCTAAGCAGCTCGTCGTGGGTTCGATTCCCTCCCGGGTCACCATCTTCAGCTCGCCGCGACACAACGACTTGCGAAAACCCGCAAAATTCCGTTTCAACCCGTCATGGCGCCGTTTTGGCGCCGATTTCATAAAAAAATCCGGCGCTCGATGCGCCGGATTTCTGCCCTGAACACGGCAATGCCGACGGGCTCGGCTCTCCGCCGGCGGCGGCCGCGTCATTCCCGATCCCCCCTCCGCGTCATCAGGGAGAGCAGCCGCATCCTTTCGTCGTGATCGCCGGCTTTGCGCATTTCCTCGGTGATGCTCGTGATGCGGGCCGCTTCGTCGCAGGATTGCAGAACGGCGACGCAGTCGCTGACCGCCTTGTCCACGTCCTCCTCCCCGACGGTGCAGTCCGACACCAGAATCCGGCTGATGTCCGGCGCGGGACTGCCCGACAGCATGGACGCCACCGCGACGGAGGCGTGGGAGTGCTCGCCGTTCATGGTGTCCGCCAGCACCGCGTTGAGAGCCTGCGCACTCAGGCTCTTTCCCAGCCGTTCAGGAGGCAGCAGCTCCGCCAGACGCCTGGCGACGTGCTCATATTTGAGCGCGATCTCCAGCAGGGTCAGCTCCGCCTGCTCGCGGCCGGCGGCCGCGCCGGAAGTTTCTGACCGGCATGCCGCGTCGGAACCGGATGTCCCGCCGCCGCTCCGCGCACTGCGGCTCACGTAACGGCGACGACGCTTCAGTTCTCCCAGAATGGAGTCCTGACTGACATTCAGAAGAACGGCGACGTCCTTCGAATAGAATTCCCGCAGCACAGGGTTTTCCACCGTCCGCAGCAGTTCGATGAACTCCCCTGCGGCGCGGCCGCGCTCGGCGGCGCTGGAAAGATTGTACCGTTCCGCGCAGCTTTTCGCCAGATAACCCGTCCACGGAACTGCGGACTCCACCGCGCTCCGCACCGCCTCCGCCCCTCCGTCGCGGAGCAGTTCGTCCGGATCCTTGCCGCCCTGGATGCGGATGATTTTCACGTCGAACTCCAGCGGCAGCAGCAGCGCCAGGGCGCCGAGAACCGCTTTCTGGCCCGCCTGATCCGCGTCGAAAGCCAGGCTCACCCGGTTGACGTAACGACG
Organism: uncultured Victivallaceae bacterium; assembly: GCA_964402715.1. Classification (GTDB taxonomy): domain Bacteria; phylum Verrucomicrobiota; class Lentisphaeria; order Victivallales; family Victivallaceae; genus CALXOD01. The sequence continues at coordinate 13,381 of CAYODJ010000011.1, forward strand.
CAGGATACCGGCCTGATCGGCGGTGAAGCCCGTTCCCTGCGGCGCCACCGTCTGCTCGAATCCCGCGCGGTGCATGGCGATGGTGTCGAGCTGTCCTTCGCAGAGGATGCATTCGCGGGCGTCCTGCATCGGTTTCCTGGCCAGCGGCAGCGCGTAGAGGAGACGTCCTTTCTTGAAGATCGCCGTCTCGGCGGTGTTGACATATTTCGCGGTCTGGGGATGCTCCTCCAGAGACCGGGCGCTGAAACCGACGACTTTCCCCTGTTCGTTCCAGATCGCGAAAGTCAGTCTTCCTCGGAAAAAATCATACAGTCTCCCTGCGTCCGTCCTGCGGACGATGCCGCCGGCTATCATTTCGTCGTCCGAGAAACCCAGGGCGCGTCCATGCCTCAGACAGCCGTCCCATGTGTCGGGAGCCGCGCCGAGCCGGAAACGCGCGGCGACCTCCGGAGGAATGAGACGCGCCTGCAGGTAGCGGGAGGCGGGAGCTCCGGGGCTGTTCTTCAGGTTTCTCTCGAAGAAACGGGCGAACTCCTCCTGCAGCTGATACAGCCTATCCCTCGTGTTCGCCGCCGCGCCGGCCTCCCGCCGGCCGTCGCCGGAGGATGTCGTCTCCGGAATGATCACGCCGCAGCGGGAGGCCAGCAGGCGCACCGCCTCGGGGAAGGACACGCCCTCGCGCTCCATCACGAAACGGAAGACGTCTCCCCCCTTGCCGCAGCCGAAACAATGAAACACCTGCTTGTCGCTGCGGACATGGAAGGAAGGAGTCTTTTCCTGGTGAAACGGACAGCAGGCTTTCCATGAACCGCCTCCGGCCTGTCTGAGAGGGATGTAGCTGCCCACCACCTCGACGATGTCGCACCGGAGCCGGATCTCCTCTATCGTCTCGTCTGGAATGACCATGCGGCAGTCCCGTCAGAGCTTGCGGATGGCGTACAGTCTGGCGGACGCCATGTTCCGCATTTCCGCCGACTCGGACGTCTTCGGCGCGAGATCAAGATATCTCTGATAAAGTTTCGACGCCACATCCCTTTTCCCCAGAAAGCGATCCATGCAGCACGCCAGATTGAACAGGTAAACCGGCTCGCCGGGAACCTTGCGGCACGCTTTCAGGAACGCCTGCCCCGCGGCATGGTAGTTGCGGCTGCGCAGCTGCGCGACGCCCAGCTGATTCTGGTACGCGCCGGAATCGAACAGGAACCTGTACCGCGCGAGCGACAGCAGATGTTTCCTCGCCTGAGCCGGATCCAGCTTCATATGGACGTTGCAGAGCAGAATCTGGGTGTTGCGGTCTCCGGGGCGGAGCGCGATTGCTCTGCCCAGAGCCTTCAAGGCGTCGTGCGCATGCCTGCCGTCCGCGGAGAAAAGCCGTCCCGCCGTGTACTGAACGGCGAAACTGTCCTGATATTTCTCCGCAAGCCGGGCCGCCGACCGCAATGCTTCGTCCGTCCCGCCGCTCTTCTCAAGCAGTAGGAGACGCAGCACCAGCACATCCTGCCGATCCGGAGCCCGTCTCGCAGCTTTCCCGGCCAGAACCGCCGCCCTGTCGAAATTGCCAGAAGAGACTTCCCGCAGCGCGCCGTCCAGAAGCTCGTTCACATCCTGGGGTTTGCCGCAGCCGCCCGCCGCCATGCACAGCGCCGCCGCCAACAATGCCGTCCAATGCCTCATAATTTCCAGACCCCGTGTTGAAAGAGATGTTTACAGGCCGCCACACAGAAAATGTTCCGCCTGCCGATATTGCCGACACGTCCAAATCCCGGAACGTTCCCGCCCTGCGGAATCCGGGCCGCCCGCAGCGTCCGCCGCTCACCCGGCGAACAGAAATCCGACCAGCAGCAGCCCAAGTTCCGCCACGGCTCCGGCGAGCGTGATCATTTCTGCGGAAATGCCGCCGTACGTCCTCCATGCGGCGTTTCCGACAATCCACGCGAACGCGACGGCGCAGCCGGTTCCCGCGATGGCGGACAGAGGCAGTTTCAACGCCACGAACAGCATAAGGAAAACGCACACGATCCACATCCGGGACTGCTCATCCCTGGAGACGTCGAGAAACTGACTTCCGGTGTCGAGATTCGGCAGGCACATCAGAGAACCCTGAATGGAAAACGACAGAACCAGAACGGCGACCAGCCAGCAGCCGGCGCCATGACGGTACAGCAGAAACAGGGAGCAGACCTTGAAGATTTCAAGCACGGCCACGACGGCCGTCGGCACGAGATCGGACGCCGATCCCTGTTCGAACGGCCGCAGCCTGGGAAGAAGCGGAGCCAGAGGAACCCTCCTGAACATCTGCGCCGCCAGCGTCAGCAGCAGGCCGAGCCCCCTGCCTGAATCCCGCGCGTCCAGGAACAGAACCGCCGAAAGGGCGAACATCAGCGCCGCTCCGTTGAGGGTGAATATCTCCCCGTAAATCCTGCCCAGAACAAGGATCGCCGCGGACAGAACGCAGCCGATTGCGGGCATTGACAGCAACGTCCATTGCGGATCGGAACCGTCCTCCCTGAAACGACGCCAGGCGGCCGGCAGGGGAATGTCCAGCAGCAGATCCCACGCGGCAAGCAGACTGCCGATGAAGGCGTATCGCTTCATGTCATCTCATTCTCCGGAATTCGGCGTCCATGAATTCATGAACTCTCACCGCCAGATGCTTGCGATCCTCCCCGGGAAGCGGCACGATCTGCTCCAGAATCCTCAACGTGGCGTTGATTCTGGGCTGTCCGAGCAGGTGCCACGCGTGCATCGGCATGTTCATGTCCCCGTACCAGGCGACCGGATAGCCGTCGTCCGGAAGCCGGTATTTGATGAGCACCGGCAGAATCGGCTGTCCAGTCCGGCACGCGGCCTCGAACGCTGTGGATTTGAACGGCAGAAGACCGTGCTCGCCGTCGGTGCTGGTGCCCTCCGGATAAATCAGCGTGGAAATTCCGTCGCGCAGAGTCTGCTCCAGCTCGTGCGCCACGGCGGCCGCCTTGGATCTCGACTGACGGTTGATCCAGATCGGCCTGCTGAGCGCGACGTACCAGCCGAGGAACGGCCATGAGCGGATCTCCACCTTGGGGGCGAAACGGATCGGAAAGACCGACGCCTCAGTGAGGATGTCCACGTAGCCGGTATGATTGGAGACGATCAGACCTCCCGCGAACGCGCGGGGATCGCCTTCCACCGCAAGCCTCATTCCGAGAATGCGGACGATGCCAGCCGCCCACACCCTGGCGATCCTGGCGTTGATCCGGATTCCCCTGCGGCCGCACAGCAGACCCGGCAAAGCGACGACCGCCATCACGATGAACCAGCAAAAAACCAGGAACAGCTTGAATATTTTACGGAAAACTTTCACATTTTCCCCTGAAACAGAATTTTACACGTCAAAATGCCTGGCATACCGCTCCGCCGTTTTCTCGAAATCGAACAGAACCAGAAAATCAATCGCGCCGAAATCCCGATCCAGCGCCGGCTCCCCCGCGATTTCGGCCCCCAGCCTCATGTATCCCTTCAGCAGGGGAGGAAAGCGGCGGGGGGTGTCACCGCCGGCTGCTTTCATGCCCGCATCCGGCCGCGCCAGCCGAAAAGACGGCAACGCACGCGCGAACAGACGCCGGGAGACGGCTCCGCAGCTTCTGAAATATTCGAACATCCCCCAGCCCAGATCCGGAGACTCGCCGTCAAGGCTGACGCATCCTATCAGGTACCGGAACTTCCAGCGGCGGCGCATCGCCGCGATCCCCGCCCACAGCAGGGAGATGACCGTACCCGTCCGGTACTTCGCCGCGACGCAGGACCGTCCCGCCTCGAAAGTGACCCCCGCGATGTCATGCAGCCGCGGAATTTCGTATTCGCGCTCCGAGTAGAATCCGCGCCCGGCGAGCGCGGCGTCTCCCGACTGGACACGATAGGTTCCCGCCAGACTTCCGTCCGCGCGATCTATCACCAGAAGGTGCATGAACTGCTCGTCGTACTCGTCCCGATCCAGGCCGCAGGCGCGTGACGAGGGCAGACGCCCCTGCTCGACGCAGAAAACTTCATGCCGCAGGCGCTGCGCACGGATCACTTCCTCGTCGCTTTCCGCAATCTTTATCAGAAATTGACCGCGCTCGGCCAGAATCGCCGGAGACTCCTCTGTGCACGCCATCTTCACGGAACCGTTCCCGCCGGTAAACTGTCACCCTGGCGCATACGGAACACGCACGCTAATAAATTTAATAGGAATGTCATGATATTTCCACTTCATTTCAAATGAAATTGCCCTTTTTGGAAACCGCCGTCGGAGCTGCGGACACGGGAGCGGTTCACCGCCGGACGCCGCCTCCGCGATCTGCGGACGGACATCTGCGGCGGGAGCGGATACCGAACATGAAAGACACATGCGCCAGGAGCAGGAAAGTTTCGACGCCGGTGGAATTCCCCGTCGACACGATCGACGCGGGACTAGCCTTTCTGGCTCCTGTCCAGATGACCGTCAGATTTCTCTGTGGAAGTCGCGCCGAAGCGGTTCAGATCCCGCTTGAACGGATCCGCCGGCGCCGCAGAACCGGGCGGACACGGCGCGTCCCGCATTCACCGGGTTTACGCGTCGGCGGATGGAGATCCGCAGTCCGCGGCCGACAGGGCGGCGGCCGACGCCGCCTCCATCACCTCCCGCACGGAAACCCGGCAGCGCTCCGCCGCCAGCCGGCAGTCCTCGAATTCCGGCGATCGCGTCACCGTGCGCCCCCGCCAGACGCCGAGTTTGACGCGGATTGGCCCGTACGGCGTGGACACGGATCGGAACGAACGCTTCAGACAGTGTCTCCTGACATCGTGTTCGCGGACGCCGAACGTCGTGGTCTCGCTGAACAGAACCTGCAGGATCGCGTCTCTGTCGGCGGGTCTGCAGCTGAGCGACAACCGGTACGCGGGACGCTGCTTCTTCATGAACTCCGGCAGGAACCTGACGTCCAGCGCTCCTGCCGCGAACAGTTTGTCGACGGCGGCCCCCAGCACCTCGCCCGAGGCGTCGTCCATGTCGCATTCAAGCTCCAGACAGTCGTCGGAGGACGGCGCCGGACCGGCTCCGTCCGCCGCCGGCCGCGCATCCAGCAGCATGCCCCTCAGCAGATCGGGACCGTGCAGCAGCTTCAGATGTCCGAATGAGTTGACGATCCCGCTGACCGCCGCCGCCGGGGGCTGACCGCAGCGCGGCCATGTCGCCAGCAGCGCGGCTCCGGTCGGGGTCACAAGTTCGAACGGTTCGTCGGACGGAGCGACGAGAAATCCCCGTTTCAGCAGCTCAGCCGTCGCCGGCGCTGGAACCGGCATGACACCGTGCGCGCACCGCACGACGCCGCCGCCGACGGGCAGCGGCGACAGAAGCACCGCGTCTATCTGCAGAAGATGATATGCCAGATGGCATCCGATCACGTCGACGACGGAGTCGGTCGCCCCGACCTCATGAAATCTCACCTCCGGCGGCGGGACTCCGTGAATCCGCCCTTCCACCTCCGCGAGCAGCGAAAAAGTCCTGACGCTGGCCTCCTTCACCGGCTCCGGCAGGGAAGAACCGCGGATCATGTCGAGAATGTCCGCGAGAGAACGGTGCTCATGCCGTCCGCCGCCGCGGCCGGAACGCGGACGCGCGTCGTCTTCGTCATGATCCGATCCGTGCCCGGAATCTTCGTCCAGCGTCACGGTCGCCTGCAGACCGGCGATTCCGCATGAGGAAAAGCTCCTTACCTCCAGACGGAACCGTTCAGGGATGATCCGGCGCAGCGGCTGCTCCAACGTCTCCGGCCGGACCCCGAGTCCGCAGAGAACCCCGAGCAGCATGTCGCCGGAAGCCCCTCCGATGCTGTCAAGCCGCAAAATTCTCATGAAACAGGAGTCAAAGTGCGCGTTCGACGGTGATCTCCGGATCGACTTCCTCTCTCAGGATGCGTTCGAGTCCGCTCTTGATGGTCAAGGCGGCATGCGGACAGGAACCGCACGCGCCGCGCAGTTTCAACCGCACGTTCTTCCCCGTGATGTCCACGATTTCCAGGTCTCCGCCGTCGGCCTGCAGATGAACGCGCAGATCCTCAAGCTTCTTCGTGATCCGCTCCTTCAGCTCTTCCATTTCACCATTCTCCTTTCACTGCGTTGCACCGGAATGACGCGCAAGCATCCCCCGGCGGCATGAACACCGCACCCCCCGGGCGCTTCGTCATGCAGACGGGAAACCGCCGCGTCGTCGATGAAAAGACACCGGCCGGGACGGCCGCGACACATGTCGGAAGCGGAAAGAGCCGTGCGCTTCTCAGTCCGTCGTTCACCCGACGGTCTTCTGCAGCCATTCCACGTTGGGATAGAAATCCTTGAAGTAGGTGCGCATCATCACTTCGAGTTCCTCGCTGCCATACTTCCAGTCGAGCGCGGAGTCCCCGACGGCTCTGCGGATGTTCTCCTGCGAAAAGAGAATGTCGGCGGAAAAATACGGGAACAGATCGCCGAGAAAACGCTCCATCAGTTTGTCGTCGACGTTCGGAGCCGCCTTCCCCATCGAGATCTCGACCTCCTTCAGACGCAGAACCCTGCACACCGCCCGGTCGATCATCATGGTCGACACCGGACTGTCGCCGGTCACATGATAGGTCTGGTCGGCCACCGGCAGCTGGAAGCATCTGGTGATCGCCTCCTGAACGAAATCGATCGGAACGAAATACACCCGCTCCGACGGAATCGTCTTGAAGTGGATGTTCAAATCAATCACCCCCGTCGGATCCATGTTCAGTTTCGAGCAGCGGTGACTTTTCAGCTTGGCCAGAAATTCCAGAATCCGGTAGAACGCCAGCGGCTTCCGGATCCGGCCGTCCGAACGACGCCCGGTTATGATCGCCGGACGGTAGATGGTGAACGGCAGACCGCTGCGACGGACCAGCTTTTCCGCCTTGAATTTGCTTTCTTCGTAGGGATTGTTGAATCCGTTGTCGGGAACTTCCTTCTCCAGCGACACTCCGTGCGAACACCCTGCCACATAGGCCGTGCTCACATAATGAAAAGCGGCGACGCGCAGCATATCCGCCAGCTTCAGCATGTTTTCAGTGCCGTTGTAGTTGATCCGGAAGGTCTTGCCCGTCGGATCCTTGCCCAGGTTAACGTCGGCGGCACAGTGAAAAACGACGTCGACCCCGCGGACCCTCGGATCGGCGGCCACCGCCGCCGGATCCATGCCGACGACGTCCGCGTCGATCACCTCCACCGCTTTCAGCACCTCCCCCAGGCGGTCCGGCTCGCCTTCGAACTCGCACTGACTCTTCAGCGCTTCAACCGCCCGCTCCTCCGCGCTGTGCACCTTGTTGCCCCGTGTCATGCAGACGAACCGTGCGTCCTTGCGCTCTTTCAGCAGCGCGGTCACAAAAGAGCAACCGACCAGACCGGTCACACCCGTCAGTAGAATTTTTCCCATTGCCATCCCAGCGGTTGATGAAACACATTGAAGACGCGACAAACGTCACGCGGTTGTTTAAGTTAGCACACATTTCAGCTTCTGCAAGAAGATTTTCTGAAAAACCGCGCCGTGCCGGCCGTGCGCGGATCTTGACTTTGCGGAGAAAATGAAGTATTGTCAGAGCCGGATTTTTTCGCGGAAAGGAGGTGCTTCTCGTGAATGCGCCGACACGATGGATCCTGATGCTGACAGCCGCGCTGCTTCTGACGGCCGGCTCCGGCTGCGGCGACGCCGGCCGGAAACCCGTGGATGTGGCGGCCGGCATACCGCCCATAGCCGATCTGGCGCAGAGGATCGCCGGATCCGGCGTCACGGTGAGATCCGCGCTGCCGCAGGGGCGCAGTCCCCATGATTTCGCGCCGAAGCCCGGCGACGTGAGGGACATTGCCGGCGCGCGGGTGTTCCTCCACAGCGGCATGCCGTTCGAGAAATCCTTTCTGCGCGCGCTGGGCGGATCGGGCTGCGAGGCGGTTGACGTCACACGCGGCATTGTCCGCATGCAGACGGAGTCCGGCTGCGGCGAGGATCATCATCACGAGGAAGGCGACGACCACGGCCACGGCCATGACCTGCACGACGACGCTCTGGATCCGCATGTCTGGCTGTCGCCGGAAAACTGCATGGTCATCGTGCGCAACATCGCCGACGCACTGATCGGAATCATGCCGGAGCGACGTTCCGAATTCGAACGCAACCTGCGGTCGGTGTCGTCGATGCTCCGGACCGCCAAGGAGGAGATGACCTCCAGACTGGATCGCTACCGCGGCCGCACGTTCCTCGTGTATCATCCGGCTTTCGGTTATTTCGCCGCGTCCTCGGGTCTGAAGCAGCGCAGCATAGAGCTGAGCGGCCGCGAACCGTCTCCGGCGCAGCTGGCGGAAATAATACGCACCGCCAGAGCGAACCGGATAAAGACGGTGTTCGTGCAGCCGCAGTTCAACCCCGCCACGGCGCGGTCTCTGGCCGCCGCCATCGACGGGGAAGTGGTCGAGATTGATCCTCTGGATCCGGACGTCATCGCCAACTTCCGCCGTCTGACCGAACATATCGAACGCGGGTTCCGAGCCCATGACTGACGAACCGATCATCGAAATCAGGGATCTGCACTTCAGGTACGAATCGTCCCAGCCGACGCTGGAGAACGTCTCGCTGACCATCCGCCGCGGAGAATCCGCCGGCATCATAGGCCCCAACGGCGGAGGCAAAAGCACGCTGCTGAAACTGCTGCTCGGTCTTTTGAAGCCGCAGAGGGGATCCGTCCGCGTCTTCGGAACCGACCCCGTGTCCGCGCGTCCGAAAGTCGGCTACATGCCGCAGTATCAGCAGATGGACGCGGCTTTCCCGATCTCCGTCGAGGAGGTGGTCATGCAGGGTACGTTGAACCGTTCTTTCTGGGGTCGTCACTCGGCGGAGGACCGTCGCGTGGCTTCGACGGCGATGCGCGAGATGGGGATTGAACACCTAGCGTCGAAAAATTTCGCCGATCTTTCCGGCGGACAGCGGCAGCGGGTGCTGATCGCCAGGGCTCTGGCCTGCTCCCCCGAACTGCTGCTGCTGGACGAACCGACCGCCAACATAGACCCGGGCGCGGAGGAGCAGTTCTACGACACGCTGAACCGCTTCAGCAGGAGACTCACCATACTGACGGTGTCGCACGATCTCGGTTTCGTGAACAGGGAGGTGGGAACGCTCATCTGCGTCAACCGCCACGTGTCCCTGCACGACGCGGCGGACTTCGATCAGGCCACCGCGGACCGCATCTACCGGCACGGGATGCATATGATCCACCATGATCACTCATGCTTCTGCGGCTGCTCCGACGCTGCGGAGAAACAGTGAACTCGAAGAGGAAGCCATGTTTGAAATCCTCCGCGAAATAACGCTTCCCGAGATGGGATTCATGCGCAACGCCCTGCTGATAGGACTGCTGGGCGCGGTGGCCATGGGGGTTGTCAGCACACTGGTGGTCACACGACGCATAACATCCATAGCCGGCGCGATTGCGCACGCCGTGCTCGGAGGGGTCGGCGCCGCGCTTTACCTGCAGCGCGTCTACGGCGTCGCATACTGCTCTCCTCTGCTGGGTGCCGTCATAGGATCCGTGGCCGCGGCGCTGCTGATCGGCATGGTCAGCATCTATGCGCACGAGCGGGAGGACACGGTGATCGGAGTGGTCTGGGCGCTCGGAATGTCGGTCGGACTGCTTTTCCTGGACAAGACTCCCGGCTATGTGGATTTTCAGGGATACCTGTTCGGCAACATCCTGTTCCTGTCGCGCTCCGACATCTACCTCACCGTGATTCTGGACGCGGCGGTGCTGACGCCGGTGGTGCTGCTCTTCAACAACATTCTGGCGGTGTCCTTCGACAGCTGCTTCGCCGAGCTGCGCGGAGTGCGTGTGAAAGTGATCTATCTGCTCATGCTGGTGCTGACCGGACTCACCATCGTGCTGATGGTGTACATAGTCGGAATCATTCTGGTGATCGCGCTTCTGACGCTGCCGGCGGCAACCGCCGGGTGTTTCGCCAGAAGACTCTGGTCCACCATGCTGCTGTCCGTGGTCGCGTGCTGGCTGTTCGTCACCGGCGGACTGCTGGGAAGCTACTACTGGAAACTGCCGTCCGGGCCGGTGATAGTCGTCATCGCGTCCGTCGTCTACATCATCGCGTTGTTCCTAAACTCGGCGCGCCGCAAACGCGCGTGACCGCCGGAAAAAAGTCACGCATTGGCCAGATACGCGGCCAGGAGACCGCGCAGGGTGAAATCCGCATCTCCCTGAATCAGCTCGGGAAGACTGTCGCTGAAAAACGGGGCGTCGCCGCCGACGGCGATGCATCTGACCGCGCCGTACCTGGCATTGACGGTTTGAATCCATTCCCTCACCATACCGACAATGCCCCTGTCGACGCCGAAAGACACTGAACTCGCGGTGTCAGTGCCGACCGTGTCGGCGATCTTCACGGCGGATTCCAGAAAAGGCAGCTGAGCCGTCCCTGAATGGAGCGCGCGCCGCATCAGCGTCCTGCCGGGGGCGATGGCGCCGCCGCGGAAACAGGCGTTCCCGTCCACGAGCTCCAAGGTGACGGCGGTTCCGAAGTCGACGGTCGCTGCGGGCAGACACCCGCGCCGCACCAGTTCAATGGCGTTGGCCAGCCGATCGGCGCCGAGGGTGGAGGCGTCGACGCATCCGAGACGCAGACCGGCGGCGGCGGCGTGGCGGTTTTCGAGAAAAAAGACGGAACGGCCGCGGAGACGTTCCGCCGCCTCCGGCACGACCGACGCGGCGGCCGCCGGCAGACCGGCGGGGAGCATTTCCGGAGTCAGCTCCGCAGTAGGAATCTTGCGGATGACGCCCATGCGGCCTTTGCCGTATTCAGCCATCTGTGTGTGGCTGTTGCCGATATTCAGCAGCAGTACGGCCGAATCCATTGAATCACCCGTTGCTTGAGAGGAGCATGCATGTGCGGGCGGAAGAACGCCGGCGGCGGCGCATCGGCATCATGCCGCCGGCGACAGAACCGTCGTCAGGGACGGGCGGCTCCGGCCTTCAGCCCAGCTTCTCGATGATTTTCACCAGAGGCATGAACAGAGCGACCACGATGGTGCCGACGATGATGGCGAGGCCGACAATCATCAGCGGCTCGATCAGAGACGTCATGGCGCTCACGGCGTTGTCGACCTCTTCATCGTAGGTGTTGGCGATCTTGTCCAGCATCTCCGGCAGTTTGCCGGTCTCCTCGCCCACCTCGACCATGCTGATGACCATCTGCGGGAATATGGCGGTGGCTCCCAGCGGAGCCGCGATTCCCTCGCCCTCCTTGACCGCGTCATGCACTTTCTGCACCGCGTTCGAAACCAGCTCGTTTCCCGAGGTGTCTCTCACGATGACCAGCGCGTTCAGCACCGACACGCCCGACGCCATCAGCGTGCCCAGCGTGCGTGAAAATCGGGAAATCGCGGATCGCGACACTATCGGACCGAACACCGGAGCCTTGTATTTGCACCAGTCGATGCCCCATTTCCCGTATTTGGTCTTGTTCGCGATTTTGTAGAGCACCACTAAGCCGAAAATGCCTATGGCGAACACCCAGATCTGATCTTTCAGCATATTGCTGACGTTCATGACGAAGAGCGTCACTCCGGGGAGGGACTCGTCCTTCCCCAGCAGGTCGGAGAAGATCTTCTGGAAGTTCGGAACTATGAAGATCATAAGACCGGCGGTGACCAGCAGGGCGACGGACATCACCACCGACGGGTATATCATGGCCGATTTCACCTTGGCCGCGATGCGCGCGGCCTTTTCCATGAAAGTGGCCAGACGGTTCAGGATGGTCTCCAGCGCACCGGAAGCCTCGCCGGCCCGGATCATGTTCAGATAAAGCTTGTCGAACGTCTTCGGATGCTGAGACAGAGCCTCGGCGAAGGTCGCTCCGCCCTCCACGGAGTCGGCGGTGGCGCCGAGGACGATCTTGGCGGACGGATTTTTCGACTGACGCTCCAGCGTCCGCAGCGAACGGATGAGCGGCAACCCCGCGTCGAGCAGCGTGGCGAGCTGCCGCGTGACCACCGTCAGTTCCCTGCGCTTGATGGTCGGCGTGCCGATGGTGATGCTTTTGCCGCCGCCGCCGCTGCGGCGCGCGCCGCCTTTTTTAGGTTTCGCCGGATCGGCACTTTTGATGGAGGTGGGGAACAGACCTTTCCTCTTGAGCTCCGCGACCGCTAAATCCTCGGATGTGGCGGAAATCTTCCCCTTCTGCTCCTTGCCATTGCCGTCCATCGCTACATAGTTGAATTGTGGCATAACGTCATCCTCCCGATCTGGGAAATCCGCTCATCGTTGCTTGAGCTGCTGTTCCTGTTTTATCTTGGCGGCAAGACTGTCCGCGTCCTGAGCGTTGGTGATCATCTCCGCGTAGCTGATCTTGCCGGCGGTGAACAAATCATACAGGTACGAGTCCAGCGTGTTCATTCCGAATTTCGCGCCGGTCTGAAGCTCGGACGTGATTCTGAATGTCTTGTTGTCGCGTATCAGCGCCTGGATGGACGGGGTCGCGACCATGATCTCGAAAGCCGCAACGCGGCCGACCTTGTCGCAGCGCGGAAGAAGTATCTGCGAGATGACCGCGACTACGGAGGCCGCCAGCTGCGTCCGGATCTGAGCCTGCTGGTTGGTCGGGAACGCGTCCACGATACGGTCGACCGTTCGCGCGGAACCGGTGGTGTGAAGGGTGCCGAACACCAAGTGTCCCGTCTCCGCCGCAGTCACCGCCGCGCCGATGGTTTCGATGTCGCGCATTTCACCGACGAGAATGATGTCGGGGTCCTGACGCAGAGCCCGCCGCAGAGCCTCGGCGAACCCGGTGGTGTCGGAGCCGATTTCGCGCTGGATGACCATGCTGCGCTTGTGGGTGTGGTAGAACTCGATCGGATCCTCGATGGTGATGATGTGAGTCGCCCGCTCGTTGTTGATGTAATTGATCATCGACGCCAGAGTCGTGGATTTCCCCGAGCCCGTGGGACCGGTGACCAGGATCAGGCCGCGCGGCTTGTAGAGCAGATCCTTCACCACGGGCGGCAGACCGAGCTGTTCGAACGTCAGTATCTTGTTGGGAATCTGGCGCAGAATCGTCCCGAAAAAACCTTTCTGCTTGAAAGCGCTCACACGGAACCGCGCCAGATCGGCGAAACCGAACCCGAAGTCGGTGGTTCCCACTTCCTGGATCTGCTGCAGCTGCGCCTCCGACGCGATGGCCTTCACCAGCCGTTCCGTGTCGGCCGGAGTCAGCACCGGCAGCTCCAGCGGAGTCATCTCGCCGTGCAGCCTTATCATCGGAGGTGCGCCCACCTCAATATGAAGGTCGCTCGCCTCCTCGTCCACGACGAACTGCAGAAGATCCGCCATCTCGATCATATCAGAATCTCTTCCTCCCGAGTGAAAGCATGCTCTTGAATTGAACTTGAATCGAAATCACGTGTAACGGACCACCTCGTCCACCGAGGTCTCGCCGTTCATAATCGCCATCAGTCCGTCCTCGCGGATGGTGCGCATCCCCTGTTCGCGCGCAAGGTCGCGGATCCGGTTCATCGGCGCGTTTTCATAGATTAACTCGCGGATGCCGGGGTTGATGATCATCAGCTCGCATATGGCCTTCCTGCCCCTGTACCCGGTGCCGTTGCACAGGGAGCATCCCTTGCCGTAGACGAACTTCCGGCTGCCGACCTCGGAACGATCGAGATTCAGCCGCTTGAGATCCTCGTCCGTCGGAACATAGCTCGTCCTGCAGTTGGAGCACACGCGGCGTATCAGCCGCTGGCTGAGCACTCCGGCCAGCGAGGAGCAGATCAGGAAAGGCTCCACGCCCATGTCTATGAGCCTGGTTATGGTGCTGGAGGAATCGTTCGTGTGCAGCGTGCTGAACACGAAATGCCCCGTCAGGGACGCCTCGATGGCGATCTGCGCGGTCTCGAAGTCGCGGATTTCGCCCACCAGGATGCGATCCGGATCCTGACGCAGAAAGGCGCGCAGCGCACGGTGAAACGTCATGCCGACCGCGTCGTTGATCGGCACCTGCATGATCCCTTCGATGTCGTACTCCACAGGATCCTCGGCGGTCAGGAGCTTGTCCTCCGTCTTGTTGACCTCCCGGAGAGCGGAGTACAGCGTGGTGGTCTTCCCGGAACCGGTCGGTCCGGTGACCAGAAGAATCCCGTTGGGCTGATGAATCATGGTCCGCAGCTGCTCCAGGACGTCCTCCCCCATGCCGAGCGCATTCAGATTCAGATTGACGACGGAACGGTCGAGGACGCGCAGCACCACGGACTCCCCGTAACTGGTGGGAAGACAGGACACCCGCAAATCCACGGGCCTGCCGTTTATCTTCAGCTGAATGCGTCCGTCCTGCGGCCGTCTGCGCTCGGCGATGTTCAGACCGGATATGATCTTGACGCGGCTGATCACCGGAATCGCCAGACTTTTCGGGGGCGGCGGCATCTCGTAGAGCGCACCGTCCACGCGGTAGCGGATGCGGAAATCCTTCTCGAAAGGCTCGAAATGGATGTCGCTGGCCTTGTCCTTGATCGCCTGCTGCAGAATCACGTCGACGAACTTCACGATCGGAGCTTCGTTCGCCTTGTTCTCGATGTCCTTCTCGCTCATCAGGGCCTCTTCGTCGACGGTCTCCTGATTCAGGGACTCGAGCAGTTCGTGGACGCTGCCCTCCTGCTCCTGGTAATACCGCTCCATCTCGCTGTCGAGCACATCCTCGTCGGCCACCACCGGCTGAATGTTCAGGCCGATGATGAAATGCAGCGTCTCCACCGTCTGAAAGTCCAGCGGATTGCGCATCGCCAGATGCAGCATGTTGTCCTCGAAAGCCACCGGAATCACCCAGTAGGCGCGCGCCGTGGCGGAGTCCACGCGCTTGATGACGTCCTGGGGGACGTCCTCTCCGCTTTTTCTCGGATCCCAGACGTACGAACCGAGGTTCTCCGCGATCAGCGCGAGCATTTCGCTCTTGGTGAACAGGCCGTAGTTTTCAATGATCTCCATGACCGGCTTCCCCGTCCGGTCATGCTCCTCCTCCACATCCTTGAGCTGTTCTTTCAGCCCGGGATGCTGCGCGGAGCGTTCACTCAGCAGCAGATCGATCAACGCCAGGTTCTCAGCATCCAACATCTTGTCACCGTCTCTCCGCTTAATTCTCGTCCATCATGGTGACGAAAATGACCTCCTCCAGCGTGGAGATGCCCGCCTCCGCCTTGCGGATGGCGTCCTCCCGGAGAGACCGCATGCCGTCCCGCCGGGCCGCGTCGCGGATCACTCCGCTCGGCTCGTTGCGGAAGATCAGTTTGGCTATCTCCTCAGTCACCACGAATATCTCGTAGATTCCTATCCTGCCCTTGTATCCCGTGTTCCCGCAGCGCGAGCACCCCTTGCCCTTGTAGAACTGATGATTCTCCAGGTACTCCGGGGTCAGCTCGAGAAGCCGCGCCTCCTCCTTGGTCGGGGTGTAGGGCTGCTTGCAGTCGGGACAGATGCGCCGCAGCAGCCGCTGCGCCATCACGGCGCGGACGCCGGACGCCACCAGGAACGGCTTCACTCCCATGTCCACCAGACGCGTGATCGCGCCGGGAGCGTCGTTCGTGTGCAGCGTGCTGAAGACGAGGTGCCCCGTCAGGGCGGCGTTGATGGCTATGTCGGCGGTCTCGAAATCACGTATCTCCCCCACCATGATGATGTTCGGAGCCTGGCGCAGCATGGAGCGCAGCGCCGCGGCGAAAGTCATGTCGATCTGCTTGTCGACCTGCACCTGGTTGATGCCGGCGAGCTGATACTCCACCGGATCCTCCACGGTGATGATTTTGCGGTTGACCGTGTTGATAGTGTTCAGAAAGGCGTACAGCGATGTGGTCTTCCCCGATCCCGTCGGACCCGTGACGAGAAAAATCCCGTCCGGCAGATTGATGATCCGGTTGACCATCTCCAGATCGTCGGCGTAGAAACCGAGTTTCGGGATGTCCAGCTGGATGCTGGACTTGTCGAGAATACGCATGACGATGCTTTCGCCGTGAGTGGTCGGAATGGACGAGACGCGGAGGTCGAGATCCTTGTCGTCGACCTTGATCTGAATGCGGCCGTCCTGAGGGACGCGGTTCTCCGTTATGTCAAGACGCGCCATGATTTTGACGCGGCTGGTGAAATTCGCCTGCAGGTATTTGGGCGGTGCCTCGACCTCCCTCAGCGCCCCGTCGATGCGGTACCGGACGCGGTAGCGCTTCTCCAGCGGCTCGAGATGAATGTCCGACGCCCTGGATCTGTAGGCCTCGAGGATGAGCATGGTGACCAGACGGATGATCGGCGCGTCGTCGGTGTCGGCCTCCTCGGCCTCGCCTATCATGCTGGTGGAAGCGCCCGACTCCGCCTCTGAGTCGCCTTCCTCCAGATTCTCCAGAAAGCCCTCCACGCTTTCCGCCGCGTTGCGGTAGTGTTTGTCGATGACCGCCTGAATCTGCTCCTGGGGAGCCACCACCGCCTCGACGTCCTGACCGAGATAATAGCGGAGCGAGTCGAGCGTCTCCATGTCGGTCGGATCGCTCATGGCGACGGTGAGGACGTTGTCGTGCTTCATGACCGGCACGACGTTGTAATGCTGCACGATGTCGGTGCTCAGCGACTTTATGACCTCCTCGGGAATCTCGTAGCGGGTCAGATCCAGCATTTCCATGCCGTACTGCTGCGCCAGCATGGCGGTCAGCTCGTCGCTCCTGACGTATCCCAGCTGCTTGAGCGCGTCCACGACATCCAGGACGCCGCCGCTGGCTTCCGATTCCCTGCGCGCAGCCGCAATCTGCTCCGGAGAAACCATTCCGTTCCCCGACAGCAGCTCCAACACGTATTCACTGTCCCTAGCCAAGAGTGCCGCCTTCCATGTGTGAATGTTGCAACCCTGCACCGACGCCCCGCGACGCCGCAGAGGCGGAACCACACGTGCAAGTTAATGCCGTTTCACCGTTTTTTCAAGAGTGAAAACTCCGCCGCCGGTGATTTTTGCGGGCGCGCCGGCGGGCATGGACGGCGCCGGCGTGTTCCGGAATCCGCCTCCGGCCGTCAGACGGCCTCTCCGGGAAAGCAGCTGCGCATGATGCCCATTTCAAGCCCGCGCAGCTCCGCCAGGCCGCGCATCCGGCCAAGCGCGTGATATCCCGGGTTGGGACATGCCGGCTTGTCCAGATCGTCCATTATGTCCTGGCCGTGGTCGGGACGCATGGGTATGCGCCAGTCGGCGCGCCCCTGCCGGCGGCGGCGGATCTGCTCGGCGCAGACCGCCTTCACCAGCTCGTACATGTCCACGCTGCCCTCCAGATGCCGCGCCTCGAAGAAATTGCCGTCCCCTTCATGCTGGGTGCTGCGCAGATGCAGAAAGCCCACGCGGGGGGCGCATTCCTTGAACATCGCCACGACGTCGTTGGATTTCCCCGCGCTGAAGCTTCCGGCGCAGAAACACACGGCGTTCGCCGGACTGTCCGCCATCGACAGAAGCTCGCGCACATCCCCGATGTTGCTGAAGATCCGCGGCAGCCCGAGAATTGAGCGAGGCGGGTCGTCGGGATGGATCACCAGACGGCAGCCGTTCTCCTCCGCCACCGGGACAACCGCGTCCAGGAAACGCTTCAGATTGGACTGAAGCCTCTTTCTGTCCACTCCCGCGTAACGGGCGAGCATCCGCCTGATGTCCTCGATGGTCACGCCCTTGAAGCCGGGGAAGTTGTCGATGATCGCCCTGCTCTGGACTCCGACCTGCTCCGGAGACAACGAGCGGAAATAGTCTCCGGCCTTCTTGATCTGACTCTCGGTGTAGTCCTCCTCGGCTCCCGGACGCTCCAGAATGAACATGTCGAAAGCGGCGAACTGCGTCTGGTCGAAATACAGCGTGGTCGCGCCGTCCGGCAGACGGTGATGCAAATCGGTTCTTATCCAGTCGAGCACCGGCATGAAGTTGTAGGTGATCACCCGCGGCGCGCCGGGGATTCTGCCGAGATTCCTGATGGATTCCCTGTAGTTCTCAATGTACTCGTCGCACCGGCCCGATCCCAGCTTGATGTCCTCGTGCACGGGAAGACTCTCGATCACGCTCCATGTCATTCCCGCCTCCTCGACGACCCGGCAGCGTTCGGCGATGGCTTCCTCCGGCCACACCTCGCCGTAGGGGATCTCATGCAGCGACGTCACCACTCCGGTGGCTCCGGTTTGACGGATGTGCGACAGCGGCACCGGATCTTTCGGTCCGTACCAACGGAAAGTCGGCTCCATAAACATCAGTCCGTTCTCCTTCAGTATTGCGTTTGTGATGAGTCCGCGCACCGGCCGGTGCGCGGCTGCCCGCGCCGTCCCCGCCTCAGTTCTCCGCCGCGGCCGGCGACGCCGACTCCAGCACGAGAAAATGCGCGCTCCCCGGGGGATTTCCGCCGGCGGTGAAGACTTTCCCCTTGAACGCGAGCACCGCGCCGTCGGAGTCATCCAGAAGCTTGAGCAGCTCCGTCTGCTTCTTTGGAACCAGCGCCGGCACCGGCGTCCTGCGTCCTCCGGACGGGGACGACAGCCTGAAGGCGTCGTACTCGGCGCCGGGGAATCCCGGCAGAGACGGAATCTGCATCCTCCCCGAACACCGCGCCTCCAGCACCGCGTTCTTGCCGTGGAAGACCTTTCCGGAATCCGCGCTCAGATGCTCGTACTTCAGCTGGACGTAGCGATCCTGCATCCACGGCTCGAGCAGCATCAGTCCCGCCCATGCCACCACGCACGCCAGCAGCGCGGACAGAAAACCGATTTTCAGCCACTGGAAGAAGCCGACCTGCGCGTGCGCCCTCTTTTCCAGCATGCCCAGCGCGACGATGTTCGCCGTGCTTCCAATCATGGTGATGTTTCCTCCGAAGCACGAACCGAAAAGCAGCGCCCACCACAGGGGCAGATCCTTGACGTTCACCGCCAGCTGCTCGATGACCGGGCAGAAAGCCGCCACGAAAATGACGTTGTCCACGAACGCCGACCCCAGCGCGGTCACCGCCAGAATGAACGGCACCAGCGCCGCGTCGGCGGAGCCGCAGATTCCTGCGAATTCCGACGCCAGGATCCGGTCGACGTGCGTATGCTCCAGCGTCCCGGCAATCGCGAACAGCAGCATGAAGAACAGCAGCGTCCACCAGTCGACGTCCCTCTCCACGTAGTGCCTGGCCTGGGCGCGGCGGATGATCATCACCACTCCGGAGCAGGCCAGCGGCGCGATCAGCAGCACGCTGTTCTTTCCGAGCCCCAGCCAGTTCTCTATCTGATGATGCGAAGCGATCACGAGCACGGTGGACAGCAGCAGTATCAGCCCCTGCACGTACGGCACGTCCACCGCCAGCGCCAGCGAGAGATTCCTGGACAGCCTGTCCCTGAGATGAACGTTGAACAGCGCCACCTCCCTCCGGAAATACCAGTACGTGACCGCCACCGTGGACGCCAGCGCCAGCAGCATCAGCGGAAACGCCCAGGTCATGAAGTCCCCGAACGTCAGACCGCCCTTGGTGCCTATGTAGATGCCCACGGGATTCCCCATCATCGTCCCGGCGCTGCCGATGTTCGTGCACAGCACCGCGATGATGACGTACGGGGTCGGATTCAGCTTGAGTCTGTCGCAGACCTGGAAAATCAGCGTGGAGATGAAGATAATCGAGGTCACCTCGTCCACCGCGCACGCCAGCAGGGCGGCGGCGGTGGAGGTCACCACTATGAACTTGCCCCCGGAGATGTTCGGCATGGACACGATGCACTGGACGATCCACGAGAAGAAGCCCAGATCCCGCAGTGCGCCGACGATGATCATCATGCCGACCAGGAAGAGGATGACCTCCAGCGCGGAGGACTGCACGAACTGCTGGATGTTCAGCGAATGCGTGCAGATCAGCACCGACAGTCCGATGAAGGCGATCGCCAGACGGAAGTTCCAGAAGAAGAGCGTGCCCAGAATGATCGAGAGGAACACCGCCACCGCCGCCGCCTGCCGCACGTCGAAAATCGTGTAGCTTCCAATCACTCCGGCCGATATTCCCGCCACCACCATCACCGCCAGACGGGACAGCAGCTGCCGGACGCCGAGTTGCGATCCTTCTTCTTCGCCGTTCATAACGTCAGGAATCCTTTCTACGGTTGCGGTGTCACTCCCAGAAAATCTTGGCGCAGAAGTCGCGCATTCTCACGATTCCCGCCAGACGTTCATGATCGTCCACCACGATGATTTGCAGCGCGTTGTTGACAAGGAACAGCTTGGCCAGCTGAATCGCCGGCATCTGCTCCTGCACTTTCAGGTAATCGTCGCGCATGACGTCGCCTATTTTCGTCTCCCCGGCGTTCCGGAGCATCTCCGAAAACGGCTGGAACCGGTAGAACGGCGAGAGATCGTCCAGCCACAGCAGGTGCTCCGGCAGGCTCAGCTTCAGCAGATCGGTGACGGAAAGCACCCCGCGGAGGTCGTCATCCCGGTCCAGCACCGGAAGTTCGCCGTAGCCGTTCACGACGAACGTGTGAATCGCCGACTGCAGGGAATCCTCCTCCCGCAGCACCGGCGCGTCGCGGATCATCAGGTCGCGCGCGGTGAGAAAGTCCGGCATCATCTGTCTGCCGCCGGACAGGAAATCGCGCACCTCCCCGCAGGACTTCATCCGCGTGAGACGGGTCACCGCGTCCGGAGTCCGCTGGAAAACCGACGCGAGTCCCGAGAGCAGCTGCAGATGCACTCCGGGATCGTCGGCGGGCGTGAGCATCAGGATCACCACCTTCACCGGCGGCACGTCCGGACGCCGGAAATCCACACCGCCCTCGGAGATGCCGACGGCGAGCAGCGGACGCTGCAGGTTCCGCAGCCGCGCATGGGGGACGGCCACCCCCGGCGCGATCACCGTGGAGAACACTTCCTCGCGGTCGACGACTGCGCGGAAGGCGTCGTCGACGTCGAGGGCTTTCTCGGCGTCGCCGAGAAGCTCTATCAGCTCCCTGAGTGCATCGTCGCGGCCGGCCGCGGACAGACTGCAGATAATCTGCCTGTCGCTCAGCAGGTCGCGGAACTGCGGCAATTGTCCGACCATACGTCTGCTCCTTCACATGAAAACGCCGGCGCAAACTTTCGGCGGAACCGCGCGGATCCGTCCGATTCGGAAATTCCGGCGACGCGTCCTGTTTCCCCGTGCGGAAACAGTCCCGCAATCAGTGAAAATAGTGGCTGTTTGACGATTGTCAAGTCCGTCGTCGTCTGAAAAATTCCTCGGTTCAGCTCCGCCGTCGCCCCTTTTGTCGGAGTAATTTTTCTCCACGCCACTGGAAAATTCACCCCCGTAATGCTATTGTCATGCCGGCGTTCTCCGGGGCGACGCGCCGGAGGACGGCGTCGGAAGCGCCGTTCCGGCGGTGTTGTCGTGGATTCCACTGTTCGCGCTGGCTTTGTGCAGAAGGACGACGTTTATGACAAGAATACTTTTCGCTCTTTCCGTTTTCTCGCTGCTGACCGCAACCGCCGCGTTCGCCGCGGAGTCTCCGAAGCAGGAGCAGCCGCCGGTCTGCGCGGCCGACGGCGAATCCGGCGAATCCGCGCTGAATCTGCACGCCTACCGCGTCGGGCGCGGCCTCGCCAACCTCGTGACCTGCTTCCTGGAAGTGCCGCGCTGCGTTCTCCTGCGCAACGGGGAGGTGCCGTTCTGGGGAGCCGTCTCCGGCGCGTTCGAAGGTGTCGGGTGCACCGGCATGCGGGCCTTCGCGGGACTGATCGACGTCCTCTTTCTGGGATACGATCCGGGAGCCGTGTACCACGGCGTCTTCCGTGATTTCGTCTGGGAATCGCCGTGGCTTCCGCCGCGGGAGGAATCCCTATGAGATTGCCGTGTTCGATCATCCTGTCCCTGCTTCCCCTGATCGCCGCCGCCGCTCCGCAGAGGACGGCGGTGATAAATCTGGAAAGAGTGTTCAGGGAGTACTACAAGAGCAAGATAGCGGAGGGCGCGATTCAGCAGCAGGCGGAGATCTTCCGCGCGTATCTGCTGAAGCTTCAGGATCAGGCGAACCAGCTGCAGAAGGAATGCGAAACCGCCAGGGATCGTTCGCAGAATCTGGCGCTGAAGGAGGCGGATCGCTCCGGCGCCGGCGAGGAGTTCCGTCGCAAATCCAGGGAGCTGGCGGCGAAACGCGCCGAAGCCGAGCAGTATTCCTCCGAGAAAAGCCGGCAGATGCGCGAGTTCGAGCAGAAGAAACGGCGGGACATCATCGCGGACATCCGTGAGGAGGTCAGACGCCGCGCCGTCGCCGAGGGCTACGACTTCGTTCTGGATCTCTCCGGCAAGACCATGAACGACGTGCCGACGGTGCTGTACCACTCCGCCGCGATCGACCTGACCGAGGAGGTGCTGAAGACGCTGAACTCCACCTCGACGGCTCCGGCGAAAAACGCGGCGGACCGGCAGGAATCCGCCGGATCGTGAACATGTCATACGAGAAAACCAGCTTCGTTCAGGCTCTGTCCGGCACCTGCAGGGGGACCGACGTCTTTCTCAGTCTGATGCGCCAGCACCCGCTGCGGACGGCTCTGCACCTTCTGACGATGCTGGCGCTATGCTCGCTGTTCGTCACCGCCGTGCGCTTCTTCGCCTCGGAGAATGAAATCGACAAAGTGGCCGAAAGATTCCGCTCCGTCTTCGGCGGCCTCGCCTTTCATGGCAACGTCGCCCTGCCCGAGAAGCAGCCGCGGCAGTCCCGTTCGATGATTCTGCCGGAACGGGGCGTTCTCGTCTATGTTCCCGACGGGGAGAACCCCGCGCCGTCGGACGGAGTCTCGCTGGCCGATTTCCGCTATGCGCTGTACTGGATGCAGGATGAATTCCTGTTTGCGAGAAAGATCGGCGAAGACGACTGGATCTGTCTCCGCTTCCGTTCCGACGCGACCATCACCGAGCAGACGCGCACCGATATGGCCGGGCTCGAGTCCGCGCTCCGGGCCATCGGTTCGAACCGAGGAGCGCGGCCGGCGGCCGTCAGTCCGCCCGGCAAGGCGATGACCGTCGACGAGATGAAGTCGGTCTTCAAGACCAGCTGGACGCTGATCACGTTTCTGATGTTCTTCTTCTCCGGCGCGGTCCAGACCGTGTTCTACACCGGTGTTTTCGCCGTCATGACGCAGATGTTCGGCGTGCGGCGCCTGCGGCGGATCCGCTTCTGCGAACTGTGGAGAATCCTCGTCTACGCGGGATTCCCCGCGATGATGGTGGCGTCGGCGTTCGACGCTTTCGATCTGCCGCTGCTGAGCTTCGGTTCGGCATACGTGATCGGCATGATTCTGTACGCTCTGACCGTGATCAACCGCATTGAGCGCGAGATCTCGCCGTCCGGCGATTCGAGATAGACAACCGAATGCAGCTATGAGAGGTGGCCGATGCAAGATGATTCCTTCCTGCGTATTCCGAACTGGTATCCGACTCTGGCGTCCCATACTTTTCTGACCACTTTCGTCCGTCTCAGAAAGGAGGCGGTGTCCGCCCTCGCCGAGGGCGTCAAGGAAGGCGGCAGGAAGCGCCCGGAAGTCAGGGACGCCATCGAATCGCTGCGGCAGCCCATGAAAGCCATCCCCGGCAACTGCTTCACTGCGGTGGATGTATGCGCGCCGACCGACACGGAACGTTTCGCGCTGAAGCGCGGAGCCGTGTTTTCGCCGGAGAGCGCATGGCGCTATCTGGCGGAGAGCAAGAAAGTGCGCGCGGCCGCGGCCACCGGCAGGGTGGAATACGTCTGCCTGCGCCCGTTCCGCCGCATGAACCGCACGAGGGAGTTCCGGCTGTTCATACTGGACGGGGAACTGAACGCCATGAGCCAGTATCACCTGATCCGGCATTTCCGCCGTCTGGAAGGCGTCAAGCAGGATTACTGGAATCTGGCCGAGAAGTTCGTCGGCTCCGTCAGCTGGCTGCTGCCCGTGCGGACGCTGGTCATGGACATCTACGTCACCAGCGAACGCCAGATCCTGATTGTGGATCTCAACCCGTGGGGCGGCGACACCGACCCGCTGATGCTGCGCAGCTGGAACAGAGACTGGAGCAAGCCCGCCGGCATCGTGCTCATGCCGCCGCCCACGCGCATCTCGGGCGAAGTCAAAGTCTCTTTCTGACGCGCGCACGCCCCCGACGCGGCTGCGGAATCACGCGCGACGTCCGGTCGTCGCGGCCGGAAATTTCCGCGCCGCCGCGGCGTCCCGGGGACAGGGATTCCAGCTTCCGTCCGGAATCCGGTTTCACCGCGCCGTCGCCGGGTTGGTCTCGCCGACGGCGCGAATCAGGCTCCGCGCCCTCTGCGATAGAAAAGCGGCGAGACGCCGATATGCCGTTTGAAATGCGCCGAGAATTCGTAGACCGAGGAGTATCCCAGAATCTCCGAGATCTCCGTTATCGTCCGATGCCTGTCCTGCAGCATGGCGGACGCGGCGTCCAGCTTCCTCCGTATCCGATATTGCCACGGGGAGACGCCGATTCTAGCCTTGAACGCCTTGCGGAAATGCTCGTATCCCCAGCCGTGGCCGGCGCAGAACTCGTGCATGTCCACGGTCCCGGCGAAATCGCTCCCGAGTATCCGGCAGGCGAGTTCGATGACGCTCTCCGTCTCACGGCGCGGCAGGATCGCCTCCGCGTTGCGCTGACAGCGCAGCAGGAGATCCATCGCCATCACCGTCAGCCCGCCCAGGGAATCCTCGCCGGCGTCCCGCAGGGCGTGAATCAGCCGCCAGACGCGCTGCATCAGATCCGGAGCGTTGTCCACTCTCTGCACGGGACGATCCGTGCGCACCAGCCGCATGGCCCGCAGCGACTGATAAAGCAGCGGACCGCATTCGACATACGCCTCCACCCAGCCGCTGCCCGCCTCAATGCTGTTGCTGTGGGCCGTCCCCGGCTGCCGCTGAAACGAGAAACCGGCGTCCAGCCGGTACTGCCGCCCCCGTTCATCCGTGTAAATTCCCCGTCCGTGCAGAACGATCACCACGACGTAGCGCGGCGAGACAAAGTTCGAGAAATCAACTCCCCCCTCCTTGCGGATGATTCCCGCGCCCACGCCTTCGAGAGAACCGACGGCTCCCATGGATCGGAAGACCATGACGGTTCCGGCATGTTCGGCGTCCGGACATCGCGGAAGGATCGCATTATTACCATTTTGCATATCCGTTAATCCCATAAAACCTATTCCCTTCCGACGGGAAACGACCTATATTCCTCCCGTGCCGGCCGTGTTAATATAGGCCGGGCCACGTCGGGAATCAACACTGGAAACGGAGCCATCATGAACCTGAAACTGGACGAATTGATCTATCAGAGCCCCGAGTGCGTCGGCATGAACAGGGAGCCGAACCGGTCGCCTGTCTTCCACTTCCCGGCCGAGAGGGACGCGCGCCGCGCGGGAAAGTCGCGCGGACCGTGGTACATGAGTCTCAACGGAAAATGGAAATTCAGCTATTTCGACAAACCGCAGGCGGCGCCCGAGAATTTCATGGATCCCGCCGCCGACGACTCCGGCTGGCGGACCATCGACGTCCCCGGCTGCTGGGACATGCGCGGCTACGACCGCCCCCATTACACCAACATCCAGATGCCCTGGACGGAACTGCCGCCGAAAGTGCCGTCCGAGCGGAACCCAACGGGCGTCTACCGCAGGACATTCAGCATTCCCGAGAACTGGTCGCGCCGGCGCGTCGTGCTGCACTTCGACGGAGTGGAATCCTGTTTTGCGGTCCACGTCAACGGAACGGGTGCGGGAATGAGCAAAGATTCGCGGGGAGCCACGGAATTCGACATAACGCGGCTGGTCAGACCCGGCGAAAATCTGATATCCGTGCTGGTGGTCAAATGGTCCGACGGCTGCTTCGTCGAAGATCAGGATCAGTGGTGGCACGCCGGAATCGTGCGCGGCGTCTATCTCTACTCCACCGGCCGCGATCACATCTCCGACGTCAAGATCACGGCGACGCTCGACGACACATTCACCGACGGCGTTCTCGAAGTCGACGTTCAGACCGGACACGACGGCAAGCCCGGGCGCGGATCTTCGCCGTCTCTCACCGTCCGCGTGTACGACGACAGGGACATCCTTGTTTTCGAGCGGAGCGTGGAATGCGGCCGCCACCCCTCCATGCCTTACATCTGCGATTACCGCAGGCTGCATACACGTCTGTCCGCCGTGCTGCACAACGTCTCCGCATGGAGCGCCGAAACCCCCGTTCTGTACACGCTGACCGCGACGCTCTACGACGCGGAGCGCACGGAGCTGGACTCGGTGTCGCAGCGGATCGGATTCCGCACGGTGACGGTGGAGAAACGCCGGCTTCTGGTCAACGGTCAGCCCGTGCTGATCCGCGGGGTCAACCGCCACGAGCATGACGACGTCGACGGACGGACCGTCTCGCCGGAACTGACGGAACGGGATCTGATCCTGATGAAACGGTTCAACATCAATGCAATCCGCACGTCGCACTATCCCGACATGCCGGAGTTCTACGACCTCTGCGACGAATACGGGTTCTACGTCATCGACGAGGCCAACCTGGAGAGTCACGCCTTCTACAACGATCTGACCAACAATCCGGCGTGGGTCGCCGCGTTTTCCGACCGCGCCATGCGGATGGTCATGCGCGACAAGAATCACCCCTGCGTCATCCTCTGGTCTCTCGGCAACGAGTCGGGGGCCGGCCCCAACCACGCGGCCATGGCGGGATGGATTCGACATTACGACCCGTCGCGGCCGATTCACTACGAGGGGGCGATCCGGCGCGACAGCGACAGATTCGAGGCGGACGCGAGTCTCACCGACATAATCAGTCCGATGTACCCGCACGTCGACCGTATCGTGGAATGGGCCGAGAACATGACCGACGACCCGCGCCCGCTGATCATGTGCGAATACTCCCACGCGATGGGCAACAGCAACGGCGGACTCAAGGAGTATTTCGACGCGTTCGAGAAATATCCCTGTCTGCAGGGCGGATTTATCTGGGAGTGGCTGGATCACGGCATCCGCATCGGCGAAAAGGACGGCAGGACGATCTGGGGCTACGGCGGCGATTTCGGAGATGCTCCGTCCGATTACAATTTTGTGGCGGACGGACTGGTCTGGCCGGATCGAACGGCGCATCCCGCCCTGTACGAATTCAAGAAACTGGCGCAGGAGGTGGCGTTCGAAGAAGTGGACGCCGGGACGGGACGTTTCCGCGTCATCAACCGCAGATACTTCAAGAATCTCTCCGACGTCCTCATACTCTACGAACTGAGCGTCGACGGCAGAACCGTGCGGAAAGGGACGGTCGGCGTCTTCGCGCTGCCGCCGCGCCCGCGCCGCGCGGGCGGATCCGTGCCGGGCGGGGCCGAAAACGGAAATCCATCGTCCGGCGGCAACGCGGCGACTTTTCAGATTGATCTGCCGCACCTCAATCCCGTCGAACGCCAGGAATGCTTTCTGACCCTCCGCGCGGTTCTCAGAGAGGACTCCGGATGGGCGGAAGCCGGCTTCGAGATCGCATGGGAACAGTTCAAGATGCCATTCACGGCGACCGGGCGGAACCCGGTGAGGCTTGCGGCCGGAGGCGACGTCGGGATTGACTTCAGCGGCGAAAAATCTTTCCTGAGCATGAACGGACATCCCCTCGTGCTCGACCTGCCCGAGCTGAACATCGTGCGCGCCCCGACGGACAACGACGGACTGAAGATCACCATGCCCGCCGAGATGGCGCATCCCGAGGAATGGAGCAGGACGAAGCCGCTGTACAGATGGGAGAAGGAGCTGGGAGTCTACTCTTTCCGCAAGGTGGATCAGTCCATATCCGAAAACGCGCGGGAACATGCGACGACAGTCAGTTCGACATGGCGGGGGGACGTGCTGGATGACTGCATTCTTCTTCAGGAGACAATAACCTCCGGATCGGACGGAGTCGTCAGATTCGAGAACACGTTCACAATCGGCCGGCGTCTTGACGATCTGCCACGCATTGGTCTGCTCCTGAAACTCCCTGCGGATTTCGCCAAGGTGACATGGTTCGGACGAGGCCCCCAGGAGAATTACCGCGATCGCAAATCCGGATATCCGGTGGGTCTCTACAGCTCCGACGTCGACGCGATGCACGTTCGCCACATCATGCCTCAGGAGAACGGACAGAGGACGGAAGTCCGGTTTCTCGCTCTGAGCAACGGCGGAGGTCAAGGCGTCCTGATTGCCGCGCCGGATCAGATGGAATTCTCGGTCAGCAGGTATTCGACGAGGATGCTCTACGGAGCCCTGCATGATCACGAGCTGACGCCCGACGACTGCATCCATCTGAAGCTCGACCTCTTCCAGCGGGGACTCGGCACTCACTCCTGCGGACCGGACACGCTTGAAAAATACAGGTGCCGTCCCGGAGTTTACACGTTCCGTTTCCACATCTACCCGTTTTCGGAATTCCCGACCGGGCTTTCCGAAACGGCGCGGGCCGTAAGCGGAACATGACACATGCCGCAGTTGACGAAGGCACGATCCACCGGACGAGGCCGCCCCGGCGAAAACCCGCCGACACGCGGTCCCGGCCCGCTCGTCCGCCCGTGACGGATGCCGGGGATGACTCGGAAGCGGTTCAGTTCCGGTCCGGTCCGAAAGCCTCGGAACATTTCCGCGTCCGCCGCGGCTACTGTCGGAATAATTTGACGTTTTTTTGAAATTCCGGCTTTAAAACGGCGGGTGATGGAGTATAAGTCATTCAGACGGGCCGGCGCCGGCGGCACAGGAATGATTGCGGACATCCGGTCCGGACGCCGCGGACGCCGCCGAATCCAAGGAAAGGATGAAGTTTATGGGATGGGGAGTGTGGGGATTTTTCCTGCTGGTGCTGGCGGCGCTTGGACTTCTGTGGCTGTTTCTGGTGGTCATTCCCGTGCGCCACTGGATAGCCGCAATCTGTTCCGGAGTGCCGGTGGGCATCTTCTCGCTGATCTGCATGCGCCTGCGCCAGGTGCCTCCTCAGCTGATTGTCGACGCCATGATCCAGGCGCACAAGGCCGGAATCGCGCTTTCGGCCGACACTCTGGAGGCGCATTTCCTCGCCGGCGGCAACGTCATGCGCGTGGTGGCGGCGCTGGTGGCGGCCGACAAGGCGAACATCGACCTGTCGATTCAGCGCGCGACCGCCATCGACCTGGCCGGGCGCAATGTTCTGGACGCCGTCAAGATGTCGGTCAACCCGAAGGTCATCGAGACTCCTGAGGTCGCGGCCATGGCCAAGGACGGCATACAGGTGAAGGCCGTTGCCAGGGTCACGGTGCGCGCCAACATCGACCGCCTGATCGGCGGAGCCGGCGAACAGACCATCCTGGCGCGGGTCGGCGAGGGCATCGTCACCACCATCGGTTCCGCCGACAGTCACAAGCAGATTCTTGAAAACCCCGACATGATTTCAAAGACCGTGCTGAAGAAAGGTTTGGATTCCGGGACGGCTTTTGAAATCCTCTCCATCGACATCGCCGATGTGAACATCGGAAAAAACATCGGCGCCCAGCTTCAGACCGACCAGGCCAACGCCGACAAGAACATCGCGCAGGCGAAGGCGGAGGAACGCCGCGCCATGGCGGTCGCGCAGGAGCAGGAGATGCTCGCGCGCATCAGCGACATGCGCGCCAAACTGGTGGCGATGGAGGCGCAGGTTCCGCTGGCGATCGCCAAGGCTTTCCGCAGTTCATCGCTGAAGATGGACAACTGAACCGGCACGTAAACCGAGACGGAGGCGACATAGATATGATCGGACTTATTGGTTTCAGCATGATCCTCGTTATACTCGCTGCTGTTTTTGTCCTCTTCGTGGTGGTCATCCCGATACCGCTGTGGATCGCGGCGATTTTCTCCGGGGTCTGGGTCAGCGTGTTCAGCCTGGTGGGCATGCGGCTCCGCCGCGTGCCGCCGCAGATAATCCTGTCGGCCCTGATTCAGGCGCGCAAGGCCGGACTGGTGGGCGTCAACTCCAACCTGCTGGAGGCGCATTATCTGGCCGGGGGAAACGTGTTCCGCGTGATCCTGGCTCTGGTGGCGGCCGACAAGGCGGGCATACCGCTGTCGTTGTCGCGCGCCACCGCCATAGACCTCGCGGGACGCGACGTGCTGGAGGCCGTCAAGATGTCGGTCAACCCGAAAGTCATCGAAACGCCCATGGTGGCGGCGGTCGCGCAGGACGGAATTCAGCTGCAGGCGATCGCCAGAGTGACGGTGCGGGCCAACATAGATCGGCTGGTCGGCGGCGCCGGCGAGGAGACCGTGCTCGCCAGAATCGGCGAGGGCATAGTCACCACCATCGGTTCGGCCGCGAGCCATAAGATGGTTCTGGAAAATCCCGACATGATTTCCAAGACGGTGCTGAAAAAGGGTCTGGACTCCGGAACCGCCTTTGAGATTCTCTCCATCGACATCGCCGATGTCGACGTGGGAAAGAACATCGGCGCGGAACTGCAGATGACTCAGGCCAATGCGGACAAGGACATCGCACAGGCGAAGGCGGAGGAGCGCCGCGCCGCCGCCATCGCGCTGGAACAGGAGATGAAGGCGAAAATCAGGCAGATGGAAGCCGACCTGGTCGCCGCCGAAGCGGAGGTGCCGCTTGCGATTGCCGACGCCCTTTCCGCCGGACGCCTAGGCGTAATGGACTATTACCGCATGAAGAACATCATAGCCGACACCGACATGAGACAGACGATCGCCAAACCGACGTCTCCTGGCGCGAAATGAGGCGGCCGGCAGAAAATGAGCAATAATTCATCGGGCGGTCTGCCGCAGAATCTGCTGCTGCTCGTCATTACGGCGGCCGCGTGCCTGGCCAGAAAATACATGAGTCAGGGCGGAACAAAGCCGCGCTCCGGAGATCCCCGCCGCGTCCCCCGTCCCGCGCACCCGTTTCCCCGCCGCCGGCCGGAACCGCGGCGGCGCGACGCGTGTTCACCGTCGGACGTCTCCGCGCCGGGCGCTCCTGACGGAGCGGCGCCCGTACGCCCGGACGATATGAAGGGGAAAGAGAAGTCCGCCGCCGAGGTGCGCACGGACGGTGCGCCTGAGGCGGCCGTCGCGCCCGACAGACCGGATGCGCCGGGTACGGAGCCGCGCGGAACGGCATGTCCTACGGAAACCGGCGGCGCCGGCACGTACGCCGAACTGATGCTCGACCACGGACGGACGGCGATGATCCTGACGGAGATTCTCGCGCCTCCCAAGGCGCTTCGCAAGTGAATCACCGGACGCGGCGGCCGGCGGCGCGGCGCCGTCCGGCTTCGATCGGATCTTCTGCGGAAAGCTCCGGCTCAGTCGGAGACGTCTTCCTGAAACATCTCGGGCTCGCTGCGCGGTTCGTCCCGTGCGCCGCCCTGCAGATCGGCCGCGCATCGGAATCCGATGTCGTTTTCGCTGTCCCCGCAGCTGCCTATCGACCAGCAGAGAGCCTGGTTGGCGTCCGTCAGATACGATCCGCCCATCACGTTGTAGATGTCGCCGGACGCATCCGGATCCTTGACGAATTCACGGACATTCCCGGTCAGATCCTCCACTCCGTAGACTGACTGATCCAGCGGAAACGTTCCCGGCGGAGCGCCGGTCGGGTACAGCGAGCGCCGCGGAAAATTGCGGAGGAGAGCCGCGTCCGCACGGAATTCATCCCCCCAGACATAGGCACGGGTGTCGGCTCCGCGTCCGGCCTTTTCCCATTCGTATATGGTCGGAAGACGATATCGCACGCCGGTCTTCTTCCTGAGGTAGAGGCAGTAGGCCTCCGCCGCCTTCCCGGTGACGCCGACCACCGGAAGATTCAAGTCGAACGTCGGCGCAAGCCTGCCGTCCGCGTCCCACAAATCATGCACTTTCCGATCAGGTGTGCTGAAGCGCCCCATGTATCTTTCTTTCTCCTCGCGCGTGGGCAGCTGTTTCCAGAACTCCAGATACTGACCGAACGTCACCTCGTGGCGATCCATGAGAAAAGCCGGCAGATTCACCGCCTGAGCCTGAGAGTTTCCCAACACGCCGCTGCAGTAGAAATCGCCTCCCGGCACGAGAACCATCCCTCTCGGAATGTCCGGCACGGCGGCGAGCTCCACGCGCACTTCCCCGCCCAGCGACAGAACGACGGGGAAGCACACCGCCGAACGCCCGGGAACATCCAGCCTGACCAGATAGCTTCCCGGATGCAGATGCTCCAGCCGCGCGTCGGGTTCGACCGGTCTCCATGTCTCCCCCGCCGCCGGAGGAGACGCGGCGTCGTCCCTGCGCAGGTACGCCGTGCCGCTCCCGGGCAGATTCAGCTGCAGAATGCTCTCCGCCTTTTCGACCCGCCGCACCCGCGCCGCAAGTTCCTGATTCCGCTGAAACAGATGCGGGCGCAGCAGTCTCCACCGCGAATTCAGGCGCCGCACCAGCGACTCGAGCATCCTGTCATTTCCGGTGGCAATGCAGAATCTGATCTGTCTGGAGATGGTCTCGGCCATGATGTCCACCGCCTCGCTTCTTGTCGACACGCTGTACGGCCCGCCGTTTTCTATCGCCGACAGGCTCTCCATGACCGCGCCGCAGTAGCCGAAGAACTCCGTGCTCTGCCGCGAAAGCTCCTCGTTCAACTGCGCCCTTCTCGTCAGAGAACCCTGCTCCGAACTGCGGCGCAGCAAGCGTGAAGCGCCCATGGCTAGGTTGTAACATGATTCGGCCTGCGACAGGTTGTAGCGCGCCACCTGCATCATCGAACTGGTCTGAATGTATTCATAACCGAGATAAGCCAGATACACGCCGCCAGCGGACACGGCCGCGACCAGCATTGTCACCGGCACAAGCGGCCGGCGGACGCACAATTTCAACAGACGGTACAGCCGGTTGGGGGAATACGCCTCGACGGGATATTTGTCCAGATAGTTGCGCACATCCCGTATCAGACTCTGCACGCTGGCGTACCGGTCGGCCTTCCGGCATGCCATGGCTTTCATGGTGATCGCCTCCAGCTCCCGCGGGATTCTCTGCAGCGGAGCCCGCAGTCTGGGACGGAGCAATCTTCCTGCGACAATGTCCCGCAGCAGAGCTTTCGTCGGCTTGCCGCTGTCGAACGGAGCAGGCTCCAGCGTCAGCAGTGAATACAGGATCGCGCCCAGACCGTACACGTCGGTGCGTTCGTCAATCTCGCCGCTGCCGGAGGCCTGTTCGGGCGCCATATATGCGGGGGTGCCGCTGATGACAGGCTTCCGCTCCGAATCGGAGGCGTCCTCGGCAGGCATGCCGCCGGACGTCCCGGGCCCGTCCTTCCCGGAGCGGCGGTCTCCTTTCCGGTACGCCGCCAGACCCCAGTCGAGAATCAGAACCTCCCCGTAATCACCGAGCATGATGTTCCCCGGCTTCAGATCACGATGAATGATGCCCCGTTTGTGAGCGAACGCCACCCCCTGGCAGATGGAGACGAAGATTTCCAGACGGCGCTGCAGGGAATAGCGGCGTCGATACCCCGCGCGTTTCTTTGCGAGTTTGGCGATGGCCGATCGAAGCGTCTCCCCGTCGATTCTGCGCATCGTGAAATAGATGCCGACATCCTGCGAGACCCCGATGCGGTGCACCGGAACGATGTTGGGATGGTCAATCTGTGCGGTGACTCTGGCTTCCCTGATGAAACTGTTTATATGGCGCAGCTGGCCGCGGAACTCGGGTCTCAGCACCTTCAGCGCGACCTCGCGGTTCAACCCCGGCTCCCTCGCCGAGTAAATCGTCCCGACTCCCCCTATGCCGATGGTCGAAAGGTCGGAAAAGTCGCTCAGTGCGTCCCCTTGCGGAAGCTCAAGCAGCGACCTCATGTCCTCAGGAGACAGTTTCTCCGCCTTGAGATCGCTGTAGATGAGTGTCCTGTCGTCGTCCGCCGCGCTGGATTCCATACCTCCGCTCCGGCTATCTGGCGGATCCGTTCTCTTTCAGCCTGATGGCCGAAAGAACAGGCTGCGCGGCTTTCGAAAAGGCCTCGAGGTAGTTTGATGACTGGGATCTGCTTCTCGGCATGGCGAATGCGCTGTTCCAGTCGAATTTGTCGGGGAAAAGCACGCACCTGGCTTCCTGACGCCGGCCGAGATCGCGGCTGACCTCCGCGACCACCACCGCCACGAACTCCCCCTGCTTGGTCAGCACGTAGTCGCCCGGTTCCGCCCTGAGCTCGCTGCCGGTGCCCCGCGCGGTGTTGCGTATGTAAAGATATTCGTCCCCGTTCGCGAAGTCCACGGAGCAGCGTCCTTCCAGAGAGCTCGACTCCTTGCCGTACGACGAGCATTTGAACAGATACAGATCCTGAATCCCCCGCTTCTTCAGAGCGGAGAGCGTCAGCACATCCAACGGCGTGCGCCGATCGTTCTTCACCTCCAGCAGTCCGACGCGGCCTTCCGTCCGCGGCGCGTACAGCGCACCCTGAAGCGTCTGCCCCGGAGCCGCGTCGTCCGGCATGGACACGGAGTAAACCAGATCGGTGACGTTGTCGAAATTACGGCGTTCCCTGACATTTCCGGTCAGCAGGAAGAAATCTCCGACGACACAGCTCCGGCCGCCGACATTGACCAGCGGCAGAAAATATTCCGCCTCGGACGTTATGGGAATCATCAGCCGCACTTCCCGCAGCTTCATCTTCAGACGCACCACCGCCGACGCATAGCGCTCCAGCACGTCGCTGCGCAGCTTCTCCTGCGCGACCGCCAGCTGCGCCCTGACCGATTTCAACTCCGCCTCGGCCACCTCCGACTGCTTTCTGGCTTCCTGCAATCTGGCGGCGGTCTCCTCGGCGCCCTTCCGGGAACTGGACAGATCCGCACGCGCACGGGTCAGATCGGAAACCGCCTTTTTCAGCACTCCCTGCAGATGCTCCGCCCTGCGGCGGGACTGATCCAGCTCCATCTCTCTGGTGTTCACAGTTTTCTGCGCCAGTTCAAAACGTCCCTGAGACTCCGCCAGCTCCTTCTCCGTCGCGCTCAGACGGCCGCGGGTGAACGAAAGCATGTTTTCGAACTCATGATTCCTCTTGCGCATGCCCGCCGCCTCCGTCTCCAGATTCTTCAGTTCGTACCGGGTCCGTTCAAGAGCCGCCTCACGCACGGACAAGGCCTCGCGGGCGCGGCCGAGGGAAACTCCGGCGGCGTCCAGCTTCTGTCTGTTCTCGGCAAGTTCCTCGCCGGTGCGTTTCAGTTCCTGATTGCGGGACTCCAGCGCCTCGCGCAGCTGTGCGTTGCTCGCGCTGGCCTCCCTCTCCTTGGCGCGCAGCGTCGACAGCTCGCGCTCCGCGTCGCGGTACATGATGTTCAGTCTGGAACGGTTCTGGATCTCCTTCTCCAGCTGCGTCTGCAGCTGCTCCGGAGTCAGAGCCCCGCTGTTCTCAGGAGTCAGAGCCAGCTTCTGCTCCAGAACCTCGCTTCTCGCCTGCGATTCCGCCAGCTGCCGCGTGAGCTCCTGTATCTGCTTGTCGCGCGACGAATTGAACCCTTTTTCGAACTGGGCGCTCAGCAGCGCCTGTCGGGCCGACTCCATCCGCGCCTGTTCCCGCCGCAGCGAATGCATCACCGCGACGGCGGTGTGGTGATCCAGAGGCGAACCGTATCCTCCGAAAGAGTTGTCCACCGACGAGGTGCCGTTGGACAGCGACAGCATCGCCGACACGATGAAGTCGCAGATGACGATTAGAATGGCCCGGTTCACTTTTTATCCTCGTTGTTGGCGGCGATCAGCCTTTTCCTCAGAGGATAGTTCAGCAGAAGCCGCAGCGCAAGGCTGAAAATAATCCCGATCAGTGTCGACGAGTAGGCGATCAGCCGGCTGCTGGTGGGGGAAAAGGTCATCACCAGAAAAGACGATACCGTGCCGAACAGACCGATGTAAAGCGGCACGTCGAGGAAAATGTCGGCGTTCTCCAGCTGCTTGAGCTTGACCGCCGGAGCCCCTTCGGCGCCCCGTATGCGGCCGATCACCGCCGACGCCGCGAAAAGCGCCACGAACTGCAGCATGGTCACTGCGGCGAAAACGAACATGGAAATCCTGCCGGCGATCTCCCCCCTCAGCGCCGGATTCGACGGCGAACCCGCCGTCTTGCCTATCACTGCGGCGGGCTGAGCGGCCGGGCCGCAGAAAATACTGCGGAAAGACGGCGAATGATTGAAAGCGTAGTTCATACCGTACAATACGCCGGCCAGTACGACCACCAACAGAATCGTCTGATAGAGCAGTCCTGCATGTTTTCTCATTGGAACGCAACACCCCCGTGGTTACCGCCGGATTCCGGACAACCGCCGGACCGGACATGCACTACTATTTCACGCGCCCGAATCGCCGCGCCTCGCTCCGTGGCGGTAAGATAACCGCCGCCGGACCGATATGCAAGCGGAACGCCGCGCCGGCTCCGATCCGCGTCGCTCCGGCGCGGATCCGCCGACGGCGGCACGGGCGATCGCCGCTAAAGAACCATAATCGCGAAAACGAGCACGAAGAGCGCCACGGTTTCAATCACGCCGAGAACCATCAGGTCGTTGGCGAATCCCTTTTCGGTCTCTCCGAACGCGTCGCACGCCGCCGCCGCCGCTCTTCCCTGGTAAATCGAGGAGAACATGAAACCGATGCCCGCGAAGACGCCCAGCACGAAATGGAAAAGCATCATGGGATTTTCAGGAGTGATCTTCCCCCTTATGACCATCATCAGCACCAGCGCGTAAATCGTCTGCGAGAGAGGAGACCCCGCGAAGACGGTCAGCAGAAACGGAGCCGGCTTGTTCATCATGTAACGCCGTTTCCACGCGCCGATCGCTGCGGAACCGGCGATTCCGGCGCCGATGCTCGATCCGATCGCCGCCAGACCGATCGCCGCGTATCCCCCGCACAGCGACAGCGACTGAAGCACTTTCACAACCATGTCCTGATTAAGAATCTGATCCATTTCCTTCTCCTTGCAAGTTACCGCTCCGATTCAAGGTTGCTGTTGTCATTTATGCGCCTCCGGAAGGGATTGAACTCAATTCCCGCCCAGCGTAAGCCGAGATGGTTTGAAAATTCCAGCGTGTTGAGCCGCACCCCGTGCACCAGCACCGCCATGCAGGCCAGCGCGATGTTGAGCAGATGCCCGAACAGAAGCACCACCAGGCCCAGAGGCACGGTCGCCACACGGTGCATGAACGGCGCGGCCATGTCGTTGAAACATGCGGCCAGATAAAAGCTCGACATGCCGACCGCGAACAGGCGGATATAGGAAAGCACGTCGACGAAGCTGCCCACGACGCTGAACGGAAACGAGAACACGCTCCCGATATTTCTCCACTCTATCTCTCCGACGGCGGTCAGCAGAATTCCGGCTCCGTAGCAGAACGGCAGCCACGCGGGGTAGCTCCCGGGATACAGCAGAAGTTTGCAGACCAGCACGAAATTCCCGACCAAGATGCATATCCAGCCGAGCTGAGCGGCCAGATTCCGCCAATGCCTGTCGCCGCTTAAACGCATCGCGTGACCGAGAGCCAGCTGCGCCAGCGCGAGGATGAAGCACACCAGCTGCACGTGCTTGTCCTTGTCCGGATCGCTGGCGAGCCAGGGCAGTCCCCTGCACTGCAGTCCGAAGTAATTCCCCGTCAGAGCCCCCCAGATCACGGCCGACGCGCTCAGCAGCGTCAGCAGTGCCAGCGGCAGGCGGACCTCGGTCACGTTCCTCTTCGCATACAGTCCGCAACCGGAAAGCGCCAGAAAAATCATGCCGTATCCGGCGTCTCCCACGAGCATCCCGAAGAACATCGTGAAGAAAATCAGCACCGGCACGCTCACGTCGCGCTCGTCATATCCCGGCAGAATCGCCAGAAAATCCAGCAGCGGCTTGATCAGTTTCGCCCAGCGCGGCGGCATGAGCAGCGTCGGCACGGTCTCCCGCGCGGGATCCGCCGGCCTGTGGACGACCCCCCAGCCGTGAGAGAGCGCGCACTCCGCAACTTTCTGCAGCGCCGGTTCAGGAACGAAACCGGAAAGGGTCAGCAGGCGGCCGTGATCGCCGAACGTGTCGCGGACGGTCGCGAACTCCAGGGCTTCTGCAATTTCGTCGCGGTAACGGCGGACGAGCGGCAGCCTGCCGCGAATCCTCGCAAGCTCCTCTTCGTTTCCGGCCGATTCCGCCTGACGCAGCGCCATGGCTTCGCGCACCTGCTTCAGCGACAGTTCGCCGGAAAACTTCGCCAGCGGCAACTCGCTTTCCGGCACGTCCTGATCGCTGAGAACCGCGAACAGCCGCTCCCTGCCGTCCGATCCCAGCTCGCGGCAAAGGCGGCCCGCCGATTCAAGCCGCGCCAGATCCGCCTCGGTCCCCCTGCAGAGATAGACCCGCAGTCCGCGGAGCCGCAGCTCCGCCAGCTCCCCGAAGGAGAAATCGCCCCACGGACTCAGCTCGAGCTTCTGCCGTCCGAGCTGCTCGAGCTCCTGACGGAGCGCCGCGCGCCTGGCGAAAAGCTCCCCGGCCCTCCGGAACAGAGCCTCCCCGGTCTCCCCTCCGATGTCGCCGCCGCCTCCGGCCGGAACCGCATCCAGCAGTCCCAGCACCTTGTCCGCCTCGGCGAGCCGGACGGTCAAATCGCCGCGTTCCGCGCTTCCCGCCGGCTCCGCGGATTCGACGTGCATCACTCCGAGTTCGCGCAGAGCTTGAAGAGCCGCATGACGATCCTCGGCCGGAATGATCAGCGTCAGTTTTCGCATAGGCACAATCATATGGACACCCCGCCGCTCTTTCTTTTCGCGATCTTGGAACGCGCCACGGCCGCCGTGCTCTGGTCTCCCAGCTGAATCTGAATTTTCCGGATGTTTTCCAGACACTCGGGAATCTTGACCTTTTCGAACAGATTGACCCGCTGGCTGGCGGTCCGCAGCTCCTTGTTGAGCAGACGCTCCTGTTCCTCGATGATCCGTCCGTCCATGCGGAGCGACGCCGCCTGCTTCAGAGACTCGACCGCCTCGTCCGTGTACCATGCCGTGTCCACGGGACTCAGCGCCGGCATTTCGAATTCGGCGCGCTCGAAAGTGGGTATCATCACCCCGGCGATGTTCATGCTCCCCTTCTCGACGCGCACCAGCCGCAGCCCGCTCATGACTTTCTCAAGCATCTCGCGGTCGCTGAAGACGGCGATCCATTCGCTCATCCTCTCGATCAGCTGCCGCTGCTTCTCGGCGTTCTCTCTCAATCTCTCCCGGCTCAGGCGCACTTCGACCTGCAGCTGCTGCTTCTTCAGCTGCAGCGTCGGAAGAAAGCGGCGATACTGCTGCAGGGCGTCCTGCTGCGCCTTCAGTTCGGTCTTGGTCAACTTGATTTTCGCCATGATCCTGCTTGTTCTCAGTTCGCGTCGCGGGACTGCGGATCCTGCGGCCAGTACTCCCGCACGAGATCGCTCTTGATCCCGACCTCCGCGCGGTCAAAACATTCCGCCAGCGTCTTCCAGCCCAGATCCAGCGCCTTCTCCAAGGGAATGTTCACGGAGAGATCCATCATCCGCGATTCGAAGAGCCTTCCGTATTTCAACAGCTTGTTGTCCCACTCGGTCATCATGAATCCCATCGACTGCTTCTCCAGGGAGTTCTTGTAGTCCGCGTAGAGACGGATCATCGAATCCATGATCGCCCGGTGATCCGGCCTCGTCTTGCCGTTGACCTGCTGCTTCAGACGGCTCAGCGATCCGAACGGCTCGATGCGCCCGTGCCGCAGATAGAACTGCCCCTCGGTTATGTATCCGGTGTTGTCCGGAACCGGATGGGTCACGTCGTCGCCCGGCATCGTCGTGGCGGCCAGTATGGTGACGGATCCGGCTCCGTCGAAGTCCACCGCCTTTTCGTACCTCGCCGCCAGCTGACTGTACAGATCCCCGGGATATCCGCGGTTCGACGGAATCTGCTCCATGGTGATGGCGATCTCCTTGAGCGCGTCCGCGAAGTTGGTCATGTCGGTCAGCAGCGCCAGCACGCGTTTCCCCGCAAGCGCGTAGCTCTCGGCGACCGCGAGCGCCATGTCCGGCACCAGCAGACACTCGACCGCAGGATCCGCCGCGGTGTGGATGAACATCACCGTCCGCGACAAAGCGCCCTGAGAATCCAGAGTGTTGCGGAAAAAGAGATAATCGTCGTACTTCAGCCCCATGCCGCCGAGCACAATCACGTCGACCTCGGCCTGCAGCGCAATCCTCGCCAGCAGGTCGTTGTAAGGCTCCCCGGCCACGGAAAAAACCGGCAGCTTCTGCGACTCCACCAGCGTGTTGAAGAGGTCGATCATCGGCAGTCCGGTCCTGATCATGTTGCGCGGAATGATCCGCTTGGCTGGATTGATCGAAGGACCCGCGATGGCGATCATCTCGTCGGTGATCGGCGTGCGGTTGTCGCGGGGCGCGCCGCGGCCGTTGAAAATTCTCCCCAGCAGCTTATCCGATCCGGAAACCTGCATCGGATGCCCCAGAAATCTCACCTCGTCGTCCGTGCTGATGCCGCGGCTGCCCGCGAACACCTGCAGAAACACCTTGTCGTCCTGCAGGCGGATCACCTGCGCGAGCGATTTCCCGCCTCTGCTGGTTATCTCCGCGAGCTCGTTGTAGGCAACCCCGTCCGCCTCCACGGCAATCACGTTGCCGACAATCTGAATAATCCTGTGATAAACTTTACGCATTGCTCAGGCACTCCGTGATTTTGGCGTCAATCGCCTTCCTCTGTCTGTTGAAGTCCTCGGAGT
Source organism: uncultured Victivallaceae bacterium (assembly GCA_964402715.1). Lineage (GTDB taxonomy): Bacteria > Verrucomicrobiota > Lentisphaeria > Victivallales > Victivallaceae > CALXOD01. The sequence continues at coordinate 54,118 of CAYODJ010000011.1, forward strand.
CGCTTCTTATGTAATTCCAGTCGATGAACAGCTGACGCAGCTCCAGGAAATACCGGCGCGCCGCAGCTTTGTCCGCAAAGGAAAATTTCGCGTTCAGCACGGTCAGCGCCTGTCCGAACATGAGTTTCTGCCGCTCCGCGTCGCACGCGCCGTCCACGGCGTCGAAGGTGTTCTGCTGCAGATACACGTAATCCAGAAATTCACTCTTCAGATAGACCACGAAATCGTCGATGTGCGTGCCGTCCTCCCCTATGACCTTCATCATCTGTCCGACCTCGTTGCCGCGGGTCAGAACTTCCCTGGCCCTGTTCAGAGCCTCCGCGTCGGCCAGACTGGGATATTTGCTCCAGCTTTCCAGGGGATTGATGGCCGGATAGCGGCGCGCGTCGGAACGCTCGCGGGAAAGGCCGAGGAAACACCCGACCACCTTCAATGTGGCCTGCGTGACCGGTTCCTCGAAGTTTCCGCCGGCGGGACTGACCGCGCCGCCGATGGTGACGCTGGCCGTCTCGCCCGTCTTCAGACGCACCAGCCCGGCACGTTCGTAGAAATCGGCGATGCGCGATTCCAGATACGCGGGGAAAGCCTCCTCTCCGGGAATCTCCTCCAGCCGTCCGGACATCTCCCGCAGCGCCTGCGCCCAGCGCGAAGTCGAATCCGCCAGCAGCAGAGTGTTGAGTCCCATCTGCCGGTAATACTCCGCCAGCGTCACCGCCGTGTAGACCGAAGCCTCCCTGGCCGCCACCGGCATGCTGCTGGTGTTGCAGATGATGATGGAGCGGTCCATGAGCGAACGCCCGGTGCGGGGATCCGACAGATGCGGATATTCCCGCAGAATCTCCACAACCTCCCCCGCGCGTTCGCCGCAGGCGGCGACGATGACCACGTCGGCCTCGGCGTTCTGACTGATGGTATGCTGCAGCACGGTCTTCCCCGCGCCGAAAGGACCGGGCGTGCAGAACGTGCCGCCGCGCGCCACTGGGAAGAAGGTGTCGATGATTCTGGTCTGCGTTATCAACGTCTCCGTCGGCAGAAGTTTCTCCTTGTAGCCGGCGATGGGAATCTTCACTGGCCAGTTCTGGAGCATGGTCACGTCGCGCGTCTCGCCGTCCGCGTTCCGCACCACGGCCACGGCGTCCGTGACCCTGAAGTCGCCGCCCTGCCTGATTTCCGCAAGCTCCCACTCCCCGTTCCATGCGAACGGGATCATGATGTAGTGCTTGAAGATTCCCTCCATCACGAAACCGAGGCGATCACCGGACGTCAGTTTCGCGCCGACCGCAGCCTCCGGCGTGAACGTCCACATCTTATCGCGATCCAGAGCGGGCAGATAAAGCCCCCTCTTCAGAAAGAAACCGGCCTTCTCCGCGAGAATCTGCAGCGGGTTCTGCAGACCGTCGTACACGCCCCCCAGCAATCCCGGACCGAGCTCGACGCTGAGCAATTCGTCGGTGAACTCGACCTGGTCGCCGACGGAAAGTCCGTTCGCGCTTTCGAAGACCTGCATGTCGGCCCGGTTGCCGCGCACCCGAATGACCTCGCTTTTCAACCGCTCCTCGCCGACGATGGCATACGCCACCTCATTCTGCGAGACGCCGGCCTCGAACTCGACGGTCAACATGTTGCCGTTGACGCCGACGATTCTGCCTTTTTTTTCCGGCATTTGCTTGCTGCTCCTGTTCTCTATCGAATCATCGCACTGTAACTATCGGACCGACGCCGCCGCACCTTCAATTCGTCCGGCCGGAAACTCCCCGGCTCTCGCGCTCCGAGTAATCATGCTCAATCGCCGCGACGGCCTCATCAAAATTCATCCGTCCCGTTTCCGCGACGAAAGACTGCTCCCTGTCAAGAATCGCCAGTCGCCAGCGGTAGCATGCCGCCGCGTCCACGGTGAATTCACGCCCGAACTCCAGCTCGTCCAGGCGGCGCCAGCGCAGCTGATCAAGCCGGAACTCCCTTTCCAGAGGATTGTCCGCGCTCGCGACGCCTCCGAGCTGCTCCCTGATGCCGGCGAAAAAACCCGTTTCGGGGGGCAGAGGAACACCGCCGGCGCGGTTCTCCCCGACGCGCAGTCTCGCTATCTCGCCGCGCAGCGCGAACTCCCAGCTCCGGTAGAGCTCCCCTGCGGAGCCGGCGGGCATCACCGTCCTCCGATCCAGCGGAAATCCGCATTTCGCCACATACGAGAAATCCGCGGGCGACAACGAACCGGCGGCGCGTTCGTCGAACTCGCTCAGCGTGAAGACAGGAGCGGCGCCCAGCCGCAGCGCCGGAAGCTGCGAACAGAAGTAATAATAGTCGACGCTCATGCCCCCGCCTTCCCGGCGACGCCGTCCCGCTCCAGCAGTTTCGCCAGTTCGCCTCCGAGATAATCCGAGAGAAGATCGCGTATCGCCTCCTCGGAGAAGTCATAGTAGACGTCATCCCCGTCAAAGGAAACCTGGAATCCGCTTCTGATTCCGGACGACGCAAACACCTGAGGCTCCTCGCGGAAACTCTCGCGCAGCGTTCCCCGCAGGACGTCCCGGAGCGCATCCGCGTCGCGGCCCGGAGCCAGCACCGCGATACGCCTGCCGGAGTCCGCGGCGAAAGATTTGGCCAGGTCTCTGATCAGTCTGCCCATGAATTCCGGCGTCATCGCCGCAGACGCGCCGCGGCCCAGCGCCGCGGCGAGCCGTCTCTTCAGCTCCTCGCGCAGAGCCAGCACCACGTCGCGCGCAGCCTGCCTGGCAGCGGCTTCGCTTCTGTCCCGGAACGCGGCGGCCGCCTTCTCGGCCTCCGCCCTCGTCGCGGCCGCTGCGGCCTCCGCCTCGGCGACAATCCGCGCGGCCTCCGCACGCGCCCCGCTGACGATTTCCTCCTTTTCCTTCTCCGCCTTCTGCAGATAGTCCCTGTTTATTCTCGACAACAGTTCTTGCAGTTCCTCCGCCATGATGCCGTCTCCCACTGCGCTGACGCGCTCAGTTGTATAAAGTTTCCTTCTCCACCAGCTCGTGATGCAGCGCAATCTGCGCCTTGTTGAAATCCTTCCGCTCCAGGATGAACTGCATGTTGACCTGACGCATGCACTGATCCAGAGCCAGCACGTTGATGCCCGCCTTCGCCAGAGCCTCGGCCGCCCGCGAGAGGAAACCGGGCAGCTTCATGTTGCTGCCTATCACGGCCACGACCGCCACCTTGCGGGTGCTGATGGAGGCGCAGGGGAAATTGTGCTCCAGCGCCTCCAGACACTTCCCCAGATTGCGGGACCGTTCCGGCACGTAGTGGGTTATCGTGTTGGCATTGGTGTTCTTGGCTATGTAGCTGATGCGGTACTGGCTGAAACTCTCCAGCACGCGATAGTCGTACCCGCTCTGTCCGACCATTTCCGGATCGAAAATCTCAATCGCGATCAGATCGTCGCGGCCGCATATCATGTCCACCTTGGGATCAGGCGAGACGTACTCCTTGCTGATCAGCGTTCCGGGATTGCCCGGATCGAACGCGTTCGCCACCCGGATGGGAATGTTCTTGTGCTCCATCTCCTTCGACGCCTTCGGATGTATGGCCTCCATGGCCAGATCCGCCAGCTGATCCGCGATGTCGAAATTGGTGTGACCGATGGTTCTCACCTTGTCCGCGCCGATCAGTTTCGGATCCCCCGTGGACAGATGGAATTCCTTGTGAATCACCCCCTCGCGCGCGCCGGTCACCACCGCCAGCTTGCTGAAAGTGATTTCACTGTATCCGCGGTCGAAGCGCGCCATGATGCCTTCGGCGCATTTGGCGTATCCGGTCACTATCGGCATGCACTCGGAAAAATCCAGCCCGCTCAGATGCTTCTCGATCATCTGTTCGATCGAGCAGCTGGTGTTGTCCTTCCACCCGGTCAGATCTATGAATCTGGCGTCGACTCCGCGCTTTCTCAGGATCAGCACCGAATTGTGAGCGCTGTGAGCCTCGCCGGCGGCGCTCAGGAACTCCCTGCTCGCCGGCAGATAGTCCTGGGGGTGGAAATGCCCGAAGGTGCGCAGCTGCATCAGATGCCGCAGACCGTCACGTATGCCGTACATGCGTTCGTTGACAAACTCGTCGGCGACGTCCAGATCCAGCCCGAGCTCCGCGAACGAACGGTTCAGCTTCAGCATCTCCAGACGGGTGTTCTCCAGCTCCTCCTCCCATCCGGGGTCGCCCACCGCGAATTTCCCGAAAACCCCCGGCTCGCCGGTCTTCTTGTCCTCCAGAAGCAGATTGGTGATGCCGCCGTAGGCGGAGACGACGAAAATGCGGTTGTAAAGCTCCTTGCCGGTGCGTGAGCCGATCAGGATGTTGTCGATGACCTCGCCGAATCTGGTCATCGTGGTTCCGCCGATCTTCTCCACTGTGTGCTGTCCCATGTGCCCGCCGCTCCTCGCTTTCAACTCAGATGTCCTCTATGCGGAAGAGCCAGACTCTGTCGCGGACGACCTCCAGCTTCCCCATCTCCGCCACGGCCGACTGCATTTGAGATTCCTTGGCCATGTGCGTCAGAATCACCAGCGGCACCTGATCCGAACCGTCATGCTTCTCATGCTGCATCAGACTGGATATGCTGATGCTGTGCGCCGCCAGTATTTGCGAGATCGACGCGATCACTCCGGGACAGTCCGTCACCGTCAACCGCAGGTAATAACGCGACAGGACATCCTTCATCTCGGTCACCGCATGGAACTGGTCGCCCTCGTGGAACGCCACGCGCCGGACACAGCCGTGGCTCAGGTTGAGCGCCACGTCCACCAGATCCGCCACCACGGCGCTGGCCGTCGCCATGCGTCCCGCGCCGCGTCCGTAGAAAAGCGTCTGCCCGACCGTGTCCCCCTCCACCAGAACTCCGTTGAACACGTCGGAAATCTTGGCCAGCAGGGTGCCGTGCGGAATCAGCGTCGGATGGACGCGGATTTGCACATCGCCGCCGATCTGCTTGATTATGGCCAGAAGCTTGATCTTGTAGCCCATCTCGTCGGCATACTGCAGGTCGCACAGGGAGATGCCCCTGATGCCCTCGACGTGGATCGGCTTCAGTCCGAACCAGCGCCCGTAGGCCAGCGAGGCCAGGATGGCCGCCTTGTGGGCGGTGTCGAAGCCGTCTATGTCCAGAGAAGGCTCGGCCTCGGCGTAGCCGAGTTTCTGCGCGTCCGACAGCACCGAGGCGAAATCGACATTCTCCTTCTCCATCCGCGACAGGATGTAATTGCAGGTGCCGTTCATGATGCCGTATATGCGCTGGATCCGGTTGGACACGAGCCCCTCGCGCAGCGCCTTTATGATCGGAATGCCGCCGGCGACGCTGGCCTCGTAGCAGATGTCCGCATGAGCCTTCTCCGCCGCGGCGAACAGTTCCTGCCCGCACAGCGCCAGCAAAGCCTTGTTCGCGGTCACGACCGACTTGCCGGCGCGCAGCGCCCTGAGAATGAAGTCTTTCGCCACCGTGGTGCCACCGACCAGTTCGACAACCACGTCGACTTCGTCAATCAGCGCTTCGACGTCCGTGGTCAGAATCTCGCCGGGCACCGCGACGCCGCGATCCGAAACGATGTCCAAATCGGCGATGCGGGTCAGTCTGACCATGACGCCGGTCCGCTTGGCGATGACATCCGCGTTCTGCAGCAGATTGGCGGCGACGCCAGCGCCGACCGTTCCGAATCCGACGATGCCTACTCTGACTTCTTTCACTTGACAGGAATTCCCCCATGAAGATTATCTGGCCGCCAAAACACGAACCCCTTTTAATGTAACTCCCGGAGGTGCTTTTGCAACTCCGTTTCAAAGCACCTCCGTCGCGCCGGAGTCCCTCGCGCCGGAATTCAGACGGATCTCCCCCGTCAGCCGCGAGGGACCTGCGGGCATCGCGTCCCCGCCGACGGCCGCGCCGCGGACTCGGGATCGCTCTCCACAATCACGTCGGCGACGGCGTACTGCGCCTCGTGCGTCAGCGAGACATGCACTTTGCCGCCGCCGATGCTCCGGAGGGTTTCGGACGCGGCTCCGGTCAGGTTCACGTACGGCCGTCCGTCGCCGGCTCCTCGGCACTCGACGTCCAGCAGTTCGCAGCGGGAACCGATGCCGCAGCCCAGCGCCTTGGAGACCGCCTCCTTGACCGCCCACCGGCCCGCGTAGTACGCCGACGGATCTCTCCGTTCCGCCGCCTCCCTCCGCTCGGCGGACGTGAATACCTTCTCAGTGAACCTGCACCCGAACCGCGCGACAAGTCTGCGGATCCTCCCGATCTCCACAATGTCAACGCCGACGCCGACAATCATTCTCCCGCTCCCTTGGTAATCAGACGCGACAGGCGGCCGCCGACGCCGGCGGCTTCGTCGTCCCGCCGGCGCATCCGGCGCGCGCGGTCGTCCTCCGCGCACCGCTTCGTCATGTCATTCATCGTCCCCGCGGCTCTCCCCGTCGCCGCACGGACTCCCGTCCGCCGCGCCGTCGCATGTTTTCCGCTGCAGGAACTCCTTCCGTATCGTCGCGATGTCCTTCTCTATCTGCCGCCTCAGATCCTCAGCTCCGCCGAAGAACCGTTCCGGCCGCAGGTAGCGGGTCAGCTCGACACCGATTTCCATCCCGTACAGGTTGCCGGAAAAATCCAGAACGTGCACTTCGAGGCGCCGCTTCCCGTCCGTCCTGCCGAAAGTCGGCGCCATGCCCAGGTTGACCGCCGCCGGATGTTCTATGCCGGCGACCAGCGCCCGCGCCGCGTAAACGCCGTCGGGAGGCAGGATCCCGTCGTCCACGGCAAGATTGGCGGTCGGACGTTTCAGCTCCTTCCCGGCGATGCGGTATCCGTGTTCGACGATCCCCCAGAGCCGGTACGGATGCCCAAGAAAGGTCTTCGCCCGCAGCAGCAGGCCGGAGGCCACCGCCCTGCGGATGGCCGTGCTGCTGACCACGTCGCCGCCCACGCGCAGCTCCGGCACGGATCGGAACAGCAGTGAATGTTTCCCGCAGTACGACTCCAGCCACGCGGCGTCGCCGGCCGCGTTGCGTCCGAACCGCCAGCGCTCGCCGACGCAGAATCCCGCCGTCTCGCAGGGAACGCCCGAAAGCTCCCGCATGAAAGCCTCGGGGCTGAGTTCGGCGAATTCCCGCGTGAACCGGACGACCGCGGTCTCGGCGGCTCCGAACCGGCGGAGCAGACGCAGCCGCTCCCTCAACGGCGTCAGCAGAGGAACATGCTCGCGCGGGCGCAGCACCTCGCGAGGATGAGGCGCGAATGTCAGCGCGACCGGCACTGAGTCCGCGGCGGCGGCCATCCTCGCCAGTTCACCGAGCAGCATCTGATGCCCTCGGTGCACGCCGTCGAAGACGCCGATGCCGACCACTATCCGGCGATTTTCAAGCCCGCTGTACTCGAGTATTCCCGTCATGACTGAACAGCCAAGGTTTCTGCGCCGGCGTCGCGCCGGCGCGGTTGCACTCACGCCGGTGGTACTGTATATTGTAGTCGCACTGAAGTCAATGCGGCGGTTCACGAAGCGACGGATTCACCGCCGGATCTTCGCACGGCGGCGTTTTACGCGTCTTGTGCCGTGTCCGGCGAAATCCCGGAGGATTTATGAAACGGGTTCTCTATCCAGGGAGTTTTGATCCGTTCACGAACGGGCATCTGGATCTGGTCGAGCGGGCCGCGCAACTTTTCGACCAGGTGATTGTCGCAGTGGCCGTCAACCTTGAAAAAAGTCCGATGTTCACTTTGGAGGAGCGAGAGAAAATCATCGAGACTTGCTGCCGTCATCTGCACAATGTCCAGGTGGTGTCTTTCCGCGGACTTCTGGTGGACGCCATGGCGCGGCTGGGCGCTCAGGCGGTGCTGCGCGGACTGCGCGCCTTCTCCGATTTCGAATATGAGCTCCAGATGGCGCTGATGAACCGGAGTCTCCGCGGTGAATGCGAGACCATTTTCATGACTCCCACCGCGAACAACTCCTTCGTCAGCTCGCGCATGGTAAAGGAAGTCGCACGTCTCGGGGGCGACTACTCGCAGTACGTTCCCCCGCCCGTGGTGGAGGCGGTGCGGCGGAAACTGGCGGACACGCGGACAGACGGAAGCGACGCCCATGATTAGAATTCATCTCGGACTGCTGGCGAAACAGCCGATCGAACTGACCGGAACCGAGCCGGCGGAGCTGCTCGGCGTGAAGCCGACTTCGTCGCTGAGCGTCCGTTCTCCGCTCTCCTACCGCCTGACCGCCAAAGGCGTTTCGAACGGGGTGCTGGTGGAGGGCTCCCTGTCATACCGGATCGGCGGAGTCTGCGGCCGCTGCCTCAAGGAACTGGAACTGACGCTGCAGAACCCGCGCGTCTGCCTGTTCTACGACACGCCGGACGGGGAGGTCCTGGACATCTGCGACGACGTCCGGGAGGAAGCCCTGCTGCTGCTGCCGATGAATCTGCTCTGCACGCCGGACTGCAGGGGTCTGTGCCAGCGCTGCGGCGCCAACCTGAACGAGGCGACATGCGACTGCTCATCGCGATCCGAGGAAGGTTCGCCGTGGTCGGCTCTGGATCGGCTGGATCTGTGACGCGGCGGCCGGACGGCGTCAGCCGCGGTTCCTGCCGCCGGGCGTGATTTTCCCCAGCGCCTTGAGCCGATCGCGCAGATCGGCGGCCCGCTCGAACTCCAGCGAGGCGGCCGCCTCCAGCATCTCTCTCTGCAGTTCGGCGGCGAGCTGTTCGGTCTCCCGCTCGTCCAGACCCATATCGTCAAGAACCGCGCTTCCGTGAGCTCCTCCATTCGCTCCGCCGCCGGAGCCGGTCTGCCGGCCGTGTTTTCTGCCGTTCCGCGACGGTGCGCCGTCGCTGAGGACTTCGTTGATGGTGGGGGAGTCGTTGCGCACGATGGTCCTCGGCACGATGCCGTTCTCACGGTTGAACGCCTCCTGTCTGGCGCGATGCGCCGCGCTGCTTTCTATCAGCGCCCTCATGCTCGGGGTGACGGTATTGCCGTAGAGGATGACACGCCCCGCGACGTTTCTCGCAGCGCGGCCGGCCACCTGAATCAGCGATCGTTCCGACCGCAGGAACCCCTCCTTGTCCGCATCCAGGATCGCCACGAGCGCCACCTCCGGCAGATCTATGCCCTCCCTCAGCAGATTGATTCCTATCAGACAGTCGAAATCCCCTTTCCGCAGACGCGACAGCACGCGGACGCGTTCGAGCGCATCCATCTCGGAATGCAGATAGCTCGTGTTGATGCCGAGTTCGGTCAGATAGTCCGCCAGACGCTCCGCGTTCTTCTTGGTCATCGTGGTGACCAGTGTCCGCTGCCCCTGCGCGGCCGCCGCCCTGATTTCCGCCATGACGTCATCTATCTGCCCGTCCAGCGGACGGACGTCGACGATCGGATCCAGCAGTCCGGTCGGCCGGATGACCTGTTCCACCGGATTTCCGCTTCTGGACAGCTCATACGGTCCGGGAGTGGCCGAAACGTAGATGGTGTCGCCCTTGAGCGCCTCGAACTCCTCGAACCGCAGCGGACGGTTGTCCAGGGCCGACGGCAGACGGAATCCGTGGTCTATCAGCGTCTGCTTCCTATTGTGATCCGCCTTGTACATCGCCTGAAGCTGCGGCAGCGTCACATGCGATTCATCGACCACGGTCAGAAAATCCTTCGGGAAAAAATCAAGAAGACAATACGGACGGCTGCCGGGCGGCCGGTCGGAAAGATAGACGGAGTAGTTCTCGATGCCGCTGCAATACCCTATCTCGCGCAGCATCTCCAGATCGTACGTGACTCGCTGGTGGAGACGTTGCGCCTCCACGAGTCTGCCGGACTGTTCGAACTCCGCCACACGCGAGCGCATCTCCGCCGTGATGCCGGCGACGGCCGCTTCGATGCGCTCCTGCGGCAGCACGAAATGACGGCACGGGAAAAGGGTCGTCTTCCGCAGTTTGGCCCTGCACGATCCGGTGACGGCGCTCCGCCTCTCCAGGGATTCAATCTCGTCTCCCCAAAAGGTGACGCGGATGAAATCATCCCGCTGCGGCTCGTATACGTCCACGGAATCGCCCCGGACGCGGAACTGACCCTTGTCGGGGGCGGCGTCGTTGCGTTCGTAATGAATGCTGATCAGGCGGCGGAGGACATCGTCGCGTCCGATTTTTTCGCCCTCCTCCAGGATGACGCACATGTCGGTGTAGTCGTCCGGGGAGCCCAGACCGTAGATGCAGGAGACGCTGGCGACGATGATCACGTCGCGGCGTTCCACCAGGCTGGCGGTGGCGGACAGCCGGAGCTTCTCGATGTCCTCGTTGATTGCCGCGTCCTTGGCGATATACGTGTCGGTCTGCGGAATGTAGGACTCCGGCAGATAGTAGTCGTAGTAGCTGATGAAGTACTCGACCGCGTTGTCGGGGAAAAAACCTTTGAACTCGCTGAAGAGCTGCGCGGCCAGCGTCTTGTTGTGCGACAGGACCAGGACGGGACGATCCAGGCGCGCGATCACGTTCGCCAGCGTGAAAGTTTTGCCGGATCCGGTCACGCCCCGCAGAATCTGTTCCCGCTGTCCGCTCTGCAGACGACGGATCAGCGTCCTGATGGCGTCCGGCTGATCGCCTGCAGGCCGGTAGCTGGAATGCAACTGGAACAGCGCCATCTGTTCAGCACCTTTTCGTTGTTCTCGGTCACCGCGGCCGCAGAGGGAGACGTCCGGACGTCCGCATGCGGCGCCGCGGCAGCCGGTCCGCGCCGGAACGCCCCGGACACCCGGTTTCCCCGTCCCCGAACGCGCTGCGGGAGAGCATGGCACCACCGAATCCGCCCGCGCATTCCGGATGCCGCGCGGAAATTCCCCTCGCTCCGCAGGAGCGGGGGCGGAATCCGGTCGTTTCACGGAGCCGCGCGCTTTAAAAACGTGCGCTTCCGTGGTAAATTTATACGGAGGACTCGAATAATGCAAGACTTTTCAGGTGGATCGATGGACGGGTTGCAAGCATGCTTTAAATGCGTCCGCTGCGGGCGCGAGTACGATCTCGGACGGATCCGTTACCTCTGCGACTGCGGCGGAACACTGGATTTGCACCACGATTTATCCGGTGTGGACGGAGAGAAACTCAAGGCGCTCTGGGAATCGCGGTGGGGATCGAGACGCGGCGCGGACTCATCCGGCGTCTGGCGCTACAGGGAACTGATATTCAATCTTCCGCCGGACAAGATCATCACCCGGCAGGAGGGGAACACCAGGATGTATCCTGCGGGGAAGGCCGGTGAATACGCGGGATTGAAGCATTTTCTGCTCAAGCATGAAGGCGAAAACCCCACGGGGAGCTTCAAGGACAGAGGAATGACCTGCGGCGTGACCGCGGCGAGGTTCTACAATTCACGCGACGTCGCGTGCGCCAGCACCGGCAACACCAGCGCGAGCATGGCCTCCTACGCAGCGTTCTGCGGCATGAATTCGATAATCTTCATACCCGAGGGGAAGATAGCTTACGGCAAACTGGCCCAGGCGCTGGCGTTCGGCGGGCGGACGCTGCAGATCCGCGGCAACTTCGACGACGCGATGGCGCTGGTTCAGGAGGTGTGCCGGGAGCTGCACATCTATCTGCTCAATTCGATCAATCCGTTCCGGATCGAGGGTCAGAAAGCGATAGGCTTTGAAATTCTCCAGCAGCTGGACTGGAAGGCGCCGGACTGGTTCGTCATCCCCGGGGGCAATCTCGGCAACAACAGCGCACTCAGCAAGGGTCTGGAGGAGCTGCATCGTCTTGGAATCATCGACAAAATCCCGCGCATAGCGGTCATCCAGGCGGAAGGAGCCGCTCCGCTGGTCCGCATGTGGAAGCGGAACGCTCCGTTCGAGCCGGTGCGCGATCCGGAGACCATTGCGACCGCGATCAAAATCGGCAACCCGGTGTCCTGGGAAAAATCCCTTCGCGGCCTGAAGTGGTCGAACGGAGTCGTCGAAAGCGTTTCCGAGCAGGAGATCATGGACGCGAAGGCGATGGTGGACGCCGCCGGCATCGGAGCGGAGCCGGCCTCCTGCTGTTCGGTGGCGGGCGCGAAGAAGCTGGTGGAGCTCGGCGTGATTGATCCCGACGCGACCGTGGTCGGCATCCTGACGGGGCACGTGCTGAAGGATCCCGACGCGGCGATAGGATATCACAAGGACGAACTGCGCCGTCTGGGCATCTGCGGAACGTACGCCAACCGGCCGCAGGTAATCGACGCCACGCTGGAGGCGGTGCGCGCCGCGCTTTCGCACTGAGAGGACGCATCCATGTCGGAAACTGTGTCGGTCCCGCTGCCGGACGGCGGATATGACATCGTGATCGGATCGTTGCGCGAATCCGCGCCGCTGTTCAAGTCGACGGCCGCGGGAAGGGAGGTGATGACGGTCGCCGACACGAACACGCGGAACATTCTCGCGGATCATGCCCCGGAGATCGCCTCGATCTGCGAGAGGAACATGTTCGTTTTTCCCGCCGGCGAGAAGTCGAAGACGTTTTCGACCGTCGCGGACATATGCTCAGCCGCCGTCCGTCACGGCTGCGACAGGCGCTCTCTGTTCGTCGCGCTGGGAGGCGGAGTCGTCGGAGACATGACCGGGTTCGCGGCGGCGGTTTACATGAGAGGCGTGGACTTCGTGCAGATCCCGACGTCGCTGCTCGCGATGGTGGATTCCTCCGTCGGAGGGAAGACCGGCGTGGATCTGCCGGAGGGAAAAAATCTGATGGGAGCGTTCCATCAGCCGAAGCTGGTGCTGATCGACCCCGCGCTGCTTCAAACTCTGCCGGCGAGGGAACGGATCGGAGCCATGGCGGAAATCATCAAATACGGCGTCATCATGGACGAGGGATTCTTCTCGCTGCTGGAACGCGGCATCCCCGGAACGACGGCCGCTGAAATCGATCCTGTCTGGTTCTCCGCGGCGATTCGCCGCAGCTGCGAACTGAAGGCCGCGATTGTCGCGGAAGACGAAAAGGAGCACGGACGGCGGGCGCTGCTGAACTACGGCCACACTTTCGGGCATGCGGTCGAACTGCTCTCCGGTTTTTCACTCAGCCACGGCGAATCCGTAGCCGTCGGAATGGCGGCGGCGGGGCGGCTGGCGGCCGCTGCGGGATTCTGGAGCCGCGAGGATGAAATGCGCCAGAACGCGCTGCTGCGGGCCGCCGGGCTGCCGACCCGGATACCGCGTCGGATCGATGCCGGGTCAATCGTGGAAATCATGCGTCATGACAAGAAAAACAGGAACGGGCGCGTCGCCGTCGTCCTTCCCGGCGGCATCGGGCGCGCGCAGATCGTGCGCGACATGGAGTCCGAGACCCTGATGTCCGCGCTGAAGCAGTGCTACGACTGAACGGAAGCCTCCGTTTAAGGCCACCGCCGCAGGAAGTCCATGAGCCTGACCCGGACCGGCGGCATGATCGCGCGGCGTCGGACGGACGCCGAACGTCATCGGGGGGACGGCTTGGAGCGAGTGACCGGAATCGAACCGGCGACAATCACGTTGGCAACGTGATGCTC